>NZ_PYWK01000001.1:1200000-1800000 GCF_003049645.1 Metasolibacillus fluoroglycofenilyticus
GCGACTCAGCTAGCGAAGCGTTATAATGAAGATGCAAAAAAAGCAGAAGTAGCAGCGATTTTACATGATGTTGCAAAATATGCTGATGAGGAATGGATGCGAGAAATTGTTCGTACACATCAGCTAGGAAATGAATTGATTGCTTGGGGCACTGAAATTTTACATGGACCTGTCGGTGCGTGGATAGCGCAAACGGAATTTCAAATTGCAGATGCAACGATTTTAAATGCCATTCGCTACCATACAACAGGGCGCGCGAATATGACGAAGTTAGAAAAAATACTTTTTATAGCAGATATGATTGAGCCAAATCGCAAGTTTCCGGGTGTTGATGATTTACGTAAAATCGCACAGAAAGATTTAACAATCGCGATGCGTACATGTATTCATCATTCAGTGGCACATTTAATAAAGATGGAATTGGCGATTTATCCACAATCAATCGAATGCTATAACTACTATATAAGAGAGGATTAAATAATTAATGAATGAAACATTATTACAATTAGCATATAAAGCGGCAGATGATAAACATGCGGAGGATATTGTTGTATTAAATATGCACAGCATTTCCTTACTGGCGGATTATTTTATTATTTGCCACGGTAATTCAGATCGCCAAGTGCAGGCGATTGCACGTGAGCTTCAAGAAAAGGCACACGAGAATGGCTTTGAAGTGAAGCGCGTTGAAGGCTTTGATACAGCTCGCTGGATTTTAGTTGATATAGGCGATGTTGTTGTTCATATATTCCATAAAGATGAGCGTGCCTATTATAATTTAGAGCGCCTATGGGGAGATGCACCTCAATTGGACGCACCTGAACTGTAATGGCTAGCTACGAACGATTTGCGCAGGTTTATGATGCATTAATGACAGATATCCCATATGACGAATATGTAGAGTGGATAAAAGCCTATGCACCACAAGCCAAATACCCAACTCTATTAGACATTGGCTGTGGCACAGGTGTGCTTGCGGCGCTATTAGATGAGGCTGGCTATCAAGTAAGCGGTATCGATTTGTCTGAGGAGATGCTGATGGTAGCTAGCGCACGATTTGCAGCAGCGAATAAATCAATTCCATTAATCTCGATGTCGATGGAGCAACTAGAAGGCTTTCATGAGCTAGATATCGCCATTATCCCAATAGATTCCATAAATTATTTGCGTGAGGAGCAGGCTGTTATTGAAACATTGCAGCGTATTTATGATAGCTTACGCCAAGGTGGACAATTGTTTTTCGATGTCCACTCGCTTTATAAAATGGATGAAATTTTTCTAGAAAGCCCGTTCACTTATGATGATGGAGAAATTACTTATGTTTGGCATACAGAGCAAGGAAAAGAGCCGCATTCGATTTATCATTACATGACTTTTTTTGCAGAGGCGACTGAGGGCTTATATGAACGCTTTGATGAGGAGCACTACCAACGCACATTTGCCCCAGAAAAGTACGAAGCATGGCTTTATGTAGCCGGCTTTAGCGAGGTGCATATAACAGCCGACTGGTCGACTGAACAGCCTGAGGAGGAAAGCGAGCGCATTTTTATTCGCGCGATAAAATAGGTAAGGTGCTATTTAATTTCTTTCAGCGGGTGTCCAAACCACCCGCTGATAAAGAGAATCCCCCGACATACTGGGTGACTAATATCGTGTTGACATATGCCTCCGGCGGACGTCACAGCTTGGAAAAATCCGAGCGTAACTGATAAAGTTATTTAGCTTGATTTAGCAGAAATCCCACACTTCTATAAAGTGGTGAGAGGAATGCTCTATTTCAGTGGCTGGACAAGCAGCATCATATTGATTCGGATAGGAGAGATTTTCTTCGCATGCTGGTTCGAGGTGAAATTGCTTATGATGTTTGCAAAGCTATTTTAGACAGCCTCGCCTTTTTACATAAAATAAAAGGGCTTTTCATCATTGGTAAAATCTTGTATAGTGAGGGTAGCTCCATATGAACTTACCTCCTTCTTAGAGAGGTGTGGTATGCAACGATACCTTCAAAAATACGGTAAAAGGGTGCTACTCCCCAGTGCTCTTATCATTGGACTCCTCTATTTTTTTCTTCAACAAAACCATTCAGCAACAGTAGAAATCATTCCTGCGACTGTGCAGCTCGAACAAGCTAGCGAAAACGATTTGGAAGAGGTAAGAAGCGTTTTAGCCGTAGTTGTCGATGTAAAAGGGCAAGTTAAATTTCCCGGCGTATACGAATTAACGGAAGAACATCGCATTATTGATGCCATTCAATTAGCCGGTGGTTATACGGAGCAAGCAGACACGAAAATGATTAATCATGCCCAGCGCCTACAGGATGAAATGGTGATTTATGTGCCTTTTCAAGGAGAAGAGATGGCAGAAATAAATTTTGTTTCACATCCAAATGGTCAAAACAAAACCCCGACAAAGGTAAATATTAATACTGCAGATGAAGCATTGCTAATGACTATACCCGGCATCGGGCCAGCTAAGGCACAGGCGATTATTAGCTATCGCAATGAAGCTGGGAAATTTCAAACGATTGATGATATAAAAAAAGTGTCTGGTATTGGCGAAAAATCCTTTGAGCGAATAAAAGATTTAATTAAAGTGAACTAATTCTACAACCCCGTTGCGCCAATTACACGAAAAGACTAAACTAAAGTTAAGAAATTTTGGAGGTTGTCATATGGAGCGTATTACGTGGGATCAATTTTTCATGGCACAAAGCCATTTATTAGCGTTAAGAAGCACATGTACAAGGCTTGCGGTTGGCGCCACAATCGTAAGGGAAAAACGCATTATTGCAGGTGGCTATAACGGCTCCATTTCTGGAGACGAACATTGCATTGAGAAAGGTTGCTATGTTGTTGACAATCATTGTGTGCGTACAGTACATGCCGAAACAAATGCTTTATTGCAATGTGCTAAATATGGTACACCTGCGAATGGAGCAGATTTGTATGTAACCCATTTTCCATGTCTGCCTTGTACAAAAACGATTATTCAAGCAGGTATAAAAAATGTTTATTATGCAAAGGATTATAAAAATAATCCCTATGCATTAGAGTTATTAGCGAAAGCCGATGTCAATGTCAAGCATATTCCATTCGACGAAGCAAAAATTGACTTTTTGCAGGAGGAAAAATTGCAACTATTATTGACGATGCTTGAAAAATTGCGTAGTTACGGTGCTTCTCAAGAGGAATTGCATCCTTTAGAAGAGAAGGTGAATGCGCTTTTTGGTCAATTACTTAAAAAATAAATGGTTATACTATGCCATAGTAGTTCTCATTGCAGTAGGTGCAGCATTTGAGTCACTATGGTTTTTTTTATGGCTTGCTGTGCTTTTTGCTTTTTGTAAATATAAGCGACTACCACACATGCATTTAATGTGGTTAACAATTGTTTGTGTTGCTGTTTATTGCTATACAATCTGGCAAATAAATAAGTTAGATGAGCCCTTCGAAATGCCTATAACGCTTAGTTGGACAGGCGACTATAAAATTGATGGTGCATCATTGCGCGGCTTCATGAAGGCAGATAATGGGCGGAAGTTTTATGTGCATTATGAAATGAATAACGAGCAGGAAAAGAAATATTATAGCGAATATTCCTTAGCGGGTCAAAGTTTTCTAGTAAAGGGGGAATTAGTAATTCCTGAAATGCCAGCACATCCTTATAGCTTTGCTATGACTGAGTATTTAAAGAGTAAGCATGCGCGCGGGGTCTTAGAAATTTCCTCTATGGGTATTATTGAAAAGGAGCATTCTATCACAAGCCTTTTAGCCCAACAACGCTTTCAAATGCTGCATCATATAGAAAAAAGTTTTCCTGCGAACCTTGTTGCAGAAGCGCAAGCTTTATTAATCGGCTCGCAGGAGCAAGTTGATGTCGAATTGAATAGGGCTTATCAAAAGCTTGGCATTACGCATTTATTTGCCATTTCTGGGTTGCATGTCGCGCTCCTTTCCAAGCTATTTTTTGAGACGCTTTTACGTATGCGCATTCGCAAGGAGCTAGCGACGCTTTTACTATTAATTCTTTTACCTACCTATGCAATAGTGGCAGGTGGAGCACCTTCTATTTGGAGAGCTGTTCTTGTCGTGGAAATTGTTATGTTAGCGCGCTATTTTAAATGGCGACTGTCTGCTTTGGACGCAATGGCAATTAGCTTTATTGTTTTTGTTATTTGGCAGCCTGCTGTCTTGTATCAAATTGGCTTTCAATTATCTTATTTGGCAGCGCTTAGTTTAATTTTATCATCAAAGCTACTAGCAGCCTTGCAAGGTATACTCGCCCAAACATTTATGATGACATGCGTATGTCAAGTGCTTGTTTATCCATTGTTATTACTGCATTTTTATGAAATTAGCTTATCCTCTTTTATCGCCAATGTTGTGTTTGTCCCTTTATTTTCTTTCGTGATTTTACCGCTGAATTTATTATTTCTGTTATTGACCTATATATGTAAGCCGCTTGCGGAAATGGCGTTTTTCTTGTATGAGCCGTGTCGTTTGCTGTTAACGGAGTTTATTCTTTTTGTACAGAGCATCCCTTATCAAATGTGGGTTGCTGGCAAGCCCACAACAATTGTTCTGTTATTGCTATTTAGCAGTTCCTGCATAGCGTTGTATTTTTTACAACGACAAAAATGGCATCTTGCTATCGCAGTGCTTATTGTACCAGCGTTTATTGTGCAACTGCTCCCTTATACAAATAAGCAATTGCTCATTTCCTTTGTTGATGTGGGACAAGGTGACTGTATTGTGATTGAGTTGCCTTATCGCAGGGCAGTCTATGTTATAGATACAGGCGGCTTGCTACGCTTTGAGCAAGAGGAGTGGAAGCGGCGTCATAATAAATATGAGGTGGGACGTCAAATTGTTGTGCCATTTTTAAAAGGCAAAGGAATCGGAAAAATCGATAAATTAATTTTGAGTCATGCCGATGCCGACCATGTAGAAGGTGCTGAAGAAATATTGCGTGAAATAGCAGTACGTGAAGTACATGTATCGCCTCGTTCGTTAGAAAAGGCTGTTATGTTTGATTTTTTACGAGAGGCAGAGAAACAGAAATTAATCATCCGAGAACAACTGGTAGGCGATGCTTGGGAAACGGAA
This sequence comes from Metasolibacillus fluoroglycofenilyticus, assembly GCF_003049645.1. Classification (GTDB taxonomy): domain Bacteria; phylum Bacillota; class Bacilli; order Bacillales_A; family Planococcaceae; genus Metasolibacillus; species Metasolibacillus fluoroglycofenilyticus. Next base: position 1,205,106 of record NZ_PYWK01000001.1, read on the forward strand.
AATATCCAATTTCGCTATTTATGGCCAAAAGATATTGAATACGAGGGCAATAATGATTCGCTCGTCTTATTAATGGAAGCAGATGCACTAAAAGTATTATTAATGGGTGATTTAGAGCGCGAAGGAGAAATAGCGCTGCTACAAACCGCTTATGAGGACATTCGCGATGTCAGTATATTAAAGCTTGGGCATCACGGGAGTAAAACATCAAGTATTGATGAATTTGTTGAGGCAACGAATCCACAGTTAGCCATCATTATGGCTGGGAAAAACAATCGCTATAACCATCCGCATCCCGAAGTAGTTGCACGTTTACAGAACAACAATATTTTTTATTTAGTAACAGGCGAAGTAGGAACGATAACAGTCAAATGGGATGGTAATAAGCTAACATATGAGACAATGGCAATGCATTTTGAATGACGAGACAGGTATCTAAAAGACGAAAGCATCATGAGATACAAATGAAAACACATTTTGATTTATTCATTTTAAAGCTAATAGCAAAGGCTTTAAAATCATTGTATGTATACTTTGGAAAATAAAATATATTAAACTAAACGGAAATTAATTCAACAAAAAAATTGTCCGAAAAGCATTGCGTTCGCATGCCTTTCAGACAATTTCTTTTTTCAAAAATTAGCGAGTAGCTACTTCTACAATCATTGCGATGATGAACATTATTGTAAATACCCCAAAAGGTACGACGAAGCCAATACCAGCATCGATAGCATCATTGCGTTGAGAAGCGCGACCGCGGCCTTCAAATGGGTTTTCTGTTACGTAATTTGGATCGTTATGACCTGCCATATATATCCCTCCTACTCTTTTTCAATTATAAGTCAAGCCATTGCAAAAATCCATATGCAATCGAACTTTCCTCGCCATAGTATGTGCTAAATTGTCGCAATTTTGTCGGTGCCAGGCACGCAAACAATTCTGACAATTTTGTGCGCCCCATTGCATGAAGAGAAATGTTATACTAGGAGCGATGAAGTAAAAGAGGGGTTTCGTGATGATTACAAAAATTTGGCAAGATATAAAAAAAGGGGATATTGCACCTGTTTATTTGATTGTTGGCGAGGAAACGTATTTTATAGATGAGACGATAAAACGTTTGAAGGAAGCGTTAAGCGAGCAGGAGGAAGTCGAGATGATTCCTTTTGATTTAGCTGAGCAGCCTGTAGATATTGTAATAGATGAAGCAGACACATTGCCTTTTTTTACAGACAAAAAATTGATTATTGCTAAAAATGCTTCTTTTTTAAAGGCGACAGAAAAAGGGAAGGAAAAAATAGAGCATGATTTAAAGCGTTTGGAAACTTGGTTGTCTTATCCTACCGATACCGCAGTAACTGTTTTTATAGCGCCGTATGAAAAGTTAGATGAACGTAAAAAAATAACAAAGTTAATGAAGGAGCATTCGGTTTTAATTGCGGCTGAAACACCGAAGGAGCAAGATTTGTATGTGTGGATTAAGCATGAAATCGAGGCTGCGGGAAAAGCGATTAAGGACGGAGCCGCAGTGAGATTAGTGGAAACGGTAGGTGCCAATATGTTGCAGCTAAAAATGGAGCTAGAAAAAATGGCGCTTTATTTAGGGCAAGAGCATGAAATAACGGAAGCGCTTGTGGAGGAGCTTGTCGCGAAAACTTTGGAGCATGATGCCTTTAAAATGTTGAATGCTTATTTAGGCAATCGACAGGCGGAGGCGTTAACGATTTATCATGATTTATTACGCCAAAAAGAGGAGCCAATTATGCTCGTTGGCTTGCTAGCTTCAAATATTCGTACAATGAGCCAGGCGTTTTATTTATTAACAAAAGGCTATCATCCACAGCAAATTGCTAAACAGCTAAAAGTCCATCCATATCGCATAAAAATGATACTTGAGCAGCGCAATCGCCCATCAGCGGAGCGATTATTACAGGCGCTCAACGCACTTGCTACTGTAGATTTACAATTAAAATCAGCAAGTAACAACCGAGCACGTATTTTAGAGCTATTTTTAATGAAACCTCTCCTTTAAAAGGAGGGGCTTTTTGATGAACTAGAAGATGAAAACTATAAAATTCAAATTTAAGAAAGCGATAGAGCTGTTTGAGAGATTATTTCGGAACAGCCGCTATAGTTTTCATCTAGAACTTTTCTCATAAACAATATTCTAATTATACAGATGGAATATGAAAATTTGATGAAAATAAAATATTGTTCTATATCATTCTTAGAATTTTGGCAATCTAATGGAAAACGATGCAAAAGCCATTTTTTCCTATTCCTTTCTAGTATGCTGTAGGTAAAGGAGGAGGAACGATTATGAGAATATTTCAAGTAGTATTAATAGGGCTTGGTATCATTATTTCAATTGGAATTGGTTCTTATGTTAATCAAAAGTTTGTTTCAGAAACACCAGAACCAATAGTGGAAACTCCCATACCAGTAAGTACAAATCAAGTAGCTACAGCAAGTAACTTATTTCCTAAAATTAGTATGGATGATGTGCCAGACAATAAAATGAAAGAAGATATTATTTATGGCTTTAATCTTTTTAACGAAACACATATTTATGCGGAAGAGAAGGTTGGGGCCAATTTGTCTTGTACAAGTTGTCACGCAGGGGCTGGTTTAGATGAAAATGTAGCATCCCTTGTAGGTGTAATGGCAGATTATCCAAAATATATCGCTCGCTCAGGTGATATTGTAACAATTGAAGAACGGATTAATGGCTGTATGGTTCGAAGCATGAATGGTGAAAAATTTGAAGTAAACAGTGATGAGCTTGAAGCAATGGTTGCCTATTTTAAATATATTTCTGAAGGTGTGACAATTGGTCAGGAACGACCATGGGCAAAATCAGCAGATATGAAAAAGGTGCCGACACCAAGCGTGACAGATGGGGAAAAGCTATATCAACAATCATGTGTTGCTTGTCATGCAGTAGATGGGACCGGAAATGGTGCGAACACAGGCCCGGCTTTATGGGGACCAGAATCATTTAATGATGGAGCAGGTTTAGGGCGTATGTCAAAAATGGCTGGCTATATTCAAGCATATATGCCTATAGGTGCGGCTGGCTCTCTATCTGATCAAGATGCAGCAGATTTAGCCGCTTATATTTTATCTCAAGACCGCCCAGAGTGGACGGGTCATGATAAAGATTGGCCACAAGGTGGAAAACCTTCTGATATTATGACGAAGGAGCGACGTGACCAAGTAAAAGATGGTACGATTAATTGGGAAGAAGTATTAGCAGATTTTAAATAAACTGACTCAAGGAGGCGTCCAAAAAGCTTTGTCTAACTGGCATTTTGGACGCTGACAATGGTGTTTTGGCAGTAAAGAAACGAAATTCTTCCTTTTCATGTACTTACAAAACAACTGACTTTTTTAACTTGCCACCCCAATTAATTTTGTTTGCCAAAAAAGTAACTTGTGACACTGTTTATAATACGACCTATTATTGTACCTACGAGAATAGAGGCCCCAATAAGCCCATAACCCATACCACTCCAACCACCTATAAACAAGCCGATAATAACAATACCTATGCTTATTATTAGTAGCCCATAAAAACTAATACTAAGATACTTATCTTTCTTCTCTGGAATAAATTTTTTCAAAAGTATCGATGCGACAACCAAAAGCACAGTTGCTCCGAACGCAATATAAATAAAAATTTCAAAACCTTCCATCAATCTAACCCCCTTACTGTATTCTATCACAGTAATATCTGTCAAAAAGCAACAAGGTTTACGAAAATAGACTTGCTTAAACATTATCGAAAATGTCTTAAAGGCAGGCGGTGCAATGCTTTTGGGACAATCGCCTTTTTATTAACATCAAAAGAGTACAGTATAAATTCAAGAAAGCTTATTTTATTTGATTGCCGTCAAGATATTTATAACCTAAGCCTCGAACAGTTATAATTCGAGTTGGATTTTTAGGGTCATTTTCAATTTTAAGTCTTAATTTTTTGATATGTGCATCAATAGTGCGGTCTAATACTTCTCGTTCAATATTTGGGTATAAATGTGTAATTAAATCCTCGCGAGAAAGGATAATATTAGGATGATTCATGAAATAATATAGCATCATAAACTCATGTTTTGTCAAACTGATTTGTTCACCATTTAGTAAAACCTCACCTTTTCGTGGTTTAATACAAAGCCCTTTATTTATTATTTTTTGACAAAATAATCCTGTTCTACGTAATACAGCTTCAATATGGGCAAGTAGTTCCTCTAAATTGATAGGTTTTACTAAATAGTCATCTGCGCCCATTTTTAAACCGTTAATTTTATCTTCTATAGTATGTTTGCTACTCATCATAATAATAGATATATCATGCATGTGATGATTTCTGACCCATTCGCAAAAAGCTTCTCCACTCATTCCAGGTAACAGTAAATCAAGTAAAATCATACATGGATAATCTGTATCTAGCTTTTCCATGGCTTCTTCAGCACTGTTTGCAATGGTAATATCATATTGATGATTTTGTAAAAAATCACTAACGATAGAGCACCATAATAAATCATCTTCTACAATTAAAATTTTTTGATTCATTTCAATCACCTTAAGTTAATAATAAAGTCTGTTCTGGAAAGAAATCGAATGATAAAAAATACCCCAAAAGTTAGATTTTTTCTAACCTTTGGGGTGCAGCATCATCATAATATATGACTTAAGCTTTTTTAGCTAAACGAGATTTTGTACGAGCAGCTGCGTTTTTGTGGATAAGACCTTTACCAACAGCAGTATCAACTGCTTTAGAAGCAGCAACTACTAATTCTTGTGCATTTTCAGCACCAGCAACTAAAGCTTGCTCAGCTTTTTTAACTGCAGTACGCATAGCAGATTTTGCTTGAGAGTTTGCTTCGTTTGCTTTTGCGTTAACTTTAACACGTTTAATAGCAGATTTAATATTTGGCATAACTTTCACCTCCTAAATATTAGGTACGAGATGAGTATCTTCTCACTTATTTCATGTGTCAATACAACAAAAATCATTCTACCAAACCCCAAGCTTAATTGCAATACATAAATGCAAAGAATATTTACTTGACAGTTTGACCACACTAAAAAATGAGGTGAAAATATGGAACAAGTAAATTGGGGTAGAACGGATTTAGTAGATGAAACAGATGAAGTGTTAACGTATGAATCCCAGCAACAGAAGGAAAGAACAGCGCGACAAAGCGGGGTTTTGATGGAGGAGCTGCGTGAGCAGCGCGTTGAGATTACGAAGGTAACTGTATCAAAAGAAGGAGAACAGCAGATTGGCAAAAAGCAAGGAACATATATAACACTATCGATTCCAACGCTTTACCCAAGTGATACGGATGGCTTTACACAATTGCAGCAAGTTTTGCAAAAATATATTGCCATGCTGTTAAAAGATATTCATTACCAATCTCCAAATAAAATACTTATTGTAGGGCTAGGTAATAAAACGATTACACCAGATGCAATTGGACCGATAGCAATTGATGAGTTACAAAGCGCATTTTCAGAAAATCCGAATGAACAGTTCATCATGTATGCGCCAGGGGTAACGGGGCAAACGGGCTTTGAAACGAGTGAATTTGTAAAAGCCTTAGCGGAAAAAATTAAGCCAGCTGCCGTTATTGTTATTGACGCACTTGCGACAAGGAGCAGTAAACGACTATGCCGTACGATTCAATTAACGGATACAGGCATTCATCCGGGTTCTGGTGTTGGCAATCAGCGTGCAGAAATATCAAAAGAGGTGCTTGGGATTCCTGTATTAGCTATCGGTATTCCAACTGTCGTGGAGGCGACTGTGCTAATAGCCGATGCAGTTGATATGGTATTTCGTTCGATAGCGGCGCGTATTAGCGAGCGTGAGAAGCCCTCTGGTAAACTTTCTGTAACAGGCTGGCGCTCAGATACGCAGAATGCCGATTTATCATTAGTGAAGCCGATTTTTGGTGAATGGTCGACATGGTCAATTGATGATAAAAGACAGTTATTTGAAGAAGCATTTCATGCACAGGAGCGCTTTATCGTCACACCAAAGGAAGTCGATATATGGCTTATGCAATATGCGCTATTAATTTCAAACAGTTTATTCCATTTAACTACAGCGGATTCATAAGTTCTAAACATTCTTCTCCTTCCATAGAGTAGTGGAAGGAGGGGATGCAAGCTATGAAAGTGATGCAACGCTTTTTTCTGCTGCTCTTTGTTTTATTTTTACTACCAATTATTATGGGACAGCTTCCTTTTCCGAATAACCATGTGGCTATAAAGGAAACTGAATCTGAATCTGTACCAGAAAAAAAGGTCGTTTATGCTGCTGCAACAACTATTAATCCTAGTCCTGTAAATGCCACGCCTAAACCTTTGGAAATTCTGTTTGTTTACACGCATTCTCATGAGGCATATAAGCCTGTTGTAGAAAGTAAAACAGGTATGCAGGCAGTGTATGATGAGCAAACGAATATTTTTACAATGCAACAGGCAATGCTTAATCATTTCCAATTAAATAATTTGCAAGGAACTGTGCTGGACGTTGATGTGATGAATGTAATGAAGCAGCAAGGGGCAGATTTTCACCAAGCATATCGAGTTGTGCGTCCGTATATTCAAGAGGAGCTGGCAACAAATTTATACGATTTAGTAATCGATTTTCATCGTGACGCAGTTGGAAGAAAGGTGACAACATTAGAAACACCTGAAATGAACTTTGCAAAAGTCGCGTTCGTTGTTGGGTTAGACCACCCAGGCTATGAAGGGAATTTGACGTATGCTGAAGCGCTGCATACAGCAATGAACAATATTGTACCCGGAATTTCAAGAGGTGTGATGAAAAAGTCTGGTGTAGGTGTAGATGGTGTGTATAATCAAGATTTATTTCATAAAATGCTGTTAGTAGAGCTTGGCGGCATTGATAATACCGAAGAAGAAATTTTGCGTACAGTAGCAGTATTGGCACAGGCTATTGCAAAAATTAATGCGAATGAGAAAATATAGTAAGAAGGCATATCGTCATACTGCTGAGGTAGATTATTTTATCAAGATTCAGCAATTTTTTCTATGAAGTTGGTTACCTCAAAGCAAATGATTCTGTTACACGCACACAATTTATAGCGATTATGTATTGAGCAATGTATATTATTAAAAAATAAAAATTCTGTCGAGAAAATAGTTAGTAGCTTTCTCGGCAGTTTTTTTGCATTTTCCCATCGCTGAAATGCTTGATATTCTAGCATGTATCTAGCACTTGTCGTATACTAAAATAGGAAAATAATCATGTGGAGGAATTATGAAAAGAAAACACAGTAAATGGAAATTTGTTAGTTTAGTCTTGATAATTTTTATTTTATGCCTATCAACAGTTGCTGTTAATCCAGTGTCAGCAAGCACTGAACAACCGAAGACGGAAATGCGTGCTGTCTGGATTTCAACAGTTCTTAACATTGATATGAAAGCGGGCATGACGAAGGAGCAATACATAGCTTGGGTACGTCAAACATTAGATAAATTAAAAGCAAGCAAGTTAAATACGGTTATTTATCAAGTAAGACCAACAAATGATGCGATGTATCCATCGAAGCTTGCACCGTGGTCTTCTTACATAACAGGGAAAAAGCAAGGAACAAATCCTGGTTACGACCCACTGGCGATTATGGTAGAGGAAGCACATAGACGGGGGATGGAGTTACATGCATGGATGAACCCGTATCGTGTCACAATGCCTAGCCAAAAATTATCAGACCTCGCTTCAAATAATGTGGCAAGAACAAATCCGGGCTGGGTTGTTAAATATGGTAAGCAATACTATCTAAATCCCGGTTTACCAGAAGTACAAAACTATTTAGTAGAAACAGTAAAAGAGCTAGTAGCCAATTACGATATTGATGCAGTTCATATGGATGATTATTTTTATCCATACAAAATTGCGAAAGAAGCCTTTCCAGACCAATCTGCCTATAAAAAATATGGCGGCTCCTTTAAAAAGGTGGAGGACTGGCGACGAGATAATGTCAATCAGCTTGTAAAAAAGCTATATATAGCTATTAAAGAGACAAAGCCATATGTACAGTTCGGTATTTCACCATTCGGTGTATGGCGTAATAAATCGGTAGATAAAACAGGAAGTGATACGAAAGCGGGCGTCAATAATTATGATGATTTATACGCGGACGTAAGAACATGGATTAAAAGTGGCACGATTGATTACATTGCACCACAAATTTATTGGTCAAGAACATTATCTGTTGCCAAATACGGAACGTTGTTAGATTGGTGGAGCCATGAAGTACAAACATATACAAAAACGCATCCCGTTCATCTATATATTGGACTTGCTGATTACAAGGTTGGCAATGATAGTGATGCAGCGTGGAAAAATAAAATGGAGCTACCAAATCAAATACTTGCTAATCGCTCAGAAAAAACAGCGGCTATGGGGCAAATGCATTTTTCTTTAAAAAGTATGGAAAGCAATAAATTAGGCTATGCAACGATTGTTAATCAGCAGCTATATAACTATACAGCATTGACACCGGGTACGGTTTGGGATAATACGACGGCGCCTGCCGAACCAACTTTTGTACAAGTGACGAAGGAAGCAAGAGGTCGTAAAATTGAAATTATAGATGAAAATGCGATACAGCCACGCAAATATGTAATCTATCGTTTTGTAGGAAACAGTGAAGGCTCCTATGATAATCCCAAAAACATAGTGGATGTTGTTTATAATATGAATGGTATTACCGCATTTGTGGATAAGACAGCTCTTGCTAAACATAGCTATACATATGGTATTACTGCTATATCTGCCACAGGTGTGGAAAGCAAAAATGCTTTTGTGGTGAAAGAAGGCAAATGACCAGCCTATTTTAGGCTCTTCATCTCGAATCACCCGCCCATTTGCAATGGATACAGGAATAGGTAAAAACTTTGGATGTTAACAAAGAAAAACTATCCTTCCTGTATTTTTTTATTTTGTTGCTTAATTCAGTAGATGCCTAAAGAGCTTCCTGTAAAAACATTATAATAACTAGGAGATAAACGTTATGTTGACTTAAAACCGCAGGCGTGAGAAATTCTACTTGTTTGCTCAAAAAAATCTGAACTAGTATTAGTTAAAGCACACACGAATATGTCTTATTTTACATAATCAAAAAACAATCTAAATGTGCTGAGTTGTTGATACAATCGCATTCCCATTTAGTCTAATGTTGTGCTTTATGTATTGTTCATAGTATAATTTAATATAGTTTACATTTAGGAGAGAACATATACATGAACCGAGAAGAACGTTTGAAACGACAACAGAATATCCGAAATTTCTCGATTATTGCCCATATCGACCATGGGAAATCGACATTAGCGGACCGACTTTTAGAATCAACACAAACAGTAACACAGCGCGAAATGAAGTCGCAGCTACTTGATTCTATGGACTTAGAGCGTGAGCGCGGCATCACGATTAAATTAAATGCTGTCCAATTAAAATATTTGGCGAAAGATGGAGAAACGTATACATTCCATTTAATTGATACACCGGGGCACGTCGATTTTACGTATGAAGTATCGCGTTCCTTAGCGGCATGTGAAGGAGCTATTTTAGTTGTTGATGCGGCGCAAGGGATTGAAGCGCAGACATTAGCAAATGTTTATTTAGCTTTGGATAATGACCTAGAAATTCTACCAGTTATTAATAAAATCGATTTGCCTGCTGCTGACCCAGAGCGCGTCAAGCAGGAAATTGAAGATGTTATTGGTTTAGATGCATCAGAGGCAGTTTTAGCATCAGCTAAGGCCGGTATTGGGATTCAGGATATTTTAGAGCAAGTTGTAGAAAAAGTGCCTGCGCCAGCGGGTGACCCTGAAGCGCCGTTGCAAGCCTTAATTTTTGACTCTGTTTATGATGCATATAAAGGTGTTATTATTTCAATCCGAATCGTGAATGGTACAGTGAAGCCTGGCGATAAAATCCGCATGATGGCTACTGGTGCAGAATTCGAGGTAATTGAAGTAGGGATTCATACACCAAAATCAGTGCCACAAGCAGAGTTAACAGTTGGGGATGTTGGTTATTTAACGGCTTCTATTAAAAATGTTCAAGATACACGTGTTGGTGATACGGTAACATTTGCAGGCAGTAAAGGCGCAACAGAAGCATTACCGGGCTACCGTAAATTAAACCCAATGGTATTCTGTGGCTTATATCCGATTGATACAGCAAAATATAATGATTTACGTGAGGCGTTGGAGAAATTAGAGTTAAATGACTCTGCATTACAGTATGAGCCAGAAACTTCACAAGCACTTGGCTTCGGCTTCCGCTGTGGCTTCTTAGGCTTACTGCATATGGAAATTATTCAAGAGCGCATCGAGCGTGAATTCAATATTGACTTGATTACAACAGCACCATCTGTTATTTATGAAGTATTTATGACGGATGACACGTCACTTCGTGTTGATAACCCATCGATGATGCCAGACCCACAAAAAATTGATCGCATCGAGGAGCCTTATGTAAAGGCGACAATTATGGTTCCGAATGATTATGTTGGCGCAGTAATGGAGCTATGTCAAATGAAGCGCGGTAATTTCATGGGCATGGATTATATCGATACGACACGCGTTAGCATTCAATATGAAATCCCACTTTCGGAAATTGTTTACGATTTCTTTGATTATTTAAAATCAAATACGAAAGGCTACGCATCATTTGACTATGAGCTTATTGGCTATAAGCCATCAAAGCTTGTAAAAATGGATATTTTATTAAACAGCGAACATGTCGATGCACTAAGCTTCATCGTCCACCGTGATTTTGCTTACGAGCGCGGTAAAGTAATTGTAGAAAAGCTGAAAGAATTAATTCCTAGACAGCAATTCGAAGTGCCTGTACAAGCGGCAATCGGACAAAAAATCGTCGCGCGTTCTACAATTAAAGCCATCCGCAAAAACGTTCTAGCAAAATGTTACGGTGGAGATATTTCTCGTAAACGCAAGCTTCTTGATAAACAAAAAGAAGGTAAAAAGCGCATGAAGCAAGTAGGTTCTGTAGAAGTTCCTCAGGAAGCATTCATGGCTGTGCTGAAGATGGACGACCAGAAATAACTAATAATCGAACATTTTACTATCGACAAAGTCTGCCAATTAATTTCTGTTATTGGCAGATTTTTTCTTGATTTAGTTAAACATTTTTCTTCAACTTGATAGAATTAGCTTAGGTGAAAATAAAGAGGAGGCATGCAAAATGAAACAAATAATTGCGATGGGTGGCGGTGGTTTTTCAATGGAGCCGAATAATCAGTTGCTAGACCAATATATTTTCAAGCAAAGTATGATAAGCAAATAACCGAAATAGAGCTTAAGCCAGCCTATCTAGGTGCTGAATGGGAGGAATAAAATGGAGAGTAAAGCAGCTGAAAATATTAGGGGAAATTTAAAAGCGGATTGTACGAAATGCTTTGGGCTGTGCTGTACAGCGCTTAATATTGTTGCATCGAGTGATTTCGCTATGAATAAGCCTGCTGAAACACCTTGTTCTAATTTGCAAAAAGATTTTCGTTGTAAAATACATAAAAATTTAAGGGCAGAAGGATTTAAAGGATGTACAGTATTCGATTGTTTAGGGGCTGGACAAAAAGTCTCTCAACATACGTTTGATGGACAAAGCTGGCAGGATTATCCTGAGGTTTCTCAAAAAATGTTCCGTGTATTTCCGATTATGCAACAACTTTATGAAATGATTGCCTTTGTGGCTGAAGCATTGACATATCCAATTTCACATTCAATGAGAAATCAGTTAGACAAACAGTTGGGCAAGTTGCAGAGCCTAACAAATATGGACGCTGACTACTTATTAGCATTAGATATTATCGGCTGTCGGCAACCAATCAATGAACTGCTTTTAGAAACAAGTAAGTATATCCGTAGTGAGCTAAGTTCAAACGTTTTTAAAATAAAAAAAGGAAAACAATGTCGAGGTATAGATTGGGTTGGCAAAAATCTGAAAGGGAAAGATTTAAGAACGACCGATTTAAGAGGAGCTTATTTAATTGCGGCAAATTTGCAGGATTCGGATTTAAGGGGCGCTGATTTTATTGGAGCCGATTTACGCGATGCCAATTTAAGAGGGGCGAATCTTTCTACGGCTATGTTTTTAACGCAAATGCAAATTAATTCAGCGCATGGTGACAATCGAACGAAATTACCAGCCCATATTCAGCCTCCATTGCACTGGCTGTCTGAAAAATAGCATAGTCGCTCATTTTCTAGACAGCCTTACTTGCTAATTTACTAAATAAATGAGTAATGATAATAATGCTGCAAAGAAGAAAACAATACTAATAATAATCAAATGACGTTTTTTGCCCATCACAACAATTGCAACATACTCGCGAATCATAGCATTCGGCCAATAGTAAAAGGCCGTTTTTGCGCCGATTCCTTGGCTGTTTAAACCTGCTTGCCGCGCATACAAGCCTGCTCGAAATAAATGAAAATTATTCGTAGTGAAAATGCTGTTATACTTAGGCTTTAATGAATCCATAATTCGCTTAGAAAAAAGCATATTTTCATACGTATTGACAGATTTATTTTCCTGCATAGTGTGCTCAAGCGGAATTCCTTTTTCGAGCGCATATTTTTGCATTGCCTCCGCCTCTGGAAGCCCTTCATTTGGACCTTGACCACCAGAAAAAATAATTATCGGAGGCGTTGTCACCTTAGCCTGTTTATGATAAAAATCAATTGCCTTATTAATCCTACTTGCCAAAAGTGGCGGTACTTTATCATTGATTAAACCGCTGCCTAATACGATAATGAAATCCTGGTGTAGGCGTGGGCGATTAAATTGATATAAAAAATAAGCAGATAGAAAGTTTGACACATGGAATAAAAAATACATAATAACAAAAGAAGTTGCTGCAAAGAATGGTTGAAATTCTAATGGAAATCGACCTGTTAAGTTGAATGACCCTATAATAAAATAGGCAACAATAGCAAGACCTAACAGCAATGTTAAGGAATTGGCAAAACGTCGCCCTTCTCTACGCATTAAAGTGCGGGCATTCAAAAATAATGCGACAGTGAAAGCTACTATTGCAAAAGGAATTAATAGGAGCAAGGCAGCGACAGGTATAATAATAGCGAGCTTCAATATATACTGCTCAGACGATAATGAGACCGCTAAGCAAAATGTTAAAAAAGTAATAAGGAAAAAGTTAAATAGAAAGCCATTGATTATTTTTCTAGGGTCTATTAAATATGAAATAAGAAAAATAATAAACAGGGAAAGCGGGATAATTCCGAGATATAAATACAAAGTGAGACACCTCCACCAATTATGATGAAGGCTAAAGAACAATTCGTCAATGCTCTATGTAATTCGCCGTAGCGTAATGAATCAGTTTTATCAGCGCTGTTTTTTCGTTATAATTGTAGGAACTCAAGTTGTAATTTGCACAACCGACTTAAAAAAGGGAAGTGATTTTAATGGCTAGAGGTGTTTATATTCATATTCCCTTCTGTCATCAAATTTGTCATTACTGTGATTTTAATAAAGTATTTTTTAAAAATCAGCCAGTAGATGAATATATTGAGGCACTTGGACAAGAAATAGCGATGGTTGTAGAGCAGCATCCAGAGGCATTTCAACAAATTGAAACGATTTTTTTAGGTGGAGGAACTCCAACCTCCTTATCTGCAACACAAATTAGTCGATTACTTGAAATTATTCGAAACTTTATCCCGATGCAATACGTAAAAGAGTTTACATCGGAAGCAAATCCAGACGAGTTGACGCGAGATAAGTTGCAAGCATTGTATGCTGGTGGTGTGAACCGATTAAGTATGGGTGTACAGTCCTTTGATGCCGAACTGTTAACGAAAATCGGACGTACACATAGCAATTCGCATGTATATGAGGCGATTAAAACAGCGAAGCAAGTAGGTTTTGACAACATAAGCATCGATTTAATGTATGGTCTACCTGGACAAACGATGGAGCAGTGGGAGCAAACATTGCAAGCAGCCTTAGCGCTGCAGCTACCACATTTTTCAGCCTATTCATTAATCGTTGAGCCAAAAACTGTCTTTTACATTCAATACGCAAAAGGCAAATTGCATTTACCGACACAAGACTTAGAGGCGGATATGTATGATATGTTATTGCGTGAAATGGAGGCAGCAGGCTTAGCGCAATATGAAATTAGCAATTTTGCACGTGATGGCTTTGCCTCTGTGCATAATAAAATTTATTGGGATAACGATGAGTATGCTGGCTTCGGTGCAGGCGCACATGGCTATTTGGCGGGGGTGCGTTATTCTAACCATGGTCCAATTAAGAAATATATTGAAACAGTGCAATCAGGTGTGCGTCCAATTATTCATGAGCATGTCGTTTCATTAGAAGAAAAAATGGAGGAGCAAATGTTTTTAGGTCTACGTAAAGTAGAAGGTGTAACATTTGAGTCATATGAAAGGAAAATGCATGAATCGATGCAAAAACGCTATGGTGACGTAATTAAGCAACTTGTGAAAGAAGGGCTTTTACAACAGGACGAGCATGGAATTCGTCTAACTCGAAAAGGGCGCTTTGTAGGCAACGAGGTATTCCAACAGTTTTTAGTTTGAAGATTGGAAGCATTAGCTATAAAAAACGCTTAAATGGAGGGCTACTCTATCTTGCAATAATAACAAATAACTGCCTCAAAATTACTTTTCAGACAGCGGCTTGTTAAATCGAGCGATATGGTTGACATCAATTTAGAGATTTGTTAATTTATTAGTAGTATTAGCACTCCATTAAAACGAGTGCTAACAGAGGTGATCAAAGTGCTAACAAATCGTCAGTTGCAAATTTTACAAGTAATTGTAGATGATTTTGTAACTTCTGCTCAGCCTGTTGGTTCACGTCAAATATCGAAGAGAGAGGGTATTATGTATAGCCCCGCAACGATTCGCAACGAAATGGCGGATCTTGAGGAGCTTGGCTTTTTAGAAAAAACCCATACTTCTTCAGGACGTGTGCCGTCTGAAAAGGGCTATCGTTTTTATGTCGATCATTTATTACAGCCTCATATGATTCGTGATGAAGAAATAAGTCAAATTCAATCTGTTTTCAATCACCGCATTGGTGAAATGGAGGAGCTTATTCGAGAATCAGCTAACATTTTGTCGGAATTAACGACATATACAGCGATTTTACTTGGTCCAGATGTGCAGCAGCATAAAGTGAGAAAATTTCAAATTGTGCCGCTCTCAGAGCAAACAGCTGTTGCAATCGTTGTAACAGACAATGGTCATGTGGAAAATCGTGTTCTAACTTTACCGCAGGGATTTAGTCCTTCGGATATTGAAAAAATGGTCAATATTTTAAATGACCGCTTAATCGGTGTGCCGCTGCATGAGCTACACATCAAACTCGAGGCTGAAGTGCTAAGCTTATTAAAGCAACATATTGCCGCAGCAGATTCAATCGTTCAATCATTAGTAGATGTTTCAATAAGTCAAAAAGAAGGAAAAATCTATTATGGTGGTAAAACGAATATGTTAAACCAGCCGGAGTTTCATGATTTGAATAAAATTCGTATGCTAATGGATTTGATGGATAAAGAAAGCCAACTGCAAACTTTATTCCAGCCAAATCAAGTAGGTATTCAAATTCGCATTGGCTCTGAAAATAATCTTTTAGCAATGGAAAACTGTAGTGTGATTACGACGGCCTTTTCAACTGGTGAAGAGCAACATGGTGCCATTGCGATTATCGGACCAACACGGATGGACTATCGACGTGTCGTCACTTTATTAGAGATGATGCGTAGCGGTCTAACGAGCGCCTTAACGAAACATTAGCAACGATTGAAGGAGGATATAGGGTGTCAGAAAAAGTGGAAAATCAAGAACTAGAGCAACAAATTGCTGAAGAGGTAGAGGTAGAGGTAGAGGAAGCCGCTACCCCACTAGATGAAAACGAGCAAAAAATCGCAGAGCTTGAAGCAAAATTGGCAGAGCAAGAGGATCGTTATTTACGATTGCGAGCTGACTATGACAATATGCTACGTCGCAATAAATTGGATAGAGAGGCGGCAGAAAAATTCCGTGCACAAAGCTTGTTAACGGATTTAATTGCTGTACTAGATAATTTAGAGCGTGCCCTACAAGTGGAAGTTACATCAGAAGAAGCGACGTCATTATATACAGGGGTTGAAATGGTGTACCGTCAATTCATAGAGGCAACAGCGAAAGAGGGATTAGAGGCAATTCCTGCTGAAGGGGAGCAATTTGATCCGAATTTCCATCAAGCTGTTATGCAAGAGCAGGATAGCGAGAAGGAATCGGGCATTGTTTTACGCGAGTTGCAAAAAGGCTATAAATTAAAAGACCGCGTATTAAGAGCGGCGATGGTTTCTGTAAACGAATAATTGATAACTTCATTTACAGCGCATAATTGTCAGTAAAACACTGCATATTCTATGCGTTCATAATAAATTAATTATACTTGTGTTTAATTATTAGGAGGAAAATTTCAAATGAGCAAAATTATCGGTATTGACTTAGGTACAACTAACTCTTGTGTATCTGTATTAGAAGGCGGAGAACCAAAAGTAATTCCAAACCCAGAAGGTAACCGTACATCACCATCTGTTGTGGCGTTTAAAAACGGTGAGCGTCAAGTTGGTGAAGTGGCAAAACGTCAATCTGTAACAAATCCAAACACAATTATGTCAATTAAATCAAAAATGGGAACTGCTGACAAAGTAACTATTGAGGACAATGATTATACACCGCAAGAAATTTCTGCGATGATTCTTCAATATTTAAAAGGCTATGCTGAAGATTACTTAGGTGAAAAGGTAACGAAGGCTGTTATTACAGTTCCTGCTTACTTCAATGATGCACAGCGTCAAGCAACAAAAGACGCTGGTAAAATTGCGGGACTTGAAGTAGAGCGTATCATTAATGAGCCTACAGCAGCAGCGCTTGCTTACGGTTTAGATAAACAAGATGAAGACCAAAAAGTACTAGTATTTGACCTTGGTGGTGGTACGTTTGACGTATCGATTCTTGAACTAGGCGATGGTGTATTCGAAGTATTAGCGACAGCGGGTGACAACAAGCTTGGTGGCGATGACTTCGACGACAAAATTATCGCTTTCCTAGTGGAAGAATTCAGAAAAGAAAATGCGATTGATTTATCAAAAGATAAAATGGCTATGCAACGTTTAAAAGATGCTGCTGAAAAAGCGAAAAAAGATTTGTCTGGTGTAACATCAACACAAATTTCATTACCATTCATCACAGCAGGTGCTGATGGCCCACTTCACTTAGAAGTAACATTAACTCGTGCGAAATTCGATGATTTAACTCGCGATTTAGTAGAGCGTACAATTATTCCAACACGTCAAGCATTATCTGATGCAGGTCTTTCAGCTTCTGAGCTAGATAAAGTAATTCTTGTTGGTGGTTCTACTCGTATTCCTGCTGTAGTGGAAGCAATTAAAAATGCAACAGGTAAAGAGCCACATAAAGGTGTAAACCCAGACGAAGTAGTAGCAATGGGGGCGGCTGTACAAGGCGGCGTTTTAACTGGTGATGTAAAAGATATCGTGTTATTAGACGTAACACCGCTATCATTAGGTATTGAAACAATGGGTGGCGTGTTTACAAAATTAATCGACCGCAACACAACGATTCCTACATCGAAATCACAAGTATTCTCTACAGCTGCGGACAACCAACCAGCAGTAGATATTCACGTATTACAAGGGGAACGCCCAATGGCAGCAGACAATAAAACATTAGGTCGCTTCCAACTAGCTGATATTCCACCAGCACCACGTGGCATTCCACAAATTGAAGTAACATTTGATATCGATAAAAACGGTATCGTATCTGTTAAAGCGAAAGATTTAGGCACGAATAAAGAACAAACAATTGTAATTCAATCTGACTCTGGCTTAACGGATGAAGAGGTTGAGCGTATGGTGAAAGACGCTGAAGCAAATGCTGAGGCAGATGCAAAGCGCAAGGAAGAAGCAGAGCTACGCAATGAAGCGGATCAACTTGTATTCCAAGTGGATAAAACAGTAACGGATTTAGGAGAGCAAATTTCTGAGGATGAGAAGAAATCTGTGGAAGACGCTCGCGATGAATTAAAGGCAGCTTTAGAAGCTGGCGAATTTGAAGAAATTAAAGCAGCGAAAGAAAAATTAGAAGGTATTTTACAACCGCTAGTTATGAAAGTTTATGAACAAGCTGCTGCAGCAGCTCAGGCTGCACAAGGTGATGCAGATGCAAACACAGACAAAAAAGATGACGGTGTTGTAGATGCTGACTTTGAAGAAGTAAAAGACGATAAATAATCGTAAAAAAAGCCAAAGACCGCTTGCGGCTTTGGCTTTTCACTGTTCAAAAACTGCCCCGTATGGATGGATGATTTTTTCATTTGCATAGTATAAATTTAGAGCAGTTTTTGTCGTCACATGGTAAAATAAACTTTATGCAAAAAAGATCGGAGTGTAATTAGATGAGTAAGCGCGATTATTATGAAGTGCTAGGCCTTGCAAAAGGTGCCAGTAAGGATGAGATAAAAAAAGCATATCGAAAACTGTCGAAGCAGTATCACCCAGACATTAATAAAGAGCCAGGTGCTGATGAAAAATTTAAAGAAATCGCAGAAGCATATGAAGTGTTATCTGATGAGCAGAAGAAAGCACGCTATGATCAGTTTGGTCATGAGGACCCGAATGCTGGCTTTGGCGGTGGCGGATTTAGCGGCGGCTTTGGCGGCTTCGAAGATATTTTTAGCTCATTTTTCGGTGGCGGTCGACGTCAAGATCCAAACGCACCGCGCAAAGGTGACGACCTGCAATATCGCATGAATATTAATTTTGAGGAAGCGGTATTTGGCAAGGAGGCAGAAATTGAAATTCCAAAAGATGAGCCTTGTGACACATGTCATGGCTCAGGGGCTAAACCGGGTACAACACCTCAAAAATGTTCTCAATGTAACGGGGCAGGGCAAATTAATCAAACAGTTGATACGCCATTAGGTCGCATGGTAAATAAGCGAAGCTGTCCAAGTTGCCGTGGCGCAGGTAAAATTATTGTAGATAAATGTACAACGTGTCGTGGTGCAGGTACAGTTCAAAAACGCAAGAAAATTAAAGTAACAATTCCTGCTGGCGTAGATGATGGACAGCAATTACGTGTTGCAGGTCAAGGGGAGCCAGGTGTTAACGGCGGTCCCGCGGGGGATTTATATATCGTGTTCTACGTGCGCAACCACGAATATTTTGAGCGTGATGGTGACGATATTTATTACGAATTAAAGCTAACATTCCCTCAAGCAGCATTAGGCGATGAAATTGAAGTGCCTACAGTCCATGGAAAAGTGAAGCTGAAAATTCCTGCGGGCACGCAATCTGGTGCACAATTCCGCATTAAGGACAAAGGAATTAAAAATGTGCATGGCTATGGAACAGGTCATCAATATGTCGTTGTAAAAGTGATTACACCAACAAAGTTGACAGAAAAGCAAAAGCAATTATTGCGTGATTTTGCAGAAATTAGCGGTGATATTCCAGAAGAACATGGTAGCTCCTTATGGGATCAGCTAAAGAAAAAATTTAAGGGTGAATAATTTTAAGAGGAGTGGTTGCAAGTGAAGTGGACAGAGTTGTCAGTTTTAACAACACATGAGGCAGTAGACGCTGTATCAAATATATTGCATGAGGCAGGTGCGAGTGGTGTTGTTATAGAGGATTCAATCGAATTAACGAAGGAAAGAATTGATCAATTTGGTGAGATTTATGCATTAAATCCAGATGATTTCCCGAAAAATGGTGTAGTAGTAAAAGCATATTTATCTGCCACAAGCTTTTTAGCTGAAACGGTTGAAGAAATCCGACTTGCAATCGCGAATCTTGTTAATTTCGACATAAATATAGGTGAAAATTTACTAACGACAAATGAAGTGCAGGATGAAGACTGGGCAACAGCTTGGAAACAATACTATCACCCAGTAAAAATCTCAGAGCGCTTTACAATCGTCCCAACATGGGAGGACTACACGCCTGTTTCAACAGACGAGTTAATCATTGAGCTTGACCCCGGTATGGCTTTTGGTACAGGGACACATCCAACAACGGTCATGTGCTTACAGGCGCTTGAAAAAGTTGTCCAGCAGGGGCAAACGGTTGTTGATGTTGGTACAGGGTCAGGTGTCCTATCAATAGGTGCAGCAATGCTTGGTGCAGAAAAAGTGCATGCACTTGACTTAGATGAAGTCGCTGTAAAATCTGCTCAGGAAAACACGCAATTAAATAAAGTTGAGCATATTGTTAAAGTATTCCACGGCAACTTATTAGACACAGTGAAAGAGCCAGCAGATGTTGTCGTTGCCAATATTTTAGCTGAAATTATTATGAGCTTCACAGATGATGCTTTTTCTATCGTAAAGCCGGGCGGTGTTTACGTAACATCTGGTATTATTGGTGCGAAAAAAGATGATGTTAAAGCGGCTCTTGAAGCATCAGGCTTCCAAGTGGAAGAAATTTTAATGATGGAAGATTGGGTAGCGATTATTTCTCGTAGACCTTAATGCGAGTAGGAACGCAAATATAGGAACAATCTGGGGTTTTGGCTGTCGGGAAAGATGAAATCTTTCTTGGCAGCCACTTTTCTCTTCATAATTAAGGAGCGATTATATGCAACGATATTTTATTAATGAACAGTTTGACGACAAGGCACAGCTAGAAATTATTGGGGAGAGTGCCAAGCATATAAGCAAAGTCATGCGTATGCAAATTGGTGATGAATTAATTGTTGTAACAAATGGGGAAGCGTATATTTGTACAATTGTTGTTTTGGATACAACAATTATTGTAGAAAATACTGGTCGCACAGTTGCATCACCAGAAATGCCAATTAAAGTTGATATTGCATGCGGTTTACCTAAAGGTGATAAACTTGAACTCATTACGCAAAAAGCGACAGAACTAGGTATGCACGCATTAATTCCATTTGCTGCGGAACGTTCCATCGTCAAATGGGATGATAAAAAAGGAGAGAAAAAGACTGAGCGCCTGCAAAAAATTGCGCAGGAGGCAGCCGAGCAATCGCACCGTACATATGTCCCTAGCATTTCTCAGCCTATCTCATTCAAGCAATTGCTTGAGCTAATACCTAAATACGATGCCGTTTTCATTGCAGATGAAGAAGATGCAAAGCAATTACAACGTACAAAGTTTGCGGATAAGCTAAAAAAGGTGTATGATAATAAATTGGAATCAATATTATGTATTTTTGGTCCAGAAGGAGGCATATCGCGTCAAGAATCTGCTAGCTTATTAAAAGCAGGTGCTGAAACGATGTCGCTTGGTCCTAGAATTTTACGTGCAGAAACCGCACCATTATATGCGCTTTCTGCCATTTCATATGAATTTGAATGAAAGAAAGAGGTGTCGAAGCCTTGAGAACAGTAGCATTTCAAACTTTGGGATGTGCGGTAGTGAAGAGACTTACGATTGCGTAGGAATGTAGATGTATCAAGGGTTCAATAGCTTGGAAAAAATCACTTGAAATTTGGAGTTTCAAGTGATTTTCTCGTTATACAATGATTTTTTCAATAATAATTTGCTTGAAATCAGACAACATCTCTCTGCCCATAGCATCCGAAAGTTCTCGATAATCAACAAGCCTAGAATTTTGCATTTGTTACCAAAAATGTTTAAACGGCTTGAGCCCTTTAGAATACAGGGCTCAAGCCGCATAAAGCATCTTTATTATTTTCCCTGACTACTTGATAGGGAGCAGTTCATTAGCAGTATTTGTGGACTTTTATGTATTTCCAAACAAGTTTTAGTTAACTTAATAAGAAACTGTTCCATAATGTTTCATCAACCATAAAAAACCCCTCGTGTGAACAGCCAGCCAACAAACACTTATCATTTTGATAAAACATTAAGTCTTCTGGTAATTTTGGGTTATGCCACTCAAAAAGAGAATTGCTCTTTTCTTTTAAAAATTCACTTGTAGCATCGTTTATCTCAAAATAAAAAACATATGCTGTATTACCCGCACCAAGTGCTGTTGTCTCCCATTTTGATTGTATATTGGTTTTGATTAAATTTCCTTGAATTTTAGTAATCAGATTAGTGATATAATCAAGGCGCTCCTTTTCATTTTTCATCATTTGTCTATTTTCGACAAAAGCGAAGTAATCGCAATGTTCAGATAATATGTTTATTAATTTTTTATACTCTTCACCTATTACATTTTTGTTTATCATTAACATATGAATGCCTCCAGCGTATAACTTTTTTTATAGCAATTTTTATCTTTTGATAATTATTAAACTCTTCTACTCTTTTGATTAAAAGTATAACATTTCCAAACCTTTGTTTGGTAATTTTATTTAAATCCGCGTTTTTCTGATATTACTCTTTTTGTATAATCGCTTGAGCAACTTTAACTTCCCCCTAGATGAATTGGAGTAGACTTGCGTTCAAGTGTATTAAATATTCTAAATAACTCTGAAATCACTTTAAATATGTGTGCTTGAGTCCGCTCTAAATTTCCGCTAGCAAAAAAATCCCAAACTATGTATAAACCAATTAGGATTGACGTTTACAATAGTTCGGATATTTCTATAAAAGATACATTGTTATGTTAAATTTTTAAATTGAAATTTTTTAGAATCGGTGGCTCCCAAATAAAATCATATATTTGTTTAAAACTAAATTTAACTACTTGTCTTTAACAAACTTATAAGTGAATATACTAAAAAACATCTAAGTTTAGAATATGTTAGTTTTTCCAAATATTACCCATGTACCATGAATGACCATTTCCGTTTACAAAAATCCCTCGTTCTGCATCAAATACTTCTCCGTGATAATGCGGTAAATATCTAGGGAAAGGCCCATGTTGTTCAGGACCTCTTACAATAGTTCTAAAAATACTTTTTGCATAGGTCTCGGTTCTACCAAAAACACTTTCACCCAAAGCCAATCGAGCTCGAGCCTCAGCTTCAGATATTCCAGGACCAATTACTACTATACTCTGTTTAGCATCACCGTTTGGTAAGTGGGTCCAAGCAGCATGATATTTATGATTTGGATACTTATTTGTTATTTCAGCGATGTTAGTAGGAATAGTATATTCTAACCCACTAATATAAATCAATGTACCGGCTAATAAGAGTAATTCAATACCTTTTGCTATATATGGTAACGCTAATGGTACAGCAAAACCAAAGTAAGGCGTAATATTACCATTGTCTATTTTTTGATTTAAATCTTGAAAATTAATAATACTTCCATCTGCAATGTTAATTAGATAACCTTGCATTTCGTTTGAATCACCTTCTATATTTTCTAATACAATTTCGTATTTAACAAGACCAGTTTCCATATACATCTTCTTAGATAATTTATCAACGGAAACGGTATATCTTTTTCCGTCTTCAAAATAACTTACCTTTGTAAGATTATCAGTAGTAATTACTTCGGTTCCAGGAGGTAAGAGGTTATCTTCTGGGTTTTCAGCATTTGCTACATTATGTAATGGAAAAAGTGTAGTAAACACCATAGCCATTACTAAAATATTAATAAAAAAGTTCTTTAATTTAATTTTTCCTATCATTTTATTTATCTCCTTATTATAATTTAGATTCTAAGAGCCACTAGGTGAATTATACCAATAGAACAAATAAGAAGTAAATGAGTAATTTAAAATATTTTTTTCATTATAAAGGTAAAATAGGTGTTATCTATATTATAATTTATATAATGTAATTAGAGTTTTCTCTTAACATTTATTTTTTCATTATATTAAGATGTTAGGGTAATTGCTTTCAATAACTTACTTTTCCCTCTATTATTTTCGCCAATAGAGATGACTAATTTATTTAATTTCAGTTCGATATTTTTAAATTTCTATAACCCCTAATATAAGGACTTAAAAGTAACATTTTTTCTCTCTGTTCTTCCATATCTACAATTAATAATTGCTCTGCCCTATAATTAACATATTTCTTCCTCTGCCTGAAATTAATGTATCCTCAAAAAACATTGGATAAAATATATCTATAAATTTCAAACTTATTAAAAATCATATTCTAAAAAATAGCTGATTTTTGTTTCAAAATCATTACTGCCTATTCCATGTTTGAATCCAGAACTTATCCTTAAAGAATAAAGTAAAATTTTCTAGAGTTTTTTCTGATTGACTTTTTGAAATTCTGAAACTGTATTTAATACCGCCCTTAGATTTCTTATACTTACTGATTCCAAGAAAGCCATCCAATAACGTAAAACACCTAGATTCAAATCAGATACATGTACTAACCGTTCATCTTTTGAATAAACAAATTTATAATTTATACTCTCATGTCCTAATAATTCTATAGGACCAGCATATAAAATCTCTTCGATAAACAATTCATGATCAAAATATGGTTGGTATTATAAATCTAGTAAATTATCTTCATCATGTGATTTTATTTTAATCCTGAATTTTACCTTCCCAACCTTTTTTCATTCCCTACCAACTTGCTTATTTTTCAGATAAGATAAGTGGGACAGGTAATGCCCATTCAGTCAATTCTGTTTTATCAACTGAATCAAACGACTTACGAAAAGAAGCTAGAGATGTAGTTAAAGATTCCAGCGAACATGCTTTGGCGAGATATCCCAATTGAACCGAAATGGGGTATCAAGAAAAATAGTGACGGTTAAAACGCGTTCTGGTATGGCTTCAAGGGACATTTAGCTGTCTCCACAAAAAGCCAATACATTGTGGCTCGATTGATGTCATCCAGCAATTTAAGTGATAGTAAAGCGGTAATTTCCTTACTGAAAAAGGTAGTTGAATTAATATCGAACCATACTTATGTTTCCTTTGGCTTTTCTCGCACGTGAGCTAGAAGAAATCAGAACTATTCTCAGTGAAAGTATTTGAGGCTTTATGAAGCTTATTTTATAATGGAGGATGGAACAAAGAAATAATATTATCATATTCAGATGGGATATATAAATAGGAAGAAAATAAAAAAAGAAACGAGCGAAATTAAAAACTAGGCTCATTTCATTTTTTTATGCTATTATAAAACACGTTGATAATTTGAACATATAAAGCAATTTCGAAAGGATGATATATATGAGTAACAAGCTTCGAAAAACCGTGGCTATGTCTACATTAGGTTGTAAAGTTAATCACTACGAAACTGAGGCCATATGGCAATTATTTAAAGAGCAAGAATATAATCGCATCGACTTCGAACAGCAGGCAGACGTTTATGTCATTAACACTTGTACAGTAACGAATACAGGGGATAAAAAATCACGTCAAGTTATACGTCGTGCGGTACGCCGTAACCCTGATGCAGTTATTTGTGTAACGGGCTGTTATGCTCAAACATCGCCAGCGGAAATTATGGCAATACCGGGTGTTGATATCGTTGTTGGTACACAAGACCGTCATAAAATGCTCGGCTTAATTAAGCAATATCGTGAAGAACGTGAGCCAATTAATGCAGTTCGTAATATTATGAAAAATCGCGTCTATGAGGAATTAGATGTACCCGCATTTACAGACCGTACACGTGCATCTTTAAAAATTCAAGAGGGCTGTAATAACTTCTGTACATTTTGTATTATTCCATGGGCGCGTGGCTTAATGCGTTCACGTGATCCGCAGGAAGTTATTCGCCAAGCGCAGCAACTAGTTGATGCAGGCTATTTAGAAATTGTTTTAACGGGCATCCACACAGGTGGATATGGACAAGACTTTAAAGACTATAATTTAGCGCAATTATTACGTGATTTGGAATCGCAAGTGAAGGGTTTAAAGCGTCTACGTATTTCTTCAATAGAAGCATCACAGTTAACAGATGAGGTAATTGAAGTGTTGCGCAATTCAAAAATTGTTGTCAATCATCTTCATATACCAATACAGTCAGGCTCAGATACTGTTTTAAAGCGTATGCGTCGTAAATATACGATGGAATTTTTCGCAGAGCGCATTACAAAATTGGCTGAAGCATTGCCAAATCTAGCGGTGACATCTGATGTTATCGTTGGCTTCCCAGGCGAAACAGAGGAAGAGTTTATGGAAACATATAATTTTATTCGTGATCATAAATTTTCGGAATTACATGTATTCCCATACTCTAAACGTACAGGCACACCTGCAGCACGTATGGAGGATCAAGTGGATGAGGAAATTAAAAATGAGCGTGTACATCGCTTAATCGAGTTAAACAATCAACTCGCAAAAGAATATGCATCACGCTTTGAGGGGGAAGTAATGGACATCATCCCTGAGGAGCGCTTCAAAGAAACAGACAACGAAAATTTATATGTTGGCTATACAGATAACTATTTAAAAGTTATTTTTGAAGGTGCAGAAGAGATGATTGGTAAGCTTGTCAAAGTAAAAATTACAAAAGCGGGCTATCCATATAATGAAGGACAATTTGTCCGCGTACTAGAAGAACAAATGCAATAACAATGAGAGATTGAAGGCGTCCAAAATGCCGTGCAGTTGCCGGCTTTTTGGACGCTTTTGTTGATGTTTCTTCAAAAAATTCACTCGGATAGAATAGCAGAAGATTCATTGGAAAGGAGTTGTCCGAAAAGTCCATTTTGTTTTGCCATCGCATTGAAATCAATGTTTTCATCGCTTCCCTTTTACTGAAGGAGTACACTGCTAAAGCCAATGTTCATCCCATTTTTAAAAGAGGCATTTTCTGTTTATATGAATCAACATTTTGTGAAGCATCACCGCTCCTGTCCAAAATGCCGGCTATGCACGACTTTTTGGACAGCCCTATGAACGTGAATAAGTGAAAATTGACATTTCATTGATTACGCAAGACGAGGCTATCTTTTAGATAACTCGAGTTTTCCATTTTTCACTTGAAATGAAAATCACTTAGAAGGACGTGTGCTTTCGATATATTTCAAGGTTGCCAAAATCCTCCATATATTTTATAGCGCACCATCCACACAAAATCTAAAGCTCTAGTTCTTATCTTGCCATCTACTTAAACTTACGATAAAGTTAGAAAGCGATTAATCAATTATGCCTCGACTAACTCTAGTTCAGGTCTTTTCGAGCTTGCTCGGAAACTGCTTTTGGAAATTTATGACATCCGCCGGGGCTATAGGCAACAAGATGTTGGTCACTCAGTCGTTATCTTAGTATGCGATGTTCTTAGACTGAGTTCTTATGATGAGGTTGTCCGAAAAGCTTTTTTATTTCACCTCCGCATTTAAATAAAGGTTTTTATTGCTTTATTTTTATTGAAGGTGAACACCGTTAAAGCCAATATTCACCTCACTTTCAAAAGATTTCTTCTCTATTTAGTTGAGTCAATCTTTTGTCAAACATCATCGCCGCTATCCAAAATGCCGGCTATGCACGGCTTTTTGGACAGCCTTAAGAAGTTAAATTTAAAGGAGGAACTTCCATGGAGCAAACTTATATTGAAATTGTCAATGCAAGAGAAAACAATTTGAAAAATGTCAGCCTACAAATTCCGAAAGGGCAGATTACTGTTTTCACAGGAGTTTCAGGCTCTGGGAAATCATCAATCGTTTTTGATACAGTTGCTCAAGAGGCTGGTCGCCAATTGAATGAAACGTATAGCAGCTTTGTGCGCACATTTTTACCGAAATATCGTCGCCCAGAGGCAGATGCAATTCATAATTTATCAACGGCGATTGTTGTGGACCAAAAGCGCTTTGGTGGCAATGCGCGTTCGACATTAGGCACGGCTACAGATATTAATTCGCTGCTGCGACTGCTATTTTCACGCTTTGCGAAACCGAGCGTTGGCTATGGAAATGCTTATTCCTTTAATGACCCAAGTGGAATGTGCTTACAATGTGAAGGGATTGGGAAAATCATTACATTGAATATAGACACAACATTAGATAAAGAAAAATCATTAAATGAAGGGGCGATTTTACTGCCAGGCTTTGGACCGGGAACATGGCAATGGAAGGCATATGCTGACTCGGGCTTTTTCGATAATGATAAAAAAATTAATGATTACACAGATGAAGAGCTACATCAATTAATGTATGCGGAGCCACAAAAAGTTGTTGTTACCTATCAAAATAGTGAAATAAATGCAACGTACGAAGGCGTTGCTGTGAAATTTATGCGTCAAAATGTCAAGACAGATAAAGATACGACAAAGGCTGCGGCGAGTAAGTTAGAGCAATTTACGACGATGTGTAGCTGTCCTACATGTGATGGAAAGCGCTATAACGAAAAAGTGCTATCCTCGAAAATTTTAGGCTTGTCCATTTATGATATGACAGCGATGCAGCTTGATGAGTTAATGGCTACTTTGCAAAAAATTGAGGAACCACTCGCACAGCAATTAGTCGGAGGTATAACGGAAAGATTGCAAAGCTTATGCGATATTGGTCTTGGCTATATGACGTTAACGCGGGAAATGCCGACATTATCAGGTGGGGAATCACAACGAGTCAAAATGGTTAAATATTTATCGAGTAATTTAACAGGTTTGATTTATATATTTGATGAGCCGAGCACAGGTCTGCATCCACATGATGTTTATCGCTTAAATGATTTACTTATTAAATTGCGTGATAAAGGCAATACCGTCCTCGTAGTAGAGCATGACCCTGATGTTATCCAAATTGCAGACCATGTTATTGATGTTGGTCCTGCTGCTGGCTCCAAAGGTGGACAAATTATGTTTAGCGGTAGCTATGAAGAGCTTTTAACATCCGATACATTAACAGCGCAATATTTAAAATCAGCAGCAACAGTCAAGGCAAATCCGCGTCCTGCAGCAGAATTTTTAGAGAGCGAGGCAAGCTCTTTACACAATTTGAAAAACGTTAGTCTACGTGTGCCAGTAGGAGTATTGACTGCTGTGACAGGGGTAGCTGGTTCTGGTAAAAGTACGCTAGTGCATGAAGTGTTTGCTAAAAAATATCCTGAAGCGATACGCATTGACCAAAGTGCTGTACATGCCAACAGTCGCTCGAATCCTGTTACTTATACAGGTGTTATGAATTCAATTCGCAAAGCCTTTTCGGATGAAAACGCTGTTGAGGCAGGCTTGTTCAGTTATAATTCAACGGGGGGCTGTGAGGGCTGTGGTGGTACTGGAACAGTTGAATTGAATTTGTCATTTATGGATAAAGCAGAAGTAATTTGCTCTGAATGTGATGGCACACGCTACAAAAAGGAAGTACTTCAATATACGTATAAGGACAAAAATATTGTAGAAGTAATGGATATGACAGTGGCAGAGGCAGTAGAATTTTTTGAGGCGAAGGATATTAAGCGCAAATTAACAAGCTTAAATACAGTTGGTTTGTCTTATTTAACTTTAGGGCAGCCGCTAAATACATTATCTGGTGGAGAATGCCAACGCTTAAAGCTGGCAAAGGAAATGTCGACAAAAGGGAATCTATACATTTTAGATGAGCCTACAACAGGCTTACATATGTCTGATGTTGCGACAATTTTAACGATTATGAACAAGCTTGTAGACAAAGGAAACACAGTAATTGTTATTGAGCATAATTTGGATGTAATTCGCCACAGTGATTGGATTATTGATATAGGTCCTGAAGGGGGAATCGGTGGCGGAGAAATTTTATATGAGGGTCCACCCGCTGACATTGTGAGCTGTGAACGCTCGATTACGTCTAAACATTTGACGCAAGAATAATAGAACTAGAACGGTGCTTGTACAGTGAGCTAAAATACCACTGTGCAAGCATCTTTTGTATTTTTATTGAGCTAATTTTAATGCCCTTTT
Source organism: Metasolibacillus fluoroglycofenilyticus (assembly GCF_003049645.1). Classification (GTDB taxonomy): domain Bacteria; phylum Bacillota; class Bacilli; order Bacillales_A; family Planococcaceae; genus Metasolibacillus; species Metasolibacillus fluoroglycofenilyticus. The sequence continues at coordinate 1,234,915 of NZ_PYWK01000001.1, forward strand.
TTTAACTTTAAAATGAATAAATGATTATGCATTAAAACGAATTTTCCCGTGAGACTTAGTATGTGAAAAGAAATTCACGCTTTTTTATTTAACATTTCTCTTTCAAGGGTAAACTATGATATAGTTGTACGTACAACATATATTTTAAAGGAGCTATCATCATGACTCAAAATTATGCAAAAATGATTGACCATACTTTATTAAAGGCGGATGCTACACGGGGGCAAATTGCGGAAATTTGCGCGGAGGCAAAGCAATATGATTTTGCCTCAGTTTGTGTTAATCCAACATGGGTTAAGTACAGTGCGGAGCTTTTAGCAGGTACTGATGTGAAAGTATGTACAGTAATCGGCTTCCCATTAGGCGCTACGACTTCAGCGGTCAAAGCATTTGAAACGAAGGATGCTATTGCGAATGGTGCTGGTGAGATTGATATGGTTATTAATATTGGCGCACTCAAAAATGGTGAGTATGATATTGTGTTGAATGATATTAAAGCGGTTGTAGAGGCTGCAAATGGAACGCTTGTGAAGGTGATTATTGAAACATGCTTCTTAACAGACGAAGAGAAGGTGAAAGCATGCCAATTATCTGTTGAAGCAGGTGCAGACTTTGTAAAAACATCAACTGGCTTTGGAACAGCAGGTGCAACAGCGGAAGATATTGCTTTAATGCGCAAAACAGTAGGACCAGATTTAGGTGTAAAAGCTTCTGGTGGTGTTCGTAGTTTAGAAGATATGAAAAAAATGGTTGAGCACGGAGCAACGCGTATTGGAGCGAGCTCTGGCGTTGCAATTATGAATGGTTTAACTTCTGAAACTAACTATTAAGCGCCCTGCCGCACGCTGAAAAGAGGGTAGATATCACAGATTTTGAAGCGAGATCTGCGTGATGCAGGTCAGTTAACCGGTGTCATAGGACATGACGGTTTTAGGTTGTTAGCTCGAAAAAATCTGGGTATAATTATGCCGAGACGTAATTGAAATGTGATAGTTTTTATTGACTGACTGCTAATCTTGCGTTATAATTTTTTAGTACACACTAAGGATTTTATTAGTGTTGTATTGACGTGTGTTCGGAGGGAGGGAAAGAGAGATGTCAAAAACTGTCGTTCGAAAAAACGAATCGCTTGAAGATGCTCTTCGCCGCTTCAAACGTACTGTATCAAAAAGTGGTACAATTCAAGAAGTTAGAAAGCGCGAGTTCTACGAAAAACCTAGCGTAAAACGTAAAAAGAAATCAGAAGCTGCACGTAAACGTAAGTGGTAATTTTTTCCTAAAATCCCTACGTTCAAAACACGCAATTTTATGATTCACTGAGCAGACAACAATGATACACCCCAATTTTTACATTGTAAAAATTGGGGTGTTTTGCTTTCGAAAAAAGTAATTTTATTGTTAGATAAATCTATAAATTTCTTAAAAATGCACAATTTTTGCTCGTAAAAAATAAATTATTATTGAAAAATGTATAGTATTATGGTTATAATAATGACAAAAATTCAGCACAATTTTGTGTATTTTGTAACAGGGGGTTTTGGGCCTGTCAAATATCGAAAAGCTTTGCAAAAAATATACGAGTCTATCAACGGCAGATATTGCAAAGTTGCAGCAACTAGAAACGACACTAGCGTATTATGCTGAATTGGCAGAATGCTATATGTTCATCGATTGTCTCGTTGAGGAGCAGTCACACGCAATTGTCGTGGCAGAGGCATTCCCTAAAAAGCAAAATAATTTATATGAGCAATCGGTCATTGGCAAGCTTGTTTTTGAAAGCTTTGAACCCGCGGTATTTTCTGCTTTTAGAAAAGGTGAAAGGGCTTCTGTGTCTAGGGCAATTACACAGGAAGGAATTACGGTTGAGCAACACGTCATTCCCATTTTTAATGATGATGAGCAAGTGATTGCTGTCTTAATTAAGGAAAAGCGGATGGCAGTAAAGGAGCAAAACGATGAAGTTGTGCAGCAAATGCCTTTTGCATTGATTGAGCATATTGTGAAGCCTGATTTTCAACCAGTTCCTGTCGTTTCAGACTTGCTAGTAGAATCAATTATTTTAACGAATCATGAAAATAAAGTGATTTATACAAATCCTGCTGGCTATCGTTTTATATCCGAGTTATCAGGACGTGATTCGTTTGATAATATTGCGTTAAATGAGATTTTTCCATTTCTTCAAGAAATATATGATAAAGACGACGATGTCTTTTTCATTGAAATTACGATTGATGGAAAATCATTTATTGTCAAGAAAATTCCTATTCGCAATCAAAGTGAAAAGGTGACGCTCTTAATCATTCATGATTTGACCGAGCTGAAATTGAAAGAAAATGAGCTAATGATGAAAACTTTCGCCATTCGTGAAATTCATCATCGTGTGAAAAATAATTTGCAAACGGTCACAAGCTTACTCCGTCTGCAAATGCGCAATGCGGTATCAGCATCACATACAGTGGCCTTTCAAGAAGCTTTAAATCGGATCTATAGCATTTCCTCTGTCTATGAACTCATTTTAGAAAATGAGGACAATGCAGAAGAAAAGGTAGATGTCATTGCACTAGCTAGAAAAATTGGTGACAAAATGATTGACACAGCACATAGCGCTGATATTCAATTAAGAGTGCATCATAATGATTTACAACTGTTTTGTCACTCTAAAAAAGCGGTATCGCTTGCACTAATTATTAGCGAGTTATTGCAAAATGCATTGAAATATGCTTTTATAGGTCGTAAGGAAGGTTTAATAAATATTCACTTTTATCAAGATAATTCGGTTATTTCGCTCCATATTTCCGACAACGGCGTCGGTATGCATGAAGCGAAGCCATCATTAGGAATGGAAATTATTACGCGGCTTGTCGAATATGACCTAGCGGGTACATTTACGATTATCCCTAGCGATAGAGGTACACATACTCAAATTCAGTTTCCTGTATGTGAGGAGGTATTTATTCTAAATGACTAGGAAAGTAATGATTGTTGAAGATGAATCGCTTATTGCAATTGACCTACAATATATTTTAGAAGATAATGGCTATGAGGTTGTAGCACATGCGAAAAATGGAGAAATAGCGATTGAGTTAGCCTATCTCCACAAACCGCACCTCATACTGATGGATATTAAAATGCCAAAACTAGATGGTCTAAAAGCAAGTAAAATTATTGAGCAGCAGTTTGGAATACCAATTCTTTTTATCTCGGCATATAGTGAAAAAGAATTGCTATCATACATGAAGCAAGATAATGTACTTGGCTATGTGATGAAACCTTTCTCAGAGAAAAATGTACTACCAGCGTTGGAAGTCGCTTTTCATCAAATTGAGAAGTTTGACCGTTTAAGTGGGCAACTACAGCAGGTTCAAAATCAGATGGAAAAACGTAAAGTCATTGAGCGAGCTAAGGGATTGCTCATGCAGCTAGAAAATATTAGCGAAGAAGAGGCTTACAAAAAAATCCGCAATGAGAGTATGCGGACACAGCAGGAAATGGTGCATATCGCACAGCAAATTATCAATACCCAACAAGTAAATAGCTAAGCAAAGGCGCTTAAAGAAAAAGTATTTTTCTTTAAGCGCCTTTTTTATATAGATAAAACAATAAAGGGGTGTATGAGTCTATGGAAATGATAGGAACGGTCATCGTTTATATTATTATGATTTGTGCAGTATTAGGCGCAATCGGAGCAATCCGAGATGCGGAGTATGGGATTGGAAAAGAGTTCATGAATGGTATGCATACGGTAGGTCACATTTTCGTGCCTGCAGCGGGTATTATGGCGTCCATTCCATATTTAACTTGGTTTATTAGTAATTTTATTAGCCCCATTTTCGAAATGATTGGTGCGGATCCAGCGATTGCAGCAACAACCATTTTAGCCTCAGATATGGGAGGTTATCAGCTAGCAAATGCCTTGAAAACATCCTATGAAGGCTGGGTAATGGCATTAGTTGTTGGTTTTATGTCAGGGGCGACGATTGTATTCTCCATTCCGATGGGACTTGCAATGTTAGACAAACGTGACCATAAGTATATGGCGTTAGGTATTATGGCTGGAGTTTTAACGATACCGATTGGTGCATTTATTTCGTCTATTATGATTGTGACATTCAATACGGAAGTTCGTGAAATTATTAGCACAACAGAGGCACCTACATATGTGTTTGCAATTTCTGTGTTACAAATTTTAATTAATTTACTGCCGTTATTTATTTTCGTTATTTTAATTGCACTTGGTTTAAAGCTCGTTCCAAATGCGATGATTACAGGCTTTATGTTATTTGGACGCATTATGGATGCTGGAATTAAATTAGTGCTTGTGTTCTCAATTGTCGAAATTTTCACAGGTCTTTTCTCAACAATCTTTGGCGCATGGGGCTTTGACCCAATTATGGCGGACGAAGCTGACCAATTCCGAGCATTAGAAACAGCCGGTTATATAGGAATTATGTTAGCGGGTGCATTCCCAATGGTTTATTTGATTCGAAAATATGCATCAAAACCATTGGAAGCTGTTGGCGGCAAGCTTGGTTTATCATCAGCGGGAAGCGCGGGTCTTTTAGCAACAGTAGCTAATATTTTAGCGATGTTTACACTTGTGCGTGATATGCCGCCAAAAGATAAAGTTATTAATATCGCATTTGGTGTTTGTTCCGCATTCCTACTAGGTGACCATTTATCGTTTACGGCAAACTTCCAGCCGACAATTATTTTACCAGTTATCGTTGGTAAATTATTAGCGGGTATTATCGCGATTTACTTAGCGTACAAGCTATCAGTACCAACTGCTTTAAAACTAGAGCAGGAAGACCGTAAAGCTGGCGTAATTAAAGAAAATGAGTATTTAACTTAAGTAAAAAATAGTAAGGAGTGAGTGGTGTGGGCGAGGAGAAAAAACGATTTATACAGGAGTTTGTGCCTGGTAAACAACTAACATTGAGTCATTTAATTGCGAACCCAGATCCTGATATGTTTCAAAAATTAGGTATACAGGAGGCAGGTGCTTTAGGCATTATGACTTGTACACCAAGTGAAACAGTGATTATTGCAGGAGATTTGGCAACGAAATCTGCCAATGTCCGTCTTGGCTTTCTAGACCGTTTTACAGGGAGTCTTGTTATTGTTGGCAGCGTATCAGAAGTGGAAATGGCGATGATTGAAATCAATCGATTTTTATCTGAAAGCTTAGGCTACACACCATCACGAATTACGAAATCATAGGAGTGCCCATATGAAAAATCGCGTGATGATTATAGGTGGCGTTCAAGCTGGAAAGTCGACGCTAATGAATGCGTTATTAGGAAAAAATAGCTCAGCAAATAAGACGCAGGCACTTGTCTACGAGGATTGGATTGTAGATACACCGGGGGAATATATTGAAAATCCATTGTATTACAGGAATATTATGGCGACATCGTTAGAGGTAACACATGTAATTTATTTGCAAGATGCGACCTCCTCTCGCACTGTTTTTCCGCCACAATTTAGCTTGGGTATTCCAAAAATACAAATCGGTGTCATTACAAAAATTGACCATCCACAGGCTGATGCGGAGCGAGCAACAAGCTTATTGAAAAATGTAATGATGCGAGGGCCGATTGTTAAAACATCTGCACTAGAAAAACGAGGAATTGAGTTTATTGCACCGCTAATTGAATTAAATGACACAGCAGCAATTAAACAATTTGTGTTAGATAGTGCAAGTCCTTATCTCGAATATTGCGAACCGTGAATGGGGGGAAGGGTGAATTGACAACAGAAGAAATTTTGAGTGCAGGTATCGATATTGGTACGAGTACAACAAAAATGGTCGTTAGCCGCTTCTTATTACGCAATGTAGCAGGGTTAACACATGTGCCACGTATTGAAATTATTGAGAAAAAGCTCGTACATCAAAGTCCCATCATTAAAACGCCCTTTAAAAGCAAAGATGTAATTGATATGGAAAAAATACAACAATTTATTTTTCAGCAATACCAACTAGCAAATGTGTTGCCAGAAAACATTTCAACAGGTGCAATTATTATTACAGGTGAATCGGCAACGAAACACAATGCGAGTGAGGTAGTGCATACTATTTCAGATAGTGCAGGAAATTTTCTAGTAGCTACTGCTGGTCCAGACTTAGAAGGCATTATTGCGGCAAAGGGCTCGGGTACCGTACAGCAATCAAAGAAAACGGGAAAAGTGATAGCCAATATTGATATTGGTGGGGGTACTGCAAATATTGCAGTCGTTCAGTATGGAGAAGTAATAGGCACATGTACATTGCATATCGGTGGCAGATTATTAGAGTTTCAAAATGGCGTCATCCACTCTATCTCACCACCTTTAGAACGTTTGATGCAGCGCTGGGATAACCCTTTAAAAATTGGTGATGCAGCAAATGACCCGCGCATTGCCAAGTGTATAGAGGAAATGGTCACAGTGCTTGCACATGTGCTAACAGGTCAATTAACTAATGCGCAACATCCGTTATTATTAGGGCATTTACCAAATTGGTCAAAGCAAGTAGAGGCTGTCGTTTTTTCAGGTGGTGTAGCCGCTTGTATTTACGAGGATAATTGCTCCATGCGCCAATATGACGATATCGGTGAAAGATTAGCAAAAGCGTTGCAACAGCATGTAGGGCTGCAATCATTTTTATGGATAAAGCCAGAAGAAACGGCACGAGCTACTGTGACGGGAGCAGGTACACAAACAACCGATATTAGTGGGGCGACAATTCAGGTTGATGCGGCTGTCTTACCATTAAAAAATGTGCCTGTTTTCCAGTGTAATATGCATGCGTCAATGGCTAATATTAACAGCATTGTTGCAAATGCAGTCGCACAGGCAAATACACTTTTTTCTGTGCAAGAAAGCCCTATGCCTTATGCGCTCTATTTTAGCCAGCTACCATATTTGAGCTTTCAAGATGTACATGAGCTATGCCAAGTCATTTTGCAGCAATTCACCTCAAGGAGCACGATACCGATTATTTTAATTATTCAATCGGATTACGCTAAAGTAATTGGTCAGACGATTCAATCAATTAATAAGGAAGTGCCAATTATTTGCATTGACCAAATTAAGGTAGAAACAGGTGATTATATCGACATCGGGGAAGTGCTGCCATCTGGCGTAGTACCTGTTGTTGTCAAAACACTTGCATTCCACTCACAGTAAAGGAGGATGGACGTGAATTTATCAGTTATATTGGGTGGAGAAAAATATAATTTTAAATCGCTGAAAGATGTGATGGCGAAGGCCAATGAAGAAAAATCAGGCGACCGTCTCGCGGGAATCGCAGCCGAAACGGTGCAGGAGCGCATCGCAGCGAAGGCTGTATTAAGCGAATTATTAATAAAGGATATTCGAGAAAACCCACTTATTCCAGAGGATGATGAAGTATCACGCATCATCGAGCAGGATGTCAATGAGCAAATTTATGGAGAAATTAAAAATTGGAGCATTGAGCAACTGCGTGAATATATTTTATCGAATGATACAGGCGACCGAGAGTTAAAGCGTCTGAGCAAAGGAATGAATTCCGAAATCATTGCGGCTGTGACAAAGCTTATGTCCAATTTAGACCTTGTACATGCAGCCAATAAAGTAGAAGTTTTATCAACATGTAATATTACAATCGGGCATAAGGGTACATTGGCATCACGCCTACAGCCGAATCATCCAACAGACAATATCGATGGAATTATCGCCTCCTTGAAGGAAGGCTTGTCTTACGGAATTGGTGATGCAGTTATCGGTATTAACCCAGTAGATGATTCAGTCGAAAGTGTAAAAAAAGTATTGCATGCGACAAAAAACTTTATCAATGAATGGGATATTCCAACACAAAACTGTGTGCTAGCACATATTACGACACAGATGAAGGCCATTCAGCAAGGTGCACCAGCAGATATGATTTTCCAAAGTATTGCCGGCACAGAAATCGCAAACCGTTCCTTCGGTATTTCCGCTGATTTGATTCGTGAGGCTGAGGCATTAATTAAAAAGCAGGGCACAGGCACTGGTCCGAATTTATTTTATTTCGAAACAGGGCAAGGCTCCGAGCTTTCAGCCGAGGCGCATTACGGTGTTGACCAACTAACGCTTGAATCGCGTAATTACGGCTTTGCTCGTCATTTTAATCCATACATCGTCAATACGGTTGTAGGATTTATTGGTCCGGAATATTTATACAACAATAAGCAAGTAATTCGAGCAGGGCTTGAAGACCATTTCATGGGTAAAATGCATTGTTTACCGATGGGTGTGGATATTTGCTACACGAACCATATTAAAGCAGACCAAAATGATGTTGAGGATTTAAGTGTGCTATTAACTGCTGCTGGCGTCAATTTTATTATTGCTGCGCCAATGGGAGATGATGTCATGCTGAATTATCAATCGATGAGCTATCATGATGTAGCGACATTGCTGCAAACTTTAGGGAAAACACCCGCACCAGCCTATTTAGCTTGGCTAGAGAAAATGGGCATTTATGAAAACGGTCGTCTTTCTTCAAGAGCAGGCGATATATCGCTGTTTGAAAGGTAGGTGGATCACTTGAATGAGGAATTAGTAACCAAAATCACACAGCTTGTGATGGAGAAAATGAATGGCAAAACAGTAACACAGCAAGTAGCTGAAGCAGCGCAAAATAATGCAACATTTCGTCTTCTTGAAACGCCTGAGACATCGCCGGTTGATAGTTCGTTAATCAAGCTGTACAACAACGCGCCAGCAAGAGAACAAGTATTGCCAATGGATAATGAAGAAGGAAATTTAACAAATGCGCAAGCAAAAGTCTTTCAATTTGAAGCAGATAGCCCTTCTGAAAGTGTGCAGGCAGCCCGCAAGCATACACCTGCAAGAATTGGTGTCGGCAGAGCGGGGACAAGGCCAAAAACGAAAACATGGTTAAAATTCCGCCTCGACCATGCAGCGGCAGTCGACGCTGTTTACGGTGAAGTATCTGAGGAGCTACTGCAAAAATTAAATGTATCTACAGTAACTACGAGAGTAACAGATAAAGAGGAATATATTACGCGACCTGATTTAGGACGCAGACTGTCCGATGAATCGAAAGAATTTATTCAAGCGAATTGTAAAAGCAACCCACAAGTACAAATTATTATTTCCAACGGTTTAAGTGCAAGTGCTGTTGAGGAAAACGTCATGGATGTCTATTTATCATTACAGCAAAGCTTGACTAATTTGAATATCGAAATTGGTACGACGTTTTACATTGATAAAGGGCGTGTAGCCTTAATGGATGAAATCGGCGAAATTTTACAGTCTGAAGTAATTGTGTACTTAATTGGTGAGCGGCCAGGGCTTGTCTCTGCGGAGTCGATGAGTGCTTATTTATGCTACAAGCCACGAATCGGTACTGTTGAAGCAGAGCGTATGGTTATTTCTAATATTCACAAAGGGGGCATCCCGCCTTTGGAGGCTGGCGCTTATTTAGGAACAGTTGTGCAAAGAATTTTACAACACAAGGCAAGTGGTGTAGCGCTTGTCGAGAAAGAAAGCTAGGAGGTAAGCAGATGAATCCTCAAAAAATAATGGCTGAAATTTTGGCGCTACAAATTATTCCACGCGTCAATCAGGAGCTTGCTGAACAGTTCTCACTAAAGCCCCATCAAAAAAGCTTAGGGCTTGTGACATTAACAATTGATGATGTTGGCTATGTAGCGTTTGATGAAGCGACGAAAAAAGCAGATGTCGATGTTGTCTACGCAAAAAGCTTTTATGCAGGAGCAGCTCATGCCTCGGGTCCGTTATCAGGAGAGGTGATTGGCATCATTGCTGGTAGCTCCCCAGATGAGGTGCGAAGTGGGCTTGATGCGATTGAACAAAAAGTACAATTCGACACCTATTTTGAAGCTATTTTAGGAAATGACGGACATGCCCTATTTGCGCATACGGTGGCAAGCTGTGGCACATATCTTGCGGAGCAGGCAGGAGTGGAGGTTGGCACAGCAATTGCTTACTTGATTGCCCCGCCACTTGAAGCAGTAGTAGGTCTAGATGCAGCTTTAAAGGCGGCAGATGTTGAGCTAAAAGTATTTTTCGGACCTCCGTCTGAAACAAACTTTGGGGGCGGCTTATTAAGTGGCTCACAATCATCTTGCCAAGCAGCAGCCGATGCATTTAAAGAAGCCATCGAAAACTTGGCAAGAAATCCAATAAGCTAGAAAGGAGGCGACGTGAGTGCCTACATTAGACAAAGATTTATTAGCAATACAGGAAATGCGTGATGCGGTGAAAAAAGCAAGTGAAGCACAGGCAGCCTATATGCAATTTTCACAGCAGCAAGTAGACCAAATTGTCAAAGCGGTAGCCGATGCAGCTTTTAAAGAGGCGGACCGACTTGCGAAAATGGCTGTCAGAGAAACAGGCATGGGCGTTCCTAATCATAAAAAAATAAAAAATGAAGTAGCTTCAAGAGACCTTTATGAAGATATTAAAGACTTAAAAACAGTAGGTATCGTTGGCTATGACCGTGCTGCAAAGGTTACTGAAATCGCAAGTCCATTCGGCGTAATTGCAGGTATCGTACCAACGACGAATCCCACATCAACGGCTATTTTCAAGGCGATGATTTCATTAAAAACGAGAAATGCACTTGTCTTAAGCCCACATCCGTATGCTGTGAAATGTACAGCGGAGGCTTTAGATGTTTGCCGAATCGCGGCCGAGCAAGCGGGTGCACCAGAGGGCCTGTTACAATGCTTAACGATGGCCTCCATGGACGCAACACAGCAATTATTAAAGCATCCACAAATCAATTTAATTTTAGCAACAGGTGGCGGGGCATTAGTGAAGGCTGCCTATAGCTCAGGTAAGCCCGCATATGGTGTTGGACCAGGAAACGTACCAGCCTACGTTGAAAAATCAGCCAATATTGCTAAGGCAGCACAGCATTTAGTGCAAAGTAAATCATTTGATAACGGAACGATTTGTGCAACGGAGCAAGCGATTATTGTTGATGAATCAGTTTCGGAGCGATTACTTACAGAGCTTCAGAAAAAGGGAGCCTATATTTTAACAGCGGAAGAAAAGCAAAAAATGGAGAAGCTCATTTCTCCTACACCGGGCAAGGTCAACCCTAAAATTGTTGGAAAATCAGCGGCTTGTTTGGCTGACTTATTAGGCATTACAGTGCCATCCGGTACGAAGGTACTTATCGGTTTAGAAACAAAAGTAGGAAAAGAAATTCCGTTTTCACTTGAAAAATTATCGCCAATTTTTGCCCTTTATACTGTAAAGGATAGCGTAGCGGCAAAGCAAGTAATGATTGATTTGTTAAATATTGGCGGACGTGGACATACATGCTCAATTCATACTGAAAATGCAGCGTTGGCGGAGCAGTTCGCAGTTGAACTGCCAGTATCACGCATTGTTATTAACACTCTATCATCTATTGGCGCAGTGGGAGGAACAACAGGATTAGCACCATCCTTCACGCTAGGCTGTGGGACGTTTGGTGGCAATATTACATCAGACAATGTCACAGCAAGGCATTTAATCAATATTAAACGTATGGCTTACGGCACGAAAGATGTAACTGTGCCAGAACCACAGTACGAGCCGCTAGAGGCGATTGTAGAAAAGCAGGTTGCCCAAGCAGGAGAAGTTAATGCTGATATGGTGCAGCAAATTGTTGATCAAGTATTAAAACAAATTACATTACAAAACAACTAATTGGAGGAATGACAAATGAACAGAGAAGGTACAGCTTTAGGAATGGTAGAAACAAAAGGACTTGTAGGAGCAATTGAAGCAGCAGACGCAATGGTAAAGGCGGCAAGCGTTAATTTAGTAGGGAAAGTACATGTTGGAGGTGGAATTGTTACGGTATTAGTGCGTGGTGATGTTGGTGCAGTAAAAGCGGCTACAGATGCGGGTGCGGCGGCTGCAGAGCGCGTTGGCGAATTATTATCAGTACACGTAATTCCACGTCCACATAATGAATTAGAATTAATTTTACCAAAGCTCGACGCATAGTTCATTCAACGATACAGGCTGGGGCTGTCTAGAAAGCGGACGAAAGCAAAACTTTCCAGACAGCCTTTATTAGCTGGTTTAACGTCTTTCAGCAATGTTTACTGTGAAGAGTAACCGCAGGAACACACGTTTTTGTACCGATAGCGTAATGACAGGTACAGAATTCATCACCTCTAGAGGTGGTGAGATGAATGCAAGTATTAGACCGATTTCAGCGAGTGTTCAAACACCCGCTGAATCATAGGAACTCAGTCAAAGTATATCGCATACCTGAGTGACCAACATCGTGTTGGCCTAAGCTCTGGTGGATGTCATAGGACGTGACAGTTTTAGGTTAACTTCCACTGGTTAGCGTGAAAAAATCTAGACGCAATTACGCCTTGGCGCGTATTAGTATAAATGAATTGAGGTGACTCGCGTGAGCCTAGTGACAAAAGCAATCCCAGTAGCGATTTCGGCACGTCATATACATGTGTGTGAAGAGGATTTACAAGCACTTTTCGGACCCGATGCCACATTAACAAAAGATTTTGACCTTTCACAGCCGGGGCAATATGCTGCGAAGGAAAGAATATCGATTGAAGGACCAAAAGGAGCTATTCATAATGTGCGTATACTTGGACCTGTCAGACCAGCAACACAAGTAGAAATTAGCCAAACGGATGCGGTGAAATTGGGTTTAAATCCGCCTTTAAGACAGTCAGGCGATATCGAAAATTCAGCAAGTATAAAAATTAGCAATGGCGACAAATCCATTACAATAAAGCAAGGTGCCATTATTGCACAAGCACATATCCATATGACAGAGCAAGACGCGCAGGAATTTAATGTAGAAAACAATGAAGTTGTTACCGTTGAGGTTGAAAGCAAGCGCCCTATTACATTGCGTGGTGTGGTCGTTCGCGTCTCAAAGGATTTCAGCCTTGAAATGCATATTGATACAGATGAAGCAAATGCAGGCTTTATTGAGCAGCAAGCAAAAGGAACAATTATAAAAACAATGAAGTAAGGAGGAGGAGGTTGGATGCAGGAAAATTTAGTGCAAAAAATTGTGGAAGAAGTGCTACAGCAAGTGTTGAAAAATCAGCCTTCCCTTCAGCAGCACGATGATAAAATTCCAGTTGGCGTATCAGCACGACATGTTCATCTAGCACAGGCTGAGGTTGAGCAGCTATTTGGCAAGAGCTATCAGCTTACACCGAAATTCGAGCTTTCGCAGCCAGGTCAGTTTGCAGCAGAGGAAACAGTTGTTATTGCTGGACCAAAGGGCTCGATTGAAAGGGTAAGAATTTTAGGTCCGGCTCGCTCTTTATCTCAAGTAGAGGTTAGCTTTACTGATGCTATTAAACTAGGCTTAACACCTCCCCTGCGCATTTCTGGTGATATAAAGGGTTCAAGTCCCATTACCTTAATCGGTCCAAAAGGAAGTGTGGTGTTGAAGGAAGGGCTAATTGTTGCGAAAGCTCATATTCATATGACGCCAACTGATAGCGTTCGCCTCGGCGTGACGGACGGACAAAGCGTGCAAATAAAGCTTGCGGGCATTCGACCAATTATTTTATCGGATGTGATGATTCGCGTGTCGGAGCGTTACCGTTTGGAAATGCATATTGATACGGATGAGGCAAATGCAGGCTTCATAAAGCAAGGAGCTTTAGCTGAAATCGTTCAAGGCCCAACGCTTGAGCGAGGGGAGACGCAGGTTGCTCAGCCAGTTAACCAAATACCTGAACAGCAGTCAGCCTATCACTTCACGAAAAGGTTATTATCGCAAGTAGATGTAGCTGCAATAACAGAGCAAGAAATCATTGTTTCTAAAAAGACGATTGTGACAGCATTGGCATATGACAAAATTCGGGAATTAAATAAAACGTTAACGATTCATAAAGAATAAATGGCTTAGCTAATGCAGAATAGAGGGTGAGCAAATGCAAATGGGAAGAGTGATTGGGAATGTTTGGGCTACACGTAAGGAAGAAGGGTTAAATGGCTTAAAATTATTAATCGTTCAACCAATTGATTCAAACCAACAGCCAATACGAACTGAACTTGTAGCTGCAGACCGCATTGGCGCAGGTATAGGTGATGATGTTCTTATTACAAGTGGAGGGTCGTCACGCTATATTATGAAGGATAATCCACTGCCAATTGATGCGGTCATAATTGGAATTATAGACTCTACAGAAGTAATGCGAGGTGAAGACAATGAGTAGTGCAATCGGTATGATTGAAACAAAAGGGCTAGTCGGCTCTATAGAAGCAGCAGATGCTATGATTAAAGCTTCAGATGTCACGATTGTGAAGCAGGAATTTGTAGATGGTGGTATTGTCACAGTCGTTGTCCAAGGAGATGTTGGCTCTGTACAAGCAGCAGTTGATGCGGGCAAGGCAGCAGCGATGCGTGTTGGTGAATTGTTATCCGCACACGTTATTCCACGACCGGATGTGGATGTATTCCAAATGATTAAAGGGGCAGAGACACCGAAAAAAAAGCCAACGCCAGCACGCGCAAAAAAAGCATCAGAGGTAGCTCCTAGCGAAAATGGCGGTGAAGTATAATGCCATTTCAAAAACATAAAATTGCAGTAATTGGAGCCGGGCACACAGGGGCAACACTTAGTTTGTTTTTAGCTCAAAAGGAATTAGGCGATGTTGTACTTTTAGATATTCCTGATGCTGAAAATCCAACAAAGGGAAAGGCGCTCGACTTGCTACAAACAGGTCCAATAGAGAAATTTAATGTGTCTGTTAAAGGGACAAGCAACTATGAGGATATAGCAGGTGCTAGCATCGTTGTTATAACTGCCGGCATTCCGCGTAAACCCGGTATGAGCCGCGATGACTTAGTAACAACAAATGCTAATATTATAAAGCAAGTATCTGCGCAAATTAAGCGTTATGCACCGAATAGTATCGTGCTTGTATTGAGCAATCCTGTCGATGCGATGACATATGTTTGCTATAAGGAAACTGGCTTCCCGAAAAACCGCGTAATTGGGCAATCTGGTGTGCTCGATACCGCACGCTTTAATGCGTTTGTTGCACAAGAGCTACAAATTGCACCTGAGGATGTGTCAGGTTTTGTGTTAGGTGGACATGGAGATGAGATGGTGCCATTAATTCGCTATTCATATGCGGGTGGCATTCCCCTTGAGAAGCTAATTCCCGCACAGCGCTTAGCGCAAATTGTGGAGCGCACACGCAAAGGTGGCGGTGAAATCGTCGGCTTACTTGGCAACGGGAGTGCTTATTATGCACCCGCTGCTGCCTGTGCGCAAATGGTTGAAATTATCATGAAAGACCAGCGTAAAATCATCCCATCAATCGCCCTATTAGAAGGTGAGTATGGCTACAACGATTTATTTTTAGGCGTACCAACAATATTAGGTGGCAATGGGATTGAATCCGTTATTGAGTTACAGCTTACAGCAGAAGAAAAGCAGGCACTTCAACATTCAGCAGAAGCTGTGGAGCAAGTGCTTGAGATTTGTCGTAATATTTAAGTGATTGCCTGAAAAGTAGCGTGTTCGCACTGCTTTTCAGGCATTTTTTGCTTGTTGCCAAAATATTGAGGAATCTTTGAGGAAATAGGGCAAGCGCAAAAAGAACCTGAAAACCCCTCTTCAAAAAATAAGGGTTCACTTTAGGCTTATTAATATGAAATAAGTTATACTTAAATTAAAGTAATGCTTTTATACTTTTTTTGAAACTTTTATGCATACTAATCGTATAAACAGTTAATCAAATTTTTAGAAAGGAGAGACGTCATGAAAAGGACACGAATACTGAGCTGGTTAGTACTTCTTATGCTGTCAATTGTCCTAGCTTTCCCTACGCAAACATTTGCTAAGAGCAAAGTATATCATGTGCCAGTTGAAAATAATGTTGAAAAAGGTTTAACAGCTTTTTTACAACGTGCATTCCAAGATGCAAAAGAACATGGTGCGGAAGCGATTGTGCTTGAAATACATACACCAGGTGGCTTCACAGACGCAGCAGAAGATATTGCAAAAATCATTAAGCAATCCGAAGATATGAAAGTCATTGCCTTTATTAATACGAAAGCGCATTCAGCAGGGGCGCTTATCGCATTAAATGCAGACAGTATTTATATGACGCCTGATGCAACAATTGGTGCAGCAGGTGTTGTGGATAGCGCTGGCAACGCGGCAGAATTAAAGGCGCAAAGTGCTTGGATTAAACAAATGATTGCAGCAGCAGAAAGCTCAAATCGAGATCCGCAATATGCACAGGCGATGGCAGATTCATCGCTAGATATGAGTGAGTATGGGGCACCGAAGGGAGACTTCCTTACTTTATCTGCTGAGGAAGCGCTTAAAGTAGAATACTCAAACGGCACTGTGAAAAATTTGCAGGAAGTGTTAGAGCGGGAAAATTTAGCGGACAGTGTAGTCATTGATTTAGAACCAACTGTTGCTGAGCAAATTGCTCGTATCGTGACAAATCCAATTGTTATACCAATACTTTTATCGATTGCCAGTCTCGGTTTAGTTATTGAGCTCTATTCACCGGGCTTTGGCGTAGCAGGCGTAATGGGCTTGTCCGCACTTGGATTATTTTTCTTTGGTCATTTAATTGCTGGTATTGCAGGCTATGAATCGATTTTACTACTAATTATTGGTATAATTCTTATAGTTGCGGAATTTTTCGTCCCCGGTGGCATTGTTGGTATTATTGGAGGTGCTTCAATAGTATTAAGTTTGCTTTTAGCAGGTGCTAATTTTGTCCAGATGGGGTATTCAATTTTAATTGCGCTGTTAATCGCAGTTATAGGAATGGTGATACTTATGAAATTCTTTGGCAAAAAATTGCATATGTTTAACAAGCTTGTGTTAAAGGATGCAACGACGACGGAGGAAGGCTATGTGTCCAATGTCAATCGACTTGAGCTTATCGGCAAAAAAGGTAAAACGCTGACACCGTTTAGACCAGCAGGTGTTGTTTCCATCGATGGGGAGCGCGTTGATGCAGTGTCAGACGGTAGTTATATTGATGCTGGTAAGCATGTAGAAATTATTAAGGTAGAAGGCTCACGCATTGTTGTGCGAGCAGTATCAGAAGAAACGGAGGAATAATAGTATGTTTGTTGAAGCAGGTGTAATTGGTTTAACGATAATTATCGTTGCTATTTTTATCGTCCTAGCTATCTTTTTCACATTCGTTCCAGTAACGCTGTGGATTAGTGCGTTAGCAGCAGGTGTTCGTGTAAGTATTTTCACATTAATCGGGATGCGACTACGTCGAGTAATTCCATCGCGTATTGTTAACCCTTTAATTAAAGCGCATAAAGCAGGAATTGAAGTAACAATTAATCAGTTAGAATCACATTATTTAGCAGGTGGTAATGTTGACCGCGTAGTTAATGCGTTAATTGCTGCGCACCGTGCGAATATTGAATTATCTTTTGAGCGTGCCGCTGCGATTGATTTAGCAGGTCGTGACGTTTTAGAGGCAGTACAAATGTCGGTTAACCCGAAAGTAATTGAAACACCATTTATCGCGGGTGTGGCAATTAACGGGATTGAAGTAAAAGCAAAGGCACGTATTACAGTACGTACAAACCTTGACCGTTTAGTCGGTGGTGCTGGTGAGGATACAATTATTGCCCGTGTCGGGGAAGGGATTGTATCGACAATCGGTTCTTCAGCATCGCACTCTGTTGTATTAGAAAATCCGGATTTGATTTCACAAACTGTATTAGCGAAGGGCTTGGACTCCGGTACAGCCTTTGAAATTCTATCGATTGATATCGCGGATGTTGATGTAGGTAAAAACATCGGTGCTGAATTACAAATTGAGCAAGCACAGGCGGACAAAAATATTGCACAGGCGAAAGCGGAAGAACGTCGTGCGATGGCCGTAGCAACAGAACAAGAAATGGTAGCTAAAGTTCAAGAGATGAAAGCAAAAGTTGTTGAAGCTGAGGCTGAAGTACCAATGGCAATGGCAGAAGCTTTACGTTCAGGTAACCTTGGTATTATGGATTATATGAACTATAAAAACATTCAAGCGGATACTATGATGCGTGATTCAATTGCGAAATCAACAAATGATGATAATACGCAGAACAAATAGTGTATCGTCTAAGTTAGAAGGGAGGTTGCTTAAGTGGAGTCTTTAATTATCCTTATTGTGCTTGGGATTATTTCCTCATTGCTCGGTAAAAAAGATAAGTCCAAAAACACGAAAAGCATGCCACCATTTAATGAGCAATCAAAACCTAATCGTGAGCCACGCCAAGCCAAGACAACACCAACTAGGTCTTTAGAGGATTTCGCGAGTGAAATCTTTGGGCAGCTTGAACAAAAAAAGGCTGAGGTAGAGCAGCAATGGAAAGAAATTAAGCCCGTTGTGCCAGTGCGAACTGAGCGAACTGAGCGAAAAATAGAGCCGATTGTTGAAACGGTAGAGGTACCAAAAGTAACCTATGAGAAGACGGTAGCACGTCCAAATATTGAACAATCACTACGTGTGACGCAAATGAAGGAGCGAGAAACAGCTGTTTTTACAGCTCCTACGACAAAGAAAGCACTTGTTCAGGCAATTGTTGCCGCGGAAATTTTAGGTCCGCCAAGAGCAAAGCGACGACAAGTACGTTAACTTCTTTTAGAAGAAATTCCTTATCTCTATAAATGGCGAGATGAATGCTTGCCTTAGGCCTTTTCAGCGAGTGCCAAAACACATCTTGATACAAGGAGCTCAGTCTAAGTATGCTACTTTCTGTGGCAACGATTGAATGTCTAACATCATGTGGTTTAAGCTCCAACGGATGTCACGTGATGTGCCAATTTTAGATTCACTTCTACCAATTAGCTCGAAGAAAATCTGGACGCAATTACGTTGATGCCTAATTAATCTTATACATGCCTCCTTTTTCTAATGCATATAGTATGAGAAAGGGAGGCTGTTTTTTATGAAAAAATTATTTCAAATGGCTGCAATATTTGAAATGACCAATTTTAAATTGCTTAAATGGCATGGGAATTATCGCATACTAGCTGCATCTGATGCGAGTTGCTCGTGTATGATAGAAGATTATGTTGTGCATATTAAGGGAGAGCAAATTACTGTAACTGTATTGGCGACAAATGGTTTTACCGTATCATGTGAAAAATTACATGCACTACAAATTGAAAAGCATGCGTAATATTGATTATCGCCGTGTTCGCGTATCGGTGCAAAAAAATCAAAAAACAAATGATTTACTACAATATTTACATAGCCATCATGTACCGATTTATCATGTGCGTACGACAAAAGAAGTGCTACAATTTGAATTGGCTCGCCAGCATATCGCTATATTGCGCAAAGCACGCAGTAAGCATCGTGTCAAATTGAAGTTACACTATTTAACGACAGACGAGCTACTTCCAAAGCGATTGATGACAATTGTTAGTTTACTTTGTCTATGGCTCATACCGTTACTTTGCAATTATTGGATATGGGAAATTGATATACAAGGAGATACACCAGAACAAAAGGCTGCAATCGAGCGTTTAGTGCAAAAGGAATTTGCTGCACCTATTCTAAAAAAACGCTTACCGACAGATCAAGAGGTACGAGAGTTCATTATGCAAAACTTTCGCGAGTATTCATGGGTGCATGTTGCGAAAGTAGGAAGTAAAATGACCATCCGTCCACAGCTCGCACCGAAAAATGAAATGAAGGAAAATAAAGATGGCTATTATCATCTTATTGCTGGTAGCAGTGGTGTCATCACCCATTTTGATATAAAAAGTGGTGAGCGTAAAGTAACGCCAAATACGACAGTATATAAAGGGGATACACTTGTATCTGGGCTGATGCTAGTAGGGGAAAGACAGCTTTTAATTGGTGCAGTTGGTGACGTTTATGCAGATTATTGGCTAGAGAGCGAGTTTACAATTCCGCAAGAAGTGCAATACGAAGTTGTAACAGCAGAGGCTTGGCATTTTACGTTTACTCCTGAAGGGCTACCAACAGAAATAAAAGCACTGCCATTGCCTGAATGGTTAGCGCGTTATATACGTGTTGCTAAAATAGAGACGAGAGAAAAAATAGTTGAAACGTTGACAGAAGAACAGATTGAATCGCGAATTATGCCATTGCTGCATGAAAAAATGGTACAATCATTACCAACGAAGAGCATTATTAAAAAAGAAAACCTTTTACACATTCAATTTGTAGATGGTAAAGTAAAGGGGAAGGTTCTATATTTAATCAATGAAAATATTGCCAAACCTTATCCTATTAATTAAGGAGCGTTAGGATGTCAGAAAAAATTTCACAATTACAGTTAGATAATCCGAATGAAGCAGTTATGTTATTAGGCATGTCGGATGCAAATATTAAATTAATTGAAGAAACGTATAAAGTACAAGTTATTACACGTGGGGAAGTAGTACAAATTGCGGGCGATGATGAGGCACAGAAGGAGCAGGCTAAATCCGTGCTACATGCGCTACTACAGGTGATTCGTAAAGGGATTAATGTTGACCAACGGGACGCATCAACAGCAATTGAAATGGCAAACAAAGGTACAATCGAATATTTTGCAGAGCTTTATGAGGAAGAAATTGCACGTAATACAAAGGGCAAGCCGATTCGTGCGAAAACGATTGGACAGCGAGAATATATACGTGCCATTCGCCATCGTGACTTGATTTTCGGCATCGGCCCAGCCGGTACAGGTAAAACCTATTTAGCTGTTGTTATGGCAACACAAGCTTTAAAAAACGGTCATGTGAAGCGCATTATTTTAACAAGACCTGCTGTTGAAGCTGGTGAGTCGTTAGGCTTTTTGCCAGGTGATTTAAAGGAAAAAGTTGACCCTTATTTACGCCCGCTTTATGATGCACTACATGATATTTACGGCGTAGAACAAACGCAGCGTTTAATTGAGCGTGGTACAATTGAAATTGCGCCATTAGCGTATATGCGCGGTCGTACATTAGATGATGCCTTCGTTATATTAGACGAGGCACAAAATACAACGCATCAGCAAATGAAAATGTTTTTAACACGCCTTGGCTTTGGTTCTAAAATGGTTATTACTGGGGATAAAACCCAAATTGACCTTCCGAAAAATACGGAATCTGGTCTGATTATTGCGGAACGTACACTGAAATATGTCAAGGACATACATTTCCAAATTCTTGAGCAAGGGGATGTTGTGCGTCACCCACTCGTAGCAAAAGTAATTCAAGCATATGCGGAGCAGGAGCTGTAAGGAGTAAGCTGTGCACCGATTTTTGAAAGCAACTTAACGACATAAATTGCTAAGGGCTGCTAGAAAGTCAGGGAGAGTTGTGACTTACTAGCAGTCTCTTTTTAGCTATTCCACTCAATTATGCCTTGGCTAGCTCTCGTCCAGATTTTTCACGCTAACCAGTGGAAAATAAACTGACCTGCATCAGGTAGACCTCCCTTCAAAATCTGTGACATCCGTCGAAGGCATAACTTTTTAGCGGTTATTTGAACACCTGCTGAAAATCGGTTTAATACTTGCATTCATCTTACTACCTAGAAAGGTATGAAAGTTTTTACGCTATCTGTACAAAATATGTGCTCCTGCGATTACTCGCCGCAGAAAACATTGCTAAAAGAAGTTAAAATGACACGAAATAAGCATGAAATCACGCTCAAAAATTGGTAAAATAATAAGTGGAGGTGTGCAATGAGAAAACAATTAAAAAACATAATGCAAATCATTCAATTTCGTTATTTTTTAATATTAGTCCTCTTAATTACAGCAACTATTCAATTTTTGTTTATGGCAGGCAATGTAAGGGGCATTACATACGATATACAGTTGCTGCAGCTAGCACCCGAAACAATTCGTTCTGTGAAAACTGTAGAAGATTCGGTGAAAACGGAAAGGGAACGTGATAATGCGGAGAAATCTGTTGAGCCTGTCTACGTCTTCAATGAGGAAGTAGCAGACCATCGTACAGCCATTATTACATCTGTTTTTGATATCGTGCTTGATGTACGAGAAGAGACAAAGGATGATTCAATTGAATCAAGAGTAGAGCAATTAAAAACAAGTTTAAAAGATATTACGGAATCACAAACTTCAATAAGTATTAGCAATACACAGCTTGAAGTATTGTTAACGATTGACGAGGAGCTATTGATTAATACGCGTGATAGTTTAGCACAGCTCGTAACAAATGCGTTAGACCGACCATTCCGTAAAGAGCAAATCTTAACAATTCGCAATGAAATTGATAGTAAAATACGTCAGCAATCAGCAATAGCGGAGCCGTTACTTAATACAGTTATTACACTTGGACGAGCTGCTATTGTCGAAACAGAAGTGCTAGATGAAGAAAAGACCGAGTTGCGCGTTCGACAAGCACGCGAAATGGTTGAAGCAACACGTATTTTACAAGGTCAAATTATCGTGCAAGAAGGGGAGCTTATAGACCGTGAAGTATACCGACAATTAGAGTTGCTAGGTATGCTAGATACGAAGGAATCTTTAAAGCCGATTTTTGGGTTACTCATTTTAATTTTCTTGCAGATGGCCTTTATTTATATCGTTTTTGACCGTTCAAAAAAGCCGATAGCCAAACGTCGAAACGAGCTGCTTGTTACAACAATAGTTTATACAATATGTCTTATTATTATGAAATTAATTAGCATTGTAGCGGATAATTTTGATGTGATGATTGCCTTTTTATTCCCAGTTGCTTTAGCGACAATGCTTGTTCGCTTGCTTGTGGATGACCGAGTGGCATCAATTGTAACGGTTATGACGGCGACATCAGCAGGTGTCATGTTCCATAGTGGCTATGCTGCTGTGTTACAAATGGATATTGCCTTGTACATAATGTTTGGCGGTTTTGCGACGCTATTTTTCATGCGCAATCTTGAAAAGCGCTCATCATTATTGCAGGCATGTGGCATTCTCTCAGTTATTAATATTTTATTTATTAGTTTTTATTTATTAATGTCTCAGTCGGGCTATGGTATCACCGAAATAGGCTTCTATTTGACGGCGGCTATCATTTCAGCAGTGCTTTCCGGTGCGTTGACGATGGGGTTACTACCGTTCTTTGAGTCGGCATTTGGCATTTTATCAACAATGCGCTTGATTGAGCTATCGAATCCAAACCATCCGTTACTTCGCAAATTATTAACGGAAACGCCGGGTACTTACCACCATAGCATTATGGTAGCAAATTTGGCAGAAACAGCTTGTGAAGCCATTGGTGCGGACGGGCTATTAGCGCGCGTCGGCTGTTATTACCATGATGTTGGGAAGACGAGAAGACCTTCCTTTTTCATTGAAAATCAGATGACAGGTATTAACCCGCATGATACATTACCTCCACAATCGAGTGCAGATATTATTATTGCACATACGACGGACGGTGCAGAGCTCCTGCATAAGCATCGCATGCCACAGGAGATTATTGATATTGCGTTACAGCATCATGGCACAAGCTTATTGAAATTTTTCGTATTTAAAGCGAAGGAAGAGGGCATGAATGTTGATGAGGCAGCGTTCCGTTACCCAGGACCAAAGCCGCAAACGAAGGAAATTGCTGTTATTAGCATTGCAGATAGTGTAGAAGCTGCGGTACGATCCATGAAGGAGCCGACTGCTGACAAAATTAAAAAGCTAGTACAGTCCATTATTCAGGACCGCGTGCAGGATGACCAATTTGATGAATGCGATATATCGTTGAAGGAATTAAAAATTATTGAAGATGTGTTATGTGAAACATTAAACGGTACATTCCATTCACGCATCGAATATCCAAAATAGGAGGTTTGCAAATGGCGTTAGAAATCGATTTTTTAGATGAAACGGATTCGGTTCAAAAAGCGCATATCGATTTAGTCGAGCGCTTATTGCAGTATGCGGCAAAAGAAGAGCAGGTTGATGATGGTAGCGAACTATCGATTACATTCGTTACGAATGAAGCCATACATGAAATCAATCGAGAGTACCGCGATAAAGACCAGCCAACAGATGTTATATCCTTTGCTTTAGAGGAGCTAGGTGAAGGAGAAACAGAAATTATTGGTGAAGGTCTACCACGTGTTTTAGGAGATATTATTATTTCGGTCGAGCGTACACAGGAACAGGCGGAGGAGTATGGACATTCTTTTGAGCGAGAGCTAGGCTTTTTAGCACTCCATGGATTTTTGCATTTATTGGGATATGACCATATGAATGAACAAGATGAAAAAGAAATGTTTGATAAACAAAATGCAATTTTGTCGTCCTTCGGGCTAGGGCGCGAGGTATAATGGATATCCGTAAATTTTTACGCTCCTTTGTCTATGCCTTTCAAGGAATACTGGAGGCGGTAAAAGAGCAAAATATGCGCTTTCATGTAGCAAGTGCCTGTATTGTCATCGTTGCAGGCTTATTAACAGGCTTGAGCGTGATAGAGTGGCTAATTATCGTTTTAGTCATTATTTTAGTTATTGGTGCGGAAATGATGAATTGTGCAATCGAACGAGTTGTCGATTTAGCAACATCAGAAATCCACCCTTTAGCAAAGGCTGCAAAGGACGCAGCAGCAGGCGCGGTACTTGTATTTGCGATTGGCAGTGTTATAATCGGAGTACTCATTTTTTTCCCGAAATGGTTTTAATGTGATATAGGAGGCAAAAAGAATGGATAAACATACATTAATGGAGCAATCAAAGATAGCGCGTGAAAAGGCGTATGTACCTTATTCGAAATTTCCAGTAGGCGCAGCACTTTTAGCAGAGGATGGTACAGTTTATTTAGGCTGTAATATCGAGAACGCCGCATATAGCATGGCAAACTGTGCAGAGCGAACGGCAATTTTTAAAGCGGTATCTGAAGGTGTGATGAAATTTAAGGCGATTGCTATAGTAGCAGATACGGACAAGCCTTGCTCACCATGCGGGGCATGCCGTCAAGTGATGAGCGAATTTTTCCCAGCAAGTATGCCAGTTTATTTAACAAACTTAAAAGGTGATGTACAAGAAACGACAGTAGGTGAACTGTTACCGGGTGCATTCACAACGGAGGATTTAGATTATGCAGCAAGCAAACAGTCCCTATAAATCGGGCTTTATTTCCATTATTGGTCGACCGAATGTAGGGAAATCAACATTTTTAAATCGTGTTATCGGACAAAAAATTGCGATTATGTCAGATAAACCACAAACGACACGTAATAAAGTGCAAGGTGTATTGACACTTGAAAATTCGCAAATGATTTTTATTGATACACCAGGTATTCATAAGCCGAAGCATAAATTAGGCGAATTTATGTTGAAAGTATCTAAAAATACATTGCGTGAAGTGGATGTTATTTTATTTATGGTCAATGCAGAGCAAAAAATCGGTAAAGGTGATGAATTTATTTTAGACCTTTTAGCTGGTAATAAAACGCCTGTCTTTTTAGTCATTAATAAGATTGACCAAGTTCATCCAGATGAGCTTATTACAATTATTGAATCCTATAAAGATAAATACCCGTTCAGCGAAATCGTGCCGATTTCCGCGCTACAAGGAAATAATGTCGAAAATTTATTAGCAAAGCTCGGTGAGTATTTACCTGAAGGACCGCAATATTATCCTGCAGATCAAGTGACCGATCATCCAGAGCGCTTTATTATTTCAGAGCTGATTCGTGAAAAGGTTTTGCATTTAACACGTGAGGAAATTCCCCATTCGATTGCAGTTGTCATTGATAAAATTAAGCGTGATGAAGAGCATGAACATATGATTCGTGTACAAGCAACAATCATGGTTGAGCGCGATTCGCAAAAGGGCATTGTCATTGGCAAGCGCGGCGCATTACTAAAGGAAATCGGTACACTGGCACGTAAAGATATCGAAATGCTTCTTGGCTCAAAGGTATACTTGGAGCTTTGGGTAAAGGTGCAAAAGGATTGGCGCAACAAACAAACACATTTACGTGACTTCGGCTTCCGTGAGGATGAGTATTAAAATGAAAAATTACGATATTATTTATTTCGATATCGATGATACACTTTTTGATTTTACTATATCGGAGCAAGAAGCTTTTAAAAAAGTTTTTAGCAAATATAATTTGTTAAATAACTTAAAATTGTATGAAAAGAGTTATCGAGAAATTAACAAAGTGTTATGGGAAGATTTAGAACGAGGAAAAATAAGCTTAGTGGAGCTAGGTTCAGAAAGATTTAGGAGATTATTTTTAGAACACGAACTTGAAATGGACGCAGTTGTATTCAATCAAGACTATTTGAAATTTCTTGGCCAACAAACCTATCTCGTTCAAGGAGCCGAAAAAGTTATTGAAGCTTTGTCGCATAAGCGATTAGCCATTATTACGAACGGTTACACAGATGTACAAACATCTAGAATTAATCATTCCTTTTTAGAAGGTACATTTGAGCATATTATTATCTCTGAATCCACAGGATTTCAAAAGCCACAAGCTGAAATTTTTGATTATGCTTTTAATAAGCTGCAAATTACAGAAAAATCAAATGTCCTAATGGTAGGTGACTCGTTGACTTCTGATATTCAAGGTGGAATTAACTACGGTATTGATACATGTTGGTTCAATCCTAAATATAAAGAAAATACTACAAATTTAAAGCCTACTTATGAAATAAATCAGCTAGAACACCTGTTGCAAATTGTGAAATAAGTGTATAGTATTTTAGGCGATAATATTGAAATTTCTGTAGCGTTATCATTTCCTAATTTTGAGTCAGCTTATGTTTCCTGTAATAAGTGTTTAATAGGGGAGCAGCGGGTGTAGGAAACGCCTGTCGCTAAATGAATTGGGAGGTAATATCGGCATGAATATTGAACAAAAACTCTATCAATCAGCAATAGACTTGATAGAAAAAAGATACCCTTCTGGTTGGGGTGGGGCTTCGGCAATGTACACTGAAGATGGTCAAATTTTAACTAGTGTAGCACCAGATATTATCAATGCTTCTACTGAATT
Source organism: Metasolibacillus fluoroglycofenilyticus (assembly GCF_003049645.1). Classification (GTDB taxonomy): domain Bacteria; phylum Bacillota; class Bacilli; order Bacillales_A; family Planococcaceae; genus Metasolibacillus; species Metasolibacillus fluoroglycofenilyticus. Next base: position 1,261,854 of record NZ_PYWK01000001.1, read on the forward strand.
GTGTATTGAAACGGGTGCAATTCTTGAGGCACATAAACTTAATACAAAGGTTACTCATACTATCTGTATTGTAAGAGAAAATGAAGAATCCGAATTTACAATTTTAACCCCTTGTGGTGTATGTCAGGAAAGACTTTTTTATTGGGGAGAGAGTGTAAAAGCAGCTATAACTAACCAAGATGGTAGACTGGAGTATAAAACATTAAAGGAAATCCAACCATATCATTGGTATAAAGCTTATGAAAAGTGATTGCTAAACTAGCTCATAGAAGCTTGTATAGAGACATCTCTTATAAGATAAACATAACCTTTTATTAAGACATACCAAATTATAAACAAATATTGATTAAACATATAAAGGGTGTTGGGAAATTTTTAGTTTTCTCGACACCTATTCTCATTTTCTTAAGAAAAGTATTATATAAGAAATGAATGTTTCAAAATCAATCTATTTTTACGTGAAACATAGATTAATCTAGTCATTCACCAAAATGAAGTGGAGGTGTGTTATAAATGTTGCATAAATGGGAGGGAATTGTTCTCAAGGCTAGAGCATACGGAGAATCCAATAAAATCGTCACATTGCTGACACGTGAAGCAGGTAAGGTAGCCGTTATGGCACGTGGTGCGAAAAAACCGACTAGCCGATTAGCAGGTATTACTCAACCTTTTATGTACGGCCTGTATTTAGTGCAGCGAACAACGGGGATGGGCACTTTGCAGCAGGGGGAGCATTTGAATGCGATGCGCACAATGCAAACTGATATTCATGCAACAGCCTATGCAAGCTATGTCGGTGAGCTGGTCGACCGTTTAGTAGAAGAGGGCGAGCCTCAGCCATTTGCCTTTGAAGTAGTAAGGCAAGCATTACTTGCTATAGATGAAGGCTATGACCCTGAGGCGATTGCTTTATTCGTTGATTGGAAAATGCTGCCCTATGCAGGCGTCCAGCCAATTTTACAAGCTTGTGCAAGCTGCGCATCAACAGATGGTGAATTTGCCTTCTCCTTTTCACATGGAGGTTTTTTATGCCATCGCTGCTTCCATCATGACCAATATATTATCCGACTCTCGCCAACGCAGCTCAAGCTTATTCGGATGTTTTATATGATGCCAATTGAGCAAGTCGGCAAGCTAGATTTAAAGCCCCAAACGAAGATGTTTATTAAAAAAATTGTGACAACAATTTACGAAGAGCAGACAGGGATTCGCTTGAAGTCACGTAGCTTCATTGAGCAACTCGGTGCCTGGCACGCAAACAATTCTGAAAATTAAATACAATTCGAAATTGTTAGACATCTATGTGTAGCAAGCGATAAAATAAGGGGGAAGCATGACAAAAGGGGATGGGAGAAATGAAATTACCAGTTGTGCATTTTACGCAAGAGCAGGAGCAGTTTCGGTTAGAGGTGCGTGCTTTTTTACAGCGTCACCTCAAAGAAGGGACATTTCGAACGAAGTGTGATTCATGGTTAAGTGGAAGTGACCCTGTTTTTTCTAAATTAGTAGCAGAACAGGGCTGGATTGGGATGACTTGGCCGCAGGAGTATGGTGGGGGCGAGCGTAGTACGATTGAACGCTATATATTGACAGAGGAGTTTTTGGCTGCGGGTGCACCAGTTGCAGCCCATTGGTTTGCAGATAGGCAGACAGGTCCTTTGCTGTTGCGCTTTGGTACGGAGGAGCAGCGTCAATTGTTTTTGCCTAAAATTATTCGAGGGGATTGTTTTTTTGCGATTGGCTTAAGTGAGCCGAATAGTGGCTCTGATTTAGCATCTGTCCGTACAAAAGCAGAGAAGGTAGAGGGTGGCTGGCTTGTGAATGGGGCGAAGACGTGGACGAGTAACGCTCATGATGCGCATTATATGGTGACACTTGTGCGTACTGCACCCTATGACCAAGTGTCTAAGCACAGCGGCTTAAGCCAGTTAATTATTGATTTGCATGCGCCCGGTGTGACGATTACTCCGATTCCTTATTTAACGGGAGAGCGACATTTTAACGATGTATTTTTTGAAAATGTGTTTGTGCCAGATGCAATGGTTGTTGGCACGATTGGTAATGGTTGGACACAGGGGTTAGCGGAGCTTGCCTTTGAGCGCAGCGGTCCAGAGCGTATTTTAAGCACATTTCCGTTATTGAATGAACTAATTATTGAATTAAAACAGGCATATGACACTGTTGGTTTAGCTACTGCTTCCAAGCTATTAGCAGAAATGTGGAGCTTACGCAATTTATCAATTGGCGTAGCACAAGTATTGGAGGAAGGCGGTGAGGTGGCAATTCCAGCAGCGCTTGTAAAAAGCATTGGAACGAAGTTTGAACAGAAAATACCCGAAATTGCACGCCTACTTGTCGCAACATACCCACGCTTGCAGGCAGAACGCGCCTTTGACCGCTATATGGCGGAATCAATTCTACATGCACCCGGCTTTACAATTAGAGGTGGCACATCAGAAGTGCTATATGGCATTGTCGCAAAGGGGGTTGTTGCACAATGAGTGAAATGCTGGAATTTGTAACAGAGGTCGTTGAGAAAATATATAAAGACCTTATTACAAAGGAAACTGTTGACTTACTAGAGGAAGGTAAATGGGCTACTACATTATGGCAACAGCTAGTTGACAATGAACTATTGAAAGTCGCGATAACAGAGCAGTACGGAGGAGCAAATGGGGATATAGCTGATTTACTAGCACTCTATCAACTAACTGGCTATTATGCCGTACCTGCACCCGTACTTGAGCATACGCTCGCTAATTTTATTTTGGAATACGTAAGGCTTACACCGTTTGAATCTATTACAACGATTTCTTTTAACGACAAGCAGATGCTAACAATGACAAATGGCAAACTTGATGGCAACATTCCCAATGTGCCGTGGGCGAGAAGTGCACAGCAGCTCGTAACTTTTGCTCAAGAGGGAGAGGTGCTGAAGCTAATTGCCGTAGGTCTAGCACAAGCAAGCATTGTACAGGCAACAAATTTAGCAGCCGAGCCGCGTGATACAGTGAGCTTCCAGCAAGCTGAAATCATTGCACAAACGGAAATCAACGAGCAGCAACTTCAAAAGCTAATCAAATATACGACAGCCGCAAAGCTAGCTGCACTGAGTGGTGCTCTCGATAAAGCCTTTCAGCTATCAGTAAGATATTCAAAGGAACGTGAACAGTTCGGTCGCCCGATTCATCGCTTTCAGCTTGTGCAGCAGCACTTGGCTAATCTTGCAGGAGAGGCAGCAATTGCGACGGCGGCGATTGAAAATATGGCAGGGGCATTAGTAAATGAGACTGAGCGCTATGAAGTAGCTTTCACAAGCATTCGTTTAGACGAGGCAAGCAAAATCGTAGCAACTTCTGCTCACCAAGTTCATGCGGCAATTGGTGTAACCTATGAGCATAGCCTACAGCATTACACGCGTCGCTTATGGGCATGGCGTGAGGAAGGCCTTACAACGCATTACTGGCAAAAGCAACTGGCAGATGATTTGCTACAAGTAGAGAATGTTTGGTCATGGATGACAACGAAATAAGGGGGACTTGAAAATGGCTGACTTATTATTCGATGTACAGGACGGAGTTGCGACAATTACGCTCAATCGCCCTGAAGCAATGAACGCTTTTAGTGAGGATATGCTAACGAGATGGATTCGGGCACTTGAAACGGTGCGCGACGATGAGGCAATTCGTGTGCTAGTCGTTAAGGGCAATGGCAAATGCTTCTGCGCAGGTGGTGATATTAAAGCGATGGCAGCAGGCAAAGGCTTTTTTGACAGTGAGGACGACATTACATCGACAGCGCTCGCCCGCAAAAATTCTTTATGGAAGCGCGTACAGCGTGTGCCACTGCTTTTAGAGGAAATTGATAAGCCAGTCATTGCCCAAGTGCATGGCTTTGCATTTGGTGCAGGGCTTGATATGGCTTTAATGTGTGACATTCGTATTGTCGCACAGTCGACGAAATTTTCGGAGAGCTATGTCAATGTTGGGATTGTGCCGGGAGACGGTGGCGCGTACTTTTTACCAAAGTTAGTAGGGATTGATAAAGCATTAGATATGTTATGGACAGCACGTGTACTGTCAGCGTATGAGGCAAAGGAGGCGGGACTTGTCACATTCGTTGTGCCAGATGAAGAACTTGAACAATATACGCGAAGCTATGCAGAAAAGCTTGCGAATGGACCGACAACCGCCATTCAATTTATTAAGCGCGCAGTATACCAAAGCCAAACAATGTCCTTACGCTCATCTCTAGACTATATTTCCTCGCAAATGGGGCTCGTTACAGAGCTTGCTGATTTTAAGGAGGGCGTGCAGGCCGTTGTGGAGAAGCGCAAGCCAAAGTTTACAGAGTGAGGAGGAAGGGCTGTAGGATTATCCTATAGCCTTTATATGAATGAAGTTTATAATCAATAATCAAGCAAATCGAGTCGTTGTCGTACTCCATGAAATATATGGTATTAATCGTCATATCCAATCATATGCACAGCGTTTAAGCCAGATGGGCTTTGATGTAGTATGCCCGAATATGTTGCAAGACGACAATGTTTTTCCATATGAACAGGAACAACAAGCTTACTACAATTTTATGGAGCATATAGGCATTGAGCAAGCAGCACAGCAAATTAAAATACTATTAGAGGAACTCATGCAAAAATATGAAGCAGTATATATAATGGGTTTTAGTATCGGGGCGACAGTGGCATGGTTATGTAGCGAATTAAACGGAATTCAGCATATTATCGGTTATTATGGCTCACGTATCCGCAGTTACCTAGATATCACACCACATTGTCCAGTGACATTATTTTACGGAAATGAAGAAAAATCATTTGATGTAAAGATTTTGATTGAAGCTTTACGGAAAAAAGAAGTGCGGGTGTTTGTGTTTGAAGGAGCACATGGCTTTGCGGATAAATGTGCGGATGCTTATAATGAAAATTCTAGTCAGCAAGCATCGCAGAAGACGGCATATATTTTAGATAAGGCCTAAAGATAATAGTAAAAACAGCTATTGAAAATAATGTTTTCAATAGCTGTTTTGGATACATCATTCATTTTATCAAACCGTCTTCTATTATATTTTATATAATAATGTATCTGTCTGGAAGCAGCTTGATTCGAATACCGCTTTACTTTTGTTATCTAAATTTAATAAAATCGAATGAGAGTTTTGTAATATAGTTCGAGCTTTGTAGATAAAATTCGCTATTTATTAAGCAAATTATCCTTCACCTCTAGTCCCGAATGGAATTTCTACACAAAAGGCAGCCATCTTCTATAATTTATAATTGAGTTTCCAAATATTCCTCCATATCAAGCACCTCAATAACATTCGACCAATGCAATACAGTTCCGACGAAATCTCGGATATCTAAGCCAGTCATTTCATAGGTGTTGGCGTTGTTTACTGTATTTGTAGCATCCTCGATAAATGTTGTGCGGAACCCGCGGTCATAAGCCGCAATCGCTGTAAATTGACAGCAAAACTCCGTATTAAAGCCTGAGATATATACATGCTCAATATTTAAACTTGCTAACAGCTCTTGCAAGTTTGTTTGATAAAAAGCACTTGGTGTTTGCTTAACAACAAGATGCTCAATATATGGCTGAAAGCGTGCAATAATATCAGCCCCTTTTCCTGCATGGTGGAGCACACTTTCTTTGGCATTATCGGTATGCTGAATGAAAATAACAGGTTTTTGCTGTTCTTGAAATGCTTGAATCAATTTTTCGATATTCGCTAATGTATCATCACAGTGTGTGAGATTAACCAATCCATTTTGTACATCAATTACTAATAAAGCTTGCATATTGTTTCCTCCTCAAAATTGAATTTAAAATGAGGATGTAGTAAATGGTGGTGTTTTCATATAGTTGTTCTCTCCTTTATTAAGCAAAATATTGATAATAGACGCTTTTTGCCTGTTGTATGTCGGCAGTGCCATGCACGAAAACGCGCCCATCCTTAAATGCGGTGAGCTGATAACTTTCTACATTGAAGCTAATGAGAAAATCATTGAAATGTGTTATTTTCTCGGAAGTTAGCTGCTTTTTTAGCGCATATAAATCACGCATTTTATAAACAGGGCGAATTTGCACTGTGTCGCGACCACATAGTGAGGCGAATTTTGTTGTGGCATTGGGCTGCAAAAATGGATATGTTGGTTTTTCTCCGCATGTTGGGCAGGTTTGCTTTTTTAGTCCGTCCACCTTGACAGAGGAGAAGGTGTTTTGCCACACATCAATTGAAAAAACGCTTCCGCGCATCGCGGTTTCATTATTTGTTAAATATTTCAATGCCTCTGCTACTTGTAGAGCTGCTGTTACTTGTGAGGCAGAGGCTAAAATCCCTGCCGTGTCACAAGTTGGTCCTGTAGTAGGTAATCCACCCATTATACAGTGCAGGCAAGCAGTTTTTCCTGGCTTAATGAAAAAGGAAAGGCTGCTTGATGCAACGCACGCACCATAAATCCATGGAATCCTGTATTTATGAGCAATATCATTGATGATAAAACGAATATCGAAATTATCTGTACCGTCAATTATCAAATCAATAGATTGTGTTGCTAGTATATGCTCAAAAAGTTCGACATTGGCTTCCTCGTTATAAGCATGGATTGTCAATGTATGATTAATTTTCTGTAAGCGTCTTTTAGCGGCGGTCGCTTTTGGTAAACGGGCGGTCACATCGGCTTCACTGTATAGCATTTGACGCTGCAAATTAGATAAGTCGACGAAATCTCGGTCAATCAGCGAAATCTCACCAATCCCTGCCCGCACTAGCAAATCAGCAATTGTTGCACCAAGTGCTCCGACACCAACGATGAGGACATGCTTTTCAGCAAGAAGCGCTTGTCCAGTAGTGCCAATTGGGAGAAAGCGCTCCTGTCTTGAATAACGGCTCACCTGCTTATACCTTCTAATGGACTAGATGCTGTTGCATACATTTTTTTCGGTATGCGTCCAGCTTCAAAGCTTTCGCGTCCAGCAATAATTGCATGCTTCATAGCTGAAGCCATTTTTACAGGGTCTTTAGCTCCTGAGACAGCGGTATTTAATAATACGGCATCCGCGCCAAGCTCCATCGCCTGTGCCGCATCTGCAGCGGAACCAATACCAGCATCAACAATGACGGGCACCTTTGCTTGCTCGATAATAAAGGATAAATTAAGTGGATTGACGATTCCCATACCTGACCCGATAGGAGAAGCACCTGGCATAATAGCGTGACAGCCTAAATCTTGTAGGTGCTTTGCTAGCAACACATCATCGGAAGTGTATGGTAAGACGATAAAGCCTTGCTCCAATAGCATTTCTGTAGCACGTAATGTTTCTACAGGGTCCGGTAGTAATGTTTGATTACAGCCGATGATTTCGACCTTAACCATATCACATAAACCAGAGGCTTTCGCAAGGTTAGCGATGCGCACAGCCTCCTCTGCATTTTTCGCGCCTGCTGTATTTGGTAAGAGTGTATAGTTTTGTACATCGATTTTTTCTAAAAAATTTGGCTGTGTTGGTTCAAAAATATTCATACGACGCACAGCAAATGTTAAAATTTCTGTTTCAGATACTTCCACCGCTTCTTTCTGTGTAGCAAAATCTTTAAATTTCCCTGTGCCTAATAAGAGGCGTGAATTAAATTGATATGGTCCGATATGTAGCATGATTATCCTCCTCCTACAAATTGTACAATTTCGATATGGTCATCTGCTTTAATTTCCTTGCTGTCACGTTCCGCAGGCTGTAAGATTTCCGCGTTTACTTCAACAATGGCAAGCTCTTTATTGAGCTGTAAATGTTCTAGTAATTGGACAACAGTTGTAATAGATTGTGGTACTTCCATATTGTGACCGTTGACGTATAAGCGCAAAATGCACACCTCCTTTAAATCGTAAAGCGTTGCAATGAAAAAGGCGCTAACCGTTGCTTTGCTACGCTATCACCCAATAAGAATTGACTAAACAAAAGCCCAGTAATGGCACTTAATAAAATACCGTTGCGATAATGTCCTGTGCATATAAATAAATTGCTATATTGCGTAGTACCCATAATTGGAAGTCCGTCTATTGTTTGTGGCCGCACACCACACCAAGTTTCGACAATCTCAGCCTTCGTTAGTGATGGCATCATATGAATAGCTCGGGATAATAAAGAATAAATGCCACCGACAGTTACTGCATCATCTTCTAGCAGAGGATAGCTCGTAGCACCAATCAATATACGATTATTGTGCTTTGGTACGATATAACAGCCTTCTATTGAAAAAATGGTTGCCTTCGGTAGCTGTGCCGCTTTTACCATTAAGCATTCCCCTTTTACTGGGTGCACCGGGCAAGTAATATGAAGTTTGGCTGCAAGCTTCGCTGTCCAGGCACCCGCAGCCAAAACAGCTTGCTGAACAGCGTAGCGCTTAGAGGCTGTCTGGATATGTGTAACTTGTTGTTGCTTTTTCTCTATCGCAATAACTTCCTCTTCAATTATATTTGCGCCAAGCTTCTGTACAGCAAGTGCTAAAGCCTTTGTTAAATTTCTTGCATTTACTTGATGGTCCTCGTATATATGAAAGCCCTCTGTAATAGAATGACCCAATAAAGGTTCGTATTGCTGTAACTCTGTTTGATTTAGCCATTGTACAGAGGTAGGGCGGTCCTGATATAAAAATTGATACTGCTGCTGCAAATTTACTCTATCTTCCTCAGCAGCTGCAATTTTAATTAGCCCGGAAGGTAATAAACCAACTTCTTGCCCAGTTAAATGTAATAGCTCCTCGGCGAGTGCTTTGTGTAGCTCTCGACTTTCCAGTGCTAAATGATAAAGGGGCGAAGGTGTGTGAAATTCATTTTGACCACCAAGCATACCCCCAGCAGCGAGTGATGCTGTCGTTGTTTTTTCTGTATGGAAAATCGTCACAGGCTGTTGCTGTTTTAATAATTGATAGGCGATAGATAATCCAATAACCCCACCACCGATAATCGTAAAGCCTTGACACTTCATAAATTGCTCCCCTTAGTTAAAAAACATTGATATTGCGGCATAGCCCTGTGCGCCGACCTGCATCACTTGTTGTGCATTGCTGCTTGTTATACCACCGAGTGCAAGCACGGGTATTTTGACAGTACGGCATGTTTCAGCAAGTGCCTGAAGCCCTTGCGCTGGTACATTTGGTTTACAGGTTGTTGGAAAGACAGGAGAAAAGTATAAATAATGCATACCTCTTTCAGCACTTTGTAACGCTTCAGCCTTTGTATGCGTAGATTGCCCACATATAAAAGGATGCTGTGTCACATTTACAGCCTGATTTGCTGCAAAATGACAGCCAAGTAAGTCGTATTTGTAAGCGAGCTCCACATATGTATGAATGATTAATTGCTTTGCACTTATACCAGCCTGTAAAAGTGCGGCAATTGCGTTATCGATTTCAGTAAGTGAGAGCTGCTTTTCGCGAATAATAATGGCATCAACACGAGTAGCGACACCCTTTATTTGGTCAATTGTTTGTGGTGTAAAGCCTTGACCACTCGTAATAGCATGAATCATTTTAGTTTCCTCCAATAAAAAAACGTTACTTCTCCCATAGGAAAAGTAACGCTTACTTAAAAAATCGTAACAAATAATAGGCGACCACTTTCCTACGCTAGTATCAACTAGATCAGGTTCCAGGAATCCCAAAGTTTACTTTGATCTCAGCCGTTCACAACGGCACCTCCAGTGGATGGCTATGCAATTAGTTAACAATATAGCATATGTTTTCTAGAATGTCACGATGGAATTATCAGTTAATTCATTACTATTGAAATTTTAGTAAAACGATTAATGCAAACGCAATGATGTTTTTCAAGGGAAAAGTAATTTTGTGAATGGCTGATTTCCGACATATTTTAATAAAATATTCTAGCCATTTCCCCATATTTGGTATTAAATAAAGTATACATAAAAGAAAAATCCCTGATTAATACAAATGGATTTCGTAGAATAATTCGTTTGAAAAAGCACTGTTAGTTGGGATAAGGAGCAGTAGAATGCTTTATAGAGGGGGAATGGAAATGTACTTTATACAAATGTCTGGCTTCCCAGGTTCAGGAAAATCTACACTGGCCAGAGAAATCGCTAATAGAATGGGCTTTATCATTATTGACCACGACATTGTAAAATCTGCTTTATTAAATTCGATTGAAGCAGACAGCTCTTTTGATGGAAAGCTTGCCGGGAAAATAAGCTATACGATTGATTTTTCATTAGCTGATTTTCATCTATCTCAGGGGCACAGTGTGATTCTTGATAGCCCGTGCTTATACGAGGAAATGATTGAAAAGGGAATAAAATTAGCTCAAAAATATGATGCAGAATATAAATATATTGAATGCTACCTTGATGATTTTGAGGAAATCAATCATCGTTTAAAAAGCAGAGAAAAGATGCTCAGTCAAATTAGTGAAATTCGTTCGAAGGAAGGCTTTTATGCTACGCTTAACAGTGCAAAAAAGCCAATCGATTTCAAATGTTTAGTAGTTGATACAAGTCAGCCGATAGAAAGATATATAGAAAATGTCATTCGTTATATTAAATTTCGTATGCCAAGGGGAATTAAATAGAATTAAAGTAATTTATCCCTAAGACGCTTACGGTTAAGTGGGAGCTCCACTGCGCATAAAAGCCCAATTGGTTCAACTAACAATCAGTGAGGATGAGGAAAACCCCCGCTGATTAAATTTTCTCTTTATACGATAATCATGGTTGTGAGATTATAAATGTGGATGAAAAATTACATAAAAAGCTATTAGATTTTTTCAAAGAATGGAGGCATCAATCAAAACCATGATGAAGGCGAAAAGGCGAGGAATAATACGAAAACTGAAGCTTTTAATTATTGGGCTACTAGTTGCTGCGCTGTTCTCAGGCATTATCTTTCCATATTCAATTTTTAGTGTATATCCGACTGTCGCAGTAGAGACTGATGAAATGCGTCAGCAGAAATATAAGGAGGATTTAGCGGTTTTGCAATCGCTATATGAGGAAAAAGCGCTGCAACCAGATTATGTTGTGTCTTATTCGATTTCCTTATTGGCATTGTATGAGATGAGCTGGCTGACAGATTTCAATAGACCTATGAAACGTGCGCAGTGGGGACAAATTTTAACAAATGTTCAATCTGCCAAAAATGCTCTTATTCATTTAGGTTTTCAAGAGTCGATGCTTTCAACTGAGGCGAAAATGTATTTAGAACAAATGGTCGATTTATTAATGCACATGGAGGAAACAGTAGCTTATCATATAAATAAGCAGGGTACTTATTCGCGCAAACGTATAAATATTGCGATTAGCAATTTACAAAATGATATCGCCTTTTCATTAGGGCTCTATACTCGTTTTTGGCAAGAATATTATAATGATAAATAGGACTAAGTGATTGGGTGAGGAGCAACTATTTTACTAATTTTAATGTTTATTTTACAATGATAGTAGATTTACATAGGAATGGGGAGCAGCTATGGTAAAAGAAAAATTATTTTCTCGTGAAATAAAATTTTGGAAAAGTTTAATATTTAAAATGATTTTAGCTGTAGGGCTAAGTTTATTTATTAGCTCACATATTTCACAATTTATTAGTTTACAAGTTAGTAAAGTAATTGAATTAGATGGTATTGCGGGCGTTGTAATTAATACATTCATTTCATTATTTATCGGAACAGTAATTATTGCGCTATGTACACGCTATATTATTTTAAAGCGAATGAATCGAGTACTAAAGGCAATGGCACAGGCAGCTGATGGTGATTTAACAGTACGTATTGACGATAAATACAAAGATGAAATAGGGCAATTGTCAACAGAGTTTAATCATATGCTAGAGCAAATCGGAACAGTGATTGAAAAAGCAAATAAAGCCTCGACAGATGTAACAGCTTATACTCGAGAGTTTGCGGCGATTACAGAGCAAAGTAGCACATCTGTCGAAACGATTTCTAACTCTATTCAAAGTATGGTCGTTGGCGCAGCGGGGCAGTTAGAGCAGATGCAAAAATTATCAGAATCATCGGATTTAATTAGCAAAGAAATGGGTCAGGTATCCTCTGTCGTCCAAGATGTAGCAGATGTAGCGGCTGAAACGAACCAAAAAGCAGATTTAGGAATAGAGCTAATTGAGCAAACCATTGAAAAGATGAATACAATTAAGAAGTCTGTGAATGAATCGACAGAAGTTGTCAATGCATTAGGCGAGAAATCGAAGGAAATTAGTTCGATTTTAGCGTTAATCACAAGCATTACAGATCAAACTAACTTATTAGCTTTAAATGCTTCAATTGAGGCAGCACGTGCTGGAGATGCCGGAAAAGGGTTTGCAGTTGTCGCAGATGAAGTAAGAAAATTAGCAGAGGAATCGGGTAGAGCAGCTGATGATATTCGTACATTAGTTGATGATATTTTAAGCCAAACATCCAGCGCGGTAACAGCAATTAATAGTGGTACAAAGTATGTGGAAGAAGGGCGAGCATCGGTTGAACAAACTGGGGAAGCCTTTAAAAATATCGTAGAATATGTAGCTAATATTAGTACACGTACAAATGATGTAACAGACATTGTGCGTACAGTAAATAATAAAACAAATGAAACGAGCCATGTAGCGAACGATATTGCGGAAATTGCAAATGGTATTACGCTAAGCTTACATAATATTATGCGTTCTGCTGAACAACAAACAGCAGCTAATGAGGAAATTGCAAGCTCTGCAAATGTATTGGAAACGATGGCGAATGACTTACAGTCGGAGATTAGTCAGTTTAAGGTGCAATCGTAATAAAGGATGGCATCTGAAAAGCTATTTTGAAACGGTCTCTTTGCAACGAGTCAATCTTTTATGTGTCGAAAGTGAAGCAGCAGGTACAAAAATGTTTAGCAAATATTTAATATAAAAGCTTAGGCTGTCCGAAAAGTATTCCTTTTCGGACAGCCTTTTTGGTAATTTAGTAAAAGCTTACTCCACCTATAGACGATGGATAATCAATGGAATTATTATGCATAAAAAATTTTTTGTTTATTATTTTAAAATATTTTATTGAATAGAGAGGGTAATGATTTTTATTTTCTGCATAAGAGAAAGAAGTTGTGTGTTAAGTGATATTGTAGAGAATTTTTGATTGTTTATCAGAGTGGGTAATTTAAGTTCTTTATTTTTCTAATAAAAAAATTATATTTATAAAAATAAAAATTGAATAAAAATTTAGAATATTCATTGAAATATTCTATTAACAATGGTAGCATTTAGTTTGAATTCCTTAAAAATAATAGGGAAGTAAAAATGGAGGTATACTAATGGGAAAATTGAAAGGATTACTATTTTTGGTATTAATGCTGCTTTCCGTAATTCTTGTTGCTTGTAATAGTGACGATGTGGAAAATAGCGAAGTTAATACAGATACAAATACTTCGGGTGAGCAAACAGAAGCGGTTACTGGTGGCGACCTAGTATTGGCGACACTATCAGATGCGGCAAATCTTGACCCACATTTATCAACAGACGTGCCATCTGCCTCCGTGTTGTCCAATATTACAGAAGGACTTGTAAAGAAAAATCAAAACGATGAAATTGTAGGGAGTCTAGCGGAAAGCTGGGAAGCAATTGATGATGTAACTTGGGAATTTAAGCTTGTAGAAGGTGTTAAATTCCATGATGGGGAAGATTTTAATGCGGAAGTTGTAAAGAAAAACTTTGAACGTTTATTAGATCCAGAGATTGCAGCACCACGTGCGTTTTTATTTGAATCTATTAAAGAAGTTGAAGTTGTTGAGGAATATGTAGTGCGCATTCATACGCATTATCCATTCGCTCCACTTATTAACCACTTGAATCATCCAGTAGGTGTAATGATTTCACCGGCACAAATTGACGCAGATTATGAGTCGATGGCTGCTGGTAATAGCCCGGGGCAATTAGTAAATATGGAAGGGCCAGTTGGTACAGGCTTTATGAAGTTTGATTACTGGACAGCAGGGGCGGAAATCAAGCTTGTTAATAACACAGAATATTGGGGGCAAAAGGCATTTGTCGATTCTGTAACAATTAAAGTTATTCCAGAAAGTGCGACACGTGTTGCGGAGCTAGAAACAGGAAATGCGCATATTATCGAACCAATTCAACCGAATGAAGTGGCACTTGTTGAATCTTCTCCGAACAGTGTAGATGTTGCACCAGGTTCGTCTTTGTCATATGTTGGATTCAATGTAGAAAAAGAGCCGTTTAATGATGTTCGAGTACGTCAAGCAATTTCGATGTTAGTTGATCAACAAATGATTATTGATGGTATTTATGATGGCTTTGGGGAGGCAGCAATCGGTCCTTTAGCGCCAAATGTATTTGGCTATGATTCTACTTTACAGCCGTTAACATACAATCTTGAAAAAGCGCAACAATTGCTGACAGAAGCAGGATTTGCAGATGGTTTTAAAACAACAATCTGGACGAATGACAATCCACAGCGTCAGAACATTGCGATTATGCTGCAAGAAGAGTTAAGAAAAGTTAATATTGATGCTGCTATAGAAGTTGTGGAATGGGGAGCATATTTAGCAAAAACAGGCGCAGGTGAGCATGATATGTTTATTTTAGGCTTATCTAACCCAGTTGGAGATGCGGATTACTTCCTAACACAATTATTCCACTCTAAAAATAAGGGAGACCCGGGTAACCGTACTTTCTATGAAAATGCAGAAATTGATTCACTATTAGATCAAGCGCGCGAAGAAATTGATACAACAAAACGTTTAGCGTTATATAAAGAGTTGCAAGAGCGCTTAATCGAAGAAGCTCCAATGGTTTATGTGCACCACCAAGCCTATTTATCTGGCGTGAGTGAACAAATTGAAGGCTATTGGATTAACGATTCCGGTCACCATAAATTACAAAATGTGAAGTTCGTAAAATAAAACGAAAAGCGCATGAAATCAAAGTGTTTGAATTTGATTTCATGCGTTTTTTTATTTAGCCACAAATTAATGACTTGTAGAGAAGAAAAACCTTATTTATTAGGTCTAAAGTACTGATTCGCTCATAAACAAGTGACTTTCGCTCGTAAAGTAGGAGAACTCGCTCGTAAAATCCGCAAATTCGCTCATAACTCCGATGGATTCGCTCATAAAATGCAGAGAGGGGAAGCGCGTTGCTTCCCCTCAACCCATATTAAAATTGTAAGTGCTTTGAGATGTAAGCTTCTACTTCTGTTATCGGCATACTTGCGGGTGCTCCTGCGGTTGTCATGCTGACGCATCACAATCCTCGTCGCAAATCCGTCTGCCGGGTTAAACGTAGAGAGGGGAAGCGACAGGCTTCCCCTCAACCCATATTAAAATTGTAAGTGCTTTGAGATGTAAGCTTCTACTTCTGTTATCGGCATACGGATTTGGTCCATGCTGTCGCGGTGGCGTACTGTTACTTGGCCATCTTCTTTAGAGTCGAAGTCGTATGTGATGCAGAAAGGTGTGCCGATTTCATCTTGGCGGCGGTAGCGTTTACCGATTGATTGGGATTCATCGAAATCCACAGGGAATGCTTTGCGTAAGTTTGCCCATACTTCGCCTGCTTCCTCTGATAGTTTTTTCGATAATGGTAAAACAGCTGCTTTGAATGGTGCTAGAGCAGGGTGGAAGCGTAGAACTGTACGCTTATCATCACCTTCTAGCTGCTCCTCATCGTAAGCGTCACATAGGAATGCTAATGTTACACGGTCAGCGCCTAATGATGGCTCGATGCAGTATGGCACATAACGTTCATTCGTTACAGGGTCGATATATGTGAAGTCCTCACCAGAGTGCTCCATATGCTGTTTTAAATCGTAGTCTGTACGGTCAGCCACACCCCATAGCTCGCCCCAGCCAAATGGGAAGCGGAATTCGATGTCTGTCGTTGCGTTTGAATAGTGAGAAAGCTCATCTGCTTCATGGTCGCGTAGACGCATAGATTCCTCTTTCATGCCAAGGTTTAGGAGCCAGTTTTTGCAAAACTCTTTCCAATAAGCATGCCATTCTAGGTCTTCACCTGGCTTGCAGAAAAATTCTAGCTCCATTTGCTCGAATTCGCGTGTACGGAATGTGAAGTTACCCGGTGTAATTTCATTACGGAATGATTTGCCGACTTGCGCGATACCGAATGGTGTACGTTTACGCATTGAGCGCTGTACGTTTTTAAAGTTAACGAAAATACCTTGTGCTGTTTCAGGGCGTAAATAGATTTCATTCGATGAAGATTCTGTTACACCTTGATGTGTTTTAAACATTAAGTTGAATTGACGGATATCTGTGAAGTCGATTTTACCGCAATCTGGACAAGCTACCTCTAGCTCCTCCATCTTTGCCTTCATTTGCTCAAAGCTCATACCGTCAACGATAATTTCCTTACCTGTTTTTTCTAAAGAAGCATCTTCGATTAATTTATCGGCACGATGACGCGCTTTACATGCCTTACAATCAATCATTGGGTCGTTGAAGTTTCCAACGTGACCAGAAGCAACCCATGCCTTTGGATTCATTAAAATAGCTGCATCTAAGCCAACATTATGTTCAGACTCTTGAACGAACTTTTGCCACCAAGCTTTTTTAATATTGTTTTTTAACTCCACTCCAAGTGGACCGTAATCCCAAGTGTTTGCTAAGCCTCCGTAAATTTCAGAGCCTGGGAAGACAAATCCACGATGCTTTGCAAGTGATACGATTGTTTCCATTGATTTTTGTGTCATGAAAATACCTCCTATTGTCATGCCCGTTGGAACGAAAAAAAGCATTCGTCTCCGGGCGTATTATGCCCAGGGACGAATGCTGTCATGTACAGAATCCGCGGTTCCACCCTGATTGCTCAAACATCGCTGCTTGAACCTCTTTCGAAAAAATAGCTCCTGAGTGCCGTTTCTCTTTTCGGCGTAGGCTTGCACCAATCCCTACTCGCTAAGGTGAAAAGATACTTATAGCTCAATCATCGCTTAATATATATGGTTTAGTATACAACAAAATTTTTTTTGTGCAAGTGCTATAGCCCCAATTCTTTTCTTCGCAATCCACTTTGAAATAGTATATAATAATAACGTAATCAGTATAACATTATTAAAAGCAGGTGAGTCAAAATCGAACTCAATAAACGTCAAGACGCTATTTTGCAAATTGTAAAGGAAAACGGTCCAATCACAGGAGAGCAAATTGCAGAGCGTTTAAGCTTAACGAGAGCAACATTGAGACCAGACTTAGCAATATTAACGATGGCTGGTTTTTTAGATGCAAGACCACGTGTTGGTTATTTTTATGCAGGCAAAAAGAACACAAAGACATTAACAGACTCCCTTATGAATTTAAAAGTAAAGGATTTTCAATCTGTACCAGTCATTGTTTCTGAAAATATGACCGTTTATGACGCTATTTGTCATATGTTTTTAGAAGATGTAGGTACGTTATTTGTAGCGGATCAAAATAATTGTTTACAAGGTGTTTTATCACGTAAAGATTTATTGCGTACGAGCATCGGCTCACAAGACTTGAATAAAATTCCTGTACATATTATTATGACGCGCATGCCAAATATTGCGTATTGTACAAAAAGTGATTTTTTAATTGAAGCTGCTAAAAAATTAATTGATCGTGAAATCGACTCTTTACCTGTAGTAAATGAAACGGTGAATGGCATTGAGATTATTGGTCGATTAACGAAAACAAATGTGACAAAGGCCTTCATTTCACTTGCACAAATTCATGAATTGTAGGTGATGTTTTGGATAATCTGATTTTTTTTGTTGTCTCAGATTCTGTAGGTGAAACAGGGGAATTATCAGTTAGAGCGGCGGTTAGTCAATTTAGACCGACCTTTCAAAATGTAGAAATTCGCCGTTTTCCACGCATTAAAAGCTTTGAAGAGCTTCATGAAGTTGTGCAACTCGCTATACAGGAAAAGGCAATCATTGTTTATACATTAGTAGAAAAAGAGATGCGGCAAAAGCTCTATGCCACTGCTTTAGCACAACATGTCGCAGCGATTGATTTGCTCGGTCCGATGATAGAGCTATTGGAGAATTCAATCAAACAGGCACCATTAGAGCGACCGGGGCTTATGCATAAATTAGATGATGATTATTTTAAGCGGATTGAGGCAATTGAATTTGCGGTAAAGTATGATGACGGTCGAGACCCGCGCGGTGTGCTACTTGCTGATGTCGTTTTAATAGGTGTTTCAAGAACATCCAAAACGCCTTTATCACAATATTTAGCACATAAAAGCTTAAAAGTAGCAAATGTGCCACTCGTACCAGAAGTCGACCCACCAGCTGAGCTTTTTGCAGTAGACCCTAAAAAATGCTTCGGTTTAATTATTTCACCTGAAAACCTCAATGGCATACGAAAAGAGCGCTTAAAAACGCTCGGCTTAAATGATGATGCGATTTATGCACAGCATAATCGCATTCAACAGGAAATTGAACATTTCACTCGTGTTGCTAACCGTATTGGCTGTGAGGTAATCGACGTGACAAACACAGCAGTGGAAGAAACAGCAAATGTTATTTTGGATAAAATACGTGCAAGGGCATAAGCTACCTCTATCCGAAAAGGATGAGGTTTTTTAGTGTGCTAACAAAAATGTATGGCTAAAATGAAATAATTGTTTTATAATAATAAAATTGTGGTAAAAATATTTAGAAGTAGAGATATTTATCTTGATTTAGTGAAAAATACCCATCTTAAAAGATAAGTCAGATGAATGCTCCATTGGGTATTTGATTTACGTGAATGGTAGGGCACTCGCTAAATTCAAATAAAGCCTCCGGCAGATGTCACAAATTTTGAAGAAGAGTTTTCGAACTTACTTAAAAAATCTGAACTAGAGTTAGTTGGGGCATAATTGGCTGTACAACCCTTGCGATTATTTTTTGTCGTATAATAGAGGATTTTCAAGATATATCTCGAATTATGTTTATGTAACAACTGAAAATGGTGATGGAATGACCAAAAAAATACCTGAACAATTAATTGAACAAATTCGTTCACAGTCGGATATAGTTGATGTTATTAGCGATTATATGCAGCTGACGAAAAGAGGGCGTAACTGGTTTGGTTTATGTCCGTTTCACGGGGAGCAAACGCCCTCCTTCTCCGTTTCGCAAGATAAGCAAATATTCCATTGCTTTGGTTGTGGGGCAGGTGGGAATGCAATTACATTTGTGATGGATATTGAAAATATAACATTCCCAGATGCTGTTGTGAAACTTGGTGAACGAGCAGGCGTCCAATTAGATGCAGAGCTAACGACTAGTGCACAGCCTGCAAAAACCATTTCAAAAGCCGAAGCAAATATGCGACAGGCACATGATTTTGCAATGGAGTTTTACCATCATTTATTAATGAATACCGAGGATGGGGAAGAAGCTTTACAATATTTATTGAATCGCGGCTTCACCGAGGAGTTAATTGAAAGCCATAAAATTGGCTGGGCATTGCCTTCATGGGATTCACTTACTACATTTCTAGAAAGAAAAGAATTTTCATTAGAAGAAATGGCTGAATGTGGACTTGTGATTCGACGGGAAAGTGATGGTTCTTATTTCGATCGCTTTAGGGGACGAATTATGTTTCCAATTCGCGACGATAATGGGAAGGTGATTGCGTTTTCAGGGCGAATTTTAAATACAGATGCTGAAGAAGCAAAATATATGAACAGTCCTGAATCACCAATTTTTCATAAAAGCGAAATACTATACAACTTAGATAAAGCGCGGGCTACAATTCGAAAAACACGTCAGGTTGTTCTAATGGAAGGATTTGTCGATGTATTAGCAGCGACAAATGCAGGCGTTACGAATGCAGTTGCGACGATGGGCACATCGCTTACACCACAGCATATCCAAAGGCTCAAACGCTTAGTGGAGCAAATTACGGTTTGCTATGATGGGGATTCTGCTGGAATGGAGGGAGCGCGTCGCTCAAGTCAGTTGCTCAAGGCTGAACGCTTAAAAGTAGAGGTGGCTGTTTTACCGGACAAGCTCGACCCAGATGACTATATACGTCAATATGGTGCTGAAGCGTTTAAAACACAAATAATTGACAAGCCCCATGCTTATATTGCTTTTATGATGATGTATGCAAGGCGCAATAAAAATTTTCAATTTGAAAATGATGTGCTGCAATACGTACAAGAAGTGCTAGAAGAGCTTGTTGGGGTATCTTCACCAATAGAGCGTGATTTATATATAACGCAGCTTGCGAATGAAACATCTATTTCTCAAGAAGCTATTTATGCACAATATCGAAAACTAGAGGCAACAAAGTCAAAACGCTATAAAGATGAACAAATACCGCTGCATGAAGTTGCTCCAGTACCATTGACGCAGAAGCCGTTAACTGCAACGGAGCGCGCAGAACGACTACTGCTTTCACACATGCTTCACAATGTGCATGTAGTCGATAAGGTTTTGCAGAGTGGCGAGGAGCCCTTTGTAAGAGATGAGTATATGGCTGTTTTTGTTCGACTAATCGGCTTTTACGAGGAGTTTAGTACAGCCGATTATCAACGGTTTGTAGAGGTAATTGAAGATTCAGAGTTACGTAAAATTGTCATGGAAGCTGCATTAGCAGAACGAGCTCCAGATTATGCAGAGGCAGAAATTGCAGATTGCTTAAAGCATATTAAAAAACATCGCATCCAGCTTGAAATTGACACATTACGTCAAAATCAGTCGGAAGCAGAAAAGATGCATGAATATAAACAAGCAATGGAGATTATGCAAAAGATTGTCCATTTAAGAAGAACTTTAGCGACGATGTAACTCGATTCGTTTTTTTAGAAGGAGGAAGGTTTATGGCGGACAAATCAGAACGCTCAAAAGAAACAGTAAATGAACTATCGTTAGAGGAAGTAAAGGCGCTTCTTCAAAGTAAAGCAAAGACAGAAGGCGAAATTTCGATGAAAGAAATTTCTGATAGACTAGCTGCTTTTGAGCTAGAAAGCGAAGAAATCTTCCATTTTGCGGAAAATATCGAAAGTCACGGTATTACGGTAGAAGGTAAAGAGGAATTCGAAGAAGATGCGTTGTCTAAGCAAGAAGCGAATGAAGAAACATTTGACTTAAACGATTTGAGTGTGCCACCGGGTGTTAAAATTAATGACCCTGTGCGCATGTACTTAAAGGAAATAGGTCGTGTTGATTTACTTTCTGCTGAAGAAGAGATTCGTTTAGCGGAGCGTATTGAGCAGGGCGATGAAGAAGCGCGTAAACGTTTAGCGGAAGCGAACTTGCGTCTCGTTGTATCGATTGCAAAGCGCTATGTTGGTCGCGGCATGTTATTCCTGGATTTAATCCAAGAAGGAAATATGGGGCTTATTAAAGCGGTTGAAAAATTCGACCATCGCAAAGGCTTTAAATTTTCTACTTATGCAACATGGTGGATACGCCAAGCGATTACACGTGCAATTGCTGACCAAGCTCGTACAATCCGTATTCCTGTGCATATGGTTGAAACCATTAATAAACTGATTCGTGTACAGCGTCAATTGCTACAAGATTTAGGACGTGAGCCGTCCCCAGAAGAAATTGGCGAGGAAATGGACTTAACACCTGAAAAAGTGCGTGAAATTTTAAAAATTGCTCAAGAGCCTGTTTCACTTGAAACGCCAATTGGTGAAGAAGATGATTCACATTTAGGCGATTTTATCGAAGATTCTGAGGCACAATCACCTTCAGACCATGCAGCTTATGAGCTTTTAAAGGAACAGCTTGAAGATGTGCTTGATACGTTAACTGACCGTGAAGAAAACGTACTTCGCTTACGTTTTGGATTAGATGATGGACGTACAAGAACACTTGAGGAAGTGGGAAAAGTGTTTGGCGTTACACGTGAGCGTATTCGTCAAATCGAGGCGAAGGCACTGCGTAAGCTGCGTCATCCGTCCCGTTCAAAACGTTTAAAAGACTTTTTAGAATAAAATAAAGGGCGCTCAAAAAGCCGTGCAGTAGCCGGCATTTTGGGCGCTTTTGCTGGTATTTTAGCAAAAAAGTCCGCCTATGAAAATAGTAAGCGCTAACTTTGAAAATGATAGGACATTAGATGCTTGCTCTAAGTAAAAAGAATGACTAGCCTCAATGCTCTTTGCACTCTCTAACCAAACACAAGCGCCGACGCAAAGAATGTCGGCAACCGTACGGCATTTTTCCGCCACCTCCCACAAATATTTACTAAAACTATGAGTGAAATTTAGTGTAGATGTTACTTTTTGCCGATGTTAGAATAGGAATGTTTTCATTATGATAGAACTATACATAACAAAATGGTTTGGAGAGAATAAAGATGTCGAACCAACGAAAGCAAATAATTATTAATGAAATAACATTTTGGAAGCAAAATAAGCTACTGCCTGAGCATTATTGTGATTTTTTAACGACGCTTTACACTGAAGGAGAGAAGCAAACAGAAATACAGGGCAAGCCCTCTCAATCTGTAATAGCACAAGAAAAAAGAAAGGCATTAGCTAAATATTCAATAATGCCGATAATTGCTATTATTTTTATTATACTTCTTTTCACGATGAATGCTGTTTGGCTAGTTGCTATTTTTACAGCAGTCTTGGCTATAGGTTGCTTGATTGGTGCTTTTTACGTAGCTAAAAAAAATCAAATGCTATCACCATTGCTACATTTAACGAGTGCGTTATTGCTATTAGCGGTGACGGTGCAAGTTTGCATTACCTATTTCCCACATAATATTACCGTCCTATATATAGCATTATTAGGAAATTGCCTGCTATGGTTTATTTCAGGTTTAGCCTTGAAAATTGTCTATTTTACAGTATCAGGTGTTTTAGGAATGCTAGCTATCGGGATTTATTTCTTTTTATAATGGTTCAGTAGAAAACGCCCACCTCTATAGGTGGTGTGATGAATACTTAAATTGCCTTTTATAGAGGCGTCCAAAAAGCTGTGCATAGCTTTTGGACGTTGATGCTGGCGTTTTGGCAAAAAAATTGCTCCTATAAAATAGAGAGAGCTTTCTTTGAAAATGCTAGAAACACAGGGTTTAGCAGTGTTTCTCTAAAATGAAAGAGAAGAAGAAAAATTTCCCTTTCTATGCGATTGCTATACAAAATCATTTTTTTGACAGCTCCATCCTAGTAAGCCTCCAGGGGATGTTAGGGATTTTGAAAGGAGTAAATTATGCGAGCGCAATTCAAAATCTCGACGCAATTACGCCGAGGTGTAATTGGCAATATTTTTTAAACCTAAAAATCAGTTTTTCATATGATGAAAGCTGATTTTCTTCTTTTTAGTTCGAAAATGCTGTTAAAATGCAGCTATTTCTTATAGAATAAAAGTGTAAACATACAAAGGGGTGGACATAATGTTTTTTGATTTAACAGATGAGCAACGTATGATTCAACGCACAATGAAAGAATTTGCAGATGAGGTAGTGGCACCGGGCGCTATTGATCGCGACAGAAAGAAAGCGTTTCCAAAAGAGATATTTGAGCAATTAAGCAAGATGGGGATTATGGGATTGCCATTCCCAGAAGAGTACGGTGGTGCTGGAGCAGATACAATTAGCTTTGCCATTGTGACGGAGGAGTTAAGCCGCGTATGTGCTTCGACAGGCATTACATATTCCGCTCATATTTCTTTAGGAGGAGCACCTCTTCATTTATTTGGCACGAAAGAACAAAAAGAGCGTTATTTAACGCCAATTTGTACGGGAGAATCCTTCGGTGCTTTTGGTTTAACAGAGGCGAATGCGGGTTCTGATGCAGGTGGTACTGAAACTCGAGCGGTACTTGCAGATAATCAATTTACGATTAATGGCTCAAAAATGTTTATTACAAATGCTAGCTACGCCAAGCATTTAGCATTAACGGCCATCACAGATATGAAGGATGGAAAAAAGGAAATAAGTGCGATTATTGTACCGACAGATGCTAAAGGATTCACGATTAAGGATGAATATGAAAAAATGGGCTTAAATGCCTCTAATACGACAGAGCTTATTTTAGAAAACGTTGTTGTACCAGAGGAAAATTTACTTGGTACAAAGGGGAATGGCTTTAAGCAATTTTTACAAACATTAGACGGTGGACGTATCGGTATTGCGGCAATGGCTGTAGGTATAGCACAAGGTGCTTTGAATAAAGCTGTACAATATGCTAAGGAACGTAAGCAATTCGGCAAAGCGATTGCTGATTTTCAGGCGACACAATTTAAACTAGCGGATATGGCAGTAAAGGTGGAAATTGCACGTACATATGTGTACAAAGCGGCTTGGTTAAAGGATCAAGGACGTCCTTTCAGCAAAGAAGCAGCAATTGCTAAATATTACGCATCCGAGATGGCAATGGAAGTGTGTGATGAAGCAATCCAAATACATGGCGGTTATGGCTATATGCGCGAATATGAGGTAGAGCGATATATGCGTGATGCCAAGTTATTAGAAATCGGTGAGGGAACTTCTGAGGTACAGAAGCTAGTAATTGCAAGACATATTTTGACTGATTAATAGTTAGATGGCGAAATTGTTACAAACAAAGTAAAACTTATGCTTTAGGGCTTTCCGTTTTCAACTGAATGCAGTACAATGATTATTGTTGAATAGATTCTATCATATAGAACCAAAATGACTAACAAGGGAGGTAAATCGAATGAAAAACAATCCAGTTTTTCCGTACATCTTAATTTTAGCATTCGGTATCGGACTTATTTTCTTCATGTCAATAAACGGTGCTGGAGGCAACGAAGAGGCTGAAGGCGGCGAAACAACTGAACAAACAGATGGCGCAGCATTAACGGCTGGTTGTATTGGTTGTCACGGTGGCGATTTAACAGGTGGTATGGGACCAAATTTACATGGCATAGCACTATCTAAAGAGGAAATCGTTGATATTTTAACGAATGGTAAAGGCGCAATGCCTGCAGGTACTGCAAAAGGTAACGAGGAAGCAGTAGCTGAATACATTTTATCTTTAGAATAATCGGTGTAGTTGTGTCCTATTCATGAAACAATATGAATAACGCAAAATGATTAATCGGCTTAACCCCAGTTACTTAGGGTTGAGTCGATTATTTTTTTCTTTAACTCGGCAAATGATAAGCTTTTCTACTATAATAGAGTGGAGATATTGCAGAAAAGAGGTATTTTATGAACGCGCAAAAGCTATCTAAACGATTAGAAACAGTAGCCTCCTTCGTACCAACAGGTGCAATTGTAGCAGATATCGGGAGCGATCATGCTTATTTACCGTGCTATTTAGTGCAGCAAGGCATCGTTTCAGGCGCAATAGCAGGTGAGGTTGTAAAAGGTCCATATGAGTCTGCGCTACGTCAAGTGCGTGCGGAAGGGTTAACAAATAATATTAAGGTGCGATTAGCTGATGGTTTAGCCGCTGTTGAACAGGGGGATGAGGTTGATACGATTACAATTGCAGGAATGGGTGGTCCTTTAATTGTCTCGATATTAGAAAAACATCCGGAAGTGCTACGTTCAGTGACCCGCTTAATTTTACAACCAAATATTCATGCAAAAGTTATACGTGAATGGGCATTAGTACATGGCTGGGCAATTTTAGATGAAGTAATTTTAGAGGAGGATGATAAAATCTATGAAATACTCGTATTACAGCGCGGAGCAATGCATTTAACATCTGCTGAAATTTTACTGGGAAATCATTTAATTGCACAGCGTTCAGCTACCTTTGTGAAGAAATGGACGAAGGAAATAGATAATTGGCAAAGAATTTTACAGGATTTGAATAAAGCAGAAACAACGCCTGAAATACAAGCGAAGAAAGAGGAGCTACAGATATTAATTCAACTTGTCGAAGGGGTGCTATCATCATGAAATTAGTGAATGGAAATGAAATTATTCAATTGTTCGAAAGCTGGTCACCGAAAAAGCTTGCATGTATGCCAAATGACCCAATCGGACTAGCTATTGGGACAGTGAATAAAACGGTAACGAAAGTGCTTGTTACTCTAGATGTAACGATGGCAGTAGTGGAGGAGGCAATCGAGCAAGGCTGTGAGCTAATTATTGCCCATCATCCACCTATTTTTCGTAAGCTAAGTCATTTACGAACAGATACACCAGCTGGACAGCTTTACGAAAAATGCTTAAAGCACGATATTGCAGTTTATGCAGCCCATACGAATTTAGATGTTGTAGAGGGTGGTGTGAATGATTTACTGGCGGATGCGTTACAGCTTGAAAATCGCAAAATTTTAGAGCATACATATAGTGAGCAGCTCATAAAGCTAGCTGTATATGTGCCTGCTGAATATGCAACGACAGTAAGAACAGCCCTAGCTAATGCGGGAGCAGGGCAAATAGGTGCTTATGATACATGCAGCTTTACGACGGTTGGTGAAGGGCGTTTTCGTGCTTTAGAGGGAGCCAATCCATTTGTAGGTGAAATAGGTGAAGTAAATATAGAGCCAGAGCAAAAAATCGAGGTTGTCTTCCCAAGCAGTCAAAAAAATCGTGTATTAAAAGCGATGCTTAATGCACATCCATATGAGGAGCCAGCTTATGATGTATGGGCAATGGCACTCACGACAAACGAGGCGGGCTTAGGTCGTATCGGCACGTTACAGGAGCCCTTAACATTGCAGCAGTTTGCAGAATTTGTGAAAGTACAGTTAAATGTTCCTTGCTTACGGGTGGTAGGTGATTTACAGCAAACTGTGGCAAAAGTAGCTGTCGTAGGCGGCGATGGTAATAGTTATATTGCAGCCGCAAAACGTGCAGGTGCAGATGTCTTTGTCACAGGAGATATCGGCTTCCATATGGCGCAAGATGCGGAGGTCAATGGGTTAAGCATTGTAGATCCAGGACATCATGTGGAAAAGGTTATGATTAAAGGTGTTACGGAGAAAATGACAGCGCTATGCAAGGAGAAAAAACTGCCTGTACAATTTATCGAGTCGACAATTCATACAGAGCCGTTCCAATTTATTTAAAAAATTGGGCTAAGGGAGAGCAGATGTGCATCTGTCTTTTCTTTAGCCCTTTACATATTGATGTCTACAGGATAATCACTTAATGATGTTACATTGCAATTTCAAGACGAGCACGATAAAATTTGACTTGAGGTGAAAAACATGAGTATCGGTTTAGCGGGTTATTTAGTATCAATTTCTGGTTTATTTGTTGTGTTAACGACGATTTTTAATGTCCTACCTACTACATCAGTAGCGATGCGTGTTATCTTTATTAGCATCGGTATGATTTTTGCAATTGGAGGCAGTGTATTGCGTTATACGGAATATCGAAAAGAGCGTAAGCGAGCACAGCAATAAGTTTACTTGCTACGAAGCTCTTTTTAAGTATATGTTGAGTAATGTATCTAATTGCTGGCTGGATTCAACTACTTTTGGATGTGTGTAGCCTAAGTCCTTGGCTATTTTATACATTTGCTTTCTTTTTAATTCGATTCTATATTTCAGAATCGTTTTCTCGAAAAAGTGTTTCAACATGATGATAGAACTCCTTAAATTTGATTGATATATGTATTGTATATTACTTTAAATGAAAATAATGTCACATTGTGTGCGGAATTTGAAGTTCACAAATTTGTCAAAATTACGTCGGAAATGAATGGTTACTTGTTTTGTTATGAAAGTGTACAGAATTTTTTAGCAAGAAATGTCGAAGAATTTTGTCGAAGGTACAAAATAATAAGAAAGCAGTCCAGAATGTGTAACATTTTCTGGACTGCTTTATTTTTAACTTCTTTCAATAAGCGGTAAGACTACTGCAATATGTGTGTAACGACTGAGTGACCAACATCGTGTTGATTCAAGTGGCATAATTGATTAATATACGCTAAACCGTTTGCTCTTGTAGTTGCTGGTTTTTGTTATACTGAAAAGATGATTTTTGCATCCTCATTTTAAATTGAAAAAACGTCTGAAAAGCAGCGCTTTTCAGACGTCCTCGTCCTTGTCTATTAATAGGGCATTATTTTTTCTACAGGCTTAGGCTCTTTAATTTTTGGTAATATTTTATCAAGTGTTACAGTGCGAGTAAGCTCGTGAGTTGACGTATCTGCAGGGTCGTATTTTTCTAAAAAAGCAATAACTTCTTTAACGATTGGCGTCGGTGTAGAGGCACCTGCTGTTACAGCAACTGTTTCAATCCCTTCTAGCCATTCTATCTTGAGCTCACTAATATCGGCAATGCGGTATGATTTCGTATTGGCAATTTCCTCCGACACCTGTGTTAAGCGATTGGAGTTGTTTGACATAGGGTCCCCAACAACGATTAGTAATTCCGCTGCCCCTGCTTGCTCTGCTACTGCCTCTTGTCGTACTTGTGTAGCAAGGCAAATTTCTTTATGCACCTCGATATGAGGGAATTTTTGCTGTAGGCTGTCCATTAGTGTGGAAACATCCCACTGGCTCATCGTTGTTTGGTTCGTTACGAGCAATTTTTCATTTGTAATATTTAACTGCTCAACATCTTTAACAGATTGAACAAGATGAACATGTTCAGGAGCTACGCCAATTGCACCTTCTGGTTCGGGATGTCCCTTTTTCCCAATATAAATAATGTCGTAGCCTAATGCCGATTTTTCACGAATTAAATCATGTGTTACGGTTACATCAGGGCAAGTCGCATCGATTGAAATAAGCCCTTTTCGTTTTGCAATCTCGCGAATTTCCGGCGAAACACCGTGCGCGGTAAAAATAACAGTGCCTTGCTCCACTTGTTCAATAATTTCTTTACGGTTTTCCCCGTCCAGTGTAATAATACCGTCCTTCTCAAAAGCATCCGTAACGTGTTTATTATGAACAATCATCCCTAAAATATAAATAGGTCTTGGTAAAGATTTATCTAATGCAGCATTGCGCGCGATGACCATTGCGTCAACAACGCCATAGCAATAACCACGTGGATTTATTTTAATTACTTTCATTGTTCAAACTCCTTTCGCTTCACTGCCTCTATTATAGCAAATGACGCCTAGCGAATACAAAAGTTCGTGTTTTTAAGTCATTTATTGAATGGAAGGAGCTTGTACACCTATAATAATAGATTTAAACATCTATATGGAAAGCTTATATTTCAAAGGTTTTTGTAAACAAAAATTAATTTGAAGCTGCTCTATTGGATATTTGCTAAAAAAAGCAGTCCAAATAACTTCCACGTTATAAAGGGAGTTGTCCCAAAGTCCATTTTGTTTTGCCACCGCATTGAAATCAATGTTTTCATCGCTTGAAGGATACCACTGCTAAAGCCAATATTCACCCATTTTTAAAAGAGGCGTTCTCTGTTTATCCCGTATTAACAAATTTGTTTGCGACGAGTAACCGCAGGAGCACAGACCCCCACTTCAAAATAGCAGATAAAATCAAGATATTTAAGTGGGGGATGTGCGAAAACCCCCACTGATTGAAGGTTCACTTTATATGAATCAGCATTTTGCGAAACATCATCGCTACTGTCCAAAATGCCGGCTATGCACGGCTTTTTGGACAGCCCCCTGCTTTCTCATGTACAACGTATTTAATATAAAAAATTGAGCACTTCAGAAAGAAAATTCTTTCCAGACAGTGCCCCTCAATCAATATTCAAGATTTTATAGCAGTGAGACAACTCCTTTAAATTCTCCTTTAAGGCTCGAAGGGTGGCTGATAAATTCTTGGTACAGACGGACGTGTTTGACGCTCAAGTGGTCTACTAGAGCTTTCTGCATTCCTGCCTTTAATATCCTTATGCGGCGCATGAATCGTGCTGGATTCATTTTGTGAATTGCGGAAGCCTCGATACATTCGCCAAAGGGCTGGTAAATTTTTAATCATTGGTGCAGCTTGTTGCACATAAGGTGTGAATTTTTGTGCATTATTCATAAAGCTATTAGCAGTTTGTAAAAAGGTTTCCCATTTTGGTGTGGCGGCGGCTGCTTGAGCTGCCTGTGCCGCCTGCATAGGCATCCCCATTCCCATTGGCATTGGTGGGGTAAATGCATTAGCACGCATAAATGGTGCAAAGCCTCTTGGCATGAAACCATACGGGGGAGCAGAATAAGGCATAGGCATTTGGAAATACGGTAACGGGCGCATAAAACTCTCCTTTCTATCTGCACATCAAATGGACACTATGGTGGATTTACAACTATCATATGCAAAGAATGTCACATGGGTTCTGAATGAAAAAGTTTACAACATCGTTGCTTGATTAGGCACGTAAAACAGTATTTCATGGTACAATAATAAAGATTTAAGGAGGAGCGATTATGTCGAAATATACAGATTATCAATTAAAACCTTTTTTGCAGGACGCTATTGCAAAATTAGGCTTTGTTGAACCAACACCGATTCAAAAAGAAATGATTCCACTGGTGCTAAAAGGCAAGAGTGCTATTGGACAAGCGCATACGGGAACAGGGAAAACGCATAGCTTTTTAATTCCGATTGTACAGCGTTTAGATGAAAGCAAGCAAGAAGTACAAGCCGTTATTACTTCACCAACACGTGAGCTTGCACAGCAAATTTTCGATGCATTGCAGCAATTAATCGAAGGAACAGAAATCCAAGCAAAATTATTTATTGGTGGTACGGATAAACAGCGTTCAATTGATAAATTAAAAACACAGCCGCACATCATTGTCGGCACACCAGGCCGTATAAAAGATTTAGTGAAGGAAAATGCGCTGCTTGTGCATACAGCAAATATCCTTGTTGTAGATGAAGCTGACTTAGCATTTGATATGGGCTTTATTGAAGAGATTGATGGCTTTGCTAGTCATATGCCTGAAAGCTTAGAAATGTTTGTATTTTCAGCAACAATTCCAGAAAAACTGCAACCATTTTTAAAGAAATATATGGAATCACCTGTTCATATCCATATGAATGATAAGCGACCAGTGGCTGAAAATATTGATTTTTACTTAGTGCCTGTTCGCTCAAAGTCACGTGATGCGCGCTTGTTAGATGTTATTAAAAGTATCAATCCTTATTTAGCCATTATTTTCTGTAATACGCGTAAAACAGCGGAGCACGTAGCTGGCTATCTAGCTGAGCAAGGTATTCGCGCTGGGCAAATTCACGGTGATTTGAGCCCACGTGATCGCAAAAAAATGATGAAGCAAATTCGTGATTTAGAATACCAATTTATCGTTGCGACTGATTTAGCTGCGCGTGGTATTGATATTCAAGGTATTTCACATGTTATTAATTATGAGATACCAGAGGATTTGGAATTCTTTATTCACCGAGTAGGTCGTACAGCGCGTGCCGGCAATAAAGGGACGGCGATTACACTATTCAAACCAGAAGATGAGGACGCATTAGTTCGCGTCGAAAAAATGGGTATTCCATTCGAGCAAAAAGATGTGAAAAATGGTGAATGGATTGAGCTAAAGGATCGTCACCAACGTCAAAATCGCGTGAAGCATGAAAATGAAATTGATGCGAAAGCAAAGGCACTTGTGCGTAAGCCGAAAAAAGTAAAGCCAGGTTATAAGCGCAATATGAAATGGGAAATGGAAAAAATAAAAAAACGTGAACGCCGTTTGAAAAATAGAGGTCGTAAATAGGGGGATTGAAGTATGTTATTAGGTTCGCACGTATCTATGAATGGGAAGAAAATGCTGCTAGGTGCTAGTGAAGAGGCATTAAGCTACGGTGCTAATACGTTTATGATTTATACTGGTGCGCCACAAAATACGCGTCGCAAGCCTATTGAAGAGCTAAATATTGAGGCAGGACTAGCACATATGCAGGAGCATGGCATGCAAAATATTGTAGTCCATGCACCATATATCATTAATCTTGGAAATACGACAAAGCCAGAAACATTTCGCCTTGGCGTAGACTTTTTACAAGAGGAAATTAGACGCACAGCAGCAATCGGGGCAACACAAATTGTTCTGCATCCAGGTGCACATGTTGGGGCGGGGGCAGACGCGGGTATTGCTAAAATTGTGGAAGGCTTAAATGAAGTATTATCTGAGGAGCATCCCGTGCAAATCGCACTGGAAACGATGGCTGGCAAAGGGAGTGAATGTGGTCGTACATTTGAGGAGCTCGCGCAAATTATTAGCGGCGTAACAAATAATGAGCGCCTTTCAGTTTGCTTCGATACTTGCCACGTCCATGATGCTGGCTACAATATTGTCGATGATTTTGATGGGGTTTTAAATGAGTTTGATAAAATAATTGGCTTAGACCGTTTAAAAGTGTTGCATATTAATGATTCGAAAAATGTGCGTGGTGCAGCAAAAGACCGCCATGAAAATATCGGCTTTGGCGAAATTGGCTTCAATGTATTGAACTATATTGTGCATCATAACCAACTAATGCACATACCGAAAATACTTGAAACACCTTTTGTTGGGGCAGATGCAAAAACGAAAGCGGCACCATATTTATATGAAATTTCCATGCTACGTGATGCAGAATTCCGACCAGCGTTAATAGATGCAATGCGAGGCTAAATAATCAACGCTGTCGGGGCTGTCTAGCAAGTAAATTATTGCTAGGCAGCCCTAAATATTTGCTCACCGATACCCCTATCTATGACTGTTAAGGAAATAAGAGATATTACAGATGGTTTGTGTGATTCGCAGATAATCCGTAAGAATGTGCAGATAGCTCATAAAAAATCGCAGTACACTTAAAATAAGTAATATGAAAGGGGGAGGGCGAGTTATTCTCGCTAAATAATAGATGAAAAAAATAACGCAAATGCTTCTAGTTTGTTTACTTTTGATAGGGTTACCTATTACAGCGAACGCACATATGCTTGACCAAGCGATAACGAAAAATATTGGCAAATTACATACAAGTGTGTCATTGCGCTCTTTAACAACTGGTAATGTTTTATATGAGCATAATGGGCAAACGTTGATGAAGCCTGCCTCCACATTAAAGCTCTTAACAGGAAGTGCCGCCTTGCATGTACTAGGGCGCGATTATACATTTTCAACAGAGCTATTTATAGATGGTGTAATTGCAGATGCAACATTATATGGTGATGTATACATAAAGGGTGGCGGGGATCCTACATTACAGCAGCAGGATTTTCTCACTTTTGCAAAAATATTAAAGCGCCACGGCATCCGCAAGATACAAGGCAATTTGTATGGAGATGATAGCGCATTTAGCGGCAATGCATTGACGCCGGGAATCGCTAAGGAAGATGAAACAGAATATTATGCGGCAAGAATATCTGCCCTAACAATGTCTCCGAACACAGATTATGATGCTGGGACGGTTATTGTACAAATAACAGGTGATAAGACTACACAGCCCCCAAGCTTTAGGGTTTTACCAAATGCGAGTGGAATGAAGATTGTCAATCAAGCAAGGACAGTTGCCAAAACAGGCAAAAATACATTAACAGTGAAAAGGCAATACAGCTCTAACACAGTTATTATTGCAGGTAATATTCCACAAGGGAGCACTGTGAAGGAATGGGTAACATTACAAGACCCAACGATTAATACGTTGCACGCTATTAAAAATACTTGGCAATCAACAGGTTTAAACATTTCACAAGTAACAGTTGGACGCAAAGTTATACCTGCAACAGCATCAAAATTATATACAAAAGAATCTTTGCCATTACATAAGCTTTATCCTGTTTTTATGAAGCTAAGCAATAACAGCATTGCAGATATACTAGTGAAAACCTTAGGATTAGAAATGTACGGTGAAGGCAATACAGAAAATGGAGTAGCTGCTTTACGCGATTATGCGTATTCTTTAGGCTTAAACACGAAGCAATGGCGTTTGGAAGATGGTTCAGGTATGTCACATGCTAACCGGGTTTCTGCCAATGAATTGACAGCCTTACTAGCAAAAATGCAGCAGCAGTCAATTTACACTAATTTTTATCAAGGCTTACCAATTGGTGGGCAGGAGGAACGCTTTGTTGGAGGTACTCTGCGCAAGCGCTTTGATACAAATGCACTTAGAGGACGTGTTGTCGCTAAAACAGGTAGCATTACAAATGTTTACACATTATCGGGTTATGTAACAGCTAAAAGTGGACGCCAATATGCATTTGCCATAATGACTGACAAGAAAAATGCGCAGGCTTTGAAGCAAATAGACCAGCTAGTAGAGGTTATTATTCAGCATTATTAATGAGAGAGGCGAGGCTGTCCAAAAAGCCGGGCATAGCCGGTATTTTGGACAGTGGAGATGATGTTTGACAAACTATTGAATCAACTAAATAGACAAGACATCTTTTAAAAACATGATGAACATTAGCTTTAGCAGTGTTGATTTTCAATAAAAGTGGAACAATGAAAATCATTATTTTATGCGGCATCAAAATAAAATAGGTTTTTCAGACAACCCCGCATTTCAATGATGGTACATTAAAATAATGGCTATTGAAAATAGAAAAGATTTTTTTGCATTTGAAATAATTTACTATGCCGATGAGAAGCATACAGCCTCGTTCTTTTAATTAAGCAATTGCATTAAATTTTTTCTTTTCTCTTTCCCAATAATTTTATCGACGCTTTTTAAAACATCTTTTGGAATGCCGCTAAAAAGCCAGCTCATATTGGCGCGCGCTAGCAGTGGGCGTAATTGCTTAATTTCTTTGGTGGACAGCTCGATGCCACTTTGTTTCTTTATAAAGGCTTGCACCTGTTGGTCATTCGCATCCATAAAAAAACGCATTAATTCCATTTGATTCATTTATTCATCCTTTCAAGCGTTTTACCTTTACAAATCACAAAAAGTCTACTATACTTTCAAATTGTAAATCGTAATGATTTTGAATTAGAAAGAAGAGAATGAATATGACAAAACCGATTATCCAATTACGCAATGTGTCATTTCAATATGATGGTACACAAGCTTTGAATAATATCTCCTTTCAAGTAGAGCAGGGAGACTTTTTAGCACTATTAGGTCCGAATGGGTCAGGTAAATCAACATTGTTAAAGCTTATACTTGGTTTATTAAAGCCAGCAAACGGTGAAATCGAACTGTTTGGTCAGCCGATACAAGCATTTAAACAGCGACAATGGATTGGCTATGTATCGCAAAAATCAAATGCCTTTAATTCAGGCTTTCCCGCAACAGTTGCAGAAGTTGTCAGAAGTGGCTTGACGAAGAAAATGGGTTTATTTAAGCGTTTTCCAAAAGATGTTGATACACGTGTAGTAGAAGCATTAAGAGCAGTGGGAATGGAAAATTTTGCGATGCGTAATATCGGACAACTATCTGGTGGGCAACAGCAGCGCGTTTTTATTGCACGAGCGCTTATTGCCGAACCGAGGCTACTTATACTTGATGAGCCGACAGTTGGTATCGACCATGAAAATGTGCAATCGTTTTATGATATGCTCGTTAAACTAAATGAGGAACGACAAATTACAATGATTTTAGTTACGCATGATGTGGATATTGTATCAGAACATATTAGCCATGTGGCATGCTTAAATAAAACGATTCATTTTCATGGTTATAAAGATGACTTTGACCATATCTCACAGCAAAAGCTTGATGCGTGGTATGGCCATAAAGTACGAAAGATCCACTAGGAGAGGTAGCAGGATGATAGAAGCAATTTTACGTTACGAATTTTTACAAAATGCCTTTTTTTCAGGGCTAATTATCGGCATTATTGCACCTTTACTTGGCGTATTTATTGTTGTGCGTAGGCTATCGCTTATTGCGGATGCACTGTCACATGTTACGCTTGCAGGGATTGCAGGTAGCTTATATATAAGTCAAAGCTTTGCGGCAATGGCTTTATTGAACCCAATCTATTTGGGCATTGTCGCTTCTGTTAGTGGCTCGATTTTAATAGAGCGTCTACGCCGTCTGTATAAGCATTATGAGGAGCTGGCAATTCCGATTATTATGTCGGGAGGAATCGGCTTAAGTGCAATTTTTATATCATTGGCAAGCGGCTTTAATACGGACTTAATGAGCTATTTATTTGGCTCAGTATCCGCTGTGTCGCGGCAAGATTTATGGATTGTTTTAGCGATTGCAGCAGTTGTTGTTGTCTTTTTACTGTTATTTTTCAAGGAATTATTTGTCCTTTCTTTTGATGAGGAATACGCAAAGGCAAGTGGACTGCCGGCAAAGTGGATTCATTTATTATTTATGGTAGTTGTGGCGCTTGTGATTGCGGCAAGTATGCGCATTGTAGGCATTTTGCTTGTATCGAGCTTGATGACATTGCCTGTTGCTGCAGCGATGCGTCTGGCCAAAGGCTTTAAGCAAGCAATCATTTACGCGATTCTTTTTGGCGAACTAGCGGTAATTATAGGACTTGTTAGCGCCTTTTACTTAAATTTAGCACCGGGTGGAACAATTGTTGTCACATCCATAGTCATATTATTATGTGTGATACTTGCAAAAAAATTTAAAACACAAGCAAAGGAGGCAGCGCTATGAATTTGACACGTGCATTGGAAATTTTAAAGGATAATGGCTATAAAAAAACGGATAAGCGGGAGCTCATCTTGAAAATGTTTGAAGAGACGGATAAATATTTAACGGCTCGCGATTTATTAGATGTTTTGAAAAAGGATTTTCCTGGGATGAGCTTTGATACAATTTATCGTAATTTAGCAACATTTGTCGAGCTCGGCATTTTGGACGAAACAGAGATGCAAGGGGAACGAAACTTCAGAATGCATTGTGAATCAGAGCACCATCATCATCACTTTATTTGTCGTGAATGTGGTAGTGTGAAAGAATTGCCTTTATGTCCGATGGAATTTCTTGGTGGGAGCTTGCCGAATTTCGAAGTTGAAGCACATAAATTTGAAGTGTATGGCAAATGCCCAGATTGTGTTATCGTGCAGTAATAAATATGTTATAATGACTGAAAAAGGACCGTCTGAAAAGTCATTTCACTTTTTTCACGATGTTTACTGCACCGATCGTGTAACAACAGGCACAGAAGTCTTCCACCTCGTGTAGATGGCTGAATCATAGGAACTTAGTCTAAGAATATCGCATACTAAGATAACGACTGAGTGACCAACATCGTGTTGACCTAAGCTTCGGTGGATATTGCAGATTTTAAGAGGTGTTTTTGGGCAAGCTTGAAAAAATCTGACCTAAAGTTAGCCGAGGCGTCATTGATAGATGATTCCTTTGCGATGGAGTATTGTGGCTACCGCAGAGGCAGGGGATTTTTTGTGGGTATTCAATACATCAGTGGGGCTGTCCGAAAAGATATTAGCTTTTCGGGCAGCCCCCTTTTTAGCATTAACTATTTTGGTGGTGGAATGATGGGACATTTAATATTTGTGACAGGCGGTGTTCGCAGTGGAAAAAGCGCATTCGCGGAGCAATATGCACAGCAGCTTGCGGCAACTAATGATAGCCGTTCTTTGACCTATATTGCGTCAGGAGTAGCCTTTGATGCGGAAATGCAAGCAAGAATTGCCAGACACCAAGCAGACCGAGAAGCTAGCGAGGCTATTTGGCATACGCTCGAAATACCAGATGTATTAGAAGAAGAGCTATTCGTATTTGGGAATGCTGAGGTTGTGCTATGGGATTGCTTAACAACATGGCTAGGGAATGTGATATATAAAACAAGCTCAGATAATAAACAAGCTCATGCCATTTCACATTACATTAAATCATTCAAGCAATATATTGAAAAGTGGAAAGAACAAGATATAATTATTTTACTTGTTTCTAATGAGGTATTAGACGAGCCAGCATCGCAATATGAAGAAACAGAATTATATAAGCAATTATTAGGCGAGCTTCATCAATGGATTGTGGCACAATGTGATGAAGCCTATGAAATAGACCATCGATTAAGTAAGCGTTGGAAGTAAGAGGAGGTAAAAATGAAGCATTTCTTAACAGGGCTACTCCTTAGCTTGCAGTTTTTTAGCGTGCTGCCAATTAAGCGAGAACTATCTTTAACGAAAAAAAATGTGACAGCCATGTATATACTTATGCCTCTTCTTAGCTTATTGACGGGTGGAGCGCTTATAGGATTTTTGACTATAAATAATTACTGGCTACAATTATCGCCATTATTAACAGCCGCCATTTTAGTCGTAGGTATGATTGTCATAACAGGTGGTATACATACAGATGGGTTTATCGACACAAGCGATGCTTTTTTTTCCTATCGTGATACAGAAAAGCGTTTAACAATTTTAG
Source organism: Metasolibacillus fluoroglycofenilyticus (assembly GCF_003049645.1). Classification (GTDB taxonomy): domain Bacteria; phylum Bacillota; class Bacilli; order Bacillales_A; family Planococcaceae; genus Metasolibacillus; species Metasolibacillus fluoroglycofenilyticus. Next base: position 1,299,967 of record NZ_PYWK01000001.1, read on the forward strand.
AGGACCCAAGGGTAGGAGCCTTTGGTGTTTTAGCAGTTGTCTGTTTATTATTGCTAAAAGTGGGATTTCTCTATGAGGCTTTATTGCGTGAAATTAATCTTTTTTACTTTATTGCAATTCCTCTTTTAGCACGTGTTGCGATGCTACTTTATTTCATTACAATGAAAAACGCAAAAACAACAGGATTAGCTGCTTATTTTAAGGAGCGAGTGCAGACAAAAGCAGTAATTGTAGCCTGTGTTTTTTATAGCCTGCTTGTCATCACCTTTGCACTGTATATGGGCGACTGGTCACTACTTGCTTTATATATTATCATGCTATGTAGCCTGCTTTTCTATCGCCATTGGTCAAATAAAAACTTTGCAGGAATGACAGGGGACTTACTTGGTGCACTTTATGAAGGGATGGAGCTTGTGCTATGGGGGACGCTATTACTATTCATTTAATTCGTCACGGTAAAACGCAGGCGAATACTGAACGAAAATATATTGGGCATACGGATGAACCAATTTTGCCATTGCAGCCGGTGCACATTGCCGTACAGCCTACCATTGTTTATGGAAGTGACTTAAAACGCTGTCAGCAGACGGCAGCCTGCTATTTTCCGCAAGTACCTTATGAGGCGAGCGCGGATTTACGTGAGCTTGACTTTGGGCAGTTTGAAATGAAAACATATGAGCAATTAAAAGACGACCCACACTATAGAAAATGGTTAGCAAATCCTGCGCAAGTAACACCGCCATCTGGTGAAAGCTTTCAAGCGTTTAAAGAACGAGTAGGGCATGCTGTACAACAAATTATTACAGGGCCAGGTCAGTATACCTTCGTTGTACATGGAGGGGTGATTCGTTTATTGTTGGCACAGTTTTCACAGCAGCCATTTGAAGGCCTACATGCAGAGCATCATCTACTATATAGCTGCTATTGGTCGCATTTTTCTGCATGGAAGGAGGGAGAGCGATGCACGTCTATATCGGAGGTGCCTATAATGGTAAACGACAGTATGTAAGGCAGCATTATAAACAGCAGCATATTTTTGAGGGACATTTACCAGAGCCGACTGCTTTTAGGCAGCAAGATGTTGTAATCCTAGGACGCTTTGAAGAAATGGTCAAGCGGCTTGCCCATTTAACAGAGGATGAAATTGTAGCTATATTAATGGACAAATTGCGACAGCTAGATGCTCAGGCAACAGTAGTATGTATTTGTACAGATATGGGAAGAGGCATTGTCCCACTAGAGAGAGAGCAGCGATTTCTACGAGATACTTGTGGTAGATTGTATCAAGCGATGTTTGCATATAGCGAGCAAGTGACACGCATTTGGTACGGTATTCCGCAAATAGTAAAGGAGAAGGGACTATGACGAGAGAAAATTTACGTTTTATCGTTTTAACGGCATTATTAGCAGCCTTATGCGCAATAGGAGGGCTTGTTAAAATACCTGTTTTTATCGCGTCAGCCGCGCTTGATTCGGCTCCAGCATTATTAGCCGCCTTTGTGCTGCCGCCTATTTATGCAGGCTTTGTGGGTGCTTTAGGACATCTGGCAACAGCGCTAAGCTCAGGAATGCCGTTCGGCTCATTTCATGCCATTATTGCATTTGAAATGTTCACGATTATTTGGATTTTTGCACGTTTACATAAAGCGGGCTTTGCTAAAACGAAATGGGCTTGGATGCTTGTCGCAAATGGTTTTATAGCTGCATTACCATTTTATTTTTTAATTTCACCAGCCTTTTACATCGGTGCATTGCCGGGTTTATTGCTTGCTACAGTCATTAATATTGGAGTGGCTATTGCCTGTGCTCCTGTACTCCAACGTGTGAAAAAAATGGTGAAATGGGAGGGGTAAGCAATGCGAAACGCTATCCTGCTTGATTCCACAACCATTTTAACAATAGACAATTCAGGGTGTATCGGTGAAAAAGATGCTGACTATGTTCAAGTGCCGAATGAAATTGTCGCTTATTTTGCAACGCGAGTGGCACTTTTAGAGCAATGGTGCGCTGGAGCCGAGCCAAGTCATTTAGTAATAGCGAACTTTACAGGAGAAACTGCTTGGGCTGACTATGTGAGGGGCTGTCAGCGACAATTTGAAGAAATCGGAAAAGACTTACCACCAATTGTAGGCTCAACAGAATCCAATTTTTCTGCGTTGCAATCAGGCTTAAGCTTAACGATGATTGGAAAAAGGAAATTTACACCAACAATTGTAAATTGCCACTACTTTGTAATTGGGCGACCTTTAGTAGGGCAGCAAGTAATGGAGCATAGACAAGATGTGGCAAATTTATGCGAGCTTTATACACTGTTACAGGCAGATGTTATTAAAGCATTATGGCCCTGTGGCTCTAAAGGAATCGGTGTGGAAATCTCTGCGTTTACAGGGCAACGATTTGACTGCACTGTAGATATGAAGAGCTCCGCTGGTCCCGCAACAGCTATTCTTGTTGCTGTCGAAGAAACTAATATTGAGCAGTTATATCAAGCGATATCGGCGCCGATTTATCGTTTAGAAAAAATCGAGGCTTTCTAAAACGAATGAATTATATTTAGTACGATGAAAATATAATTTTACTTATTCATTATAAACGGAAGGGTGAAGATGTTAGATTTACTGTTTACACTCTTTTGAAACGAGCTACTGTACTTTTTTAAGTTTAATAAAACGTCCGAGAAGCAGTGCTCCGCACGTTTTTCGGACGTCCCTCATGGATAAAAGACTTTTGACTAGCATACAATGTCAAAAATGAGAAAAGAGTTGGTTTTTTTGTCTTTTACATTTCCAGTGACAACGCAAACGCATACTGTCCAAAATACGCCACAGCAAATTATTTACTATCCTCAAGCAATACAAATGCATAATCCTTCATTACAATTTTTTATTAATCAAACAATCGTCCATGAAACGCAGCAATTAATAAATAAACAAGCAGGTAGTATGCCTTCTACAATCGAGCAAATGCTAGGCACATATGAGCTGAAAAATAATCAGCGCGATGTGCTCAGCTTAACGCTATCGAACTATGTTTATTTTTATCATGCCGCACACGGGATGACGGTTGTTCAACCGCTGACATTTGACTTGAAAAAAGGAGAGCTATGTCAGTTGAAAGATTTATTTAAACCAAATAGCGATTATGTCAACGTCATATCTCGGCATATTAAGGAGCAAATAAAAGAGCGCAATATCCCAGTAATTGAGCCATTTACGACCATTTCACCAAATCAATTTTTCTATATTGCAGATAAAACACTCGTTATTTTCTTCCAATTATACGATTTAGCACCGTATTATTATGGCTTACCAATGTTCCCAATTTCGGTGTATGAACTTGCCAATATCGTAGTAGAAGATGAACCACTTGGGAGAATGATGTAAGTTATATTTTTGCTTTATGAAAGCCTTTATAAATATCAATACAAGTTGTAATGATAATTGTAATTATTGTCAAAATAACGATGTAGCTTAGACTTTGCTCGATTTTTATAGTAGCGATATTCATTAAATTAGCTAAATAAGGAGCAAGCTCAGCATTTATTAAATTTGTGTTGCGAATGATAATAATAAAAATGACAACACTAATTAATTTAATTATAAGATTTGCTATGGCCATATTCATTGTCCATACCCGATGCTTCAGTTTGTATAAAAGTAGCACAATTTCCAATGCAATAGCTAGTAGGAAAAAGGGGGCGAATGCCAACAAAGTTTGTTGCTGGAAAATAGGCATAACGAACAGCAAATTACCACTGTCAGTAGTTTGGTGTATACCGATAAAATGCCCTGCTGTGAAATAACAAATCGTAAAAATAATAAACCAGCCAAATTCAAATAATATTTCACCGATAGAAATTCCTTTTTTATCAGGAATTATTTGTACTTTGTCTAACTCCTCTACTGTCCATTCTTCATTCACCGTTAAATTTCTAACACCGCTACGCTCTAAAATAACAAAAGTAATTGTTATCCAAAACAACACATGCAATGCCACCATGATTAAATCTACAATACTAAAACTCACAAATTTAATTAAAATTGCTAGAATAGATTGTACTTCATTAAGTAATAAAATATTTTGGACGACTTGCACAATAAGCGTTATTAATAGTGCCCATGGCAATATCAATTTAATTGTATCGACGTATGAATCATACAGCGAAGGTCCAATTAAATAACGCGCTTCATCACGATAATTTGCAGCAAGATGAGCAGGGCTACCAAGCTTTTCTAAAGCAAGCTTAATATCGTCTGCACTGTAATTGTCTGGTAGCATATCTTCAATTGTTGATGTCAGCTCAAGTGCAATATCATTTCGGCTTTTTTTAGGTAATCTACGTGTTACCTCATACACATACGCTTCAATTAACTTCATTATTTATCATCTCCTTGTAACAAAGTATTTAATTCACTTGCTAAAGTTAGCCATTCTGTTTTTAGCTGCTCAAAAATCTCATTGCCATAATTGCTAATTACGTAATATTTACGTGGTCTGCTTTCAGTTGTATCCCAACTACTTGTGACAAGTTCTTGCTTTTCTAAACGTCTTAGCAGGGGATATAGCGTGTTTTGTTCAATACTAACGCCTGCTTGTTCTAAGCGCTGAACAAGTGAATAGCCATACTGAGGTGTTTGTAATTGGCTTAAGACGGCTAAAGTCAACGTGCCGCGTCTCAATTCTATTGTGAAAGAATCAATTAACGAGCTCATATAATCCACTCCTTATATACTGTGTATAGTACAGTATAGTGTATTGTATGTCAATGTATGTTATCTTGATTACAGTTTTGAAAATTTCTTTAAAAAAACCGCCTAAAATCGGAATTTTGATTTCAGGCGGCTTTTCTATTTTATTTACGTACAACAAAAATCATATGTCTACCACAAGTTTTTTGTTGGCGGTAGGAGAAGCCATGTGCTGCGTCGTATGTACATGTTCGGTCGAGCTGTATATTTTCTGTTGGCACACCAGCTAGTAGACATTGCTGTCGTACAGTGAATTGATTGTCGATATGATATTTTTTTGTTGGCTTATGAAAGTACATAAAATCATCAGCATAGCCAAGCGCTTGAAACTGCTTATATACATCTGCATCTACTTCAAAGCGTTGCTGGCTTAACGCCATGCCAATTTGCACGTGAAAATCAGTAGGGTTGTTTCCTTCCTCCATTAATTTTTGTAGCAATTTTGCTGTAATTTCTTTCACAGTTCCTTGCCAGCCACTATGAATTACGGCACATAAACCTGTTGTGGCATTCGTTATGATAACAGGCACGCAATCTGCTGTAAAAATCGCGAGTACAACTCCTTGCTCATACGTATACAGGGCATCCGTTTGCGGGATGGCAGATGCTTGATTTTCTGCGCCGTTACCTTTTTGGGATTTCGTTATCTTTTGGAAGTTTGCACTATGTGTTTGTTCTGGGCAAACAAAATCTTTTAGTAAATAGCCAATTTCGTTAGCAAGTTGCTGGCGATTTTGAAGAACAGTCAGTGGGCTTTCAGATGTGTAAAATGCCATATTATTGGATTCCATGCTATCGTTCTTCAGTGTTATTCCAGCTAAAAAATGCTCGTTATTCATATAAAGTTGAAGCATTAGCGTACAACCCCTTTAAATTCTCTCAATAAATTCATTTGTGTTTTTTTCCAATGATTCAGCAGTTTGGGCAATATATTGAAAGTGATTTACTGTTTTTTCAATTTGCTCTGTGCTGCCCTGCACACTTTTTGTTATAGCATCAATACTAGTCGTGACGGAATTTATTCTATCAATAATACGGTCAACATTATCCTTTACTTCGCCAATCGACTGTGAAACCTTTGTTGATAGATTGCGTACTTCCTGAGCGACAACATTGAATCCTTTGCCATGCTCACCTGCACGAGCGGCCTCAATTGCCGCATTTAGCGCAAGTAAATTTGTTTGTGCAGCAATATCGCGAATGGTTTTGACGACATTGGTAATGGACTCCGCTTCTCGCTGTAAAGCTTGCAAATTTTGTTGATTTATTGTTGACTCTTCCTCGATATGCTCAATGTTGCTCAGCAAAGTGATGCTATCATTATGGCCGATTTGGGATTTTTCATTTAATGTTTCCGACATATCTTTTAGTTGATTTGCTAAAGAATTCACATTTTCCATTCTTTCTGTAATGTTTAAAGCGATTTTACTAACACCAATCACTTGACGACCATTATCAGAGAAAATAGGCATATAAGTTACTTCTAGCCATATTTTTTCTCCAGAAACATGTTTTCGTATAACTTTGTCTTTATAAGAGTTCCCTTGTTCTATATGTCTCCAAAATTCTTTATATGAAGGGCTTTCAGAAAATTCAGGGAAGCAAAATTGGCTATGATTTACCCCGATTAATTGTGCTGCTTTGTAGCCGAGCATCGCAGCAAACTGCTCATTTACATATTCAACATCATGATTTAGATTAAAGCGGACAATTGCTAGATTTTTTTCTAAAGATTTTACAACATGTTGGTCTGTCACTTGTTCAATTTGTTTGTTTATCATATATAGCCTCCTCTTTGTAGCCTATAAAAATAATGCTCGTTATAGTTTAGTGTAATGAAAAAGCATGCATCTGACTAGTAATTTTTTCTTATACATATTAAAACTTTAATCAATTACGCCTTGGCGTAATTGCGTTGGGATTTTGAACGGTGCTTGCACAATTCAAAGTCCCTGACATCCGCCGGAGGCTTAAATTTCAGCGAGTGTTTGGACACCCGCTGAAATTGGTCTCATACCTGTGTACCTGTCGCTACGCTTTCGGTACAAAAAATATTGCTGAGAGACGTTAAAAAAACTACATAAATCATAATTGATTCCATGTAGTTCCATTGACATATATAGTTTAATTTTCCACCACAATATTTTTTTTATGGAAGTGCGTTGAAGCCTCATCGTAGCTATTTTTAATAAGGCGCTCTAGCGTGTTTTCTTTCGTCAAAATCGGCATGATGATTTTGACGATGGCTGCTTGATCTTCCACGAATTGACGTACCTCTTCGTCGCTGCCTTTGTGTGCCTCAAAATAGGAGCGACGTCTATTGCGAATAATAATATCCTCGCGGTTTTCTACTAATAATACTTCTGCTAGCCATTGGCTTAAAGCTTCTGCAAGATAAAGTGCTGTAATGAATAGTAACTCGGTAGCTATATCAGGATGTGTTTTAATAAATTTGAAATAATGATCATTTTTTAATTCATCTAAAATGATAAAATTGCTTGAATAATAGAGTGTTTTTTCTACTGATTCCAAAATGAGATATTCATCTGGTTGCAAGAGTAGCCAAATATTAAATGCAGCAACCCAAACATCGTTTGAGCTAATGGTTCCCGCTTGTGGAATTGAATGATATTGCGGTAATTTTCTTGCTAACGCTTTAAACTCATTTACTAATAAATCATCTTCTAGAAATAATAAACTTTTTTCAGCTGTAACTGTCTCAAACATCCTTGCTCACCTCACTCGGCTTACTAATCTTTACCACTATTGTATCGTTTCCAATTTTTTATGCAATATATTTACCTGAATTTAGTACAAGAGTTGCAGTTTAGCGTTCAAAAGACCGTGTGTTAGTCGTCCTTTTGAACGCTTTTGATGGGATTTTGTCAAAATGCTCACTTGGTAGAATAGTGAGGGGATTCTTTGAAAATGGATGATTTAGTAATGTTTCTTCTAAGCGTAAGAGAAGAAATGAAAAACTTACTTTCCAGAAGCTTCATTAAAACAAAAATGGGGCTGTCTAATGAGTCGCATAGTTGCAGACTTATTAGACGCTCCCATTTTTTCGTCTACAATAAAAATTCAATTTTTACTTCTTCATTTTATACGAAGGAAATTTGTTATACTTAATATTTTCCTATTTTCATAGAAACCTTTGTTATTTTATCGAGCGAGCGCTTTGGAGAAGCACCGCCGACAACTGCACGGCTATTTTGGACGCTTTTATTATGCATCGATTAGCTGTTTAGTAGCTGAAGGTGTATCATAGACTTCTTTATCAAGTTCTCCTGTTACACGAGCTGTAGCTACACCTGCTGTCATCGAACCACTTACGTTTAATGCTGTACGCCCCATATCAATTAGTGGTTCAACAGAAATTAAAACACCTGCAAGGGCAATTGGTAAATCAAGTGCAGATAGTACTAAAATAGCGGCAAATGTTGCTCCACCACCAACGCCTGCAACACCGAATGAACTAATTGCTACAACGATAATAACTGTTGCAATAAAGACTGGACTGAGCGGATTAATACCGACAGTCGGTGCAATCATAATAGCTAGCATAGCAGGGTACACACCAGCACAACCGTTTTGTCCGATAGATAGACCGAAAGAAGCGGAGAAATTTGCAATTCCTTCTGGAACCCCTAAGCGGCCTGTTTGTGTTTGAATATTTAATGGCAAAGCACCTGCGCTCGTACGAGATGTAAAAGCGAATAATAGCGTTTCCGCTGCTTTTTTCACATATGTGAATGGGTTTAAACCTGTTAATGTAATAATCAACAAATGAATGATAAACACAATAATTAATGCAACGTATGAGGCAATAACGAATTTACCTAAATTGAAAATTGCCCCAAAATCACTTGTAGCAACAGTGCGTGCCATAATTGCTAAAATACCATATGGCGTTAAGCGAAGTACAATGCGCACAACCCCCATAATAAGGGCATAAATAGCGTCAATACCTTTTTTTATTGTTGCTGCAGTTTCCTGATCTCTACGTGACACTGATAAATAAGCAAAGCCTAAAAATGCAGAGAAAATAACGACAGCAATTGTTGAAGTTGAACGAGACCCTGTTAAATCAGCGAATGGATTGGCTGGGAATAATTCCACAATTTGCTGTGGTAGCGATGCCGCAGCTAAAGATTCAGAGCGTTCTACAAGTGATTCACCACGTGCAACTTCTGCATCACCTTGTAATATTTGTGTTGCATCTAGATTAAAAACGGCTGTTGTTGTAATACCAACTGCTGCTGAAATTGCTGTTGTTCCAATTAAAATAGCTAAAATGAGGGCAGCCATTTTCCCGAAGTTTTTACCAACCTTCATTTTTGTGAATGCCACCAAAATAGAAATAAAAATAAGTGGCATAGCAATCATTTGCAATAATTTGACATAGCCTGTTCCGATAATATTATACCAAGGAACTGTATTTACTACTTCCTCAGCACTGGAGCCATAAATAAACTGTAACACTGCCCCAAGCAAAATACCTAAACCTAATGCGATAAAGACACGTGTTGAAAATTTAATATTCTTTTTCTTTAAAGCATATAAAATACCGATTAACACAAGTAATGCGATAATATTTATCAGTACAAAGAAATTCATTAATAATAACCTCCTAGTTATATTTACTTAGCATATTGTATTCTATTCCTATAAAGTGTATTAGTCAAGTAGGGATTAATAATTTTATTAAAAAATTTTTGCTTGAATCATGTATACTAAAAAGATAGGGAGTGAAAAGTATTGAAACTGGAGCAATTATTTTATAATGGACAATTACATGCCTGCTTTCAAAAGGCGCAGTTGCAGCAAGATTCACCATTTGCACAGCAGGTGATTGCATTGTATGAACGTTATCAATTAGCAAATATTCCTCGCTATACAATGCGTGAAGAGCAAGCAATCGAGAGGGCAGATGAGACATATGTCGAGCAGGACGAAGTATTAGCTATTCGCGAAATTACTGAGGAAGAGCAGTTTGTAGCAAGAACACGTCAACTTGAAGAACGCGCGCGTACTGGAACAGACCAAGAGCGAGCGCAATCCTTTTTTACACAAGCACAGCTTTTTTTATTTGCACATCATTATGAGGAAAGTGTTCATTGCTTTTTACAGGCTGTTAAATATAATCCAAATAAAGCTGTTTATTATGGTTTAGCAGCGCAAACAATGCAGCGCTTAGATTACACACCGTTTGAGATATTAGGCTATTTGGAGCGAGCGATTGACCTAGATGAACAAAATGCTCGCTGGCATTGGAATCGGGCACTTATTTTAGTAGAGCTATATAAAAGCTTGCAACATGATGCGTTTTTAGAGCAAGCACTTATTGCATTGGAAGAGGCATTAGCATGTTGCCGTCATGAGCAAAAATCATTAAAAGGTGCGATTGAAAATACACTTGAAAATATGAGACAATATATTTTTTAACGTAAAAGGGAGTGTAGAGTTTGCGAACACAGCAAGAAGTAAACCATTATATTGAAGAATTAATGTTTCTGCTAACACAAAAAGCAGATGTAGCACAATTCGAAAAAACAATTAAACAAAATATTGCTACTAAAAAAGAGTCCGCGGCAAATGAGCAAGACTTTTTTGACCGTTTAATGTTAAATATTACGTACTTTGTTGAAAATAAAGCGGCATGGATAAAAATTTTACGCGCTACATATGGACAAGGACAAGTGCCAGCAGTGTCCTATATTGAAAGCGAATCGCTCGCACAGCAGATGCGCATCCGCCAATTTGTTTCTGAAAAAATGGAGGATTATACAAAATTATTCCATAGCCAATATAAGGCCTTAAATGTCACAAAGGAAGCAGTTATCTATGATTATGCGTATGCATCAGTAGAGCACTCGCTGCGCTATGATTTTTTAACCTATTTAACAATACAGCCACAGGCAAACGTAGTGTTAGAGGGAGATTTTGAGGAAACATTAAAAATTATTGAGGGCTATGTAGCCTATTATGCTGATCAGTTTGTCAATCGCATGGAATTAACAGAATAGGAGGAAGTAGCGATGAAATCACCATATATATTTACACATATAGCACCAAAGGAAACGGGCGAAAAGCCTGCTATCTTTTTATTGCACGGCTTAGGTAGCAATGAGCAAGATTTATTACAACTTGTTGGAAATATGCCGTTTGACTGTCATATTTTTAGCTTGCGCGGTCCGATTACGCATCCGCCAGGCTACGCCTTTTATACATTTGAAGAGGAAGGTCTACCGAATCAGGATGTCTTTGACCAAGTTGTACAATTCACAAAACAATTTATTGAAGAAGCAGTCGTAGAGTTTTCATTGAAAAAGGAAGCGCTATATGTCATGGGCTTCAACCAAGGCGCAGCACTTGTTCAGGCTTTAACTGTTATAATGGGCAATACGCTTCACGGGGCTGTAGTTTTAAGCGGCTTTGTCCCTCAATTTGTAGTAGAGGAATATTGCAAACTACCATTAGGCAATGTCAAAATGTTTATTGCGCATGGGGAGTATGATTATGTTTACCCACTTGCATGGGGCAAAGCTAGTGCAGAATTCTTCGAGGAATACGGCGCACAAATAACCTTTAAAACATACGCGGATGGGCATGGAGTAACCGCGGAGGAGTTGAACGATTTGATGGCTTGGTTTTCAGAGGTAAGCAAGTGAATTGTCTAGGCTGTCATTTAGCGAACAAAAAAGCACCCGTTTATGTAATATTTGAAAACGAGCATGTATGTTGCATTTTAGATTGCGCCCCTTATAATGAAGGACATGTGTTAATCTTGCCTAAAAAAATGTATGTTATTTCGATGAGCTTAATAGAAACATGGCAGCTGCAGTAATGGAAGCGACACAGCTTATATCAAAGACAATCAAAACGTTGTTTCAGCCAGATGGCATTACTGTATGTCAAAACGGTGGCGCTTTTGATGAATTAACACATTTCCATATGCATGTTGTGCCAAGATATGAAGGACAAAATTTTGCAGATTTCTTTAGGGAAGGCGAAGATACCTCTATTGATGAACAAAAATTAAATGAAACTCGAAGAAAAATGATTGAAGTAATTAAAAAGCTAGCATAAAATTCTAATAAGTGTGAGAATCCTTTTTATAATATCGGTTTCTCGCGCTTTTTTTAAATTATCAGGCGAATCCACCTACTAAACGGGCGAATTGTTACTTTAGAACTATAACCAAAGCGGAGTTGTCCGAAAAGTCCATTTTGTTTTGCCACCGCATTGAAATCAATGTTTCATCGCTTCACTTTTACTGAAGGATAACACTGCTAAAGCCAATGTTCATCCCATTTTTAAAAGAGGCGTTTTCTGTTTAAATGAATCCACATTTTGTGAAACATCCTTGCTACTGTCTAAAATGCCGGCTATGCACGGCTTTTTGGACAGCCCCAGTTAGTTTTTTCATATAATGCATTTGCATTGCGTATGCTAGTTTTAGAAAGGGTAGGGGTGTATGCGCATTGATGATGAGCTACTAGAAAGGCTCGGTGTTTATTTTGTTTATCACGAAATTTATAATCAATATGGCATTACATTTGAAAGCTTTGTGGACAGGTGGTTGCGCGGGATTTTGGACATCTAAAAAGAAAGCTGTCGGACTTACCCCCGACAGCTTTTTAGGTCATTAAAAATTTCTACGAATCCAATCGTTTGCTTCAATCCAATTGTTAACACGAATCACTTTGTTAGGGATTGCAAGCCTATTATAAGGTGTATCGAATAGAATAACGGGAATGTCTAATTCTTCTGCAAGCATCACAGCATTGTCATGCTTATCCTCGAAAAATACATCGACACCATGTTGCTTCGCTGTAGACAACTTATCATGGCTGCCAATCAATTCGATATGGTCATACGGAATGGCATGTGTATGAAACCAATTTTTTGTTATATCAAGAACGTTTTCACCACGTGCAGAAATGTAAAATAGCTCGTAGCGATTTTTCCAGTCATTTAAAATGGATTTAGCATTGTCTGCAAGCTCGCTCGTTGCATAAAGCTGAGGCTCATTTGTCGCAAACCAATGGGCAAATTCATCCCTGTCGACAGGATGCGGGAATGCACTTAAAAAATCATATTCTACGACATCGTCAAGCGTAATATGAACATTGTATTGTTTATTAATATGTGGAATTAACGTTGCTGGACAAGTAACAGTGCCATCAATATCAATGCCGAATCTCGTTTTTTTTGTCATTGTCATCACGCCTTATTAAGCACGAGCTTCTTCCGCTGCTCGTTTTTCTGCCATTTCGGCAGCAAGCTTATCGATTTCTTTTTTCAATTCCTCAACCATCGTCTCTTCAGGAACTTTGCGGACTGTTTTGCCTTTCATAAATAGCAAGCCTTCACCGCGGGCACCTGCGATACCGATATCAGCCTCACGCGCTTCACCCGGACCATTTACTGCGCAGCCAAGCACTGCAACCTTTAATGGAACATTCAGCGTGGAAATATATTCCTCCACTTCATTAGCGATGGATATTAAATCAATTTCAATGCGTCCACATGTTGGACATGAAATAAGTGTCGCCATATTAGAAGCAAGACCAAATGATTTTAATAGCTCACGTGCTACTTTTACTTCCTCTACTGGGTCAGCAGATAAGGAAATACGCAATGTGTTACCAATACCTCTTGATAAAATAGCACCAAGACCAGCCGCTGATTTTACAGTACCTGCAAATAATGTACCCGATTCTGTAATACCTAAATGTAATGGGTAATCGAATGCTTTTGCTGCTTTTTCATATGCCTCGATTGCAAGGTTTACGTCAGATGCTTTCATCGATACGATAATATCGTGGAAATCTAAGTCTTCTAAAATTTTAATATGATGTAGTGCAGATTCAACCATCCCATCTGCTGTAGGATAGCCGTATTTTTCTAAAATATGGCGCTCCAATGAACCAGCATTTACACCGATACGAATAGGAATATTTTTTGCTTTTGCTGCATTTACAACCGCCTCTACTTTTTCACGACGACCGATATTACCTGGATTAATACGTACTTTATCTATACCATTTTCAATTGCCTTCAATGCGAGCTTATAGTCGAAATGAATATCTGCAACAAGTGGAATATGGATGCGCTTTTTAATTTCTGCGATTGCATCCGCCGCACGTTCATCTGGTACAGCAACACGTACGATTTGGCAGCCTGCTTCCTCTAAACGTAAAATTTCTGCTACAGTTGCCTCCACATCATGTGTTTTTGTTGTACACATGCTTTGGATGAATAATTCATTGCTGCCACCAATTGTTAAGTTTCCTACGCGTACGGGGCGTGTATTGGAACGGTGAACGATTTCACTCATATAAATTCTCTCCTTTTTGGGCTTACAAAAATCAATTGCACGATTGTGCAACTGCCTTCAAGTTTTCGTAATATGACGCAACACAACGATTTGTTGTTGCATGACAAAACGAATGCTCGAAAAAATACTCTCACAGTCACTATTTTAGCAGTGAAAATAAGCAAGGACAAGAATTAACTACGGTGTTTCAGAAAGAGGGCGCTTTAAAGACATTTATTTTCCTTTTGTTTGCGAATTGGTAATTTTATCAACTCACCTGGAACAAGCGATTGCTGTTGTAAATGTGGGTTTGCCTTATAAAATTCAGCAAGGCGTTCAGGTGATGGAGCATCAGAAGGAGTTGCTGCAAATAAGCTGTAAATCGTATCGCGATGCTGTACTCTAACGATAACATTATGCCATTCGTAGTCGATTTGTTCCTCGCAATCTTCTTGAGCATAAAAGGAAGCAAGGGGCAGTGTCCCTTCCTGTAAATCTATTTTGACGACTGTCGCAATAATAAAAAATAATATTGTAAAAATAATATAACGCATAGTAAACCTCCTAAAAAATAGAGTAGCGATACTATTTCATGTCTAATTGGTGTATTCTATTCTTGACAATCGACATTTATTAATTTTTGGAGGGAAATAAGAGATGCAACAATTACAGCAATTTCTTCATGATGCACAGCCATTTTATAAAGAAGGGCATGTTGCTACATATATACCAGCATTAAGTAATGTTGACCCAAAGCTATTAGCGGTTTCATTAATTGATGGGAATGGTAGAGCATTTCAAGAAGGAGATTATGAGCATTTTTTTACTTTACAGAGCATTTCGAAGGTCATTAGCTTTATTTTTGTTTGTGAAACATACGGTATTGAACAAGTCCTAAAATATGTTGATGTAGAGCCAACAGGCGATCCTTTCAATTCAATTATTCGCTTAGAAAGTCATCAGCCAGGCAAACCCTTTAATCCAATGATTAATGCGGGCGCTATTACAATTTCATCGATGCTTCCGGGTGAGCAGGTAGAGGAAAAAGTGAGCAATTTGCAAAGCTTTATCCAAAAAATTACGAATGAACGATGTGAGGTGAGTGAAGAAGTCTTTACTTCTGAATGGGAAACAGCCTACCGTAACCGAGCGATTGCCTATTATTTAAAGGCAAACGGCTATTTGCAGGGCGATGTAGAAATGGCTTTAGAAGCCTATTTAAGGCAATGCGCTTTATTGATTAATGTAAAGCAGCTCGCAATGATTGCCTTAGTTATTGCAAACGATGGTTATCACCCGCTATTAAAGCAGCAAATTTTTGATGCTAAAATCGCTAAAATCGCGAAAGCACTTATGCTTACTTGCGGTATGTACAATGCATCTGGCAAATTTGCAGCATTTGTTGGCTTACCAGCAAAAAGCGGTGTTTCTGGTGGCATTTTATGTGTTGCAATGGATGCGCAAATTGAACAATTACAGGGCACGATTGGTATCGGGATTTTTGGCCCAGCAATTGATGCTGTAGGAAATAGCGTAGCTGGTATGAGGTTTTTAGAGGAACTATCAAAGCATTATCATTTAAGTATTTTTTAGTGGTGGCGAGGCTGTCCCAAAAGCCGTGCATAGCCGGCTTTTGGGACAGTAGCGATTATCTTTCACAAAAATATTCACTTATAGAAATAGAGAGGGCCTCCTTTAAAGCTATGATAAACACGGGCTTCAACGATTTTTACCTTCGATAAAAGAGAAGCTTTAATTCAATGCTTTGACAAGATAAAAGGGACTTTTCAGACAGTCCCGTGGCGTTTATGTTTCAGCCGCATTATAAAGGGAAATCATTTATTAAAAGGTTGCAAATAGTGAATCAAGCAGTTTTTTGAATTTGAAAAAAATCTCGTTTTCGTTGTCTTTAACGCTCATTACACTCGAGGCATTTTCGGGTATTTCGTTATTGCCATTAACAGCATTGTCATCGTCACAACAATAAATAATAACATCGAGATAACTGAAGGGATGACGAAGAAGCTTAAAACGATGGATAAAATTACTTCCCATGTAATGGCAAAGGCGGCTGTGCGCCATACTTGTCGATACTCACCGCGCCGTTTCAACGGCTTTAAAAATAGTTTTCCTGCATAAGCATAAATGCTAATTTTAGCAAATAAAATAAGCGTGTTCATAACGAATAAAAAAACAATTGAAATTATGTAAACGAGCCACTTTAAATCACTGGCAAACTCCTCTATCTCTTTATAAGAGAAAATTTGTTCCACCTCGGTATTAAAAAACTTTCCTAGTGAAAAAGCAGTCATTGCTGTAATGAGCAAAAAAACGTATTGAATCACTTTTCCAATCGGCATAATTCTATAGGCAGCAAGCTTTTTCGGCTCGTACAAGCTTGCAAGAAAAAGCTGTGAATGTTTTAATTTCATTTTATACTCTCCTCCAACAGTCAGTGTATCATGAAAAGTTTAACAGGAAAATAGAAAGCGCCATCTTGAAACCATTCAATCAATATAGACGTAGATAAAGTGAAACTTCAATCAGTGGAGATTTTCCTCATCCTCCACTGATTGTTGATAGAGGAACACAAACTAAGATCTTCGCATCCTGCGAAAATGCTTGTGTGACCAACATCGTGTTGGCCTCAATCGGGCTTTTACGGGTAGTTGATCTCCTACTATCCTTTGTGTATTTTCACTTAAGTCTTGAAGTGGGCGTCTTACTGCCCGTTAATGCGGGATAAATAATGATAAGGAGTTGAATTCATGGATATAATCGCATGGGTATTAATAATTGCATGTTTCATCATTAGTTTTATTGGGCTTGTTTATCCAATTATTCCATCTGTTTTATTTATTGCGGCAGGCTTTATTGTTTATGGCGTGTTTTACACATTCTCCTTGCCGTGGTGGTTCTGGGTAATTGAAGTGCTGTTTGTCGCTTTATTATTTGCAGCTGATACGATTGCCAATTTAATCGGCGTTAAAAAATTTGGGGGCTCAAAAGCAGGGATGTGGGGAAGCACAATTGGATTGCTTATAGGGCCATTTGTAATTCCCTTTGCAGGTATTTTAATCGGTCCATTTTTAGGGGCAGTCATTGGTGAAATAGTTGTTGAGAGAACGACATTGAAGCAGGCAGTTCGTACGGGTGTTGGCTCAGTTATAGGTTTTTTAACGTCCGTCGCAGCAAAAGGTACAATTCAAGCAATTATGATTATTATTTTTGTTTTTGCGATTTAGTTCCGTCAAAAGACCGAAATATTTGTTCTTAAGTTTTTTTCATTGAAGGACTGTATCAATTTTGATAACCTTATACATGAAGGATGATTTTTCAACTTGAGGAGGAATTTATAATGGCTTACGAATTACCAAAATTACCTTACGCATATGATGCATTAGAACCACATATTGATGCGCGTACAATGGAAATCCACCATTCAAAGCATCATCAAACGTACATTACGAATGTAAACGCTGCATTAGAGGGTACTGAATTTGCAGGTAAAGATGTAAACGAATTAATTGCAAATTTAGATGCACTTCCAGCTGACAAACAAACGGCTGTACGCAACAACGGTGGTGGACATGCTAACCACACATTATTCTGGGAAGTAATCGCACCAGGCGGTTCAAATACACCAGTTGGTGAAGTAGCAGCTGCAATTGACGCAAAGTTTGGTTCATTCGATGCGTTCAAGGAAGAGTTTGCAAAAGCAGCTACAACTCGTTTCGGCTCAGGTTGGGCTTGGTTAATCGTTGATGGAGATGGCGTTGCTGTAACATCTACACCAAACCAAGATTCACCTGTAATGGAAGGCAAAACGCCTATTTTAGGCTTAGACGTTTGGGAGCATGCATACTACTTAAACTACCAAAACCGCCGCCCAGACTACATCGGTGCATTCTGGAACGTAGTAAACTGGGATGTCGTAGAAGCTAAATTCCAAGCGGCAAAATAATCGTTATCTTTTCAATACTAAATCCCCCTCTGTAAAAGAGTTGGTACTAGCGTAGGAAGATAAATGGAATTAAAAATCAAAAGAGAATCAGAAACATACAATTCGTATGTTTCCCTGATTCTCTTTTATTTTCCCTAACATATCGGTATGGCAAGGTTTACATGCCTTTAAAACCACAAACAGTATGAAAAAATTATAGAGAATGTAATTGCGGGTGTATTTTCTTTAAAATATCTTCGGTATTTGACATGATTTCATGAAATGTTTGCTCTTTGAAGTTAAAATGCCACTTATAGAGAGAATTGTATATGCCGTATGTATTTTTTGTTTTCTTCCCCGTTTTAATAGGAGAATTTTCGCAAATTGTTGCTATCTTCGTTCTAAAATCAGCTAAAGCTTCTCTCTGTATTGGGTTTGTATTATCGACTTTTACTTTTAGTACGAGTTCTTCATAATTGAATTCCCAATAAAGTGAAAGTGGCTTATCGTTATAGACAATCGATTTCCAACCGGGCGTCCAATTCATTACAGGGTTATTACTACCACTGTAAATCTCCCATTCCTCAGGCATATTCGACTCCATCTTGAGTTGATTATAAAGATAATAAAATAGCGAGAACCAGATTCTATATCCATTTTCTAACCAATAATTTGTATCCCAAAGATTATCTGTTGCAAGTAGGAATTCACTTACTTTTTCTAATCGTGCTTTTTCTTCAATTAGAGATTCAATCCAATCGAAATATATTGTATTTTGTATTTGCAAATGATTGAAAAAGTGAATAATCTCCTTAATTCGGCAAACGGAAAAATTCTTATTTGTTGGTACTGTGCATACTTGTGAAGACCCGAAAAGAAATAACATAAAACATGTGTCCTTATCGCTATTAATTGTGCTCACAAAATCTTGGAATGTGCCATCAAGTTGTTTATCATAAGGAATTGAATCGACTTTCATTTCGATAACAATGTATTTCAATTGACCAGAAAATAAATTCACTTTGATGACCAAATCAATTTTTCTTTTGCGCCCAAAAGAAAATTCAGGTGTGCAAATAATAGATTCGATATCCTGTTTATTAAATGTTATTGATTTGCCGCAAAATGCAAATAATTTTTTTAAGACAGCGTATTTATTATCGAGTGAAACAGAATTATTTTGGGAATCCATTATCCATTTAATCACGCCTGTATGTACTTTTTCTAATTGGTAACCTACTACATTTACAAAGTTGTTTTTATTCAATTTGAAATCACTCCATCTCCAATGCTTCTATCATTATACCGCTTGTTGTCTCTATAAATGTTTACAATTAATCAATCAACATGTATAGTAAGAAAAAACTGACAGGGAAAGGGGATGGAGTATGGGGAGATTAATTCATTTTGAAATTCATGTTAGCGAGATGGAAAGAGCAAAATCATTTTATGGGGAAGTGTTTGGCTGGACGTTTCAAGACTGGAGCGATTATGCAGGGATGCCCTATTTTGGTGCAGTGACTGGAAGTGAGGAAGAACCCGGCATTAACGGCGCATTAATGCAGCGTCAAGGCGCAGAGCCAGAAGAGAATCAACCAGCAAATGGTTATATAAGCACAATGGTTGTAGCGGATTATGATGCAACTGAATCCAAAATCTTAGCAAATGGCGGTAAAGTAGCGAAGGCGAAGCATGCGCTTCCGGGTATGGCATGGCAAGGATATTACAAGGATACAGAAGGCAATATATTCGGTATTCATCAAACCGATGAAAATGCGAAATAGAACTTGATGAAGCTGCCTGAAAAGTTATTACTTTTCAGGCAGCTTCTTTGTCGTCTAGCTAACATCTAATGCGAAAAGGAATGAGTTGCAACTTTTTCTTATTGTTAGCGTCACAAAATAGCGGTAATTCTCTTTTTTCTAGCGTATACAGATGGTATACTAAATCTTATGGAGTAAAGGAGGGGAGGCATTTCAGATGCGAAAAGTACAAAAGACAAAAAATAATCAAAATCCTAAAGCAAAGCAACGAGCTAATCTTACATTTCGAATGAATGTCCTTTTCTTTTCAATTTTTATTCTGTTCTCAGCACTTATTTTTCGATTAGGTTATTTGCAAATTGTTAAGGGCGAGGAATATGTGATGGAACTTGAACGCAAAGAGGAAGTGCGAGTAAATACGAGTGTACCACGTGGACGCATTTACGATCGTTACGGTCGAATTTTAGTAGATAATCAGCCAGAAAATGCGATTACATATACAAAAATGCAAACGACAAAGCAAAAAGATATGCTTGAGGTAGCGATTGAACTAGCAAAATTAATAGAACAGCCGACAAATCGTGTTACTTACCGTGATAAGCAGGATTTTTGGATTTTACTAAAAAATGAAGATGCGTTAGCCAAAGTAACAAAGGAAGAAATGGATGCGTATCGTGCTTCTGATGAAACGCTTGATGAGAAGCAGGTGAATGCAGAAATGGATCGCCGTATTCGTGAGCGTATCACTGATGAAGAATTAGCACAGCTGACAGATTTTGATTTAGAGGTGCTTGCTATTTATAGAGAAATGGCATCAGGCTACAATTTATCACCGCAAATTATTAAAAGTGAAGGCGTAACAGACGATGAATTTGCTCGTGTTTCGGAGCGTTTAGCTGATTTACCAGGCGTCAATACAACGACAGATTGGAAGCGTGTTAGGTTATCGCCGCTTGCACTTTTAGGTCGAACAACTGTACCGAGCAAAGGGATACCCAAAAATAAGCTTGATTTTTATTTAGCTCGTGATTATTCACGCAATGATCGCGTTGGTGAAAGTTATTTTGAAGCGCAATATGAGGAAATATTGCAGGGTGAAAAATCCGTCGTTAAAAATATGACGAATAAAAAAGGGCAAGTTGTTGAAATTCAAACGACATATGCTGGTGAGCCGGGAAAAGACTTAATTACAACGCTTGATATGGAACTACAGGCAGAGGCGGAGCGCATTGTTGAGGAAAAACTGCTTGAGTTAAAGTCGCTAGGCTCTTCAAGTCTATTAGACCGTGCATTTTTTGTAATGATGGACCCGAATACGGGAGAGCTTTTATCCGTTGTAGGTAAAAAAATCGAAAAGGACCCTGAAACAGGTGAAAGCTACATTATTGATTATTCATACGGTGCATTTACAACTGCCTACGAGGCAGGCTCCAGCATAAAGGCTGCAACTGTATTAACCGGCTATTCAGAAAATGTGTTGAGCTTAAATACGACAATGATAGATGAACCGATTAAGCTATTAAACACAGACCCAAAAAGCTCCATTTTTAACCGTGGCAGCCGTATTGCAATGAATGAGCTTAAAGCATTAGAGCGCTCATCGAACTCGTATATGTTTAAAATTGCAATGGCAATTGGTGGAAAAAGCTATACGTATAATATGGGACTTAACTTGCGTGATGATACATTACAAAGAATGCGCAATGGCTACTCGCAATTCGGTTTAGGTGTGCCAACTGGCATCGATTTACCGGGAGAATTTGCTGGTTATCAAGGGATAATGGATACGCCGGGTAAAATTTTAGACTTAGCTATCGGACAATTTGATACGTATACACCATTGCAGTTAGCACAATATATTTCGACAGTTGCCAATGGTGGCTACCGCGTACAGCCTCGTATGTTAAAGGAGATTCGTAAACCTTCTACAGACGGGGAAACATTAGGCGCACTCGTTCAGGAAGTAGAGCCAACAATTTTAAACCGTATTTCGAATACAGATGCTGAAATCGAGCAAGTGAAAAAAGGTTTGCGACAAGTTTATGTTGGTTCCCAAGGGACTGCATATAGATCATTCCATGATGCGCCATATACGGCAGCAGGTAAAACTGGTACGGCAGAGGTAGTATATTATGGACCGCAGCGTGATAAATTTGGGACGAATACAACGACTTTAACACATGTTGGCTTTGCGCCATACGATAACCCACAAATCGCATATGCGGTTGTCATTCCGTGGGTAACGACAGATTTCAGTGTGTATTTAACGCAAAATAATGAAATCGCACGTGAAATCGCAGATTACTACTTTGAACTACAAAAAAAATATGAGCAAAATGGAATAAAAGAAAGCTCAGCAACACAAAAAATTCTTGCGCCATTTTCTGAAGAGCGTCTTGATGAAGATGAGGAGCAGAAAACAGCAACAGAATAGCGTTATAATAGCATAAGGGGCTACTCAAAAAAGAAAATCCTTTTTGGGTGGCCCCATAGTTAATTAATCAGTACATAACAGAGTATTTTAAATAGCTATTTTCTATATTAAACATTGCCGAAAATCGGATATAAACTGCTTAATTAAAAGAAGAAAGGATTTTACTATGCGAAAAATTTTATATCACATTATTGTGTTTTTAGGGGCGATAAGCAATGCATTTATGATGGCACGCTTAAATGTAGGACCTGCTATATTAATTGGTACGACAGTTGCTTATGTTGTTGTATTAGAAGGGCTCTTTTTATTTTTAGAGCCACGTTTAGCTGTTGCTGCACGTAAACGCAATTTAACAACATATCCATTTTTGAAAAATTTAATTGATGCAAAAAAAGCAACTGTTACACTTAAAACAGGCGAAGTTATTTATAATGCTTCATTTAATGGCTACAGTAACCCGAAAGACGCTAACACAATTAAGCTAGATATTACACAGCCAAAAACTAAAAAACAGCCAGAGAAGATAGAAACGCGAGATGTCTTATTAACACATATTAAAGAAGTGAAAAAAGTATTATAGGAGGCATTTTAACTTGGTGAAAAAGCTTCTATAATAGTAAGGACGTTGTTCTCATCTTTCTTGAGGAAACTTTTACATTAAATAAAAGACAATTATAGACTTCATTTACTAGTGTATATAAATAAAATGAAATCAGTTCTTTTAGATGATGATTGATTATCTATTTTCAAATAATTATAGAAATCTAACTTCTTTCAACGGGTGTTCAGACACCCGCTGAACGCAATTACATTTCAGCGTAATTGACTATAAGGTTGCTATAACAAGCGAAGGGCTCTACTATACAAGATATTTTGTATAGAGGAGTCTTTTTCTATTTACAAAACCTCTACACTACTTTACACAGCCTTAACATTGTATTTAAATTCACTCAACAAAAAGTCTTTATAGTAATGAATGTAACAACAACTGACTACGAAAGTTATTGGAGGACTAGACAAATGAGTAAATGGAAGTACGCAGGCAAGGCAGCAGTATTAAGTGCAGCATTATTATTAGCAGCATGTGGCGGAGATGATTCTGAATCAACACCAAACACTGATAATGCAGAAAATGTAGAAACTGGTGGAGCACAAAACGCAGAAGCTGGTGACGCACAATTAACAGGAACGGTTGTTGGTGATGGTTCATCAACAGTTGCACCGATTACTGAGGCACTTGTTGAGGAGTACGCTGCAGTACAAGGGAAAGTTCAAGTATCTGTAGGGGTTTCTGGTACTGGTGGAGGTTTTGAAAAATTCATTAATGGAGAGACAGACTTCTCGAATGCTTCTCGTCCGATTAAAGATACAGAAGTAGAGAAATTAGCAGAAGCAGGTATTGAATATACAGAGCTTGCTGTAGCATATGACGGATTATCTGTTGTTATTCACCCTGAAAACACATGGGCGAAAGACTTAACAGTTGACCAACTAAAGCAATTATGGATTGAAGACGGTACAACGAAAAAATGGTCTGATATTGACCCATCTTGGCCAGCTGAAGAGGTAGTCTTCTACGCACCAGGAACAGATTCAGGTACTTACGATTATTTTGATGAAGTAATTTTAGACGGTGAAGATTTAGTGAAATCAGCTACTTTATCTGAAGATGACAACGTATTAGTACAAGGTGTTATTGCAGATAAAAATGCCATCGCATTCTTTGGTTACTCATACTATATTGCGAATGAAGGTAAATTACACGCTGTTTCTGTAAATGGTGTAGAGCCAAACAGCGACACAATTGAATCAGGTGAATATTCACCATTATCTCGTCCATTATTTGTTTATGTGAAAAATGAAGCAATGGCAACTAACGAAGCAGCTTATGATTTCTTACGCTTTACATTAGAAAATGCTGGCGATATGGCTGAAGAAACAGGCTATGTACGCTTACCGGCTGAAGAGTATACAAAAGGCTTAGCTGCTTTAGAAGCATTAAAAAAATAATGCATCAAGCAACATTTAAGAATGTGTGCGTAAAGCACACATTCTTTCCTTAAACGGAAAGGAGTTTATCGACAAATGACCGGAAAAGCAAGTGAGCAATCCGTACAACAAATGATTGCAAAATCCCGTGAAAGAAAGGGTAAAAAACTAGTAGAAAAAACAATGCCTATATTGCTTTTAGTAGCGGCAGCATTATCTGTACTAACGACTTTTGGTATTGTTTTTACACTTATTTTTGAAACGTTTGAGTTTTTTCAGAGAGTATCAATAACTGATTATTTATTCGGTACAGAATGGCTTCCATTCTCAGGGAAAGAGCCTTTATATGGCATATTACCACTTGTTTTTGGGACATTAAAGGTTACTGGCATCGCTGTATTAGTAGCAGTACCATTTGGTCTTGGTGCGGCGATTTATTTAAGTGAATATGCATCTGATAAAACGCGCCGTATTATTAAGCCAATTTTAGAAGTACTTGCTGGTGTTCCAACAATTGTCTATGGATTCTTTGCATTGACATTTGTCACACCGCTTTTACAGCAATTGATACCATCGCTGAAAATATTCAATGCGCTTAGCCCGGGGATTGTTGTAGGGATTATGGTTTTGCCGATGATTGCATCACTGTCAGAGGATGCGATGAGCTCTGTACCGAACTCTATTCGTGAAGGTGCACTTGGACTTGGTGCAACAAAATTTGAGGTAGCGATTAAGGTAGTCTTACCAGCCGCATTATCGGGGATTATTGCCTCTATCGTTTTAGCGATTTCACGTGCTATCGGTGAAACGATGATTGTATCGCTGGCAGGTGGGTCAACACCTAAATTTGATTTTGCGGTAACAGATTCAATTCAAACAATGACAGCATATATCGTACAAGTATCAACAGGTGATGCTGGCTATGGTACAACAATTTATTATTCTATTTATGCAGTAGGCTTCACATTATTTATTTTCACACTGATTATGAACCTGCTTGCACAATATATTTCAAAACGCTTCAGAGAGGAGTATTAAAATGAAATATTTGAATGATACTGCTGTAATGAAGCGCATGAGTATGCGACTAAAGATGAATAAAGTATGGAAAACTATTTTTATTGTCGCAACAACTTTTGCTTTAGTAGCTTTATTAATATTATTAGCGCGAATTCTTTCACAAGGATTAAGTCATTTAAACTTTGGCTTCCTAACGAATTTTGCCTCACGTGTACCTGAAAAAGCGGGAATTAAAGCGGCACTTATCGGTTCTTTATGGCTAATGGCTGTTGTCGCACCAGTTTCCATTATTTTAGGTGTAAGTTCAGCGATTTATTTAGAGGAATATGCGAAAAAAAATCGTTTCAATGATTTCATTCGCATTAATATTTCCAACTTAGCAGGTGTACCTTCCATTGTATTCGGTCTATTAGGATTAACGATTTTCGTTCGCTTATTAGACTTAGGAAAAAGCATTTTAGCAGCAGGCTTTACGATGAGCTTATTAATTTTGCCGATTATTATCGTTTCTGCACAGGAAGCAATTCGAGCTGTCCCGCAGGAGCAACGCGAAGCCTCATATGGTATGGGTGCTACTAAATGGCAAACAATTGTGAAGGTTGTTTTGCCCGCGGCGATTCCGGGTATATTGACAGGGAGTATTTTAGCCCTATCACGTGCAATTGGTGAAACTGCGCCATTAGTAGTTATTGGTATTCCTGTTATTTTACAATTCTTACCTGAGAATTTATTAAGTACATTTACAGCATTACCGATGCAAATTTTTGACTGGGCAAAGCGTCCACAAGAAGAGTTCCAATATGTTGCAGCAGCAGGGATTATCGTTTTAATGATATTGCTAGTATTCATGAACTCAATTGCCATTTATATTCGCAATAAATTCCAAAAACGATACTAACGGAGGGAAATTATGATACAAGTTCAAGAGCAAGTGCAAAATGTGCGAAGCAATGACACTGTACAGTCTGCGCAAGTAAATAGTAAAAATACAGTATTTGAAACAAGAAATTTCGATTTATGGTATGGGCAGCATCATGCGTTAAAAAATATTAATCTTGAAATAAAAGAAAATGAAGTCACTGCAATTATCGGGCCATCTGGCTGTGGTAAATCGACATATGTTAAAACCTTGAACCGTATGATTGAGCTTGTGCCAATCGTTAGAACATCGGGGGAAATTAATTACCGTGGGCGCAATATTTTTGGTGGAGATTACGAGGTTGAGGAATTGCGTACACAAGTAGGTATGGTGTTCCAAAAGCCAAACCCATTCCCAAAATCAATCTATGACAATATTGCCTATGGACCACGAATCCATGGCATTAAAAACAAAAAAATATTAGATGAGATTGTAGAAAAATCATTGCGCGGTGCAGCAGTTTGGGACGATGTAAAGGATCGCCTTAACCAAAATGCCTATGGCTTATCTGGTGGTCAGCAGCAACGTATTTGTATCGCTCGATGCTTAGCTGTTGAGCCTGATGTTATTTTAATGGATGAGCCAACATCGGCACTTGACCCAATCTCTACATTGAAAGTAGAGGAGCTTGTACAAGAGTTAAAAACGCAATACTCAATCATCATCGTGACACATAATATGCAGCAAGCAGCACGCATTTCTGATAAAACAGCATTTTTCCTAAATGGTGAAGTGATTGAATTTGATCAAACAGATAAAATTTTCTCAACACCAGCAGATGGGCGCACAGAAGATTACATTTCTGGTCGTTTCGGATAAGGAGGAGCTTATAGTATGATGGCGGTACGTGAACGATTTGAGCACGATATGAAAACGGTGCAAGAGGATTTATTAGATTTATGTAATAAAAGCATTGAAGCTTTAGAAATTTCATTCAAAGCATTTGTTAATAAAGATATTGATAGGGCATTATCAGTGATTGATAATGACATTCATATTAATCGTTTAGAGGAAATGATTAATGACCGTGTTATTTTATTAATTGCGAAGCAACAGCCTGTGGCAACAGATTTACGTCGCTTAATGACGATTGTTAAGGCGGCAAGCGATATGGAGCGTGTAGGCGACTACGCAGTGAATATTGCGAAGGATACAATTCGCATCGGCAAGGATGAATTCATTACAAATATCGAGATATTAGAAGAAATGTCTAAGAAAACAGTTTCGATGCTACGCCAAATTGTCGATGCATTCATTCATGAAAATACATCACAGGCAAAAGAAATAGCGGAGCTTGACGATAAAATTGACGGCTTGTACGGTCAAGCTATTACCGGCTTTATGCAGCTATCTAGCAAGCATCCTGATAACATTTCACAATTTATGTATTTATCCTTTGTTAGTCGCTATTTAGAGCGCTCAGCAGACCATGCAACAAACGTCGCAGAGCATTTATTCTATTTAGTAAAAGGTCAGCACTACGAATTAAATAACTAGAAAAGGGCGTCCAAAAAACCGCGCAGTTGCCGGTATTTTGGACGCTTTTTGTATGACTAAAGCGGATTCGCTCGTTAAATCTTTAAATTCGCTCGTAAAGTCGCGGGATTCGCTCACAAAACATAGAAATTCGCTCATAAAATCAACCATAAACAATTTGCCCGTGAACGACCGTTTTGACTACTTGTAACTGAGGAATTTGCTCGACATCTACTTTAAAAATATCTTCATTTAATATCGTAAAATCTGCTTCAAAGCCTGCCGCGACTTGTCCGCGGCTATGCGCTTTATCAATAACTTTGGCTGGTGCAGTCGTGTAAAGTGCAACAGCCTCATAGCGAGAAATGCACTCAGCAGCATTTAAAACTTGTGCATCACCCATTTTTTTACGTGCTATTGCAGCATAAATACCGTATAGCGGATTCGGGTGCTCGATTGGGGCATCAGAGCCTCCCGCACATACGATGCCTCGCTTTAATAATGATTGTATAGGATGTGCATAATGTAGGCGCTCCGTCCCTAATCTTGCCTGTAAAATATTCATATCTGACTGAATAAATTGCGGCTGCACATCAACGATAATCGGCAGTTTTGCAAGCCTTTCAAGCAGCTCATCATTAATTAAGCTACAATGAATAATGCGATCCTTTTGGCCTGCTAAAGGTGGATATTGCTCAAGCAATCCGACAATTGCTGAAATGGCGGCATCACCAATTACATGAACCGCAATCGTTGCGTTTGCAGCACGCGCTTTACGAACGAGCTGTGCTAAATCTTCATTAGAATGAATAAATAAACCACTATTCATAGGGTCATCGGCATACGGAGATGAAAGTGCCGCTGTCCTTCCTCCAAATGCACCATCAATAAAGATTTTCATCGCACCAAGCTCCAGCCAAGTGGAAGGTGTAAAATCAATTTGCTGTAAATCATCCCATGCATCATGATGCTGTAATAAATGTGCCTTGAAGTTTTTATTTTTAATAATATATTCATAGCTTTGTAAAGGTATGGAAGGATGTCCATAATAGCTTAAGTCCTCGGAGTGCCCACCTACAATACCTAATGAATGCAATGAGGCAATTGATTTTTTCAAAGCATCATCAACATAGCCTTGCGTAGTTGTTGGTATGCGATGGACGACTAAATATAAAGCACTATCCTTCAAAATC
The DNA here is from genome assembly GCF_003049645.1 of Metasolibacillus fluoroglycofenilyticus. GTDB lineage: Bacteria > Bacillota > Bacilli > Bacillales_A > Planococcaceae > Metasolibacillus > Metasolibacillus fluoroglycofenilyticus. Next base: position 1,328,774 of record NZ_PYWK01000001.1, read on the forward strand.
CCTGTTAAATGCCCATTCCTTTTATCAATTAAACCACCAGTAGGATTTGCCGTAGTTTCATCAATATTGACATAGGCAAGTACTAGATGATTCACCATAATTAAATGATGACAACTACGCTTAATGACAACATGGCAGTTCAAGGCATCTAATTCCTCAATCGTAGGAAATGTTAATTGCTCACTAGCGCCTTCATTATAGCCAATTGCAACAAGCCAATCCTCTTCCTTCAATAGTGCAGCTCGTTGCTGCAAAGCCATCATCAGCTCATCTTTAGATGATATATTGCTAGCATCTAAATTTTTCAGCTTTTCTCCATAGCCAATAATATGTAAATGACTGTCGACAAAGCCCGGATATAACACATTTCCTTTTAGGTCAATTAAATGCTGTGCCTTTCCTTGCAAATCAGCAAATGCCCCAGCTTCTAAAATGATACCATCATGTTCTAAAACGGCTTCTACAGTATGCCCTTCCTGCTGCATCGTATAAATTGTCCCACCATACCATAAATTCATATTCATCCTCCATTTTTTGAGTGCCAGGCACACAAACAATTCTGACAATTTAGGCCTGCACGTATTCTAAAAAAATAATAACAAAAATGATTGAATATGCATATCGTTTTATGTTAACTTATATTTATATTAGGTTTACTAAAGCTTGGGGGAAATAGTGATGAATGTTAAAAATTATGTATTAGCAGCATTTGGTGCGGCGATTATTGCGGTGTTAGCACAAGTAACAATTCCGTTGCCGCTTGTACCAATTACAGGACAAACATTAGCAGTAGGACTTGTAGCTACAATTTTAGGTCCGCGGCTTGGCACATTAGCAGTGGCTGTTTATTTATTATTGGGTGCGGCAGGATTACCTGTTTTTGCAATGTTTACAGGGGGGCTTGCTAAGTTAGTTGGGCCAACAGGTGGTTATTTGGTAGGGTTTTTGCCAGCCGCGTATTTAATGGGGCTGTACCTAGAAAAAACTTCTTATACGTATGTACAAGCAGCGGTGGCGAATGTTATTGGCATGTTTGTTACTTTACTATTTGGAACAATCTGGCTGAAGATTGCCAATGACTTGTCATGGACAGGTGCTATGATGGGAGGAACAATACCATTTATCATTCCAGGCTTATTAAAAGCTGGAGTTGCTACATGGCTCGGTATTTTCGTGCGCAATCGTTTGAAGCAAGCAAAATTAATCGCTGCAACAAGTTAAAAATGTTTGAATTATGAAAAAAATCACGTTACAATTACGTATAAAGCGATAATGAAAAAATAGTAGCTTATGTTCGTCTTAGAAGAGAGCTAGCGGTTGGTGAGAGCTAGTAGACAGCATAGGTGAATGGATTTTCTAGCTACAAGGAGGAAATGCCTTGTCGTAGTTGCTGACGTTACAAGCAATCGAGTGGGCTAAGCAATTAGCCAATGAAGGTGGTACCACGGCTCTCCGTCCTTTACAGTACGGAGGGCCTTTTTGTGTACAAATGAGCAGAGATAGGGGAGCAGAGCATGACAGAGATGAAGTACGTAATGAAAACATTGCAGGGGGATACTTACACCCCCATCGGCATTTATTCATGCCTACAAGGGCAAAATAAAATGCTATTTGAATCGAATGCTAAATATGCTGAAAGTGGTCGTTATTCATTTATTACGGTCAATCCAGTAGGAGAGCTAATAGGCGATGAGAAAACCTCGACTTTTAATGGAGCAACGAAAAGCATTTCAGTAACCGAGCGTTTAAAAGACGTGCTACCAATTGTCGCAGGGCACTATCCATTTGCTTTTTTTGGTGGAGCGATTGGTTATTTTAGCTATGAAACAGCCTTCCATTTTGAAGCAATTGGGCAAATCGTGAACGATGTCTACAATATGCCGGATGTTCATCTTTATTTTTACGATACATTTATCGTAATCGACCATATTGAGCAAAAGCTATCGTTAGTTGCGGTTGATTTATTTGGAGGCCGCACAGAGCAGCAAATGCAGCAAGCAATTCAGCAGCTTGAGCAGCAAATCGGGCAGCAAATAACGCAAACAATAAATACAGCTGTAGACATTCATTTTTCAGCGACAATGACTGAAGAACAGTTTACAACAATGGTCGAAACTGCGCAGCAACATATTCAGCGTGGGGATATTTTCCAAGTCGTACTATCGCAAACATTTGAAGCGAGCTTTCAGGGAGATGCATTTGCACTGTATCGCAAGCTGCGTGCAACAAATCCCTCGCCTTATATGTTTTACATGAATTTTGATGATGTCATTGTGCTTGGTACTTCGCCAGAAAGCTTAGTAAAGGTACAGGGCGGTGTTGTCACAACAAATCCGATAGCTGGTACGAAGCCACGTGGTGTAACACAGAAGGAAGATGAGCAGCTCGCACAAACATTGTTGAATGATGAAAAAGAGTTAGCCGAACATCGCATGCTCGTTGATTTAGGGCGCAATGATATTGGGCGTGTATGCGAGGTGGGCTCCGTACAAGTGAAGCGCTATATGCATATTGAGAAATATAAATATGTGATGCATATTGTGTCAGAGGTGGCTGGTCAGCTAAAAGAAGGGGCACATGTAGTCGATGTACTCGCTTCAAGCTTACCAGCTGGTACGGTATCGGGCGCACCGAAAATACGAGCAATGCAAATTATTCACGCACTTGAGCAAAAAAAGCGCGGCATCTATGCGGGGGCTGTTGGCTATATTTCTGCTTCTGGCAATATGGATTTAACATTAGCCATCCGTACAATGCTTGTAAAGGATGGAAAAGCTTATGTACAGGCAGGGGCGGGAATTGTTTATGATTCTGTTCCAAGCTTGGAATATGAGGAAACGTTAAATAAAGCGCGCGCATTATTGGAGGTGCGAAAATGATTTTATTAATCGATAACTACGACTCATTTACTTATAACTTATACCATCAAATTGCTGCGTTTGAACAAGAAGTGCGTGTAGTGCGTAATGATAAAATAACGCTTGAAGAAATCCATGCAATGCAACCAAAGGCAATCGTTGTTTCACCTGGGCCAGGTGTGCCAAGTGAGGCGGGGAATGTTATAGATATTATTTTAGAGTTTCACGGGCAGGTACCGATACTAGGAATTTGCTTAGGTCACCAAGCAATAGGTGAGGCATTCGGTGCAAAAATTGTACGTGCAAAAAACATTATTCATGGTAAAATGAGCCCTTTGACACATCAACAGCAAGGCTTATTACAAGGCATAGCACCAAATGAGGAAGTAATGCGTTATCACTCATTAGTCATTGAACAAAATACACTACCAAGCGATTTTATTGTGACAGCTCGTGCGGCAGATGATGGAGAAATTATGGCTATTCAGCATAAAAATTATCCGTTATATGGTCTACAGTTTCATCCAGAGTCTATCGGCACAAAAACTGGGAATCGAATGATTGAGGCATTTTTGAATGTAGTAAAAGAATAATGAACTGTTCGCGGGCATAGGAATCTCCTTATTAAAGCCCGCGAGAAGCTTATATTTGCTTATAAAACTGGTGCAGCAAATACTATTTGTCAGAAGGCGACATCCCCTCTACGTTTTTTTGCTATAATAAAAATAAAAAGGAGGACTATAAAATGACTAATTCCTATAAACAAATTGCAGTTGGTGTTGATTTTTCTGAGCAATCTTTACAAGCACTCCAACGTGCGATAGAAATAGCAAAGCAAAATGAGGCTATTTTACATATTGTAAGCGTAGTCGACACATATTCTTTCGGCTCAGTACAGGCATACGATATAACATACGCACAGCAAGTAAAAGAGGACCGCGAAAAGCAAATAGAGCAACTAAAAAATGAGGCAATAGCAGCAGGCGTGGCGGCTGTTCAGACAACTGTTGAACTCGGCTCACCAAAGGTAATTTTAACGAATTTAAAAGATATCGACCTCGTTATTATTAGTGCAACCGGCTTAAATCGCTTTGAAAAAATGATTATCGGCTCGAATGCAGAACGTATTGTACGAAATGCTAAGTGTGATGTGATGGTAGTGAGAGGATAGTTTAAGTATAGATTATCTAATATAAAATGAGTGTCTACTAAAAGGACACTCATTTTTTTGTTAAGGCCGATCAGGGATATTTATCGAAGGAGATTCTTCAGAACAATTACTTATCCATAGTTTATTTATTGTTAAACTTGCAGCTTCATATTGCGGAGTAAAAGTAAATACTACTAGTAATGCTAAACATAAAGATAGTAAATTTATTAAATTATTTTTCATAAATAACACCCTTTATTAGAAAATTAAGTAACAACCTTTTATAATTTACCATTTAATATAAAAGATATCAATCAAATAATTACTAATTAAGGTAATTTATTTTCAAATCCTCTATGATTTTCAAGTAATCATATTTGTTTTGTAAAGAATAGATTGTTTTTGCCTGTTCTAAATAAATAGCTGCATTTGTTTTGTCCTGCATAGAGATAAGACAATGAGCTGTTTGGAAAAGTAAATCCCCTAATAAATACAGTGTTTCATGCTCAATGCATAATTGGATACCTTGTTTTGACAAGAACAATGCTTCTGTAAATTTCTTGGAGTGTTGGAAGGTACGAGAAGCGCCAAAAAAAACTCGAATTTTCACTAAATAAGATATTGTTGCATGTTCTTCAATTAAAGGGAGGCATTTTTCATAATAAGCTAATGATTTTTCATAATGCTTTGCCCCGAAATAAACAACTGCAATACTATTCATAATTGCTATTTCTTGTTCAATATTGGGTTTGTCATTTGCATGTAAGGCCTCCTCGAGTGTTTGGATTGCTGTATCAAGCTGTTGGTGTAAGAACCATTGGCAAATGCCTTTATGCCATAATAAAAATTGTCTGTGCTCTGGTGCTAGCAAAGCCTCTTGTACAAGCTCATTTTGCACAATAAAATACGCAGACTCATAATCATGCTGATGAATTAGCTTACGAATAATATTTTGTGCATCTGATGAATTAAACGAGGCGTTATCAGTGCTAGCCATATCAAAAAAATAATTCATATCAACGCCCAGCCTCTGTGCAATTGCGTATAGTGTAAGACTTGAAGGAATCATTTCTCCTTTCTCAAAATTACTTACCATCGCCTGTGTACAAATGCCATCTGCCAACTCTTTCTGTGTAAGGCCTCTCTTTTTTCGTAATTCCTTTATTTTTTGTGAAATCATATGATTCATAATGGATTTTCCCCTATCCTAAGTATACATATGAATTATTATAACTTATGATAAATGTATTAGGGGATTAATATGCTTATTAATAGATGAATAATAGAAGCGATTTTTGTTTTTCTACAATAAAAATGTATAAATATGAGAGGTGTTATAAAACTATATGACTAATTTGGAGGTTTTCTCTTTTTTGAAAGAATTTTATGTCATCAAAAATTTAGTGAAAATAGGTAATTTGTCTATTGTCTATCTGGCAGAGGATATGAGGACGAATCAAGTACATATTATAAAAGAATTTTATCCACGTGAAATTGCAATTCGGGATATGGACAATCAAACAGTATTAAGTCGTCTTCCATCCAACAAAACAAAATTTAATCAGTTAAAGGAACTGTTTATACAAGAAGCAATCATTTTACAAAAATTAAATTGCCCATATGCTGTAAAATATATTGAGCATTTTGAGGAGAACGGAACAGTTTATATTGTAATGCAGCATTTTGAAGGTATACCATTGAATCAATATAATAATACGAATGATACATACACAACTATATTTTTGTCTTTAATTGAGGCGTTAAATGCGATGCATCAAAAGGGAATAATCCATCGAGATATTAAACCTAGTAATATTTTAATTGCTAGTGATGGTACACCATGTTTAATCGATTTTGGCTCAGCAATGGATTATCGTGTAGCTAAAAATGTACCGATTTTTACTAGTAGACATTATTCTCCTTTAGAGCTTTATTCCAGTAAATCGAAACAAAGTATTCGTGCAGATATATATAGTCTTAGTGCAACACTGTATTATGTCCTCGCCAAAAAGCCTCCTATTGATATATCAGAGCGTCTACTAGAGGACAAGCTAGTAGACATTAAAAAATATAATCCAAATCTCAATTATTTTTTAAGAAAAACAATTATGTGGGCGCTTGCTATAGAGCAGAAAAAGCGATGTTTTTCGTTAAAGTTTATAAAACTTGCCTTACTATATGAACATTTAATAAAAAAATAGCGATGAAAGGGGCATACAGAAATCATCTATTTGTGCGAAGCTGTTTTAGGGCAATTTTGTATTTTAATAGCTTATAAGCCATCTTATTTAAAGAAAAGTTGACTAGAAAAAATCTGGTCAGCTTTTTTTATTGAGTGGGAAATATAGAAATTAAAATATTTATAAACGTATTTCGTTAATCTAAATTTACGCATTATTAAATATATAATTTACGTTATTTTATAAAATTATTTATTTAAAAATAAATATTAAGTATAAAAGTTATATTATTTATGTACTAATAGACTTTTGGTTATATTATTTTGGTATATACATTTTATTAAAATATAGATATAAATATATTGTGATTAAATATATTTGTAGTCCAACGATTAGTTGAGCTGCCAATTTATACATAAAAGGAGGGAAGGCTGTGATTGAAGCAGCCGAATCTAATGGAGATTATTAATCAGACAAATCGCACAATGCTTTTTGAAGAAATTAATCCAGAAAAGCTCGATTTGCTTACATTAGTTGGAGATGTAAAAGGAATTGACAGCTTGAGTGACGAGAAAATTAAAGAAATTAATGAAAAGCTACTTGTAAAAAGCTTCGATGAATTTTTAGATAAATTTTCGCCTACTGTTTATTCCTTCTATAATGCGGCTAATCAAAAGGTAATGTACACGTTGAAAAAGCCAGAAGGAATTCAGGATGATTGTATTTCTGAAATAGCTATTGACCAAAACAATGACTTTTTAAAAATGCTATTCACGTTAATTGATACGAAGCGTAGCCAAGGGATTACAAATGTTGATTTCAAATTCGAAAACTTACTAGATATGATTTCGCCGAAAAAGGTGATGGATGATATTCGGCAAGTTCGTAAGGAAATTCATTATCTTTACGATGAGTACGACAAGCTAGATGAAGGTGACCCGAAAAAATTAGATACAGGCGATAAGCTAAATATTTTATTTGAGGTTGCAAGCAAAAATTATAACAATGTTATGGCGATGCTGCCGTTAGCTATTGAGGATATTAAAACGAGATTATTGCTTGGCAATAGTCAAGAGGATGGCGAGACGGAAAAGCTACAAATCGGAACATTAACAATCGGTGAGGCGGGAGAGCTAAAAATTATTGAGGCCCCTCAAACAACGGGCACAGATGTCATGTTACTTGAAGAAAATAGTCAGTATGGGTTGAGTACGGTATTTGAAGAAGATTATCAAGCAATTACGGATTCGCCTTCTGCCTATGTCAAGGATTTGGTTGTTCGCACATTTGCACCACTGCCAGCAATTAAAACCGATTTCAATATTGAAACAGAGGTGCAAAATTACAACACTTACCTAGAATTTTATAAAGATGCGAAGGATGAGTTTGTAAAAACGGTGAAGCCTTTAGTTGAAAAGCTGCTAGGAGTCAAAATGTACTTTGACCAATACACAACGAAAAATAGGGGGATGCAGCCATCCTTACTTATTACAAACACGAAGCTAGATATGCTTGTGAAAAGCAATAATATTCCTCGACTTAGTGCTTATTTGAATACAGTGAATGGCAAAAACGATTTTACAGATACCATTTGGTATGGAATCGTGCCGGGTATTGAGCTTGAGGAAACAGGTAGGACGAAAGTAAGCCGAGCGCGCTTTAAAGGAAATGAAAAAACTGCAAAGCAAGAGGGCAATACGATGGAATCACTTTCTATGCTACTTGATACAGTGAAGGAGCATAAAGTGCAAGTTTTCTTCAACTTTATGGCGGAGGTTGAAACGACATTTAATGGAATTGCGACGACTGGTATTGACCGTTTAATTGATAAATGTGCGGTGTTAACAAGAAAAGATTATAGCGAATTTGCTATTCCATGTTTACCAAACTTTACAATTATTCCTAAAGACAAATCAGGTGTCATTATTGATACACGGATGCATGCGACAGAAAACGGTGCACAGCTATCCAAGGAAAAAGAAGATATTTTAAAACTTTGGATTGAAGGCGTCTATGTAGGTGCTAGCTATGTTGCAGCAGGTATTGTATCAGCTTATCAATGTCCAGAGTATTTAAAGGAAGCGTCCTTCAGGCAAGTACAAAGAAATTATCCGGGTGTCCGATTTGACATTGAAGCTGGTGACCATGCTTTAAGAGCAGTAACAACGATGGCGAAAGAGATTTCAGGATTTACTAACAATATTAAGGACGCGATTAATAGTAGAAGCTTTGGCTTTGTATTCTCCTCGGAAAATGCACAGCTTCAAGATAAGGATATTAAGCGAATCACGGTATACAAGGCAAGAAGCTTAGCGATGGATGATAATGGATTTGACTCCATTTATAAAACACAGGTGAGCACATATATTGAGCGTATTTTACGTTTTCAATCCGGGGATTTCAAACATGATAATATCGTCAAATTTTTCAGTAATAACCCAAATAGCCAAAAGAGCAAATGGCTTAATGATAAAGGCTATGTAAACTCTATTATTCAAGAGGGAGATGATATTGGCTATGTCATTGATGAAAAAACAAGTCTATGTCAAATCGACCTTGTGTTTAATGGCAATGTGAAAAATCTTGAAGTGACGATTACAAAGGGAACAAGTGCTGTCAAAGCATAATTAAATGAAATGGGATGTTGAAGATTTATTTTGATTCAGCAAGTATTTTTGTATCGAAAGCAAAACGTAAGATACAGAAAGCTCCTATCTTCACAGGTGGCGAGATGAATGCTTAGCAGGTTTTTATTCAAAATGAATCTTTTAACATAAATTATGAGCAGTTTTCTCTCTGAAATGGCACTATTACATAATTTTGGTGTCAGATGATGAGGAAATTGTTCACAAAAACATAATTAGGAGGAATGAAGAATGGGTTTTGTATTAAAGATTGAAGGGTCAGAGGCAATTGAATTGGGCTTAGACAGCATTATGACGGTGGAGTATGAAACAGATACACCAAATGATTCAAATGCACGCTCTACAGATGTAGGCTCAACTTTAAAAGTGAAGGGGAAAATTTTAACTGCTACAGATGGTGATAATGCAGATGACACGATGAAGCTAGCGCTTTGGTCATTAGTACCAGCTGAAAAAGCAGATTGTTACCGCAAAGTAACATTAGAAGTTATTTCTGCTGATCAAGTAGTGCGAAAAATTCATTTCCCGAACGCGTTTGTAGTTGATTATCAAGAGCGCTTTGGTGATACAGAAGGTGTTGGTGAGTTTTTCTTATTCATCAAGCAGAAAAAAGACAAAACAGACTTAGCGAAAATTGAAGGAGGCTACGCTGTATAACATACAGCAGTAGTTCTGGACTAGCGTTAGTTGAGGCGTAATTGATAGCTGTTTACCAACAAGGATAGCATGTTAGAAATTTTTCTAGCATGCTAGCTTTTTCATATGTACATAAAGTGAAATTTCAATCAGTGTGGTTTTTGGCGCACAGGACGCAGATTGTTCGCTTTCAACAGGGCTTTAATGAGCAGTTAAACTACAATTTATGCGGTTTTAAGGTAGGAATTATACTGTCCATTAATGTTAGCGTAATAGGTAGATTTATAAGGAGGAGCAGATGACTACACATTATGAAACACTAGGCTTGGAGCACAATGCAACGGCAGAGCAAATAAAACTTGCCTATCGCCAACTATCTAAAAAGCACCACCCAGATAGAAATGGAGGCAGCAAAGAATCAGAAAAGCTATTTTTGGAAGTACAAGAAGCTTATAAAGTTTTGAAAGACCCTGCATTGAAGGAAGCATATGATGCTAAGTTAGCCAAGGGGGGGCAAAGCTTTTCACAGCAGCAGGCATCAGCAAAGGACAGGACTAAAGCTGAGTGGCAGCAAGCGGATTTCAATATGGAAAATATTCAAAAAAACTTTGAGCAATTTTTTGGCTTCAACCCTCAAACGAAGGAGGTTTCCTCAAGTCTAGAAAACAAAAAAAATCCGCTTGATACAACAGAGCTGTTTGAACGGTTTTTCCGAAAATAAAAAAGGAGCATTGCAATGGAGAAATGGACGAGTTTAACAAATACATATAAAAAGCGTCAGCAAGCCTATGTCATGATAAAAGTGATTGATATTTTATTGCTCGTTGTTAGTGCGTTTCTACTATTATATATATTCATTTTAAATAGAGATACTTTATTGCAAATGATTTTAATCATATTCATTATAGCTAGTGCTGCTATTTTTCTTATTTATCACTATGTAACTACTAAAAAACAAGCACTCGCTCAAACAACTGCTATAGAAAAGCTAGTGCTACTAAATGAGCAAGGGCAGGAAGTGCAGGAATGGTCATTAACAGATGAAACTTCCTTGTTAATTGGAAAAAAGACGGTAGATTACCAGCCAGAAATTGATTTGAGCCATGCGGAGTATGCAGCATTAATTAATACAGAGCATGCCTTATTAAATTGTGTGGATGGTATTTGGTATGTTGAGGATATTGATTCAGTGAATGGCGTTGGAATACGCAAGCCCTATCGCCATCTAACACAAAAGCTAAAGCAAGAAAACCCTTGTGCTATTGGCTATGGGGACATACTTTATATTGCCAATACAAAAATAATTGCAAAATAATCGCGAGTAGGAGATGTACAAATGAGTTTAATTAGATGCACAAACGGCCATATGTTTAGTTCAAGAAGACATAAAAATGTTTGCCCCTATTGCCACGTATTAGTGGAGCAGGAGCCGCGCGCGGTAACGTCAGTATCACCAACAGAGGTAGATGATAAAACAATGCCCTATCTTGGAGAAATGGACGGAATTGACCCTGTAACAGGCTGGTTAGTTTGTATTGAAGGACCACAAATGGGAAGGGATTATCGCATACTGTCTGAGAAAAACTTTATCGGGCGAGATGAGGATATGCATATTCGAATTATTGGGGACAATACGATTGCTAAGCGCAATCATGCAGTCATTGTTTATGACCCCAAAAAACGTAATTTCTTTCTCCTACCAGGCGATGCCTCGGGCTTAGCTTACTTGAATAATGAGGCAGTATATACACCGACAGAATTAACTGCATACGATGTCATTCAATTAGGAGTGAGCATGTTCCTATTCCTGCCACTTTGTGGTGTGCACTTTGAATGGGAAAATAATCAAAGCGAAGGATGATTGGAAATGGCTACAGCATTACATCCATATATAATAACGCTACTCTTTTTAACCGTGCTACTCATTCTTGTAGCAGTAAGAAGACAGCTTGTATATAAAATTGCTGATAAACGGATTGAGCTTGGTAACGGACAAACGATAGGAAGGCGCGAAGAGCAAGATGATTATTTTGCTACAGTTGAAACGGCTTACGGAACAGTTGCGGTGCTGGCTGATGGAATCAGCGGCTTAGCGAATGGGCGGATAGCGAGCACAATAGCAGTCTCGACCTTCATAGAGGAATTGAAAAAGTTAACAAATGTACAACAAATCAGTGACTATTTCAAAGCAGCGGCAACGAAAAGCAATCAGATGATTGTTGAAAATTTACAGGGCTCTAATGGTGGGACAACGCTTGTCGCAGCATTTATTGATGAGCAGGGCTTGCTACATTGGGGCGCCGTTGGGGATAGTATCGTTACGATTTTTCGAAACGGGGAATTTATAGAAGTGAACGAAAAACATATTTTTGAATCTATCTTAACAGAGCGCTATTTGAACGGTGAAATTTCTCAATTAGAAATACAGGAAAATCCGTTTAAAAAGAGGCTAGTCAACTATTTGGGCTATGAAGGTTTTAAAAAAATTGATATTGGTCAGACGCCTATTCCGCTACGTAAGGGAGACAAAGTATGCCTATTGAGTGATGGCGTATACGGCACGCTGACGGAAGTTGAGCTAGAAAAGCTTCTTTCGGAAAATATTCCACCTCATTATATCGCACAAAATATAATCAATGCGGTTGATAATAAGCGCTTAAAAAATCAGGATAATGCAACAATTATTATTTTAGAGAAAACGTGGTAAGAAATCGTGCTGTAGAAGGAGGACGCATATGAGAAAGGAAAATAGCGATTTCCAAACGAGCTTCTTATCTGAAGCAGGCTCCTTTTTGCGAAATAGAGATTATTTTGCGTATACGACATTGGATGATTACTCTTGCTGGGTAGCTGTGAAAGGGCTTGATTCAGATCAGGAGGTAGATAGTGCAAAAATCGCTGTACAAGCCGTATTGGAAAGCTTTATCGCTAAGCCCTCAATGGCGAAGCGCAGCTTGGCAAACTATATGCGGCAAGCACATAAAGTTTTGCAGCAGCAAAGCTTACGTGTGCGATTAAAGGCTAGCATCGTTATCGTCGTTTCGGATTATAGACGAATACGATGTGCTGTTGCAGGGAATGCGCGGCTCTATCATTTTAGAAATGGTATTACGCTATTTAAGAGCAATGACCAAAGCTTGGCACAGGAAATATTTGAGCGCCAGCAGCAGGTAGTCGATACAAGACAGCATGAGGAACGTGACAATTTATTAACCTATTTAGGGCAGCCATCGAATTTTAATCCCTCTATATCACCTAAAATGAAGCTGCATGAGGGAGACGTTCTGCTACTATGCTCAGCAGGTTTTTGGAAGCATGTGGAGGATGTTGAAATGATTGATGCGTTGGAGCTAGCTAAGGAGCCAGCACAATACGTTGATGTCTTAGAGGAAGTGCTATTAAGCAGACAAAGGAAGGTCGTAGATAATTACACAATTGCGGCTATCTTTATTAATAAAGTGTATCAAGAATCCAATAAGAAAAAAATGAAATATATAAAATGGCTCGCCGCAGCGCTTATTACATTGTTATTAGTCGGTGGAGGTGCAGCTTTTTATCAGGCAAAACAAGTGAAAAAAATAGCAGAGTTGACAGTTGATATGAAGGAACATGAGAAAAATGGTAACCTCTATTTCCAAGATGGCAATTATGGCGAGGCTGTAATGGAGTATAGCGAAGGGAGAAATGTAGCGAAAAAATTGAAGGACCCTGTACATAGAAATCTATTAGCAACAAAGCTACGCATTACCCAGCTTATTGTTCAAGGAGATGAGGCAGCAGAAGCGGGCGAATTTGCGAAAGCAATGGAGCACTATGAAAAAGCGAATAAAGAGGGCAAGCTACTTCAAAGCTTTGGGAAAGAAGAGATTGAAAAGCGCATGGCCAATATGGATTCAATTGTTGCAATTGTAGAGGAAACGAAGGAAGGAGACGTACTTTTTAACGCAGAGGATTACAACGGGGCATTAGACATTTACCAAAAGGCTAGAAAAAAGGCAATTGCCATTTCATTTACAGGTGAGCCACAAATTAAAACGAAAATAGAGGAAGCAGAAGGGAAAGTTGCAGAGCTAACAAAGGCACAGCAAGAGCTTCGCGCAGAGGGCTTAGAGAAAAACGGCGACAAGCACTATGCGATGCAGGAATATACAAAGGCAATCGAATCGTACACAGTTGCACAAGAAATCTATCAGGAAACAGGACTAATTGCAAAAGTGCTAGGATTAGAGCGCAAAATTATGAACAGCAATGATAAATTACATCCTGTACCATCTACTATCGAGGTGTCAAATAATGAAATAGACGACTTAGAGCAAAGTCTCGAAAGTGAAATGTTTAAGGAAGGAAAATAATGTCGATGAAAGAGCTTATGTTGGAACGCCTTAAAAAGATTGAAAACTTAGAACAACGTCAATTATTAAAGGATATGATAAGCGGCGTTTTTACTAATTTAATTGATTATCAGCAGCAAATGAATGATCGCTTAGAGCAACGCTTATTGGATGAGCTGAAGCCAGATGAGCAACAGTTTGCTATTTACGGCACGGTTATCGCGAAAGAACAATATGACCCAATTCATGAATATTTATTTCCTATAATCCCTACAGACCCAGAGCGCAAAGTTATCTCGATGGAGGAAATAAAGCTTGCTTTCTTGCATCAGCAGCCTGCTATCGTATGCACAATATTTTTACAATGTGACAGCTTGCAAATACAGCAACTATTATCAGAAAATAGGCAATTTCATGGCAAGCTTCATACGACAGCAGGAGATATAGATATTCAAGTTTACTTAAGGAAGCAGCAAATTTACAGCAAAGCGATTGAGGAGCTTTACAATACGTTTCAAGTAAATGGTATCCCTTGGAAAACAATTAATCACCCATATATCCATAAATTTTTGGATGTTCATTTGACTTTTCAGCCTTTACCACAGGATGAAATAGAAATTATCGATATGACAATCGATTTAGAAGAATATGAGCCCTATAAAAAGATGAATATGCTACCGCTCTGGAATATCGAAAGGCATAAGGTGAAAAATGCAGGCTTCCCAGTTCCAGCAATCGACAAGGTCAATTTTGAGCATATGCTTTCCATTAGAAAGCTAGGAGCGGAGCATAGTTATTTAGTGGTAGGGGATGAGGCGACGATTCGTTATGTGAAGCGCTCTGAAAATGCAATAACGGTTGTCTGTCCACAGGATAAAGCGGGCATATGGCAGCTTATTAAAGTAGCCAATGTACAGCAGGACAAAATTGGTACACTTGCTTACGAGCTATTTTCGAATCGTCCGCTTGATTGTTTTATGCAAAGGCTATCCGCGAGCCATCCTGTAGCCATTCATACAGCAGGTGAATTGGTGCGACTTATTCATTCTTTCAATTTAGTGGAGCGTTTAGCTTTTATTGACTTTGAAATTATAGAAAATGAAGCGGTAAGCAGCTATAGCTATGCACTAAACCCTTTTTTAACAGAGATTATTAGCAAGCCTCATCATAAAAAAACGATGGTATTGCAGTTCAAAGCATTCAAGCAGGATTTTATTGCAAATGATTTATTAAGCTTTGTTGTATCAGAGGTGCAGCGCCATTTCTATGAATACAACTGCATAGGGGTGTGGCAATGAATTATATTTGGGATTTATTGATTCGTGCTGAGGAGCAAGGTTTTGCTCGCAACGATATTCATTTCATATGCGCGACGAGCTACTCCCCCTATATGGAGCTAAGCCCGCAAGTATTGAATACAACAAAAATAGAGCAAACGATAGAAATTAATCCTTATTATCGTTATTCAGAAGTTTTTAAACATTTATTCCAACCTGATAATGTGACGGACATGGAAATACAGGAATATTTGCTTGATATCGTCATTCATTTTTTAGGAGATATAGACCGTATGCAGGGAATGAATCGCAAGGAATATTTCATGCGCTTTTTATTGCAGGAATTCGCCGCCCATACATTTGGTCAAGCCGTTCACTCTTATTGTCAAGCGTTGACAAAGGCGGAGCAGGAAATAGTAGCACTCAATATGATTCGCATGTATCAAACGGGGGATGTCATTTACAACTTTAAGAATACATTGAAAAAGCTGTTTCCTCATTGTGCCGTATATATAAATTCAGAGAACAAGGATGAGGTACTGCTTTATATCGGACAGCGCCAAACAGCGCAGCGGGAGATGAAAATTCAATTGATACGTACTTTATTCATGCCAATCGGCTTTACGCTTGATATTTATTGGACACAGCATTTCGGCATTGTCGATGTAGAGGACACGATGAAGATTGATTATATTGCGCTGTATTAAATACAAAGGAGGATGGCAAGATGAAAGCTAATTATTCCTATAAATTACATACAAATCGACGTTATACAGAGCGCTATATGGTGACATATACACGCGCTGAATTAATGGAAATGACAACTTTTCAGCTACGCAATATTTGCTACAAGGAAAAGCTTGTAAAAGGACTTGTCAATACATTAACAAGAGACCAACTTGTGCAAATGATTTTACGTTATCGTGGCGCGGAGGAGCATTTGTTAATTGAGGAATATGCAGAAGGGGGCTTTGCACGAGTTGAGGCCGCTATGCAAAGCTATTTAAAAACGCCGCTTGCTGATAATGGCAATATTAAAGTCCCTGCTAAAATGAGTATTTATCGAGAGATGAAAATAGATGCAACAGATAAATATATTGTAGAAACAGCTGGGCTAGTTGAAGAATCGAATGTACTACTTGTAAATGAGCAGCAAGCGCTATGTGCGATTTTGACATTGCAAAAGGACAAGCAGCAGCCAAATCGCTACTACTTCGTAACAGATGCCGCAATGAATATGCAAAATACAAAAAATAAAAACTATAGCTTTATTTTTTTGAGAAAGCAAGATTCGGACTATTTATACAAAACCTATTATCAAGAGGTTCCACAGCCACCAACAAATTTGCACTATTATAAAGTACCTATATTAGATTTAGAAATTAAGGAGCTTGAAACGACAAATGCGATTTTAGCGATTGATTTTGGCACAACGAATACAACAGCAGGTGCCTATTTAGCGCATGACTATGTCGCATCGCCCTGCTCGCAAGACTTACTTAATAATCGCATCCAGCTGAATCAAATTAATTTCGTCACCTTTCCAGATATGCTTCATCAACAATGGACAGCGGTTGTTCCGACGATTATTAGCGTAGCTGATTGCGCAAATGGAGACCATATTCATTATCACTTTGGTTATGACGCCTTGCAGGTAATGAAAAAAAATAATTACACAACGCTTGCAACGAAATTTCAAGGCATGAAGCGCTGGGTCAATCATTATAACAAAAGCGAAGAAATTATGGATGTTAACGGCAATACAGCGATTGTCCCGCGCAGTCAAATGCTCAGAGAATTTTTGCTCTATATTATACGGACTGCGGAGCATCAATTTAAGTGCCGTTTTCAGCATTTACATATTTCGAGCCCTGTAAAGCTGAAAACGCAATTTTTAGATATGTTTCAGGCAATTCTACCTGAATATCATATTGAAACAACATATGCGCTTGATGAAGGCATGGCCGTTCTTTACAATACAATCGCCAATCAAATAGAAAACAATAGCTTTTTGGATGGCAAAACTTATAAAGCATTAGTTATTGATTGTGGTGGAGGTACAACAGACCTTTCCTCCTGTCAATTTCGCATTGAAGATGGGCGTATTTCTTATAAGATTGATATCCATACAACCTATGAAAATGGAGATACTAATTTTGGCGGCAACAATATTACATATCGAATTTTCCAATTTATGAAAATTGTTTTTGCCAATTACTACAATCGCGGCAAGCGAGCCTATGATATTGATGCCTTAATTGATATTCCAGGCAAAGATATTTATCGTTATGTGGATGAATTTGGTGTGGAGGCAGTCTATGCTCAGTTCGAGCAGGCTTTTTTAGAGGCAGAGCACATCATTCCAACCCGTTTCAAAGAATATGAAAACCGCACGCGCGATGAATATTTACGTGTGCGTAATAATTATTATTTCTTGTGGGAAATGGCGGAGGAAATGAAGAAGGAATTTTTCCGTAAAACGGGCATTTTACGCAGTCGTTTCCACTCGACAATTGATGCAGAGCAAGAGAGCGACCTCAATGTTACAGCGGTCGAGCGCTGGTGTTTATCAATAAAGGAAAACGAACAATTCCAAGACGTATATGACTATCCGAACGTTTACTTCAATATTAAAGAAATTAACCATTTAATCAAGGCAGATATTTACGATATTGTCCGCAAATTTTTAGAGGACTTTTATGAAACAGGTGTGTTAAATGAATACTCCATTATTAAATTAACAGGGCAATCGTGTAAAATTGATGCCTTTCGGGAGGCTTTAAAGGAATTTGTGCCGGGGCGTAGCATTGAGTTTAAACAAAAGGCTGAAAGCGTCGGCAATGTACCAGAGCTAAAGCTTGCCTGTCTGCGAGGGGCGCTACGCTACTTAAATGCAAAAAAAATCGGCATGATTGAGACAAATGTGACAAATGATGCACCTGTTGTACCATATGCCGTAAGTGCATTGACACATAACAAGCAAGAAAAGCTATTAATTAGCAGCCTAGAAAGACTTAATCAAATACACGGGACGATTTCACGTCCGTTAGGTGTAGTCGATGTAGAGTTTTACTTGCATAACCATGAGGATAAATCCTCCTATAAATATGTTTACACAAATCATGCGGAAGATTTTGTTCCAGTGCTGTATGAGCAAATTGCTACATATTACGGTGAGCATATTCCGCAAAATGAAACAGACTCAATTGTCAATGGTGAGGTCAAGTTTTTTGTCTTTGCTAGTCAAGACCATTGGGGCTTCCATGTCGTTCCTGTTGCTCGTCAAAACGAGCAATTATTGCTAGGGAAAAAGCACTTCTTTGCCTTTGAAACAGACTTATCAGAGCTCGATTTCTTTGATGGCTTGAAGTAGTAAGAAACGAGGTGAACCAACATGGTCACAAATAAATACCCCCATTTTCAAAAGGGAAGGATTTTAAAGCGGGGAATGCTAGAAAGCTTGCGCGATTATCCGAGGGACATTGTCGATTTATATTTTCAAAATTATTCAGATGGCATTATTACTGGACTGGATATAACAGTGGATGGCACAAATTTAATAATCGCAAAAGGCATTGTAAAGCAGCAAGGCACTATTTATACGCTAACGACAGATTATACGCTATCCTACACGGCAACTGAGCGGGAAACAGCACTGCTACTGGAATTCGATGAGCCACAACTGACGCCTGATTATACGGAGTACACAGCAAGGCCATTATTAGTAGATGCTACAGCCGTAATGGATAATACGCTCGAATTGGCACGCTTTAAATTAAAGGCAGGAGCGATGCTACGTGCAAGCTACACAGATTTTGCAGACTTAGCAACAGAGTACAACACGCTTAATTATTTGTATTGCCAATATGCAGGCTTACAGCAAAGCACCTATCATCCAATGCTGTTGAAGTACTACGCGCGAGAGCTGCTTGAAAGCCGTAGCACAAACCCATACGATATCAGCTTTGCGCTCCAATGTTTAAATCAAGAGCGTATCGAGCGAGAAGTAGTAGATTGGTATATTAGCAGCCGATTAGAGGTAGCCTACCAACCATTATCAAATAAGCAAGCCCATCATTATTTAACGCGCATTTTAAGCAATGGACAAAACAGTAGACGCAGAGCGGATGCACATACAGGTCGTCCTGTACGCATGCTTGTGGATTAAAAGGAGGCTGAATCAAAATGGAATTTTTAGACGAGAAAATACTCGCACTAAGAAATGAAATGCGTGAGCAAGAAAGGCATGAGGAGGCGGTACAAGCAGAGACCGTATATCCAATTGACTTAACGCAAGATTTTATTGTTATCAATAATAAAACGGTCAAAATTCAAACAACTACACTGTTAAACAGTAGCATGACACTACGCATGCCTGCATCGTTTTTTGAAATGTCAAAGGAGCTTGCTGCATTGAAATATCCATCAGAGCACAGGCCGAATATTATTTTCACAGATGAAACGACGACTGTTAATTTAGCCTTTAGCCATACGACAATGGAGTTAATGGATGATGAGGTAGAGCAATTTCGAGACGAGATGGTGGAAGGGATGGAGGAAATGCAGCCAAATGCACAATGGCTGGATTCAGGGACATCTATCATACAAGAGAAGCCGATAAGCTATTTTTCTGTTATTACGCCAGCGATTGATGGAAGGCTGTTTAATTTAATGTTCTTTTGCGCTCTCAATAATTATGCATTCATAGGCACTTTTAATTGTTTAGAGGGAGATTTTGATACATGGCAGCCGATTGCATTAGGAATCATCGACAGCATCCAATTTACGCAACGACAAGATAAAGGAGGGATTGTGCAATGACAGGGGTAACGACCTATCACCAGTTGCAGGTAGAGCCATTTCAGCTTGTAAGTCTGCAAGAACTCACATTAACGAAGAAAATAAATGAGCATGCACATCTATATATGACGGCAATTGTCCCAGATGAAATGCGTGACCAATATGTAGAAATGGCAGAAAAGCAAACGACGATAGAGGTAAATCAGCTTACTGAACAGGGCACATCAACTCCGCTTTTTAAAGGCATGATTTTAGACATAAAAATACAAATGGTGCGCGGTATTTATTATATGGAGATGAGAGCAGTATCTAGCACCTACCAGCTTGATATTAAACAAAATACACGCTCCTACCAAGACAAAGAGATGGTATTTGCAACCTTATTTAAACAGCTAAGTACCACATATACAGGGCTTGATGTAATCGATAAGGCAACAAATAGTGCGAACCTTGAAAAATTTACATTGCAATACCGAGAAACAGACTGGCAATTTTTAAAGCGCCTTGCTTCACGCTTTCAAACAGGCTTAGTACCTGCCTCTACTTTTGAGCAGCCAAAATTTTATTTTGGTATACCGAATGGGCAGGAGCGAGGCAAGTTAGAGGATTATCATTATACAACGCGCAAAAATCTAGCAGACTATTTACGCTATACAGAAAATGGTCATCAAGGCATGACAGAACAGGACTTTTTATATTATGAGATTGAAACAGACGATGTTTTTGTGCTAGGCGATACAGTAACTTTTAATGGGCAGAAGCTCTATGTATATGAAATTTATACAACAATGAAAGATGGTCTATTAAAGCATTTATATACCTTAACGACGGAAAACGGTATGCAGCAAAAGGAAGTTTTTAACGAAGCAATTCCCGGATTGTCGTTAGAGGGCAAAGTGTTAGAGGTGGCAAAGGACCAGATGAAGGTGCATCTTACAATTGATGAACAGCAAGATAAAAGCAAGGCACATTGGTTTCTCTATAGCACACCATATACAGCAGAGGGCAGCAGTGGCTGGTATGCAATGCCAGAAATCAATGATTTTGTTCATGTTTATTTCCCAACACATCAAGATGAGGAAGGAGTAGCGAGCCATTCGATTCGTAAAAACCGAGAAACAAGCGCTACAAACAAGCTCGATGATCCTGCAACAAAATATTATCGTACCGCCTTTGGTAAGGAAATAAAAATGAGTCCAGATGAAATTGTGATTACAGCACAGGATGGCAGTGTCTTTATTCGCTTAAATGAAGCAAGTGGTATTGAGCTCTATAGTAAAGGGGCTATCCAATTGACTTCACAGGCAGATATTTCAGTGAATGCGAGTAAGAAAATCATTGTCTCTGCTGACGAGGAAATTTCATTAACATGTCAAGGGAGCAGTATCACAATGGATGGGAATGTCCAAATCTTTGGTCAAGAGGTCAAGGCGAATTAGGGGGGGAGAACGATGCAAACAACGGTTATGTCACAGCTTTTTTATGAACGGGAAGTTGCGCAAATGCGATTACGCTATTTGCTTGCATTAGAAGATTATTTCCAAGGAAATAGGGAGCAGCTTATTAGGCAATTTCAGCAGGCTTTTCAACAAATTTGCGAGCAGCTTGTAGCGCAACAAATTCTTCAGCATAAAGAGCCGCTTGGAAATATCACGATTTCGCTGCTGCGTACGGAATTGCTAGAGGGCAAATTTCGCTATGTAGTGGAAGGAACAACAGGCAAATGGTTTTTTGATGTTGCCCCAATTATCACGATTTATGATGCGAGCTGGGCATTACAATTTTTAGCGCAATATATAGTGGAGCTCGAAAAATATAGCAAAGTGTTTGCAGGGACGATTTCCCAGCTAGAAATAGATGGCTTGAAATTACAGGATGTAAAGTATTTTCACCAATATATTGCTAGTCTCGCACGCCTTGCACTTAGAGATGGAGCAGTAAGTACAGCCTATGAACAACTAGAGCGAGAGGCAAACCTTGAAGTGCGCATAGGGGAATTTTTCGATTACAGTGAAACAGTTTATCGTGAAGGAACCCCCACTAAAACCGCAGATGAAATAAAAGCATGGCTAGGTGAAAAATTGCCCAATGTCTATGCCTACGAGAACTTTCGTCAGCTTGACCTATCCAACGGTATGTACAATGACATAGATTTGCGCTATGCGTTTTTTGAAAATAGCCATCTAGCAAATAGCGAGCTATGTCGTTGTGCATTAATAGGGACGGATTTTGCAAAGGGGAATTTAATGAACGCTAATTTAAGTGCAAGTATGATACATGAGGCAAATTTTAGCCTCTGTCAACTACAAGGTGCAAATTTTCAACAAGTACAGGGGGCAGTGGGTCTGGAAAGTCGCCAACAATGGGACATGCCAGGCTATTACCCCGTTCAATTTACAGGTGCTAATTTAGAAAGAGCCAATTTTGAGCGAGCTGATTTACGAGGTGCTAATTTTCTAGGTGCTAATTTATATAATACTCATTTTGCGGGTGCTAATTTAGAAGGCGCAATTTTTTCAAAGGCAGCACAGCCATCGATACAGCTTACAGCAAAGCAAGCAGCCGAAGCTATTTGGCAATAAAGGAGTAGAGGCGATGAACTATTTTATTGTAAGACAGGACCAACGCAACCTACAGGCAGTGGAACCAATAGGAATAACAAAAGTACTCACAAAAGAGCTGTTAACGGCCGAGCGACTAGAAGAACTAGAGCTAGTCAACCGACAGTTTTCCATAACGACTAAAAAAGAGCCTGATTATATCGACTTTATTGAAAGACCAATTGCATTATTTTCTGACACACTCAAACAGCTTATTGAAAAATATGATACGAGCTTACCTTGGAAATCTGTTGTCTTGGCTGATATTCCAAATGTCCAGCAAACGCTTTACTGGCTAATGATTCCACCTAAAATAGCTTGTTTATCGCCACAAACAGAATTCCATCTCGATGGCACGCTCAAAAAGCTAGTCATTGATGAAGAAAAAGCTAAGCCCTACAGCATTTTTCAAATCGAAGGAATTCATGAGCCATTTATTTTAATCAATATCGAACTGGCTGAAAGCTTATTGCGCAGACAATTTCGCGGTATCCAGCTACAAAGAGTGCAAACAGAAGGCAGATGGCAGGAGTTATTTAACTAATTACTTAAAGAAAGAGGCGAATGAGCATGGCAGAACAACCATTACAAAACAAAGGTGCCGTACAGCTTAGTTATGTTGTAGCAGGTGCAACCTTATCCTGTTCTGAGGGAGACCAAACAAGTACATTGCAATTGCCTGTTAGTCATGGGGTTTTTCTAAAAAATAAGGCGAAAATGAATGAAATGGACTTTCAACCGAACGTTCATGTCCAGCCTTTTGGGCTATGTCAAACATTGGCAAATCCAGCCGTCGCTGCGGCTACAGCAGCTAATAACGGTGTTTTAAAGCCTATGCCCTGCACACCTGTCCTAACAATGCCTTGGATTAACGGTAAAAGTGACCAATTAATTGAAAACTCCCCTGCTTTAACGACGCAATCAACGAATATGTGCTTATATTGTGGAACAATTCGTGTGGAGGATGACGGGCAGGAATAATGGAAAGGAGGAAGGCAGATGAGCAAGCATGAAGCTATTGGATACGGTGAACTAACGCTTGTATCCCCTTATGATGTGCAGACATTACAGGATATACGCCTTAGCCAAGCAGTGAATGACCATGCAAGGCTGGTCTTAACTGGAATCATCCCTGCAGAACAAAAAGACCGATGTATGCAGGAGGCAACGAGTATGGACCAAGTTGAGCTATACCAGCTGAGTAAAGGTAAGCGCGTGCGTCCATTGTTTCGAGGGCAAGTAACAAAGTTAGTTGTTCGGATGGTCAGAGGGATTTATCAAATCGAATTAGAGGCAATATCTGCTACAGCGCAGCTTGATTATAAGCAGCAATCCCGCTCCTTTCAAAATGGGCAAATGACCTATGAAGCCATGCTGCGTGAAATCATAAAAAGCTATGCAGGTGCAGATATTATCGACCAAGCATCCAAGGGTGCAAAAACACAAGCATTTATATTACAATATAGGGAAACAGACTGGCAATTTCTCCAAAGATTAGCGAGTCATTTCCGCACAGTACTTGTGCCAGCAGTTGACAGCGCACAGCCTAAATTATGGTTTGGCTTACCGGAAGGGAATATCGTACAGCTTGCGGCGAATCATTATAGCGTAAGCAAAAATCGCATGCTATATTTACAAGCGAAACAAAATGATACAAGCCACCCACTAGCGGAGGAGGATATACTGCATTATAGCGTGACTTCCACACAGCCAGCCGCTTTAGGCGACCGCGTGCATTTCCAAGGCAAGGAGCTCGTCATCGCCAAGTCCATTGCTCGTATGGAGCAAGGAGTATGGACGTATGACTATCATCTCGTCCCCAAAACAGGTATTTACCAAGCGAAACAAACACTCTCGGCTCATACAGGGATTGCACTACAGGGGAAAGTGTTGGAAGTCAAAAAAGACCAAGTACGTCTTCATTTGTTGATGGATGAAAAGCAAAAGAAAGAGGAGGCGACATGGTTTTCGCTGGCAACCCCTTATAGTGCAGAGGGACATAGTGGCTTCTATAGCCCGCCAGAGGAAGGGGACAGTGTTCAACTCATTGTTCCTTCCATTGAAGAAAGATCAGCTTTTGTGCGACAGAGCTTACGCCAAGATGGCGACAAGAATCCAAAAACGGCTGAGGCTGACACCGCTTACTGGGGCAATGCAAACGGCAAGGAAATTAAGCTTGAACCGCAAGCAGTGACCTTGACAGCGACGGAAGGTGCTGTCTATATCAGCGTACACCAAGACAGTGGAATCGAGGTACAGAGCCAGCATCCTTTAGCCGTGACAGCAGGCGGCAATCTCGTCCTCACAGGCAACACCATCTCGTGGACAGCGACCGAATCCATCCACTTCACGTGTCGCTCAAGCAGCCTCGTGCTCGATGGCATATCTGATATTCAAGGACAAGTCGTATACATGACAGGTAGCTCGAAAGCCCCTGTTCCATTAGGGGGTGCCTAATGGGGAAGTTCTGGAAATCGATAGGCAAAGCCATTGCCAGCATTCCTGTCGTAGGAAATGCCATCAAAAGTGCGAAAAAAACCGCACAAAAAGTGAAAACAGAAGTCAAAAAAGTCGCTGAAAAGGTAGAAGCGAAGCTAACCGAATTAAAGGAGAGCGTGGAGGAGCTCCTCGAGGAATTAGAGGAATCCGTAGAAGAAGCACTCGGCAAAGTCACCACCTACGCCCGCAAGCTGCAAAACAACCTAGATGAGCTCGCACTAGTCCAGTGGGTGAAGAATGATGCGAAAAGCTTTGTGCTAGCTGCCTATAAAAAAACGAAAAAATGGGTAAAAGGTGGCTGGCGTGAAGGTCTCTCCATCGGCGTCGATTTCATCCCCGTTGTCGGCAATCTAAAAGCCGGCATTGAGGCGGTCATCGGTATCGACCCCATTACCGGACGCAAGCTCAGCACCGCGGAACGCGCCATCGCAGGCGCCGCCATCATCGGCGGTCCACTCGTCAAAGGGGCGAAGCATGTCGGCAAAGGCGCAATGAAAATCATCCCGAATAGCAATAAACTCGTCAACAGCCTCTCGAAACCGCTTGCCAAGCTCAAAGAGGGCGGTCAAAAAGTAGCAGAGAAAGCCGCTGCGAAGGCAACGGAGCTGAAAGCCCAAGCCAATGCGATGATGGCCCAAGCGAAGCAAGGCATGCGAGAGAGTATGGATAACGTTGGTCGTGCGTTGCGGGGGAATGAGCCGCAGCTGGCGATGGCGGGTGCGAATGGCGCGAAGGTTGGAACTGTGAAGAACAGTGATTCGATTGTGCAGATGAGTAGGGGTGAGTCTGTTGGTTCGGGGGGGAGCGCTAAGGGTAAGGATAATCTTAAATATGATGACAGAGTTTTAAAAAGGATGAAAGAAGACGCAGGTACACATCATAACTTCCCTACATCCTTTGACAAAACGATTTTATCTAATAAGCCATCAATTGTTAGACCTGATGGACGTGCAGAATATTTACACACAGGAACAATTAATGGTCAACAAGGTGTGTACCATATAACACTTAAAGACGGTGTTGTAACTCATCGTTCGTTTATTCCACAGAGCGATTGGAAAAGATATTCTAACCGTTGGGAGTTACCATCTCAAGTTACTCCATAAAATAGGAGGTTGAAAGCATTTGAAAAAACTTGATTTTAAAACTTATGGAGAATTTACAAATGAATTGTTAAATCTCAAGTACGACTCACAAATAATTTATGAGGGATATACAGATAACCTAATAACTTCAGCAGCAGGTGATTTAGAGCTAAAACTAAATTATGGTATGAGTAATACTTCTTCAGTAATCGCTAGAAAATATGGTGACCATATAGTATGGATACCAAAAGTTCCTTTAGACTCAGATTATAGATACAAAACCATTATTTTTAATTCAAAGCAGTTTGCAGAATTATGGACATTCTTAAAATATAAGGCAGAAGATGACTTAGAAACAATAAAAAATATAAGTGTCGATGAATTAAAACTAATGTGGATGATTAGAGCTAGAGGGACAGAACGAATTGATGATATATCAAGTCTGATAAAATCAGTTAAAAAAAATATCATTGCACTTTCTACAAGTTTAGAACGCGAGGAAACAATCTTTTATAATCTTATTGAAAACCAGTGGGAATTAAAAAAAGATAAGATAATAGAAGGTCAAGACTATTGGAAAAGTTTTATTTCTTATCTTGATAAGGGAGTATATGAGGAGTGGGAGGTTTTTAAAAAAGATAATAAAGATAATCTATATATTCACTTAGGTAATGGATATTGTTTACCAATTTAACACTTGTGACGGCTATCGAATGATAGCCGTCTTTTTGTTAGAGTACGGAGTGCCGAATAAACTCCTTTTTATTTAAAGAACAAAGATAACCCTTATAAGACATATATGATGTTTTAACAAATTTTATAGTACGTACAACACCTTTTAAACGTATGCCCTATTTATTCTTTATTTTGTTAAGCAAATAACCGTAATTTCATTAGTTACCACCATTTGTATTTGTTAAACTAAAACTGAGCCACCAACGCAATTGAAATGAGATCCACTTTCTATCAAAATAATCCTAACGATTAAAAGTTAGGAGGATATAGAGGTGATCAGTTTGGAGAAGAAGTAATTAGTGCTGCTTGAGTACTACCAGCACAATACAAGCCAACGTCAAATTGCGGCTAAGCTTAAAATGTCACGCAATACAGTAAAAAGATATATAGAGCAGGATCTCGCCGCAAGACAACAAGATACAAGGAATTTATCGGTTACGGACAATTACGTAACGCCTCCAGCATATAAAAAGCGAAACGGTAAAAAGGTTGCCTTAATCAATATGATTATGAAACGTCTTCGTCAGATGATGAAGCAGAATGAACAGAAGCGTGAATTAAATATGTATAAGCAGCAGTTGAAGATTATTGATATGCATGAAAAGCTTTTGGATGAAGGATTTAAAATCAGCTATACGACTGGTTAAGATAAGAAAAGGGTTAGAAGGTTCGGTAAAGAACCCGAACTTAGACGCTGAAACAAAAAAATATTACAAGATGGTTTGGATAAGGCTAATAAAAATATAAAAAAATAGAAGACTTATTTGAACCTTTTGGAGGGATATAAAAATGAAATTAAGGGATATTTATCAATTGCCACAGGGAGAAGTACAAGAAGACTATGCATTGGGTGAATGGTATAATACCTTAATAAATAAAGATATTACAGAATTAGATATTAATGATTTATGTAGAATGACTAAACAGAATATTTTTATTGAATTAGCAATAGGGTTTCTTAAGCTTAATCCTCTAGAAGGTGATGTTTATGATGGGCAGTTATTAGAGGTACTATTTTCTGTTGATATGGAAAAAATTACAGAACAAAAGGAACTACTTAAAGAAATACTTATGGACGTAAAAGAAAATATAGAAATGGATAATTTTATGAGTGATGAGGACTTTAATGAATATAAAGACCTAGTAGATAAATTTTTAACTAAAATAAACTTATACTATTACCTTGATTGGCTATATGCCTTTCAAGGCTTCTTTTTTGGTGGATACCTAGTGTCGAATAAAGCGAATATTATATTTGGGGTGTAGATAACACCTCTATAATGTTTTAACAACTTTTTAGTACGTACAACATCTTTGAATTGTATGCCATATTTAATAAATTTCACTTCGTGTAAATAACCTAAAAATCATCAGATACTATCATCCTCATCCTACGCCCGCAAGCTGCAAAACAATCTAGATGAGCTCGCACTAGTCCAGTGGATGAAGAATGATGCCAAAAGCTTCGTATTAGCTACCTACAAAAAAACGAAAAAATGGGTAAAAGGTGGCTGGCGCGAGGGTCTCTCCATCGGCGTCGATTTCATCCCCGTTGTCGGCAATCTAAAAGCCGGCATTGAAGCGGTCATCGGCATCGACCCGATTACCGGTCGCAAGCTCAGCACCGCCGAACGTGCCATCGCAGGCGCCGCCATCATCGGCGGTCCACTCGTCAAAGGGGCGAAGCATGTCGGCAAAGGCGCAATGAAAATCATCCCGAATAGCAATAAACTCGTCAACAGCCTCTCGAAACCGCTTGCCAAGCTCAAAGAGGGCGGTCAAAAAGTAGCAGAGAAAGCCGCTGCGAAGGCAACGGAGCTGAAAGCCCAAGCCAATGCGATGATGGCCCAAGCGAAGCAAGGCATGCGAGAAAGTATGGATAACGTTGATCGTGCGTTGCGGGGGAATGAGCCGCAGCTGGCGATAGTTGGGGGGAATGGCGCGAGGAATAGTGATTCGGTTGTTCAGATGAGTAAGAGTGAAAGTGTTAGTTCGGGAGGAGCTTTTAAGGGTACGGGTAAAGTTCAAACCCGAACTGAGATTATGAATACCGTTCAAAATATAATGAGTCCTGTATCAAAGAAAATTAAGGAAATCGACCCGGATGCCAAGGTTGGATATCGGGGTTCATTGGCAACAGGTCAGAAAGGTCCACATAAGGGGAATGCTCCATTTGACCCAACAGATTTTGATATTGATGCTTTTATTGTTAGTGATAAGTTGGCTTCAAGGTTCCCAATAGATGACCCTTGGAGAGCTGGAACAAAAATTAAAGAGATTAGAAGTATGCAAAAAGAAATAGACAAAACACTTAAAGACTCTTTAGAAGGTTTAAGAAGGGTGGATAAAAAGGGGAGACCTGATAAATTTACATTTAGAATATACACTCAAAAGGAATTTGAGGAAAAATATAAGAGGGGTAATCAAATAATAGATTAGGAGTGTGTTAAATATGAAAAAGTATCCGTATTTTTCTTGTTCTTTACCAATAAATTCAGAAGAAAATATCGTAGGTGTGGCAAAAATTATTTCTAGTAAAATTGCTGGCAATATACCATTTGAAGGACTAGAAGACTATATATACGAGGAAGTTCCGGCAATTTATATTAACTCAAATATATTAGGTTTTGAAGTGGTTATAAAAGGATATGGGGGGGAAAAAGGCTATTATTTAGAGGTTAATTCCCATCCAAGTAACAATGAACCGGATGATGCTGATGAAATTGATATTGATATAACAAGATATATTGCCTCACTCTTAGAGGGAACTCTGGGAATAAACATTAAGTATGGAGAAATTAAAAGCGAGAATTACATCAGCATAATAGAGTAGAGTTTAGGTGATCATTATTAGTAAGAACCTTTATAACTCTGCAAATAGGATCGTACAATACAACAAATCAAACATAAACAATTCAAGCACTTGAAAAACTTTCAAAGCTCTTTCCCACTTGCACCAAGAGGGGGAATGAGCTTTTTTGCATGCCCAAATTCAAAGGAGGATGAAACGAATGGCAAAACTTGAACAGGTAGTATAGGAAGTTGTAGGAGAGACGGTACGCTCAATCACTCAGGCACAAGCGGACTATGGACAGTTTATGGATGAGATTCGGGGTTCTGGGCAACGAGCAAGGGAACTAGCCATCATAACGAATTCAAATGCTAAAGCGGTGTTAAAAGAGATCAAAAAACCAGTTGTCAAGTCACTTGATAGCTTCAAGGAAATCGGCAAACATTTCAAAAGTGGTCTGGACAAAAGGGCAGATAATGCACTCGGTTTCTACATATGATTTTGAATATTATCTAATTCTAGATGCGGTAGATGGTATTTGGTCTGGAGCCAAAGGTAAACTCCTGAAATTATTTTATTGGTTAGATCTAGCCTTTAAACCATACAGTTTAGTGCTTTAAAAAGGGGATAAAGAAGGGATAAAAGAGCTTGTTTCATCAATCATAAATGACTCAAAAAATCTCGCTAATTCGAAGCCTTTTCAGATGAATACAGTCGACTCTGTAGACGCTTTTGTTAAGGGTGATGCAGTTGTTTTAGTTAATAGAAATACAAACAAAATATGGACTTTTTTAAATAAAAAAGAGATCGCTTATCAAGTAAGTTGAAATCCGGTTTAGATTTGATTAGAGAGTGAGGATGACTATGAATAACTATATAATATCTTTTACTAAAAAGTTTGGTTATTTTTTCGATAAAAAAGAAATCTCAAATATCATTTATTTACATGATAAGGATGATATTGAGAGATTAGACAATGTCCTTTTCTTCGAGAAAGATAATGGTGATGTTACAGGCTTGTATATAAGAGGTATGAATCCGTTAATCTCAGTGAATAGAGCTTACGATTTAGATGACTTCAATTTATTTTCAAGTTATGAAGGATTAACTGAATGTAAGGAAAATATAAAACTTAAAATAGAGTATACAGGTTTGTTTTTTAGCACTCAATACAACGAACTATTGGGTTTCTATTTGGCGAATAACCATGCATCGAGTTTTATATTTATATTATTTTTACAAGATGAAATTTATATGGAAAAGGATTGTAGTAAATACGAGGCTAGTAGTATACTTGAAAACAGATTTTCGACTGAAGGTTTTATAACTTACGAAAAAACATATGAGATCGACTGGAGACAAATAAACTTTTAAGAATTCGAATTAATAACCCATGAAGGCTAGACCATCAAGGAGTGTTATTTTAACAATTAAGCAATAAGAGCGAGAATAGGCGAGATGGCAATTTATTTACAAGGACCACTTATGGATGGCATAAGCAACAAACACACGAGATTAAACAAGCTAAAGGGTTTAAACGTTACACTTGCCATGTAGTAAAGCAGATGTCATACTGTCAATACTAAACTAACTTATATAACTTGCAAATATTATTAAATTTAGAGAATTTATAAACTTAAAGCACTTGATTGTCTATAACAGGCGACAAGTGCTTTTTTGCATGTTTAAATACCTATTTCGTAAACAATATTTCACTAATGTGAATTTTCAGCCTCTTCATGCTATTTATTTTCAATATAATGATATAATTGCAGAAAATAAGAGATGGAAGGGGGATTTCAATGAAGCTTACGAAAGAAGAAAAGTCTTGGATATTGTATGATTGTGGGAATTCGGCATATTCAATGGCTATTACTACTGCGTTGTTTCCGATTGTGTTTGGGATGTTTAATGGAGTTAACAATATGGATTTAGGTTATTTTAATTCACTTGCTAGTATATTTGTTGCTGTACTTAGTCCTATTTTAGGGGCATTTGCAGATTATAAAGATAAGAAGAAACGCTACTTTACATTTTTTGCCCTTGTCGGGATTTTATCAACTCTTTCTTTTACATTTATTTCGCCTGCAAGCGGACAATGGCAATTACTAATTGTGATGTATATACTTTCGTGTATTGGTTTTGCCGGAGCAAATATTTTCTATGATTCATTTTTAGTGGATGTGACAACGGACGAAAAAATGGATAAGGTTTCCTCGTCTGGATTTGCGTTTGGCTATATATCGAGTGTTATTCCTTTTGGTATTAGCTTAGTTGTTATTTTAATCATGGGAATGGATGCGGCAATTGGCTATCAAATTGGCTTTTTCATTACAGCACTATGGTGGGGATTATTAACAATTCCGATGATTAAGGATGTGAAGCAACGCCATTATATTGAACCAGAGCCAAATCCAATAGGTCAAAGCTTTAAGCGTTTAGGGCAAACATTTCTACAAATTAAAGATTATAAAATTGTCTTTATTTTTTTAATCGCCTACTTCTGTTACATAGATGGGGTCGACACAATCATAAAAATGGTCGTACCGTATGCAACAAGTATTTTAGGTGAGAACGCACTTGATACATTTATGCTATTAGCTATTTTGCTAGTCATTCAAATTGTCGCATTTCCATGTGCGCTTTTATATGGCTCACTTGCTAAAAAATATTCAACGCGCACAATGATTATAGCCGGTATTACGACATATATCATTTCATGTATTGCTGCGTTTTTCATTTCCGAAATGTGGCATATTTTCGTGCTTGGTATTTTAATTGGCTCTGCACAAGGAGGCATTCAAGCACTTAGCCGGTCTTACTATGGGAAAATCATACCAAAGGAACGGTCAAATGAGTTTTTTGGATTTTATAATATTTTCGGTAAATTCGCAGCTATTATTGGTCCGTTTTTAATGGCTCTTACTACGACGCTGACTGGTGAGGCGAGATATAGCATTTTATCGATTATTCCATTATTTATTATTGGTCTTATTGTCTTTTTAATGCTTCCAAAAGATGCACACTATCAAACAACAAAAGCAAGGTGATTTTATACAAATACAAAACAAGTATGTCATAGTCGTTTCGTATGATGCTTTTTCAAAGGATAACTGGGAAAGTGCAAAATCGAAACCTAATTTAGCAAAGTTAATCGAGAACGGTGCTTCAACGGATTTAGTACAAAGCGTATACCCCACCCTTACATATGTTATTCATAGCTCTTATGTAACGGGTGTGTATCCAGATAAACATGGTGTTTTCCATAACAATCCGCTTCAACCATTTGTACCAGAAAACGATCAAAATTGGCACTGGTTTAGAAGTGATATTCAAGTACCAACTATTTATGAGGCTGCTCATAAAAAAGGGTTGAAAACGGCAGGTTTATTATGGCCAGTTTCAGGAAAGGCGAAAATTGATTATAATATCCCAGAAATTAAAGCTGTAAAGAACGAAAATCAAGCATTAAAAATTTTAAAAAGCGGCAGTAAGCTATTTACATTGGCAATGGAATTAAAGTATGGCAAAGTGCGTCAAGGGATTGAACAGCCTTATTTAGATGATTTTACGACATTATGTGCTGTCGATACGATTAAAAACAAAAAACCAAATTTATTGCTTATGCACCTAATAGATTTAGATGATGCTAAACATCTACATGGTACAAAAAGCCCCGAAATTGAAAAGGTCATTGAGCGCATGGACCGTCGAATTGGTGATTTAGTGCAGGCAACGAAAGAGGTAGGCATTTATGAGGAGACGACTTTTATTATTGTTGGTGACCATAGCCAGCTAGATGTTCAATATAAAGTGTACCTAAATCGTTTATTCTATGATGAGGGCCTAATCTATGAGCACAATGGAAAGTTACAGTGGCGAGCATACATACAAAGTGCTGGTGGCTCCGCTTATTTATATATCCAGCCAGGTGATATGGAAGCAGGGAAATTGGCACTAGCCATTTTAGACAAGGCGTTGCAACAAGGTGATTATGGGATTGAAGCCATTTTAAGCACAACTGAACTGAAGGAGCTTCATGTAAGTAGCCAATTTGCTTATATGATTGAAGCGAAGGAAGGCTATGCTTTTGAAGATGACCATTTACAGGAGGCTATCGTTGATTTATATGCATTGGGTAAAAAATATGCGACACATGGCTATTTACCGAATAAGCCAAATTATACAAGCAATTTAATTATTTCCGGTAATCATGTGATAGCTGGCTCGGATATTGGGGAGGTGAGTGTCGTAGATATTGGACCGACGATTGCCTATCTATTAAACTTAGATTTCCCGAATACTGATGGGAGAGCGTTAACGGAAATATTAAAGTAATCGCTAGATTTAATATAAGAAACAAAATGGGGCTGTCCAAAAAGCCGTACATAGCCGGCATTTTGGACAGTAGCGATGATGTTCGCAAAATATTGATTCCTATAAACAGAGAACGCCTCTTTTAAAAATGGGATGAACATTGAAATCCTTCCGTAAAAGGGAAGTGATGAAAATATTGATTTCAATGCAGCGTCAAAACAAAATGGACTTTTCGGACAACTCCACTCTTATAAATAACTTGCAATCTCTTGTTCCAATTTCAATGGCTTGTCTGTTGGGGCGAAACGTTTAATAATTTGTCCGTTACGGTCAACTAGAAATTTTGTGAAATTCCATTTTACATTTTTTCCGAGCAAGCCTTTTGTTTCCTCCGTTAATCGTTTGAAGAGAGGATGTGCTGCCTCGCCATTGACTGTAATAATTTCGTGCATTGGAAATGTAACGCCGTATGTTAGGCGACAGGCTTCTGAAGCCTCCTTAGCACTATCTAACTCTTGCTTAAATTGATTGGAAGGGAAGCCTAATATAACAAGCCCTTGCTCAGCGTATTTGTCATATAGTGCTTGAAGCTCCTCGAATTGTCCTGTCAATCCGCATTTAGAGGCAGTGTTAACAATTAATAGTACCTTTCCTTCGTAGCGTGCTAATGGATAAACTTCTCCAGTGTCAGTCGTTACATCAATATCATAAATTGTCATATGCAAACTTCCTCCGTTCTTATTGCTGAGCTATTTTTCCAGTTAAAATGCGTGCCATTTGTTCTATTGTCATAGAGGAGTTTAGTTCGAATTGTCCTTTTTGTATAGAGCGTGAATACTCACGTTTGGATAAAAATAGCTCTAATTCACGTCCGTTCGTTAAAATACCTAAATCCTCTACTTGCTTGCCGATATCATAAATAGAGACACCTTCATAAATATAGACAGTTCCACTGACAATGGAATCAACCTTATCTTCTTCCTCGTTTGCCACATCGTTCTTTTTAGCAGTCGAATTGTTCACTTCTTTCTCTGCTTGCTCTTGTGCAGCTATTGTTTGCTGTAATTCAGTAATTTGCGCATTGGCATTTGCGAGCTGCTGCTCGAGCTTTTGAATATGTGCCGCTTGTTCTTTTTTGTCGTCATTTGTTGTTGTATTGTTAAGCATGGGAAGCTGTAGCTGTTTTCCTACAACTAGGAGAGCGCCAACTAAAAATAAGGCAATTCCAAATCCTCTTAAAAAGGTTTTCATAGCTTGCCCCCCGTTGCGAGAATTTGGTGTATTTGCTCTTCTGATAATGTTGAGAGTTTGCTAATTTCAGAAACAGCTAGCCCCTGCTTGTTGAGCTCAAGCACTTGGCTTACTAAAATGCTGTTGATAGGCTGTGCGGCATATGTTTGGCTAGGTGCTGTATAGTGCGCTTGCTTTTTTTTCGCTACTTGGAAATTTGGCTCAAGCATTAGTTCCTCTTCAACAATTTTTAAGCGACGCTTTAATTGATTTGTTTCTTGGAAAATGCTAATTGACAATTCTTCTACTTCTTTTTCTACTTTCTTTGCTGAATCTCGTAAAAATAGAGAAATGATAATAAAGAAAATCCCAATAATCATTAAAATAATTGACAATTCCATGTTGAACGCTCCAATCGAGGCTGCTCAAAAGGGTATTCCTTTTCTGACAGCCTGAACTATTATTATCAATATTTAATAAAACCAATGCTCCTGCGGTTACTCGTCTCAAAATGACTTTTCAGACAACCTCTTGCAATTGTCTTTCATTTTACCATAGAGCAACTTAATATGAAATGATACTAGCTTTTTTTTCGCTTTATGTTATAATGGGAAAGTCGTATAAATCATGCTCAATTTTTATTCTTAATTAGAGTGGGAGGGTTAATAATGCGCGTAAACATTACTTTAGCTTGCACAGATTGCGGCGAACGTAACTACATTTCTAAAAAGAACAAGCGTAACAATCCAGAGCGTCTTGAACTGAAAAAATATTGCTCTCGCGAGAAGAAATACACTCTTCACCGTGAAACGAAGTAATTGCTCAATTAGCCAAAGCCCCGAGTGGTTTTGGCTTTTTACTTTAAATATAGAAGATAATTTCCATAAGTGAGGAATGACAATGGATAAAAAACAAATACGTCAGGAAGTACGTAGCAAGCTAAATGCCATTTCAGATATAGATTACCGGGAGCGTTCTTTCGCAATCGGCAAGCAGTTAATGCAGCAGCCTTCTATTATAGAAGGAAAGACGATTGCTGTTACAATTTCAACGAAGCCTGAAGTCGATACAATTGCTATTATTGAGGCGTTATGGCAACAAGGCAAGACAGTTGCTGTACCTAAATGTCATCCGAAAACGAGAGAGATGACATTTTACGCAATCGAGGGCTTTTTTCAATTAGAAACCGTTTATATGGATTTAAGAGAGCCGATTCCAACTATAACTGAGCTTATTGAACGAGATACAATTGATGCGATTATTGTGCCAGGAATCGTTTTTGATAAAAAGGGCTATCGCATAGGCTATGGAGGAGGCTATTACGACCGCTACTTGCCAGGCTATCAAGGGACTTTGCTTGCACTCGCTTTCAGCGAGCAATTAGCGGAGCACGTACCTACCGAGGCTCACGATATTCCTGTCCATACAATCATTACAGAAACAGGCTATATTCATTGTACAGCAAATCGAGAGGAGCCAATGAGATGAAATCGATGATTGATATTTATGAGCTATTAAAGCAATATGGCACATATATTTATACGACAGATCGTCTTGGCGATTTAATGCTGATGGAAGATGAGATACGTGAGCTATATAAAGCAGGTATAATAGAGCCTCGTGACTTCCAAACGGCACTTTTATTAATGCGTCAAGAGGCATCCAGAATACAAATGGAACAAAAAGGGTGAAACCTTTTTGCTGAAAAGACGTACTAATATAGGACAATGGAAAATCGTGTATATGACTACAATATTCTGTCTATTGAATAATGCACGATTTTGTATTGCGAAATTTTATAAAAAGCTTTAAGATAGATTTTGTTTCATTTTAGTAGAAAAAGGGAAATAGATATGAAAGTTTTTGCTCATTAGTGGTGTGGCTGATGAAATGAAGGTGAACAAAAAAATCTTAAAGTAAAGGTTTGGAAATAAAGAAAGGATGTTGAGGAATGAGTTCTATTAGTAAATGGCCTAAACATTCAATTTTAGCTTTTGCAATTATTGCTACATGGATTAAAACAGTGATTGTGTATCAAACAAGCTTTGATATGAAAATTGAAAATGCGATGCAATATTTTATTTTATGGATTAATCCAATTAGCTTTTTATTAATTGCCTACGGATTATCACTATTTTTTAAGAAATCGACTACTCGTAATCGTTATATTTTAATTATGAGTTTAATCTTGTCGATTGTGTTGTACGGAAACGTTGCATTTTACCGTTTCTACAATGACTTTATTACATTACCAGTATTGTTCCAGACGAGCAATTTTGGTGATTTAGGAACATCTGCATTAGCTATTATTAATGTTTGGGATATTTTCTACTTTATCGACGTTATTTTTATTGCTATTTTATTGAAATTTGCTCCGAAATTAAACGGGCAATTAACTATTCGTAAAGATGTGCGCCATGCTTACTTTGTGCTAGCGGCAGCAATGCTTTTATTAAATTTAGGACTTGCTGAAACAGAGCGCCCACAGCTTTTAACACGCAGCTTTGACCGCGAATTATTAGTGAAAAATATCGGTACGTATAACTATCATTTATATGATATTTATATTCAATCAAAGTCTTCGGCACAGCGAGCGCTAGCTGATGGCAGTGAGCTTGTTGAAGTAAACAACTATGTACGTGCAAATCAGGCAGAACCAAACCCTGAGATGTTTGGTAAATATGCTGGGCGCAATTTAATTGTTGTGTCGCTTGAATCATTGCAAAACTTTGTTATTAATAATGATATGAATGGCCAAGAAGTCACACCATTTTTAAACTCGTTGACGCGAGATAAGGATACGTATTATTTTAATAATTTCTATCATCAAACAGGGTTAGGGAAAACATCTGACTCGGAGTTTATTTTAGAAAACTCCTTATTTGGTCTAGGACGAGGTGCAGTATTCTTTACACATGGTGGTAACACGTATAATTCAATGGCAGAACGCCTAGGAGATAACGGTTACTTTACAAATGTCATGCATCCAAATAATAAATCATTTTGGAATCGTGATATGATTTACCAGTCATTAAATATTCAAAAGTTTTATGATGTCAATTCGTATGAGGTTGGCGAAGGTGAGGCAGTAAACTGGGGGATGAAGGATGTTCCGTTCTTCCAACAATCAGTACAGCATATGACTGAAATGCCACAGCCGTTTTATTCACGTCTAATTACATTGACAAACCATTACCCATTCTATCTTGATCCAGAAGATATAATGATTGATGAGTATACGTCCAATTCGGGTACATTAAACCGCTATTTCCAGACGGTTCGTTATATGGATGAGGCATTAAAGGTATTTTTCGATGATTTAAAGGAAAAAGGCTTATATGATAATTCCATTATCGTCATGTATGGTGACCACTACGGTATTTCGGAAAACCATAATAAAGCGATGGCTATGTATTTAGAAAAGGAAGAGATTACGCCTTACGACAGCGCATTATTACAATCTGTTCCATTATTTATTCATATTCCAGGTGCAAATGATGGGCAGGTAATGGAAACGGCTGCGGGTCAAATTGATTTACGTCCTACGATTTTACACTTACTAGGTATTGATACGTCGAAGGATATGCAACTTGGTGCAGACCTATTCTCAGAGGACCATGAGGACTTTGTGATTTTCCGTGATGGTCGCTTTATTACAGACAAAGTAGTCTATGCAAGTGATGTATGCTATGACAAAGCTACTGGCGAGCAAATTGATATCACCGCTTGTGAGCCATTAATAGAGAGCGCGGCAACTGAATTAGGTTATTCTGATGCGATTATTAATGGAGATTTATTGCGTTTTTATGATGCACAGACAGGTAATTTGATACGAGACTCAGTGAAATAAAGATAAGTGGGGCGTCCCAAAAGCAGTGTATTACCTGCTTTTAGGACGCCTTTATTGATGTTCATTAAAGGATTAGCTAGACAAAATAGAAAAGGATTTCTTTGGAGATAGAATAAACGCCAGGGTTAGCGACCTTCTTTTGAATCTAACTTCTTTCAGCAATGGCTTTAGGTTAGCTTGATAAATCGGAAAATAAATAAAAAGACGAGCTATACCGTTGTGAAACGGCAGCTCGTCCTCTTATTAGCTATTAGTGAAGTTTTGGTGGGTATCCAGCGTTAAGAACAGTCATGACAACAAACCATCCGAAGATTGCTGCTGCACCTAGGTTGAAAACAATACCTAGAAGATTTTTTTCTTTAATTGCTTGGAATGTACCAACTACGGCAAAAATAGCTACTAAACCGAAAATAACCATTAATAAGTTCATTAAAAAGACACTCCTTTCGACATCAGAAAATGAATGTCGCAAACAATATTCCTCTTCTATTGTAAATCTTATTATACCTTTTGTCGAGCGGAAAAAGTGACGTTTGTTTGAACTTCGTATACAATTTAGAATGAATCGAATGGAGGTTTTCTATTATGAAGTTGAGTACTCGTACATATCCGCTTGGTCCTATTCAAACAAATTGTTATATTGTGAGCAATAGCGAGAAGCAATGCCTAATTTTTGACCCAGGTGAAGAAGGGGAGCGCTTAATTCGTGAAATTAAAGCAAACCAATTAAAACCAGTAGCCATTTTTTTAACGCATACACATTTTGACCATATTGGCGCAGTTAATGAGGTGCGTGATGCATTTAATATACCTGTTTACGTCCATGAAAAAGAGGTAGATTGGCTAGCTGATCCGATGAAAAATGGCTCAGGTAAATATGCTGAATTACCGAACTATGTTGTAAATGCACCGAAAGAGGAACATATTATTCGACAAGAGCAAGTGTTTAATATTGCAGACTTTACATTCAAGGCAGTATTTACACCAGGGCATTCCCCAGGCAGTATCTCCTATATATTTGAAGAGGATGGCTTTGCGATTGTAGGAGACACATTATTTGAGGGCAGCATTGGACGTACGGATTTAATTGCTGGTTCAATGCCAGTGCTGTTAAAGTCTATTCATGATAAGCTACTCACATTGGCGGAGGACACGATTATTTATCCGGGTCATGGAAATTATACGACACCTGCTGCCGAAATGGAAATGAACCCATTTTTGAATGGCTTTTAAATAATAAAAAAGCGTGGACGAAGTAATTTTACTTTGCCCACGCTTAAATGTTGTGATTAATGTCCTCCACCAGGTACGTGCATAAATGTTGTGTAATATGTGAAACCTGCGAAGAAAATAGTTAAATAAGCACCGAAAATGTACATATACATGCGCTCTGAAAGGTTTAAAAAGCCTAATAATAAGAATAAACCAGTATTACCTACGAATAATAGCGAAACCTCGTACATTCCACCTAAGTAGAACATAATAGCGAAAACACCCGTCCAGAATGCCATAACTTTATACATATTGCTCATGTGTAATTCCCCTCCTTCTATATACAAATACAATCTTCTCCAATCCATTATAAATGATTTCACTGAAGAAAGTAAACTGGAACTTCCACTTTCTTTGTGACAAAGCAGTGTACATTTTTTCTAAAATGCAAAAGTAATTGTAATAGTTAATTTTTTTAAAAAAAGATTAATGGAAACGTTGATTTTTTCTAAATAAATGAAGGACAATGTTAGTTTGTCAATGCTTTTCCGTCGATTCAAACATATAGTGAAAAAGTAGATTACACCTCGGCTAACTCTAGTCCAAATTTTTTTGAGCTGTTTGGTGTAGGTTAACCTAAAACCGTCATGACATGCGTCGACGGTTATTTGACCCGCATCACACAGGCATCTCTTCAAATCTGTGACATCCGCAGGAGTACGGTGTTGGCGTGGTCTTTGGATTA
Organism: Metasolibacillus fluoroglycofenilyticus; assembly: GCF_003049645.1. Taxonomy (GTDB): domain Bacteria; phylum Bacillota; class Bacilli; order Bacillales_A; family Planococcaceae; genus Metasolibacillus; species Metasolibacillus fluoroglycofenilyticus. The sequence goes on from NZ_PYWK01000001.1 coordinate 1,369,715, forward strand.
CCAGCGTGCGTCCTGCTACCCATACATTTATCTTTCCACCAATAGAGGTGGGAGACTTCTCTATTTGTCACTTCGCTTTCGATACAAAAATTTGCTCCTACAATAAACTATCACCATCCTCATCGCAAAAAACATAAAGAAGTTAAACCTTTAATAAAAAATAGCGAAATTTGAAATATTGCTATAAAAAAATAGGTCAAAAATTTATTTTGCTCAAACCGCTTTTCGAATGTATTTTCTCCTACTATAATTGCGCTAAGATAGCTAGTTAGTGAAAAATCGAAAGAGAGGTGTGTTGTATAGAAACAGAATCGATTGTTGTGAGAAAAAGTGAGCAATTGATAGAAGAAGCATTGGCATTTAGCGCATCCGATATTCATTTATCCCCAACAAATGACCGCTACAGCGTAGTATTTCGCAAATATGGCAAAATGCATGTAAAAGGTGAGTTACCTCAAGAAATAGCTACAAGAATTATTACGTACTATAAATTTTTATCTGCACTTGATATAAGTGAAAAGCGCAAACCTCAAAGTGGCGCATTTCAAAAAGAATTTGAACAAACCGTTTTTGCGTTTCGAATATCGACATTGCCTTCCGTGCTAGGGAAGGAGAGCTTAGTTATTCGTATTTTAAAACAGAATATGACATTACCACTTGCAGAGCTAAGCTATGACATAAAGATGGCTAGAAAAATTGAACAGCTTGTGCAAAATAGACAAGGGCTCCTGCTTTTTTGTGGTGCGACAGGAACAGGTAAATCGACATCTCTCTACTCTTTAATTCATTATTGCTGTACTGAGTTAAAACGTCATGTCATTTCATTGGAGGACCCAGTCGAGAAAAATCATGAACAAATTATCCAAATACAGGTGAATGAACGTGCAGGGGTAACCTATGCGGAAGGGTTGCGAGCAATTTTGCGGCACTCTCCTGATGTCATTATGATAGGTGAAATTCGCGATGCTGAAACAGCGGAAATTGCTATTCAAGCCGCACTTAGTGGTCATTTAGTATTATCCACTGTTCATGCTAAAAATACAGTTAACTGCCTATATCGGTTAATGGATTTAGGTGTATCGCTAGATGAATTGCGACAAGCTACGGTTGGCATTATCGCCCAAACGCTCGTTGAAACAAAAGTAGAGGATGGCCGCAAAGCAATTTTCGAGCTTTTAAGCGATGTTCATTTATACGAGGCATTTGTTGCTATTGCACATGGGGAGGCTTATTCACTCCACTATCATCACACGCTCGAACATCAAAGATACCAAGTGGAAGGGTCGCCCTATGCACGTTTCACGCATTAATCATCGCTTCATGCAATGTGCTATTCGTCCGAAATTTCAAGTGAAGCGGTTGCCTGAGCTAATCGAACGAATGAGTCAGCTACTTCAAGAAGGCTATACTTTTGCGGATTGTATTACAATGTTACTTCCTTATCATGTAAAGGATTGTGCGTACTGGCAAGAGCTAGTAGATGACTGTTTTCAAAAGGGGCAAAGTGTCACATTTATTTTGCGTCAATTAGGTGTAAAGTCAAGGTTTTTAATAGCGATTCAGTTGGCAGAAGCGACAGGTCAGCTTGCAAATACCCTTCAAATTATTGCGCAACAAATGCGATTTCAAGAAAAAATGAAGCTACGTTTTACGAAAATATTATTATACCCCGCACTGCTCTTTACTTTTATCATTTCATTATTCATAGCATTTCGGCTCTATTTTTTGCCAACAATTGAACAAATGCTATACTCAAGAACAATAAAAACTGAAAATACCACAATACAATGGACAAGATTTTTTCTTCATGTCCCAGATTACATTATAATTAGCGCATTTTGCCTCATTGTAATAACGGTCATTGCCTCGATTTATATCCGTCACAAGAGAGTAGATTTACAATTGTATATATTATTAAAAATACCAATATTAAGCTATTTTTGGACCTTACTGATGACGAGGCGGTTTGCACGCTCATTAGGTGATTTATTAGTAAGTGGCATGTCATTACAGCAATCACTCCATTATTTGGAGCAACAAGACCTGCAACCACAGCTCAGCTATATTGCCAAGCGTATTGGCGCACGAATCATTTATGGCGATAGTTTAGCACAAACTGTTTTATTAATTGGTTTTTTCTTACCTCGATTCGAGCAATTTATCGAGCATGGCGAAAAAAGTGGGCTGCTCGGTCGAGAGTTGTTAATTTACGCTGAATTGCTTGATCAAAAGCTAGAAAATATTATACACAATACAATGCAGCTTATTCAGCCGATATTATTTTTAATCATTGCTGCATGCATTATCGCCGCCTATTTAAGCATTTTATTGCCGATGTATAAAATGCTCGAAGTCATTTGATTACACTAGGAGGGATGAAAAATTGAAAAATGAAAAGGGCTTTACTTTAGTGGAAATGTTAGTTGTGCTGCTAATTGTTTCGATTCTTATTTTGGTAACTATACCAAATGTAACGAAGCATTTTGCGACCATTGATAGCAAGGGTTGTTCAGCTTATATGACGATGCTACAAGGGCAAGTTGAGGCGTATAAGATTGACCATATGACAACGCCAACTGTTACTGATTTGTTCAACGGGGAATACATCGAAAGTGAGGAGGCGAAATGTCCGAATGGCGAGCTTGTCACAATTAATGAGGAAGGGAAAGTAATACTTGTAGGAAATAGTGAGGAAGGATGAGACGAAATGAGGATGGTTTTACTTTTATAGAAATGTTACTCGTCTTAGCAATTATATCCTTGCTTAGCTTTTTAACGCTTACTTTTTCTCTTCGACAAATGAAGCTTGATATTTATGAAAAAACGATACAGCAGTTTGAGCTTGATTTGCTGGAAATGCAAGCATTGTCAATCAAAAATGGTTTGGCTACGAGGTGCTGGGTTAGGGAAGGAGAAGAATTACAATGCTTTCAACATTATGGTGAATTGCTTATTTCCCGCCACCTTCCAGAGGGGATTACTGCAAATATTTACACGACTAATACGCGAATTGAGTTTACTGGTTATGGAACAATTGTTAATTTTGGAAGAATAGAGTTTTTAATGGGAGAGAGGCGAATGATATTTTCAATTAATTTAGGAAAGGGGAGAATGCGTCTTCTTTCGCAATAATCAAGGATTTTCAGTTGTTGATAGTTTGTTTGGTTTAGTTATTATTTTTTGTTTAGCTAGCACGTTGTTGCCTATGTTAACTCATTTACAGGGGAATTTGGCTAATAAAAAAACAGAGCTCCATGCGAGTGAGGTTGCATTAAATGGCGCTCGTATTGTACAGCTATACGGTATTACAAGTGGCGAAATGACCATTCAAAAAATACTTTATGCTTGGCATTATAGCGCTGGGGAAATATGTGTTGATTTTGATAATGTAAAGGGGCGTCGACAAAAATGTGTCGGCTTGTAAAGCATATATCCACTCAGAAGGGCTTTACTTTTATGGAGGCTATATTTCAGCTTGGTGCTTTGCTTCTATTCGCCAAGCTTTTATTGTTCATTATCATATATATGTCGCCTCTTTATAAACATAATGCTACACAGGAAGCTAGATGGGAAATGTTTATTGCAGATTTGCAAAATTACATTGTGGCAGCCGATGAGGTTCACATACGCAATGGAGGGGCAGAAATACAAGTTGTCCAGGGAAGTTTAAATCATTATATTAGCAAATCAAGTGAGACAATTCGTGTGCGCTTAAATTCAGGGAATGAAATTTTATTTGTAGGTGTTAGCTCTGTGCATTTTCAAAAAATAAATAGCTATCTTGTGTTAAATGCACAATTGATGGATGGCTCAAAAGAGGAGCGAATATTTATTGTTCCACCTGAAAAATGAACGAGGGGCATTGTTTCCGATAGCGATTATACTGCTATTTCTTATCGCAGGATTATGTATAACATATGCAGTAAATTATCAATCTAAGCTAAAAATTTATAATTCGTTGGAATTCGTCAATGTTCGTGCTACGATAAACATACTAACGAAAATTGGTGAATAGATTGAACTTGATTTTGATGTGATAAGAAGGTGAAGCAATGCGCAAAATTTATTTAGTGGGCTTTATGGGCTGTGGTAAAAGCGCAATAGGTCGAAGGTTAAGCTTTTATTTGAAAATGCCTTACTATGATATGGACAAAGAAATTGTCAGACAGCAGGGGATGACGATACCAGAAATCTTCGAGAAGTATGGGGAGGCACACTTTCGGCGGTTGGAAACTGAATTTTTAGAGAACTTCCGCGATGAAGCGTGCATTATTGCAACAGGTGGGGGCGTAGCTGTAAATGCGGAAAATCGTAAAATTATGCGTCGTACAGGCCTTGTGTTCTTCCTTGATGCAACCTTTGAAGATATATATATGCGCATAAAAAATGATAAAAATCGTCCGATTGTACAAAGTTCTACAAAGGAACAGCTGCATCAGCTATATTTAGAGCGTCGGAAATTTTACAGAGAAGTAGGGCATATACAAGTATTAACTGCTGGGAGAACACTTCGTCTCATTGTGGAATATATAGGATTTCAAGTAAATCGCTTAAAAGGCGAACGAAATAATTTATATGTTCAATAATGTTCGTGTCTGGTTATAAAATTAAAAAATGATTGCGTTTTTATCACATCTAATGTTAGGATATGGCTTAGATAGTGTCTATTCTTTCAAAAAGATATGACGAAGTAGTTTGTAGTTGACAATCTATTTTAAAACATCATTACTGCGGATGATTGTACGGGGAGAGAACGTGATGTGGCGTCGCCGAAGGAGCAAGTAGCAAAGCTATGAATCTCTCAGGCAAAAAGACTCGTACAGGACGCAACTCTGGAGAGTGCTTCTTATTTACCTAAGTAGCCACCAAAGGGGAAAGCCTATTATGTGAAATGATTCAATAATAGGTGTAACTTTCAGGTGCAAGGACAGAGAATTCCAAATACAAGGGATTCGTCTGTCTTTTTTGATGTAATTAATGTGAGGAGGAACGTGGAATGACAGAATTAAAACGCACACCGCTATTTGATGCATATGCACAATATGGTGGGAAAACAATCGACTTTGGTGGATGGGAATTACCAGTGCAATTTTCATCGATTAAAGACGAGCACGATGCGGTACGAAATCGCGCAGGTTTATTCGATGTATCGCATATGGGAGAGATTTTTGTAGAAGGTAACGATGCGCTTGCATTTTTGCAAAAAATCTTATCGAATGATATTTCTAAAATAGCAATTGGTGGTGCACAGTACAGTGCAATGTGCTATGAATCTGGCGGTGTTGTTGATGATTTATTAACGTATCGTTTATCTGAAAATAACTACTTACTATGCGTGAACGCTGCAAATATCGAAAAGGATTTCGAGTGGATGCTACAGCATGTAGAAGGTGATGTAACGATTGTAAATCGTTCAAGCGAGTTCGCACAAATTGCATTACAAGGACCTTTAGCAGAAGAAGTACTACAAACTTTAACAGCAACAGACCTAAAAGAAATTAAATATTTCAAATTCCAAGAAAATGTAGAAATTGCGGGACATAAAGTACTTGTATCACGCAGTGGTTATACTGGTGAAGATGGTTTTGAGCTTTACGGCACACCTGAGGCAATTATTGCTCAATGGCATAAAATTCTAGAAGCTGGAAAAGAACAGGGCGTCGTGCCAGCGGGTCTTGGTGCACGTGATACACTTCGTTTTGAAGCTGGCTTGCCGCTTTATGGTCAAGAGCTATCAAAAGATATTTCTCCATTAGAGGCAGGGATTGGCTTTGCGGTAAAGCTTCAGAAAGAACCGAAATTTATCGGTCAAGAAGCGTTAATCGCACAAAAAGAAGCGGGGCTGACACGTAAATCTGTAGGTCTAGAGATGGTTGGCAAAGGTATTCCTCGACACGGTTATAAAGTGTTTAAAGATGGCGTAGAAATTGGTGAAGTAACAACAGGCACGCAATCGCCATTAACAAAACGTAATATTGGTGTCGCTTTATTAAATACAGCTTTTACTGAAGTAGGAACAGAAATTGAAATCGAAGTTCGCGGTAAGTTAGTGCCAGCAGTAATAGTGGCAACACCTTTTTATAAGCGATCAAAATAATAGTTGAAAAGAGGGTTCTCATGAAACATCGTTATTTACCAATGACGGAACAGGACAAACAAGAAATGTTAGCAACAATTGGCGTTGATTCAATTGATGCACTATTCTCAGATATTCCAGAGGAAGTTCGTTTCCAAGGGCAATATGACATTAAAGAAGCAAAATCAGAAGCAGCATTAATGAAAGAGCTAGCAGCATTAGCAGCGAAAAACAAGGATACAGCAGCAAACGTATCATTTTTAGGTGCGGGCGTTTATAACCACTACAAGCCTGTAATTGTTGACCATGTTATTTCTCGTTCAGAGTTTTACACTGCTTACACACCATATCAACCAGAAATTTCACAAGGTGAGCTACAAGCGATTTTTGAGTTCCAAACGATGATTGCAGAATTAACAGGCATGGATTTAGCGAACTCATCAATGTATGATGGCGGTACATCACTTGCTGAAGCAGGTATGCTAGCAGCGGGTCATACGCGTCGTAAAAAAATTCTTGTATCGGGTGCGATACATCCAGAATATAAAGATGTTGTGGCAACATACGCATACGGTCAATCAATCGAAATCGTTGCAGTGCCAACGAAGGATGGCGTAACGGATATTGAAGCACTAAAAGGCTTAGTGGATGATCAAACAGCGGCTGTAATGGTACAATATCCAAACTTCTTTGGTCAAATTGAAGATTTAAAAACAATTGGCGAAATTACGCACGAAGCAAAAGGTTTATTTGTCGTATCAGCAAACCCATTAGCCCTTGGGGTATTAACACCTCCAGGTAAGCTTGGTGCTGATATTGCAGTAGGTGATGCACAAGTATTCGGTATTGCAGAAGGCTTCGGCGGTCCTCACTGTGGTTATTTTGCAGTAACATCAAAATTAATGCGTAAAGTACCTGGTCGTTTAGTTGGTGAAACAGTTGACGAGCAAGGTCGCCGTGGTTATGTATTAACATTACAAGCGCGTGAACAGCATATCCGTCGTGATAAAGCGACATCAAATATTTGTTCGAACCAAGCATTACTAGCACTTGCAGCTTCTGTTGCAATGACGGCATTTGGTAAGCAAGGAATTCAGGAAGTGGCAAAGCAAAATATCGTTAAAACACGCTATGCAAAAAATGCTTTTGAAGCTGCTGGCTTTGAAGTTGCTTATCAAGGTGCACACTTCAATGAAATCGTTGTGAAAACGAAAAAATCTGTTACTGAAATTAATAAAGGCTTAATTGACAAAGGCATTATCGGTGGTTTTGATTTAGGTCGTGTATATCCTGAGCTAGAAAACCATGCGTTAATCGCTGTAACAGAGCTACGTACTAAAGAAGAAATTGACGCATTCGTTGCAGAGATGGGGGCTTACAATGCATAACGAAAACCAATCACTCATTTTTGAAATTACAAAACCTGGTCGTGTTGGCTATAACTTAGAGCCGCTTGATGTGCCAGAATACGATTTAGCAGACTTATTACCAGAAGGCTATGTGCGCGAAGAGGCTGCTGAGCTACCAGAAGTATCTGAATTAGATATTATGCGCCATTACACAGCCCTGTCTCGCCGTAACCATGGTGTAGACTCAGGCTTCTATCCACTCGGCTCATGTACAATGAAGTACAATCCAAAAATTAACGAAGCTGTAGCGCGTTTTAGCGGCTTCGCGAATGTGCACCCATTACAGGACGAATCAACGGTACAAGGTGCAATGGAGCTATTATATGATTTACAAACCTCTCTAGAAGAAATTACAGGTATGGATGAAGTAACATTACAACCAGCAGCAGGTGCGCACGGTGAGTGGACAGCGTTATTGATGATTCGCGCATTCCACGAGGCAAATGGTGAAGGTCACCGTAATAAAGTGATTGTTCCTGACTCAGCGCACGGTACTAACCCAGCATCTGCAACAGTTGCGGGCTTTGAAACAATTACAATTAAATCAGGTGAGGACGGTCTTGTGGACTTAGAGGATTTACGCCGTGTTGTAGGTCCTGATACAGCAGCATTAATGCTAACAAACCCAAATACACTTGGTTTATTCGAAGAAAACATCATTGAGATGGCAAAAATCATCCATGAAGTAGGCGGGAAAGTTTATTATGATGGTGCTAACTTAAACGCAGTTATGTCAAAAGCACGCCCTGGCGATATGGGCTTTGACTGCGTGCACTTAAACTTACACAAAACATTCACAGGTCCACACGGTGGCGGTGGCCCAGGGTCGGGTCCAGTTGGGGTAAAAGCAGATTTAATTCCGTTCTTACCAAAGCCAGTCTTGGTGAAAAAAGAAGATGGTACATTCCACTTCGATTACAATCGTCCGCAATCAATCGGTCGCGTGAAGCCTTACTACGGTAACTTCGGTATTAATGTACGTGCATATACGTATATTCGTACAATGGGTCCAGACGGCTTAAAAGCGGTGACAGAATATGCGGTATTAAACGCTAACTATATGATGCGTCGCTTAGAAGAATTTTATGATTTACCGTATAACCGTCATTGTAAGCATGAATTCGTTTTATCTGGTCGCCGTCAAAAGAAACTTGGCGTACGTACGCTTGATATTGCGAAACGTTTACTTGACTTTGGCTATCATCCACCAACAGTATACTTCCCGCTTAATGTGGAAGAAGGTATTATGATTGAGCCAACTGAAACGGAATCAAAAGAAACATTGGATGCATTCTGTGATGTAATGATTGCAATTGCAAAAGAAGCAGAAGAAAATCCAACAATCGTACAAGAAGCACCACATACGACAGTTGTATCGCGCTTAGATGAAGCCCGCGCAGCTCGTACACCTGTGCTACGTTATACAAAATAATGGCAAGGGACGTCCCTAAAGCCGTGCAGTTGCCGGCTTTAGGGGCGTTTTTATATTAGTAGGCGGAAAGTACCGATTCGCTCATAAGATGGCTAAATTCGCTCATAAACCGAACGAATTCGCTCATAAATCATCTGAATTCGCTCATAAACTACTCAAAATCGTATTTGAATGCGTTGTCAAAATAAAACGTCGAAAAATGTTTTTGTTATTTTGTTCGGGGTGAACTCTTTAAAGAAACACAAACAATAGCGTCTAAAATGTCGGCAACCGCACGACATTTTAGACGCTATTTTATGCCTTTGATTTAATCTTGCCTGTCCAAGTTCTGAAGCCGCCTTGGAGCTGATAGATTTGATTAAAGCCGCGCTTTTTTAGCATGAGTGCTGCACGTGCGCTACGGCCTGTGTTTTGGCAGTATAAGTATACTGGTAAGTCTGGACGAATTTCTTTGTAGCGTGTGTTGAGCTGTGTTGATGGGATATTACGAGCGCCTAAAATATGTCCAGCATCAAACTCTTTTGCTTCACGCAAGTCGATTAATTGTGCTTTGCGGTAGCCTTGAATAAATTCATCCTGTGTTAAATTCGTTACCGCCTTTTTCAACCGCATTGAGCTAATTAAAATATATACAGCGATGACTGCAATAACGATAAGTAGTGTAATCAAAATTTTCACTGCGAGTAAACCCCTTTCTATTTCTAAAATATATTATAAAAGATTATAGATTAAATGTACAGCGAACGTTGATATAACAGGGTTTTTTATATGCTTTTTGCGGAGTTAAAATATTTTATTTTGATTTAGCAATTGCAGTGATAAGTAACCGCAAAATACAAAGTAATTCATCGAGAAGCTACTAAATCCTACCATTACACAAGATGATGATAATTTTTTTTATTGATAATTAAAGTTTTGAAATAAGAAGATATGCCATATTTTCCTAATAGACCTTCATTATGCATAAGTTGTTTAACTTTTCAGTAAATATTTTTGTGTTTAAAGTAAATAACTATGAAGAAATCCAATTGCAGAGGGGACTTATAATGTTTAAAAAGCCAAAATCCATTACATCACCTAAAAAATTTATAGTCGGTCAAAATTTATTGAAAACATTACCGAATTATACAAAGGTATATGGTGACCACGCTTATGTAATATGTGATGAGTTTATTCTTGAACGTGCCAAGGAAGAAGCTGGTAAGTCTTTTGAAAGTGAAGGCTATAAAAGTGAATTTGTAAAATTTAATTATGAAATTACGCAGGGAGAAATTGATAAACACCGTGAATTAGTCAAACAATCTGGAGCAAACGTAATTGTTGGTATCGGTGGCGGAAAAACATTAGACACAGCTAAAGCAACTGCTTATTATGAGCACTTACCTGTAGTAATTTTTCCGACCATTGCTTCAACTGATGCACCATGTACAGCCCTTGCAGTTATTTATAATTCTGATGGTTCATTCGACCGTTATTTGTTTTTACCATCAAATCCAGATGTTGTATTGGCGGATACTACGATATTAGCTGCGGCACCGACACGTTTTTTTGTAGCTGGGATTGGAGATGCCCTTGCTACTTATTTTGAAGCACGTGCATGTTACCATAAAAATGGTGATAATTTGGTGAATTTAAAACCAACTTTATCAGGGTTAGGAATTGCTAAAATGTGCTATGACACCATTATAGAATATGGTCTTCAAGCAAAAATCGCAGTTGATCAAGGTATATCCACACTAGCAGTTGAAAATATAATTGAAGCGACCATTTATTTAAGTGGTGTAGGCGCTGAAGCTGGTGGCTTAGCTGCTGCCCATGCTATTCATAATGGAATGACTGCTGTTCCATCACTTCATGGTGCACAACATGGTGAAAAAGTAGTATTTGGTGTTTTAACACAGCTTGTCTTAGAAAGTGCACCAAAAGAGGAAATTGAAGATGTAATTCAATTTATCAAAGAGATTGGTTTACCATTAACTTTAAATGATCTTGGTCTGGATGAATTCCGAGAAGAGGAGTGGAGAAAAGTGGCTGAAACTGCCTGTGCCGAAGGAGATACCATGAAAAATATGCCGCATCCAGTTACTCCTGATGATGTGTATCAAGCAATTATTGCTGCAAATGCATTAGCAGAGCATTATCAAAATTAGTATCCTTTATATAGCGTTATATATACACAAGCAACCGCAGAAATGAGGTTGCTTTTTATCGTTATTTAGCGGAATTTTCTCCTTTATGAAATTAATAAAAAGCGTATTTATTTTGCTAGCTATTGAGAGGATTTTCTAATGAATTGTTTCGTAGAATACTTGGCACAAAAATTTTTTTGATATTTTAGCTTGCAATTTCTTTCGTTATAGCATATATTTTTCCTTAGAGAAACATATTAGCTCTACCGAAAGATAGTGGTCATTGCGAAAAATGTTCTAATGATTGCTTATGTATTTATAACAAAATTAGTAAGAATCGCGATATTACTTGCTGTTATATAGATAAGCAAATGCTATATGCTTCGGAAAATTTAACTTCTTTCAGTTGGTGTCCAAATACCCACTGATAAAGAAGAGCACAGTCTAAGAGTGCCACTACACGCGCACAATGGTTGAGTGACCAACATCGTGTTGCCCCAAGCTCCGGTGGATGTAACAGGGCGTGACAGTTTTAGGTTAATTTCCGCTGGGGCAATATTGATAAATAGAAAGGGAGTTTAGTTGATAATGAAACGGTTTTTAGCAGTTATGGGATTAATTTTATTGTTAGCCGCATGTAGTGATGGAGGAGAGGAAAGAGAAGGAAATGTTGTGGCGACTACAGGACAAATTGGGGATGCGATCAAAATAATAGGTGGGGAGCATTTACAAGTGACGACATTAATGGGGCCGGGTGTAGACCCCCATTTATACAAAGCAACGCAAAGTGATTTAACAAAGCTAGATAGAGCGGAAGTGATTTTTTATAACGGCTTATATTTAGAAGGGCAGATGCAGGATATTTTTAATCAAATGGCTGAGGAAAAAACGGTATTGGCAGTAGGTGAGCAGCTAGATAAAGGTGCATTATTAGCTGATGATGAGGATGCTGCATTACATGACCCGCATATTTGGTTTGATATTGATTTATGGAAAGAGGTCGTAGCTGCGATTGGAGCTACATTAGTTGGGGAGTATCCCGAGTACAAGGATGATTTTGAAGCAAATGAAGCGGCATACTTGGCGCAATTAGATGAATTAAAGGAATATGTGACTAGTCGTGTGGAGGAAATTCCAGCACAACAAAGAATCTTAGTTACTGCTCATGATGCCTTTAATTATTTTGGTGAAAGCTTAGGCTTTGATGTAAGAGGGTTGCAAGGCTTGAGCACAGATTCGGAATATGGGGTAAAGGATGTGCAAAATATGGTTGATTATTTAGTAGAAAATAATATTAAAGCTATTTTCATAGAGTCTAGCGTATCGGATAAGGCAATGAAGGCAGTTATTGAAGGTGCAAAGGAGAAAGGGCATGCTGTCATTATTGGTGGCGAATTATTCTCGGATGCAATGGGTGCTGAAGGAACGGAAGAGGGCACGTATTTAGGTATGTATAAATATAATGTCGACACAATTGTCGATTCATTGAAGTAGGTGGAGTAGATGGAAGCTTTAACTGTTGAAAATTTATCGGTTGCTTATGATAAAAAAAAGGTGCTTGAAAATGTCAATGTGTCAGTACCAACTGGGCATTTAGCTGCGATTATTGGACCAAATGGCGCTGGCAAATCGACTTTTTTAAAAGCGATATTGAACCAACTGCCAAATAAAATTGGCAAGGTGGAGATTTTAGGAAAGTCCTTTTCGCCGAAGAGCTTAGTTGTTGGCTATGTGCCCCAACGCAATGCTGTGGATTGGGATTTTCCAACGACAGCGATTGATGTAGTGTTAATGGGGCGCTACGGACACCGCGGGTTATTTAAGCGCCCAACAAAGCATGATAGAGTGCTTGCCATGCAGGCGTTAACGAGTGTTGGAATGCAGGATTTTGCAGAGCGCTCAATCGGTCAGCTATCAGGAGGACAACAACAGCGTGTGTTCCTAGCTAGGGCATTAGCGCAAAATGCAGAGATTTATTTTTTAGATGAGCCGTTTGCAGGGGTTGATGCCGCAACGGAAAAAACAATTATTGAGATTTTAAAAAATTTAAAGGCACAAGGAAAAAGTATTTTTGTTGTTCATCATGATTTGCAAACTGTAACAGAGTATTTTGACTACACTATTTTATTAAATAAAACAATCTTAGCTGCGGGAAAAACAGATGAAATATTTACGAGAGAGAAGCTACAGCAAACGTATGGTGGCAAATTATTAATGATGGAAGCGATGTAAGGAGGGGTAAAATGCTAGCAGGAAATTTACTTTGGGTTTTAATTGGAACATCGCTTCTTGGTATAGCAGCAGGTATTACAGGAACGTTTTCCTTTCTACAAAAGCAAAGCCTAGTCGGTGATGCTGCCGCACATGCAACATTACCGGGAATAGCTATCGCCTTTTTATTGACAGGACAAAAGGAGCTACCTGTTTTAATGCTTGGTGCAGCCATTACCTCAGCTCTTTCGATTTACTGCATCCAATGGATTGTCACATATTCCAAGCTTAAGGCAGATGCGGCAATTGGGCTAGTGCTTGCTGTGTTTTTTGGCGTAGGCATTGTACTATTAACAATTGTCAATCGAAGCCCGCTCGGTAATCAAAGTGGCCTAAATGATTTTATTTTTGGCAAAGCAGCAGCGATGACAAAATCAGATTTAACTTGGTTATTTATGAGTGCGATAATTATTATAGCAGTGAGCCTTTTCATGTATAAAGAGTGGAAGCTTATTATTTTTGACCCAGTCTATGCAAAGGGAATTGGTTTACCAGTAGAAGCATTGAAAGCTTGTTTAACAGCACTTATTGTGATGACGATTGTCACAGGGATTCAGGCGGTCGGTGTAATTTTAATGTCAGCATTGCTTATAATTCCAGCAGCAAGTGCTAAGTTGTGGATGAAAAGGCTTCATACAATGCTATTGTTTAGTGGTATTGCTGGAGGCTTGGCAGGTATTGTAGGTACATTTATTAGCTCACTACGTGTGGGGTTATCAACAGGGCCGATTATCGTTTTATGTGCTGCAAGCATCTTTTTCATTTCCTATTTATTTAGCCCAAAGTCTGGACAGCTAAGTAAATATAGAAGAAAAAACAAATTTCAGCAAGGTGAAGTATGATGATTGAATTTTGGGTTATTTTAACAGGTGTTTTAGTTGGAGCTACGTGTGGCATTGCAGGTGTCTTTTTAATTCTTCGTAAAATGTCGATGATTGCAGATGCAATTAGTCATACAGTATTATTCGGTATAGTAATGGCCTTTATCATTACACAATCATTAAACGGCTTGTGGATGTTAGTTGGTGCAGCAATCGCAGGGATTTTGACTGCTTATTTAGTGCAGTTACTGCAATCCTCGGGCATTCAAGAGGATGCGGCAATTGGTGTGACGTTTACGACTTTATTTGCCCTAGGCGTTTTACTTATTACATTATTTGCAGGAAATGTTCATTTAGATGTAGAGCATGTATTAATGGGCGAAATTTCCTTTGTTCCATGGGATAAATGGACAATTTTATCCATCACAATGCCAAAAGCTGTTTGGATGCTGCTGCTTGTCCTAGTAATTAATGTGGCATTTCTTATGTTATTTTATAAAGAAATGAAGCTTTCAACATTTGATTATGTTTATGCGGCGACAATCGGCTTGCCGGTAATTTTATTGCATTATGCTTTTATGACAACAATTTCCTTAACAACAGTTGCTGCATTTGATAGCGTTGGAGCGATTTTAGTTGTAGCAATGTTAATTGGCCCTGCTGCAACTGCGTATTTAATTAGTAAATCGATTAAGGAAATGTTTGTCTGGAGTGTGAGCTTTGGTGTTGTTTCAGCCCTTGTTGGCTACTATGCAGCAAAATGGCTCGATACATCCATCGCAGGGATGATGGCTAGCGTTGTCGGAATATTTTTTATTGTGATATTTATAGTGGATAAATGTCAGCAGCGCTTAAATAAAAAAGCAGTTGCAAATAAAAGGTCTTTTTAGAAATCGGAGGCTGCTTTTGATGCTAGTACTATAATGCTTCAAAAAAGCAATCGCTGTCTAGAAAGTGGTGCGTTAGCCACTTTTCAGGCAGCGCTTTTTTATATTTTCAAACAAATTGTTTACTCATAGTCTATTATCTATGGTAATTTAGAAGAGGAAAGTTTCGTCAAGGAGATGACAGCAGTGGAAAAGTGGTATTTTATTAATTCAGGACCTTGTTCGCCATCCTTTAATATGGCTTTGGATGAGGCATTACTTGATTGGCATAGCGAGGGAAGCATCCCGCCGGTAATTCGCTTTTACGAATGGAACCCAGCGACATTGTCGATTGGCTATTTCCAGCAGGCAGAGCGCGATATTGATTTGGAAGCTGTAAGGCGTCAAAATTTAGGATTTGTACGTCGGCCTACTGGCGGACGAGCAGTGCTTCATGACCAAGAGCTTACGTATTCAATTATTGTGACAGAGGAATACCCAAATATGCCGAAAACGGTAACAGAGGCTTATCGTGTATTAAGTGAGGGTATTTTATTAGGCTTTAAAAATTTAGGGTTGAATGCCTATTTTAGCGTACCAGATACAGAGGAAAAGCAAGAGGATTTAAAGAAGCCTAGAAGTGCCGTATGCTTTGATGCACCTAGTTGGTATGAGCTCGTAGTAGAGGGCAAAAAAGTAGCAGGTAGTGCGCAAACACGTCAAAAGGGTGTTATTTTACAGCATGGAGCCATTTTACTAGAGCTAGATGAGGAAAAGCTATTATCTGTTTTTAAGTTTTCTTCTGACAAAGTGAGGCAAAAAATGCGTGAAAAACTGCCTGAAAAAGCTGTAGCGATGAATCGATTTGTAGACACGCCATTTACAATTCCGCAATGTGTTGAAGCATTTAAGGCAGGCTTTGAAACGTCGCTACAAATTGAACTCGTTCCTCATACATTAACAGAGGAGCAGTTAGCTTATGTGAAGGAGCTAGAAGCAAAGAAATACGCCAATGATGAGTGGAATTTTAGAAAATAATGGAGTGTGCGTATGGAGTATTTAGCTATTTTTATAATTGTTATCCTTTATCAATGGCTGTTCATCCCGATTTTAAAACGAAAAATAGGTTATATTCGCACCCAAGACACACTGTTTTATCAATATAAAACAAAATGGCAGCTCCCGTTTGAATTAGCTATTATTGCACTTGTTGTGCTATGTATCCTATTATTTACGCCGAAGCTTGCGCTGTGGTCTGTTGTCTTTGTGCCAATTGGCTTTGTCGTGATTTTCGTGGTGCGCGGCATGTTAGAGAAGAAATATGCTGCTGATTTACGCCACCATATTATTTCATTTGTCCAAGCATTTGCGATTATGATTGCGTTTACAAGCATTTTTATTTATAGCATGTTGATGAAGTGAGAGCTGTCCATAGTAAATGTTTGCTAAAAGTATGTGCTAAGGGCGCGTCCCAAAAACGGTAATTCTTCAAAAAGCTAATTTCTTAATAACAAGAGGGTTCTTTGAAAAAGTGAGAAATACTGCGTTTAGCAGATTTTCGTCCGAATATAAATAAATGGGTGGAGTTGGCGTTTTCATTGCATCGTAAGCAGGGTCACCTCGGCATAGGATAAAAGTCGAACCTCTTCCCGGCGCAGTGAAAAATTAGCTTTACGCTCAATATAAATTCAAAAGAAAGCTGCTAAACTAGGTGTTTATCGTATACGCAAAGACATGTTCCTCTGTTTTATCTAGAGATTCCTTTGATGAAACATCACCGAAAGCGTCCCAAAGGCAGAAGATGTACTGCTTTTGGGACGCCCTTTCTTTTGTAGTAGTAATCTAGGATTGCTAACAGAGCTACCAAACGTATTACTACAAGAGAAAGGCGGTTTTTTTCGATGAATTATCGAAAAATTTACTTAATTTGTGGGGAAAGCGCAGTGATTTCTCCTTTTTCTGCTATTATGGAACAGTGAGGAGGAACGGAAGTGAAAAAGTATATTGGAGATGCCATGATGCTCACAACAGCAATTGTTTGGGGGAGTGGCTTCGTTGTAACAGCGATTGCATTAAAATATTTAACTGCCTACCAAGTAATGGCAGGGCGTTTTATATTGGCGGCACTTATTTTGTTATTATTATTTGGTTATAAATTGAAGGGGCTACGTTGGTCAGTTGTTTGGAAAGGAGCGGTATTAGGGACAATTTTATATGTTGCTTTTGCTTTTCAAACAGTAGGATTAGAATATACAACCGCATCGAAAAATGCCTTTTTAACAGCAGTAAATGTTGTTATTGTGCCTTTAATTGCATTTGTTTTCTATAAAAGAAAAATTGATGGCTATGAGATGTTTGGTTCAGTTTTCGCTTTAGTGGGGATTGGCTTATTGTCGCTGCAAGGCTCTTTAATGATGAATATAGGCGATATATTAACACTAATTTGTGCTGTAGGCTTTGCGTTTGATATTTTTTATACGAATTATTTTGTGCAAAAAGAGGATGCACTCCTTTTGACGATTGTGCAGTTTGTGACAGCGGCAGCTATTGGTACATTTGTGGTGATTGTGCAAGGAGATATCCCAACGACAATCGCAAAAGAGGGGATTTATTCTATTATTTATTTAGCCGTTTTCTCAACGACGCTTGCTTATGTCTTTCAAAATGTTGCGCATAAATATACGACCGCAACGAAGGCGGCCATTATTTTATCAACGGAAGCTTTATTTGGTACATTGTTTTCCATCTTATTTTTACATGAAATATTGACGTTTAAAATGACGATGGGTGCATTATTAATTATGGTAGCGATTTTAATCGCGGAGCTGAAGCCAGCCTATTTCAAAAAGAGGATGATGGACAAGCTACAGCGACGGTGATGCGTTTTTACATAATAATGAGAAGAAGGGGGCTGTCCGATTTTTGGACAAGCCCCCTTTTCACTTAATCATGATGCAAAGTTGCAGCCATCTCTGGGTTCTGCTCTACTTCATGTAATTTTTTAAATGAAGCAATAGCTACTTCGACTTGGTCGTCCTTCGGCTCCTTTGTTGTTAAAAGCTGTAGCCAAAGGCCTGGATAGCCTAAAAAGCGTAATACAGGCACACCTCGTAAAGCATTTGTCGCCTGTAGCACTTCGAAGGAAATACCTAATACGACAGGAATTAATAAAATACGGTTGACGATGCGTAGCCATAGTGGGTCTGTTGGTACGAAAAAGTAGACGAACATGCCGACAATGACCGTAAATAAAATAAAGCTAGAGCCGCATCGATAATGCAGACGTGATTGCTTTTGTACATTTTCTACTGTTAGCTCTAAGCCAGCTTCATGACAATTAATCACCTTATGTTCAGCACCGTGATATTGGAATACGCGTTTAATAATCGGTGTCATCGCAATAAGCTGTAAATAGCTCAGTAATAAAATAAGCTTAATTGCTGTTTCTAAAAAGATTTGCCCTGTTTTATTCGGCACCCAAACGGTAAAGAAGTCAGCTAAAATCGCTGGCAGTAATGTGAAAACTAGTTTTCCAAATAAGAATGACAGTACTCCAACAACTGCTACGCCTAAAATCATTTGTAGCTTTGATGGCTCCTCGCTATTTTCCTCTTCCTCTCCGGGCGTTACATCGTAGCGCTCGCTTGCAAATTGTAAATGGCGTGAGCCGAAGCCAGCCGATTCAATTAATGCAACAACACCTCGCACGAAAGGAATCTTCTTTAATTTTTGATACAACGGTTTTTTCTTTTTTTCTACATGAAAATAATCAATCGACTGATCATTGCGGCGTATCGCAGTAATCATATGCTCTTTTCCAGCGAACATAACGCCTTCTAATAGCGCCTGTCCACCATATACGGGTACTTCCTTGCTCACTATGTACACCACTCTCTTAAATAGATTCTAAATTATTGTACTAAATTTTTTCGTAAACGACTACGAAAATGCATACGGCTTGTGAATTTTGGTGAAAATACAAAGAAAGGGAGGCATTTCTATGTTATTGGCGATGATTACAAGTATTGTCGGTGCAATTGGTTTTTCGTGCATGTTAAAGTTTTTACATTATTTTAATTTCATTTCTTGGCATCCAATCGGCTTTGTGAAAAAGTGGGAGCTAGCAATCGCACCGTTTACTGCATGGTTTTTGCTAGGGCTATCACTATTTATTTTATTTTTCATTATCTATATTTTACTTCAATATGCTTGGCGTGTACCAGCATTTTTCACTTCTTTAGTTATCGGGCTAGCATTTGCCTTTTTAGCAGAATGGATTATCTATGATTTACCAGCGGAAAAAGCATCCTTTAAAAAATTATCGATTCCATTTATTGTTATAACGATAGCGACATGTCGCTTTGTCATCGAAACAGCACAATTTCATTATTATAATAGAAAATTCGCCTATCGAAATAAGTTGATGTATAAAAACACTATGATAAAATAAAATTATGTCATCAATTAAAGGGGGGATATAGAGTGAAATTGCTCGTATTAAATGGACCAAATTTGAATCGTCTAGGCAAGCGCGAGCCTGAGATTTACGGAACGGAAACTTTAGCTGATATTGAGGCAAGATTGCAGTCACTGGCGGCAAGCTTTCAATGTGAAATTGATTTTCGTCAATCCAATCATGAAGGGCAGTTGATTGATTGGATTCATGAGGCTGAAGATTATAAAATGGCGGGCATTGTTTTCAACCCGGGAGCTTATACACATACAAGTGTTGCTTTACGCGATGCAATTGCATCTGTTAGTGTCCCTGTCATTGAAGTACATATTTCAAACATTCATAAGCGTGAGCCATTCCGCCATCATTCGATGCTAGCAGCTGAATGTGTCGGCCAAATTTGCGGTCTTGGCACAATCGGCTATGATTTAGCTGTACGCAAATTTTTACAACAATAAAAAGGGGAATAACTTCATGAAATTAACAAAATTACGTCAAGCATTAATCGACGAAAAAATCGATGCCTTATTAATTACAAATGGCTATAACCGCCGCTATATGACAGGCTTTACGGGTACTGCAGGTGTAGCAATCGTGTCAAAAGACGATGCGGTATTTATAACGGATTTCCGTTATACTGAGCAAGCAGCAGAGCAAGTGAAAGATTTCCGCATTGTTCAACATAGTGGCTTAATTGTTGATGAAGTGGCGAATCAGGCTGCACTAATGGGCGTTCAAACGATTGGATTTGAAAAAGAGGCGCTTACATATAGCGCATACGCACAGTACAAAAATGCAATTAAAGCAGAATTTGTACCAACTGCGGGTTTAATTGAAAAAATTCGCTTGATTAAGACAGAGCAAGAGATTAATATTATTAAGGCTGCATGTGAAATTGCAGATCATGCATTTACACATATTTTAGGCTATATTGAGCCGGGGAAAACAGAGCTTGATGTGTCGAATGAGCTTGAATTTTTCATGCGTAAGCAAGGTGCGACAAGCTCGTCATTTGATATTATCGTAGCAAGTGGTGTGCGCTCCGCATTGCCACATGGTGTTGCGACAAACAAAGTAATCGAAAAGGGCGATTTTGTCACACTTGACTTCGGTGCACTATACAATGGCTATATTTCTGATATTACACGTACAATCGCAGTAGGGCAGCCATCCGAAAAGCTTGTAGAAATGTATAATGTCGTATTAGAATCACAGCTACTTGCTTTAGAAAAAGTAGGACCAGGTATGACAGGTATCGAGGCGGATGCAGTAGCACGGGATTATTTAACAGCAAAGGGCTACGGTGAGGCATTTGGTCATTCCACAGGGCATGGAATCGGTTTAGAAGTGCATGAGGGGCCGGGGCTATCGTTCCGTTCAGAAACAGTGTTAGAGCCGGGAATGGCTGTTACAATTGAGCCAGGTGTCTATTTACCTGGAATTGGTGGCGTACGTATCGAGGACGATATACTAATTACGGCAACAGGTAATGAAAAATTAACTCATTCTACAAAAGATTTAATTATTTTATAATTTGGAGGAAAATGAAGATGATTTCAGTAAACGATTTTCGCACAGGCCTAACAATTATCGTTGATGGCCAATTATACCGTGTTCTGGATTTCCAACACGTAAAGCCAGGTAAAGGTGCTGCATTTGTGCGTTCAAAACTACGTAACCTTCGTAACGGTAACGTCAACGAGAAAACGTTCCGTGCGGGTGAAAAAGTAGAGAAAGCGATGATTGATAATCGCAAAATGCAATATTTATATGCGCAAGGGGATGCTCATGTATTTATGGATATGGAATCATATGAGCAAACTGAATTAGCAGCAACGCAAATTGAGGATGAGTTATTTTATTTATTGGAAAATATGGAAGTTCACATTCAATCATACCAAGGCGAAATGCTAGGGATTGAATTACCGAATACTGTTGTATTAGAAGTTGCTGAAACAGAGCCTGGTATTAAAGGCGATACAGCTTCAGGTGGCTCAAAGCCAGCTAAAATGGAGACAGGTTTAATGGTAAACGTACCATTCTTCGTTAATGCTGGTGATAAATTAATTATCAACACAACTGATGGCTCGTATGTTTCACGTGCATAATGAGTGAAATAGCAGGCTGGTTTGTAGGCGTTAAGCTTACGAGCCAGCTTTTTTCTATAGTAACAATAAGTCAAAAGTATTACAATAAGATGGAAGGAGTGATGAGAAATGTTACAGCAATTTCAAATTAATAAACCAATTATTCAAGCACCAATGGCTGGTGTAACAACGCCGCAGCTTGTAATCGCTAGCTGTGAGGCAGGCATATTAGGCTCGATTGGTGCAGGCTATTTAGATGGTGCTGCAACAAGAGAATTTATTCAAGCTGTAAAAAAGGGGACTAATAAGCCTTTCGCTGTAAATTTATTTGTACAAGAAGAGCCGAAAATAGATGTTGCGGTGTTACAGGAGGCACGTGTAGCATTGCAGCCAATATATGATGAACTAAATATTGCCCCTGTACAAACAGTTATTTCGAAGGATGTGTACTCAGAGCAATTGCAAGTTGTCATTGATGAACAAGTGCCGATTTGTTCATTTACATTCGGTATCCCGAGCGCTACGGAAATTGAGCGTTTAAAGGCAGCGAATATTTACATAATTGGTACGGCAACTACGCTACAGGAGGCGCAGGCTGTGGAAGCGGCTGGATTTGATGCAGTCGTACTACAGGGTAGCGAGGCTGGCGGTCACCGAGGTACTTTTACAGAGCCTTTGCAATTAATTACGACTGAAGAATTATTGGTACAAGTAATAGGTCAAGTGGCAATCCCTGTCATTGCAGCAGGTGGAATCGCAACAGCTAGTCAAGTAAAAAATGCCTTGGCACAAGGCGCTACGGCAGTGCAAGTAGGAACCGCTTTTTTAGTAGCAATTGAAAGTGAAGTTTCACCATTATATAAACAAGCTATTTTACAATCAGAACATGACATGACAACATTAACGAAAGCATTTACAGGAAAGTTTGCGCGCGGCTTAAAAAATGATTTCACAGAGCGCTTGAAGGACGCCGTCGTTGCCCCATATCCTTTACAGCATCATTTAACAGTAGCAATTCGCAAAGAAAGCACTGTACAGGGACGCCCTGAATTTTTATCGCTATGGATGGGAGAAAATAGCCATTTAGCGAAGGAAGCAACGGTTGCGGATATTGTGGAGGAGCTACTTAAATAAAGGGAGCGAGCAAAAATAGTGCGACTGCACTACAAACAAGCAGTAAGCTTAGTCGCCTCTGCAATTCTAAAAATATTCGCATATAAACCTCCGATGTGCAATGCATAATTAATATGATAAGACAGGGGCTGTCTCAAAAGGCAGCCTCGTTTTGTAAGTGCACTAAAAAAATTGATTTTCACCTACATACATGACTCCTATTCTCAAAGAAGCTTTCCAGCCATAGCTTTTTGAAACATCATCAAAAGCAGGCGATGCACACCTCCTTACCCTTTATGAAGATATACAGCCGATAGATATACCTCAATGAAATTTAATATTTCTTATATACAATGGGAGTTGTCCGAAAAGTCCATTTTGTTTTGCCACCGCATTGAAATCGATGTTTTCATCGCTTTCCTTTTACTGAAGGATAACGCTGCTAAAGTCAATGTTCATCCCATTTTTAAAAGAGGCGTTCTCTGTTTATAGGAATCAACATTTTGTGAAACATCATCGCTACTGTCCAAAATGCCGGCTATGCACGGCTTTTTGGACAGCCCCAATTGGCTCCTCTTGATTATTAATTACGAAATCAGAAGCTCATTTACGTTATATCAGATAAGGTTCTATACTATCCCGGAACTACATATAATGCGGTACGTAAGGAGGCTAGGCTTTGGAGCTTCAAGATGTACTTCGTGTTGCAGGGGTAGGGCTTGTGATTGCCTTGCTGCATGTATTTTTTGAGCAGACAGGAAAAAAGGAGTTTTCATTTTTTCTATTTTTTATTGCTTATTTGTATATGACAGCAGAGCTCATTCGTTTTTTACGTTTGTTTTTCAATGAAATACTTATTTTCTTTCAATGGCTTACTTCTTCGGGGTGACGATGACAACGATATTTGCTGTGGTAATTTTACTTTTGCTCCTGCAATTAATTAAACAAGCAATTCCTTCACTACATTCTTTATTCACCATTATTTTTACATTCATTTTTCTGCAATTCGTTTTTGTACAATCTATCATACCGTGGGCTCGTCATTTTGTAACCATTATCCAGCATGTTCCCTATGCACTATCCTTACTTTATACAGCTATCGTGTTTTTATTGAGTGAGTTTATGTTTACGTTACTCGTGGACCATGAATATGAAGCGTTAGGGGAGGTGATGCGTATCGCTGTTCGTATCGCACTCGTCACATATTGGATGACCGAGCTAGAACCAGCGATACAAGCATTGTCAAATTTACTCAAAAGGGTGTAGTAAATGGACACGCTTATCAACGTCTTTCGTGAACCAATTTCAAATATTATATTCCTCATTGCAGTTGTCTCATTATACACATTAGTTTTTTTAATTATCGAAGCATTTGCACCTAGTGCAAAATCATGGCTAGAATCTTTATTTATTATTTTGCTTGTTTTGACAATAGGGGAGCTTGTCATAGAAGCTTTTCGAATCATGCGAGAGTTTGCCGAAATTTTATCTGCCTTTTTTTTAGCACTTATTCCCGTACTGACATCCGCAATGATTGTTCTTCAATCCATTTTAGCATTTGTTGCTTGGAGTCCGCTCGTCCTATTTTTATTGCAAATGCTTATGCATATTACGAATAAAGTGATGATCCCTGCGCTACTCGCTGCACTGTTATTTGACTTTTGCAGTCGTTTTGTACAAGGTATTTCTTTTAAAAAGCTAGCTGATTTGTTACGTATGACGTCGATGAGCTTAATTGCAGCATCATCATTAGCACTTTCACTCATCCTAACGATTTCTGGAGTCGCTTTCTTTGCGGTCGATTCTTCTGTCACAACCCCGTTAAAAAAGGTGGTAGAGCAAGCGATTCCCTTAGTAGGGTCAATCGTTGTGCAAGGCTTTTCAATGTTTCAAAAATTTCAAGGAACAGCGACAACAATTACTGGCTTTACAATGATTAGCGCTTTTTCAGTTGCCTCCTTTTATCCAGCAGGCACACTTTTGTTATATGCATTTAGCTGTAAATTGCTTGCCGCAATTACAGAGCCATTTACGAGTTCCAATGTCAGCGGTCTCATTGATGATATAGGAAATACACTATTTGTTTTATGCGCTATTGCGATATTGCTAGCTATTACTTTTATTTTCATTTGGTTATTATTATTTGTCATTATGCAGTTAGGGGTGGGCAAAAATTTGTGATGACGATATTAGCACTCGTTGTAGTTGGACAATGCTTATTATTGATTGCAGATGAGCAAAGATTTATTGTTTATGTTCGCTTGGCTCTCTTCCTTTGTTTTTATGCTTATATCGCAGATTTCTTGCGCATATAAAGGAAAGGCATCTCATATAATGTGGTAATTTTCCCCTAGGGAGCTGTGAAATGGTTGATAAAAAAGGGGGTAAGTTCAAGTATGTGGAGAAGCGATTAAATCTACCATTGATTATTATACCGATACTTTTAGTAGCAATTTTTCTCTTTACGAATCAAAAGACACCTGCAACAAATGGGCAAAATGAAAGTTCACTAGAGCAGACGTTACAAGAAATGGCTGGAGTAGGACAAGTAAAGGTGTATGTGCATTATGAGGGACAAAGCGATGCCATACTAAGCGATTATTTTCGTGCAAAGGAAGGTCGAGTGACAGGCGTATTAATTGTAAGTGAGGGTGCGGTAAAGCCAGCAGTACAGCGCGAGCTATTGCAAGTTGTAAGTAGAGTAATGGAAATACCTGTGCACCGCATAATGATTGTACCGATGCGAAACAAAGGAGATGGACAATGAAGGTAAAGCGTAGAACAGTTTGGTTTTTAACACTTTTTAGTTTAGCGGCAGTTATTGCTGTTTATTATGTATTTGAAAATGATAGAAATCTAAATTTGATGGCGATTTTCTCAGATAGCACAATGCAGGAAACGACATTAACTGGTTTACAAGAAGAAACGAGAGCGGTACAATCTGAAAGCTATTTATTTGAGCAAATGCGGATGGAAGTAGACCATGAGCGCAGTCAATTACGAGAGCAATACACGCAGAAAATTGCCTCAGATCAATATACGGCAGAGGAAAAAAATGAAGCATATAATGAAATGAATGCATTAATCAAGCAGGAATCGGCTGAGGCAATGCTTGAAATGCTAATAAAATCATTAGGCTACTCTGATGCTTTCGTTCGTGTAGAGGATGAGAAAGTAGCAGTAACCGTCATGTCAGATGAAATTTCCAAAGAGGAAGCGAATGAGATTATTTATATCGTCATGTCTGAGCAAGGTGAAGGCGTACAAGTAACAGTAAACGTGCAATCAAATTATTATTGAAATAATAATGTTTATGTGAGGTTTTTTTTAGGCGCTTTTCATAGAAGCGGCTTAATAAAAGCTTCACTTTTATTTTTTAGTTTGCATTATTTAGTCATTAGTCATTTGATGTCTTACAACTACTATAGTAGAAAAATAATTGTCAGAAAAAACAGTAATTTTGTCTTAGATGTGCTGTGTTACGCTAGTTTCTTGGAAATTTACAAATAACTATTTCAAAATGTCCTAATAAATTATAAAATAGTTATCGTAGTTATAATATTAAGCAATAAGGGAGAGTTTATAATGTTCAAAATTCAAGAGATTCGCGAAATTATTAAACTAGTAGATGCTTCATCAATTGACGAGTTCGTATATGAAGAAAACGGAGCAAAAGTAAAACTAAAGAAAAAAGGCAATGTAACAGAAGTTATCGCACCGAAAGAAGTAGTTGCAGCTGTAGCACCAGCAGCACCAGTTGTAGAGGCGGCACCAGCACCTGTAGCAACTCCAGCAGCATCAGCGCCTGTTGAAAAAGCACCTGTAAAGGAAGATACTGAGCTACACAAAATTACTTCACCGATGGTTGGTACGTTCTATCAAGCGCCAAATCCAGAAGCAGCGCCATATGTAAAAGTAGGGGATAAAGTAGGCGAAGAGTCAATCGTATGTATCGTTGAAGCGATGAAATTATTCAACGAAATCGAAGCTGAAGTGAAGGGCGAAATTGTTGAAATTCTTGTAAAAGATGGCCAGTTAGTTGAATATGGTCAACCATTGTTCTTAGTAAAAGCTGAATAAGAGGGGTGCTTTTCATGAAAAAAGTATTAATTGCCAATCGTGGCGAAATTGCAGTGCGTATTATTCGTGCATGTAAAGAGTTAGGTATTGAAACAGTTGCGGTTTATTCTGAGGCTGACGCAGAGGCGTTACATGTGAAGCTAGCGGACGAAGCATATTGCATTGGTCCACGTTTATCTAAAGATTCTTATTTGAGCTTCCCGGCAATACTTGGCGTAGCGCAAAAAACAGGTGCAGATGGCATCCATCCAGGCTACGGCTTCGTAGCGGAAAATGCCGATTTCGCAGAAGCATGTGAAAATGCAGGCATTAAATTTATTGGTCCATCTTCTGATTCAATTAAAATTATGGGTATTAAAGATGTGGCACGTGCAACGATGGAGAAGGCTGATGTACCACTTGTACCGGGAACAGGTATCGTACCAGATATCGAAACAGGTAAGGAATGGGCTGCTAAAATCGGCTATCCTGTTATTATTAAAGCAACAGCAGGTGGTGGCGGTAAAGGTATTCGCGTCGCTCGCACAGAGGAAGAGCTTGTAAAAGGAATTGATATTACACAAAAAGAGGCTGCTGCAGCATTCGGCAACCCAGGTGTTTATTTAGAGAAATTTATTGAATATTTCCGCCACTGTGAAATTCAAGTGTTAGCGGACGGACATGGCAACGTGGTGCACTTAGGCGAGCGTGATTGCACTGTGCAACGCCGCATGCAAAAACTAGTAGAAGAAGCGCCATCACCAGCATTATCTGAGGAACGCCGCGCAGAAATGGGTGAAGCAGCGGTCAAAGCAGCAAAAGCATGTAACTATGAGGGCGCAGGCACAATCGAATTTATTTACGATTACCAAGCAGATAAATTCTATTTCATGGAAATGAACACGCGTATTCAAGTAGAGCACCCAGTAACAGAAATGATTACAGGTGTTGACCTTGTTCAACAACAACTAAAAATTGCCGCTGGTGAGAAATTGCCGTTCAAACAAGAGGATATCAAAATTAATGGTTGGTCAATTGAATGCCGTATCAATGCTGAAAACGCATACAAAAACTTTATGCCATCTGCCGGTAAAGTAACAGACTATTTAGCACCAGGCGGCTACGGTGTACGCGTAGACTCAGCTGTTTACCCAGGCTACACAATTCCACCATACTACGATTCAATGGTAGCAAAACTAATCGTTCACGCGGATACTCGTGAGGAAGCAATCGCTAAAATGAATCGCGCATTAAGCGAGTTCATGGTAGAAGGTGTTCATACAACAATCCCATTCCACCAAGCTTTGATGAACAACGATGTTTTCAAATCAGCGAAATTCAACACGAAGTTCTTGGAAGAGAATGATGTGTTGGGTGTGGCTGAGAAGGCGAAGTAAGTTTTTAGGGAATAAAACTTGGAATAAAACAAATCGGAATATCCGAAATTTTTTACCTCTAACTAAATTTATTTAGGTTGGAGGTTTTTTATTATATTAGGTAGTTTAATAAAAAATGTAATCGTATTGTATATGACAATGAAGAGTGTTTTCTATGAAAAAGTTAAAGGAGAAAAAGGTGAACTATTTATATAACAAAGAACAAAAATTACAAGAAAAATTTAATGATTTTATAAGTACAAAAATCACAAATGGGAGTAGAGATTACTACTCAGAACTAAGTATAGAAGATTTTTTTGAGCTAAAAACTACCTTGCAAGATATTAATAATATCATCACATACAAAACAACGGTTAATTTTATGAATTGGTTGAATGATACTTTTCTAATTTTAGCGCCATATTATGAGAGTTCATTAGAACAAGTATTAGCTACTAAGCCTAGCGATAATGGGTTTGATATAGTAGTAAATGGAGAAATGAAAATTTTGGCAGAAGTGAAATGTAATAAACCAATTAACAACGGGTTTAAATTTGGTTCAGCACAACGCAATGGTATTATCAAGGATATTAAGTGTTTATTAGAAGGAAAACCGAAGATGAAATCAATTGACGTTAAAAAGTATTATAAGTTCTTGGTAATATATGATTTTGGAGAATATACTTTGAAAGCAACAGAGCATCTACTGAAGAATTTACAAAATGAATACAAGAGAAAAGTTAAAATTTTTGAATATGAGAATGCAATGGAATTGGATATGGTATATATAGTGTTTATAAAATAAACCTTACTATTACATTAAAGGTATATTTATGTTTCCGTTTTCTATAAATCCCTTATTATTTGACCGAGCAGCCCCTTTGAAGAAACATCACTGCCAGCATCCCCAAAAACGGCAACTGCACGGCCTTTGGGATGCCCTACAAAATTGCTATGCAATTGCTAAGCATTTTCCATAAGGAATGTAGTATAATATAAAAAGTGGAAGATGGCTATAGTTAAGTAGCAATGCGAGAGAAAGAGAGGATGGCTGAACATGGCTGAAAAACAACCAACATCATTTGTACAACCAACGCCGACAGGAAAAGAAGAGCTAGGGCAAATTGAGGTAGCACCTGAGGTAATTGAGGTAATTGCGGGTATTGCTGCAACAGAGGTAGAAGGTGTAGCTGCGACGCGCGGAAATTTTGCATCGGGTGTGGTAGAAAAATTCGGTAAAAAAGTGCATTCAAAAGGTATCAAATCTGCGATGTCGGAGGATGGGCGTATTGTTATTGATGTATTTTGCTCAGTGAAATATGGCTTTACAGTACCTAAAGTAGCTAAAGATATTCAAGCATCAATTCGCCAAGCGATTTTTAATATGACAGCAATTGAGACGAGCGAAGTGAATGTGCATATTACAGCAATCCAATTTGATAATGCTAGTGCAAATAAGGCTTAATCAAAAAACTATCTGAAAGTAGTGTAATGGCACGCTGTCAGATAGTTTTTTTTGTTAATAAGACGGTGTAATAAAAATTGCGGTAGCGTCCAAGAAAACCTGCATAACAAGCATTTTGAACGCTACCGATATTATAAATAGCGATGATTTTAATAAAACATCACCGAAACGTCTGAATAGCAGTCTTTAAAACTGCCTTTTGTACGTCTTAATAAGCTGTCCAGCCGCCGTCTGCTGCGATGACTTGACCATTGATAAAGCTTGCATCGTCAGAGCCTAAAAATACGGCTAATGCAGCGATTTCTGAAGGTTGGCCAATGCGAGGGTTAATAGCCATACCAAGCTGTTGACGCTGCATACCTGTTTGGCTAACACTCGTCATGGAAGAAGCGATATTTGTTGCTACACCTCCTGGTGCGATGCCGTTGCAGCGAATGTTTTTGTCGGCATACATAAAGGCTGTATTTTTTGTAAGCCCGACTACTGCGTGCTTAGAAGCAGTGTATGCTGCCCCTGCACGTGCCCCGTATAAGCCCCCCGCTGAAATATTATTCACAAATACCCCGTGACCTTGCTTGAGGAAAATGTCAGTTGCAAGTCGCATCGCCTGCATAACCGCTGTCGTGTTGACAGCGAATACTTTTGCCCAACGTTCATTTACGACCTCACCAACAGGCTCCATTCCATCCATAATGCCGGCATTGTTGACTAAAATATCAAGCTGACCGTATGTTTCTATTGTTTTATCGAATAAGCGTTGTAAATCTTCTTCAGAAGTGACATCTGTATTAATCGCAAAAGCTTCGCCGCCCACCGCTTTAATTTGTGCTACGACTTCTTCAGCACCTGCCAAATTCAAGTCAGAAACGACTACCTTTGCGCCTTCCTTCGCATAGCTCTCAGCAATTGCTAAACCCATGCCTGATGCTGCCCCTGTAACGATTGCTACTTTTCCTTGTAATTTCATGTCTAATTCCTCCTAATGTTAGATGAGTGGATAAACAAAAAATATTGAACATCTGTTCATTAAAAATTATAATCTATAGGTGATAACGCTTTCAATACGCAATAAAACGTAGGATGTTCATTAAGCGACGTTTTATGAAAAAATGTTGAATAGGAGTGTTGGAAATGTCAGTGGATTTGCGAATTATTAAAACGAAAGAGCGGCTGCATGAATCATTAATCGCATTATTAAAAGAAATGCCACTTGAGAAAATAAAAATATCGGTGCTTTGCCAAAGAGCACAAATTAATCGTGGGACATTTTATTTGCACTATGAAAGTGTAGATGCTCTTTTTGCTGATTTTTTTGAGCAAATCATTGCCGATTTGCGCGAAGCTTATTTAGAGCCGTTGCGTACAAAATCACAGTTGAAAATAAAAGAGCTTGACCCGAAAACGGTTCGCATTTTTCATCATATTAAAAAATATGAAAGCTTTTATCGAATCGTATTTTCTAAAAATGTGCCACTAGCTTATTATTATATGCTGCTAGAGCAAATTACATTAAATTTGCAGCAAAGCACGAACGTTTCTAGCTATGATGAGGCGCTGCGTGAATATTTCGTTACATATCAAGCAAATGCCATTATAGGCTTAGCATTAAAGTGGGCACAGCGTGATTTTCAGGAAACGGCTGAGGAATTAAGCGAGATTCTCGTAAAAATTTTACGCAGTAAAAGTGAGTAAAATTTTTATGTCATCCGTCTAATTAAATAAGGGGGGGATGCGCATGCTTCGTATTGAGGAGCACTACGATACATATAGCGAGGAAATATTTCAATTTATTTATTTTTTAGTTGGCCATAAGGAAACCGCTGAAGATTTGACACAGGATACATTTGTTAAAGCATTGAAAAGTAGCATCACCTTTCGCGGGGATGCCAATATTAAAACATGGCTTGTTACCATTGCGCGTAATACCGTTTACGATTACTATAGGCGCAAACGTTTGATTCAGTTTATTCCGTTTATTGTAAACTATGAAGGAACCGAGGAAACATATACACCGGAGGCTTGGTTGCTGAAGCAAGCGGCTGATGCCGAGCTATATGCTGCACTAGGGCAATTAAAATTAGCGTATAGGGAATGCATTGTTCTACGGAAAATTGAAGGTTACTCCATCAAAGAAACAGCAAAAATTTTAAGATGCAGTGAAACACAAGTGCGCAATCGGACAGAGCGCGGCATGAAGGCATTACAAAAGCTGCTTGGGGGTGAAATAGATGAAATTAGATGAACGTTTGCAGCAAATAACGAGAGTGGAATGGGATGAAAAGCAGCGCCAACAGCAAAAGGAATCTATTAAAGCACAGCATTTGCGAACAACTCGCAAGCAATTATTCGCGCGTCAATTGGCGATTGCCTCCATTGCCTGTATTTTATTGCTGTTCTATTTCATTGATGTAAAACATGAGGAGCAAGTGCAACAGCAAATACAGTTAACAGATGAATTACAGCAATTAACAGTGCTATCTACAACGAAGCCCGAGCGTAATTTGAATTTGAATTCAGTTATGTATATGAATAAAAGGTCGACGAATGACCCTCAGCTGTTGAAAGATTTTCAACGCATTATAACAGATGTGACGGTTATTGAGCAGGCTTGGGATGGGCAACTGCCCCAGCAAATACAATTGTATCAGCTACTTTTGACCTTTCAAAACGGTCAGCAGCTTTATTTAAAGTTTGCTAGCAACTATGGGGAGCGTTTTGAATTATACGACGTTTATGGTGGCAAGAAATATGTATTAACGAATGAAGAGGATGTGTCCGCTCTTTATATATTATTTGAGAGAATTTTGAATCAAACGGTATCGACTAGTTGGAAAAAATACGCGTGGATTGCCTTTTTCAGCATATTAATTATTGATGCCGCCTTCATTAGTAAAAATCGCTATACTCGAGATGAGGATGGTAAAAAGAAAAGCTTACATTGGTCATGGAAAATCATGTATTCCGTTATTTTTGTGACCCCTTTAATTGTTTCTAGCTACTATTTAGGGACGGTGCATATTGGTTTGATTGCTGGTGGCTTAGTACTATCATTATTATTAGCTGAGTATTTTGAGGTGAAAAAAGGAATTAAGCGTGCGAACTGGCTTTGGGCGTTCATGACAATGTTTTTTGTCATATCGGCGATTGTACTTATCTTAATTTGATGCTTTCATTCCGAATCTCGAACTAATATAATAGAGAGGAAAGGGAGGCTTACAAATGACAGTTGAACAACAATTTGTAGATTATGTGAAGAAAATGCAAAACTATGGTGAGGCGTTGTCTGTAATTTATTGGGATATGCGCACAGGTGCACCGAAAAAGGGGTTAGCGCAGCGAGCAGAGGTTGTCGGGACATTATCTGCGGAGCTATTTGCATTGCAAACAGCAGAAGAGCTAGGCAATATGCTTGCAGAGCTCGAAGCAAAGCAAAATGAGCTTGATTTTGTGACAAAGCGTTTGTTTGAAGAAGTGAAAAAAGATTACGATGAATCTAAGAAAATTCCTGCTGCTGAGTATAAGGAATATGTGATTTTGCAGGCGAAGGCAGAAAATGCATGGGAAGAGGCAAAAGCAAAATCTGATTTCTCTTTATTCTTACCACATTTAAAAGACATTGTAGCTTATCAAAAGAAATTTATTGGCTATTGGGGCATTAAAAATGGCTCAGCTTACAACACATTGCTAGATAAATATGAGCCAGACATGACGACAGATATTTTAGACAAAGTGTTTGGTGAGCTACGCGAAACGATTGTGCCTTTAGTTCAGGCGATTCAAGCATCTCCAAATAAACCAGATACAGCGATGCTCTTTAAGCACTTCCCGAAAGAGGGGCAACGTGCAGCATCATTAGAATTATTGGAAAAGCTAGGCTATGATTTTGATGCAGGGCGCTTAGATGAAACGGTGCATCCATTTATGATTGGTCTGAATAGTGGTGATATTCGTGTGACAACAAAGTATGATGAAAATGATTTCCGCTCTGCTGTTTTTGGAACAATTCATGAATGTGGTCATGCTTTATACGAGCAAAATATTGATCCAAAACTAATGGGCTTACCACTCGCTAGCGGTACGTCAATGGGGATACATGAATCACAATCGCTATTTTATGAAAATTTCGTAGGACGCAATGTAGACTTCTGGAAGCGTCATTTTGAAGTGCTACAAAAGCATTCACCAGCTCAATTTGGCGATGTAGCAGTAGAAGATTTCTTAGCGGCAATTAATTTTGTAGAGCCTTCATTAATTCGTATTGAAGCAGACGAGCTAACATATCCATTGCATATTATGATTCGCTATGAAATCGAGCGAGAGCTATTTAACGGCGATTTGCAAGTGGAAGATTTACCACAAGTATGGAACGATAAGTACGAGGAATATTTAGGTGTTCGCCCAGCAAATGATGCAGAAGGTGTGTTACAGGATACACATTGGAGCGGCGGCAGCTTTGGTTACTTCCCATCCTATGCATTAGGCTATATGTACGCTGCTCAATGGAAGCATGCGATGGATAAGGATATACCAAACTTTAATGAGCTATGCGGGAAAGGCGAGCTATTACCAATCCGTGAATGGTTAACAGACAAGGTGCATCAATATGGTGCGCTGAAAAAGCCTTTTGAGCTATTATATGAAGCGACAGGTGAAGGCTTAAATGCACAATATTTAGCAGATTATTTAAAAGAAAAATATACAAAGCTTTACCAGCTATAATAATAAAAGAGGCGTTCGGAAAATCATTTTCTGATGCCTCTTTTCTATCCCATTAGCCCATTAAAAACCTTATTGCTTAAAGCTTCAGTTTATTTCAACATGTTTTTTTAGTTGGATATACTGTATGATAAAAATGTTGACTGTCAAATTAAACTAGCATATCATTAACGTGACTTATAATCTACATCGAAAGTAAGGGGTCTATAAAAAATGGTAGTACAAGAGAAAGAATTGGAATCAAGGATTATGGATTCTTTAAAGTTTAAAAAAGTGTTTAATGAATATTATGCGTTTTTTAAACATACGAAATCAGTAAATATAGTTTCATTATTACCTACAAATATAGTTTTGGACGATTCACAAACAACTTCAGATAAAAATATTTTAGAGTTTTTCATACGAATTTCATTAGAAATTAATTCTACCTATACTATTGATGAATTAAAGCAAAAAGGGCAATTTTTCACAAGCAATATAGATGTTGTAAAGCTAATAATCAATAATATAATTGATTTTAAATCTGATTCGATTATTGATAAGAAAATTCTTGAACCTTCGTGTGGTACAGGAATTTTTATACTGATGATTATTCAAAGCCTATTTGATAACGGCTACTCGAAAAACGAAATTATAAAATTTGTGAATAACAATATTATTGGTTTCGATATTTCAAATGAAATGGTTTTTTTCACAAAGCTTAATATTTATTGTTTGATGTCATATTTATTTGAAGATTCGAAGCTAATAAATGAATTAAATCCAAAAGTTTTTGTAACTGATACAACTTTTAAGCCTGAAAATAAAATTGAACAGATGGAGATGTTTAATAGTAATTTATATTTTGTAGAAACAGAAGAGGCTAAAAATATTAAAATTAACTGTCTTGCTGATGATGCTTATAAATTTGATTATGTTTTAGGAAATCCACCGTATATTACATTATATGGTAGGAGAAGTGTGAAAAAATCAGAAGAAAAAAGAAATTATTATATTGATAATTATAAATTTGTCCCATCTCATGTGAAGAATGGTAAGTTTAATATGACGATGTTTTTCTTTGAACAATCAATAGACTGGTTAAAGGAAAATGGCTCTATATCATTTATTGTTGATGTCAGTTTATTTGAAACAGCGTATAAATATTTGAGAAAATACATTATAGAAAAGACTAAAATAAAATATTTAATAATTGATTTATCGACATTTGATGGCGTAGGAAGCGGACAAGTGATAATATCTTTACAAAAAAATAGCAATTTAGCTGAAAACCTAGAAAATAAAGTTACTGTTTTAAATTATGAAACAGGCGAAAAACAAATAATACTTCAGAAAAATTGGTATGAAGAGGAAGAGAATAAATTTTCAATTATTGATCATCGGGCTAGTGAAATTTTAAAGAAGATTGAGGAGAAGTCCGTGCCACTCCTCTCTATTTTCCCCGGTAAATCATTGAGAACGTGTACAATGTTATTGGATATGGAGGATAGATTTACCTATAAGGAAAAAATTGAAACACCTCATGAAATTATGCCTTATTATGTAGGTTCAAAGAGCTTAAAAGGGCCCTTTAGCGAACTTAGCTTTGATAAATATTTCGTGTATAACAAACCGTTACAAGACAGAATCAATGATGAATTAAAAGAACAGCTTGAGAAACAAGGAATTAAAAATAAGAAAAGAATTGGGTTGGGCCAGTTAGAAGTATATAAATCACCTAAAATTTTTATTAGGCAATCTGCAAAGCAATTAATTGCAACATTATCCTTTGAAACAGCAGCTGCAAATAATAGTCTATACTGCTTATCTGAGATGAAGGATGATGAAATCTCAGTAAATAAATTAAAAGTTACTTGCGCTCAACTCAATTCCACTATACTTACTTTTTACTCTTTATGTAAAAGAATTATTCGAATTTCAAAAGGGAAACAACCGCAAATTAAGGTTGGTGATTTGAAACAAATTCGACTAACCTTTGACGAAAACATTGTGAATCAACTTTTAGAAATTACCGATGAAATCATTTCAAATACGATTGAAACATCACTTGGTATAGAGCAAATTAACAATGTACTTTTTGATTACTACGGAATAAATGAGGCTGAGAAAAAGTTTATCTTTGAGCATATTGAAATGTACTAAACTACTGTTTTTCCGAGTCCCTATTCGAATTGATAAGTTGGATATAAATATCATCTAGCTTATCAATTTTTTGATTTAAGGCAATGATATTTCTATTATAACTTTCCCTATGCTTTTGAATTAATAATTCAA
This sequence comes from Metasolibacillus fluoroglycofenilyticus, assembly GCF_003049645.1. Classification (GTDB taxonomy): domain Bacteria; phylum Bacillota; class Bacilli; order Bacillales_A; family Planococcaceae; genus Metasolibacillus; species Metasolibacillus fluoroglycofenilyticus. The sequence continues at coordinate 1,406,262 of NZ_PYWK01000001.1, forward strand.
TAAATTGTTCTCTCGTTCTATATTCCGGTTCAGCAGACATATTCACTTGCAGCTGTGGTTTAGGGTTTAATCGAAAAGTATGGTTGACATCTTTCAATGGATAAACCTTTGTATATTTCCCGGAGTGTTCGACGAACTTTAATCCTTCACCATCTTCCTCATAGTAGGCTAGTACAAATATTAAATAGAAATGCCCTTCCTTAATAAATTTAATTACTTTATTCGGCGTTCCAATATCAGGATTACTATCTAATGAAGATGTTTTAAAAGCTTTAAAGTCTATCCAAATTAGCTCTTTTCTTCCCATATAATCAAAATAACATTTGGCGTCATATGGATTTTTAGTTGCTCCTCTAGGTGCTTGTTCGGCATCAGTTAAATACGGATGATTATTGTTATTAATAGAAATCACAAAGTGTTCCTCTAAATAATCGCTTATTTCAGCACCAGCCCTTGCTTTTGCACGGATATTTAAGTGTAGGTTAGATTGTATAATTTTTTCAACTTCTTGCTCTATGCTTTTACATAATTGTTTTTCATATGCTTTAAAATCCACTATTTTATTCCCCCTTAAAAAAATTAGTATTGAAGAATTCATAAATATTCATATCAAAACCATTGGCGATTTTTTCTAAAGTTTCTATTGTCACATTTCTTCTTCCATTCTCCACACTATTTATATATGTTCTATCTAGACCCGTTTTATATGCTAAGCCTTCTTGACTAATTTCATTTTGCTTTCTTAATTCCTTGATTCTCAGCCCAATTTTATCTTTAATATTCATTTAACCCATCCTTTATGCAAATCTTACCAAGCAAATTTTAGTTAAATGTCGACTTTGAGTCAACAGACTTTGAGTCACACTTCTGAAATTTGTGAAATAAAAAGACTGAGATTTTCTGTACTTCTAACAGATTAAACATTTAGACATGACATACCGATATGGTAAGGTCATCATGTGAAATCATCGGCTTATGTAACAAATAAACCTCTAAGTCGTCTACTTCTATAAAAGGAGGGAGCAGCGGTGAAATTGCTTTCAATTATAGGGTTAACAATGCTACTCACAGCTTGTGGAGCCACACAGTCACAACAGGAGGAGCCACCCATGTTAATCTTCAATCAAGCAACAGCGCAAGTAGAGGAGGAGCCGTTTATATTAAAGCTCATCTCAGATAAGGAGCAATATAAAGTAGGAGAAAAGTTGGTCATTCGGGCGGAGCTTATTTATGAAGGGGAGGAGTCAGCTATCAATATAGCACATGGTGGCTCGTGGTTATTTTTAGAGACGACAAATTTAACGGAAGATTATCATTTTGGTGCTGCCATGAATGAACCGCTTATTTATACAAAATTAACGAAGGGACAACCTTTAGTAGAGGATTACGGCTTTTCTGGAGGTGCCTATATAGAAGGGCAGGGCGGTAAGCCGTATAGTGAGGAGCTATTTCAACAAATGGCAAAGATGAACTTTCCACCAGGACAGTATGAAATTAAAGCAATTACCCATTTTGGGATAGATGAAATAATAGGGGATATATATAAACTAGAAGCAAAAATAATTTTTGAAGTGATTGAGTGAAGAAAGCTGCTCCATTTTGCGAATGCAAATTTAATTTTCATTTGTTTATTTTAGTTCAAAAGACAATCCGCTTATTTATCCCATTTTCAAAGAAGCCCCTCTCTGTCTTTAAGGGCAAACACTTTGGAGTTGCATCATCAAAAGCGTCCGCTAAGCAGTGCTTGACGGACGCTTTTTCTACATTACCAAAGATTGTTGAAGCCTTTTGAGCCAGGTGGCGCGTTTTGAATAATATCAATGATTGGAACTGTATAAGCGAAAAGAATTATCGCTAATAAAATAACGCCCCATACTTTAAAGTTTTCAAGTATAGCAGGTGTTTTTTCTGCGCTAGGTGCTAATTCTGCAAGAGGGAAATCTTGCTCGCCCTTTGGTGCAAAAAAGGCTAACTGAATAACTAGATACGTAATCAGGATGATGGCGATGAAGAGAATCGTGCCACCAACAGCCTGGGCAATTTGGTATGGAATCCATTCCATTGCTTGTGTTGCACCACCATACTCAGAGTATTCTGAGCGGCGAGGTGCACCACCAAGTAAGCCAACAATATGCATTGCGCTCGACATGATGAACATACCTGTAGCCCATAAAATACCGACAATTACACCTAAGAAGTTTAGCTTTTTTGTTAGTACACGTCCTGTTAAGTGTGGAATTAGCCAGAAGGCAACCCCGAAAAATGTTAAGGCAACAGTTGTTGCTGCTGTTAAATGGAAGTGACCAGTAATCCAAATTGTATTATGAACAAGCTGGTTCATTTGGTGTGATGCATTGACAATACCGCCTGCACCACCAGGAATGAAAGCAACCATTCCGATGAAAGGTAGTAAAAATCGACTATCCTTCCATGGCAAAGCTTTAAACCAGCCTAAAAGCCCTTTACTACCTAGCTCACGCCCGCGCAACTCGAACGTCGCAAACATGGCGAATGCTGTTAATAATGATGGCACGGTTACGAAGAATGTTAAAACAACTTGAATGAACTTCCATAGTCCATCGATACCCGGCTCTGTTAATTGGTGGTGAATACCAATTGGCACAGAGAAGATGAGAAATAGTAAAAATGCTAAGCGAGCTAATGCGTCAGAGAAAATTTTTGCACCGATAATTTTCGGTACAATTGTGTACCATGCCATATAAGCAGGTAGTAACCAGAAATACGTAAGCGCATGCCCGAAATACCAGAAAAATGTACGGCTTAAAAGCACATCTACGCGCTCAACCAAACCTAATGACCATGGTAAAAGCATGAATAATACTTCAATAGCAACGCCTAATGTTGCGACAATCCAAAGAAAGTTATTTACCGTCACCATAAATGCTAAGAGGGGAGAAGTTTCACCCTTATTCTCTTTGCGCCAAGCGAAAAAGCGCATAATTTGAGGTGCGATTAATGTCCAAGAACCTACTACTACGAATGTTAAGCCTAAATAGAAAATCCAGTGCGCTTTTAATGGTGCATAGAAAGTAAATAATACAGTGGCTTTGTTTAAAAGTACCATGACAGAAGCTGCTACAGTACCAGCAGTCATAAGCCAGAAGCCTAACCAACCAATTTTGCGTTGTCCGTCCGTAAGAGGTCCTACTGTGCGGCTAATTGCAGCGACTTGGAAGCCTAAAATAAAGAATGTTGTTAAAATAAGACCGAGTAATACACCGTGAACTGTTAAAACCTGATAATAACCAATGCCCCAAGGTAACTTAAATTGACCTGAACGAACTAATACTTGTAATAAACCAGCTAAACCGCCGACAAGCAATGCGATAAATGCAACATAAAAGTTTGCCATGGCTAACTTTGCATCGCGCGGGTCAACCTTCATAATTTTATTCACCATCGTTTGTTGCATTTGGGTCCACCACCTTTAATGTAGAATACATGAATGCATGCCCTGTACCGCAGTATTCATTACATACGATTAAGTATTCACCTGTTTTATTAACGACTGTTGTATATTCAGATATATAACCAGGTTCAAGCATCATATTAATATTTGTTCCTGCTGCTTGGAATCCATGAATAACATCCTTTGTCGTTGCGATAAATTTCACTTTTGCATTTACCGGTAATTCAATGACGCCGGGATTATAATTGAATGCTGAAGCAATTAGTACGACTTCATAATCCCAATCCTTGCCCTCAACTTTATGGACACCGGGATTGTCAAATGGCTTGAAATCTTCGACTCTCTCATAATCGATAGTTTTTTTAGAGTCATTTGGATGTGAGCCACTGTGGAAAGCACCGATACCTAAAATAATTAAGAAAGCTACTAGCGTACCAGCACCAAACACCATCCACCATTTTTCATACTTATGTAGATGCATTGTTTTCAACTCCTTTAACGTTTAATGTCTTTAAAAACGATCCATAAATAGGCTGAAGCAATAGGCCCATATTAAAATAATGATTCCGCCAAGGGTTAAGGTCATAACAAGCGTTCCTTTTAAGTTTTCTTCCGCCTTCTTCTTTTTCGCCATCATTGTCCCTCCTATTATTAGATGTATATTTCGTACTTGTTTTAATCATATAGAAAACACATACATGACGATGTGATAAAAATCACAGTTGCTACGAAATTTTGTGAAAAAAATGTGAAGTATGGAAAGAGTAATATTTTCATAAAATGAAGGACGAGTTTTCCTCATAAAAACAGCTAGTAGGCATATGCCTACTAGCTGTTTTCGCAGTAATTATTCCTCATCATCAATTGTTAGTAAAATTGTAATGTCACCAATACCGCCGAGCGTTGCAGGGAGACGGAAAGCATGTTGGAAACCGTAAAGTTTTGTATGACCAACCATTACTGTAGGAGGTGTGATATCTAGCTCTAAATTTTCAGTGCCTACATGTGTACAAAGATTGCCAGCAATCATATTGCCAAGCTCGCCTGTAAATGATTCTAGCATTGCCCCCTCTAGTGGCATACCAAACATAGCAGCTCCGATTGACCCAAATGCCTCTGGTGTACTATCAATAATAATACGACCCTTTAAATCGCCAATTAAACCAATGAGTACGCCCATTTCTTGCTGTATGTATGGCTCGGTAGTAAGAGAAGGGGATTTAACATCTATGTCCATTGGTAAAATAGTTTTTAATGAGTGTATTGTCCCATTTAAAATCGTTTGTACATGCTTCGAAGTGCTCATAATATACCACATCCTTTTAGCTAATTTATTCAATAGTATCATGAAAGCATCTAAAAATATAGAATACAATGTGGATTGACGACAAAGAAAAAATATTAGTATAATAGATATGAAAATGATTCTCAGTATCAAATTAAGTGAGGTGTCCCGTATGATTTTTGCGATGACTGGCATCGTAGTTGTTGTATATGCAGCAATAGGCTCATACGTGTTAAAAAATACAATTAAATCGAGTTGACGAAAGGGGGCTGTCCGAAAAGTTTATATCTTTTCGGGCAGCCTTCTGCTTCTCCATTAAATATTTGCTAAATTCTTTGAAAAAGCATTAACGAGAGCGTCTAAATAGCAGACAGTGTACTGTTTTTTAGACATCACCCTCGTTTTTTTCAATTATATAGCGAAATTTTCGAACAAAGCGTGGTACTATATAAAGTGAAACTTCAATCGGTGCTCACACTGTTTGCAAGTAGCGTTTATGGGCGTTCATCGCGCTCAAAATGCAGAAACAATAAGAATAAAGGGGTATTACAGTATAATGGAAGTTTTTGAACAACAATTGCAGGAGCTGCTACAGCAATCAGCAATCCAATACATAATTTATAAAAATAATGAAGATATAGAGCGTATGGAGAAGCTGAATTTATTTGCACGTAAAATTTTACAAAAAGAATATGTTATCGGTTTTGCTGGACATTTCTCGGCTGGGAAGTCGAGCATGATTAATGCTTTATCAGGTGAAGATATTTTAGCAGCAAGCCCGATTCCGACAAGTGCTAATATTGTAAAAGTACATAAAGCAGAAGAGGATTATGCAATTGTTTATATGCATCACGATAAGCCAGTCAAATTTGAGGCAGGCTATGATTTTAAAACAGTAAAAGAGCTTAGCAAAAACGGAGAGCTCGTATCACAAATTGAAATTGGCCATAGCGGCTCTAATTTACCATTAGGTGTAACGGTAATGGATACGCCGGGGGTAGACTCAACAGATGATGCTCATGCGATGAGTACAGAATCAGCGCTGCATATTGCAGATATTGTTTTTTATACGATGGACTATAACCATGTCCAATCCGAGTTGAATTTCCAATTTACGAAGCAATTGATGAAATATAATCCGAATGTCTATTTAATTGTTAACCAAATCGATAAGCACCGAGATGCCGAATTATCTTTCGAGGATTTCCGTAAATCAGTTCATCAATCATTCGCAGCATGGGGCGTAGAGCCGAAAGATATTTTCTTTACTTCATTAAAGGATAAGGAGCATCCGCATAATGATTTTACAAAAGTAAAAAAAATCGTTATGGACTCGATGAAGGATTGGCAGGAGCAGCTTGTTCTAACAGCGAAAAACACGCTGCAAAAGCTACATCATGAGCACGAGGCTTTTTTAGCGCAACAAAAGGAAGAAAGCCTTGAGGAATTTGCGGAGGTGCTGCAGGCAGAAGATTGGGACACTCGCGCAGATATTTTAGAGCAATACGAATATTTAGCTCGTCAAACGACGTTATTCTCATATGAAGAATGGCAGCAAACATTTGATGAAAAGCGTAAAGATTTATTAGCAAATGTAGCTATTATTCCAGCAGATTTCCGTGAGAAGCTACGCAGCTACTTAGAGAGTAAGCAGGAAAACTTTAAAGTAGGTGGGTTATTTAGTGCGAAGCGCAAAACAGCGGAGGAACGAGAGCGTCGTATTGAGGAGGCGAATGCTGCCTACCAAGCGATAGTACAGTCGCAAATTATTGGGCATATAAAAGCATTAATGAAAGAAGCGCTAAGAAATGTTGGTGCTTTAAATGAGGAGCGTGCTACGGCCATTGACCAGCACAGCTTTGCTTTGCCATTTTCCATTATTGAGGAGCAAGTACAGTCTGGTGCACTTGTGACAGGCGATGCTTTATTGAACTTTGCCAACCGTGTGGCAGAAGCTACAAAACGATTTTTCATCCGCACAACGGATGCATGGCTTGAGGAGCAGAAGCCATTATTATCACAAGTAGCAACAGAGGCGAGTGCACCAGTGAAATTAAAAACAGCAGCACTTCAGCCGAAAGTAGATGCGATTCGTCAAATTCAGCAATTTGATGAACAGAAAGCATATAGCGATAAAGAAATGAAGCAGGCGAAAAATGAAACACGCGCATTGGCTAAATCACAAACAGCAAAATGGCAAAGCGATTTTGAACGAGCGTTAGCAGAAATTCGCCCATTTAGTGAAGAGATGTTAGCTAAAGATGAGGAACAGCAAATTGTCGAACATTTTGAGCAGCAACAAGTAGCGAACGCAAGCTACCAAACAGAAGAGGTCATTAGGCAAGCATTAAAAACTGCAAATGCGATTGGTAATGTGCAAGGTTTTGCGGAAGTCGCAAGCTTCTTACAGAAAAAAGTCGAGCGTTTACAAAAGAAGGATTTTACCATTGCATTATTCGGGGCGTTTAGCGCTGGGAAATCGAGCTTTTCAAATGCGCTGATGGGCTCAAAAGTATTGCCTGTGTCACCAAACCCAACGACAGCCGCTATTAATAAAATTCGTCCAGTAACTGCGGAGCATCCACATGAAACAGCAGATGTAAGGCTAAAAACAGCCGAGCAACTGCTAGAAGATATTCAAGGTTCGTATGCCGCGATTGGTTTAACGGTTTCCTCTTTAAAGGAAGCTTATACACGTGCGGAAGAAGGCTTGGCAGTGAAGCTAGTAGATGAACGTTTGAATATTCATAAGTCATTTATTCGTGCATATGCAGAAGGCTATAACGAATTTAAAGAGCAACTTGGTCAAGTGCTACGTGTCAATCGTGAGCAGTTTGAGCAATTTGTTGCACAGGAAAATAAATCGTGCTTCGTTGATAATATTGATTTTTATTATGATTCACCAATTACTAAAATGGGTGTCACACTCGTTGATACACCTGGGGCAGATTCAATTAATGCGCGCCATACAGGTGTAGCATTCGAATATATCCGCAATGCCGATGCGATTTTATTTATTACCTATTATAATCATGCTTTTGCCAAAGCAGACCGTGAGTTTTTAATTCAGCTTGGACGTGTCAAAGATGCATTTGAGCTTGATAAAATGTTCTTCGTCGTTAATGCTATCGATTTAGCAAACACGAAAGAGGAAGAGGAAGATGTAAAAAATTATGTGCGTAGCGAATTGCAACGCTTTGGTATTCGTTTCCCTCGCCTTTATGGTGTATCGAGTTTGCAGGCATTGCGTGAAAAGCAGCAGGCACAAGACTTAGCTTCAGGTATGCCGGCGTTTGAGGAGGCATTCCAGCACTTCTTAAATGACGAATTACAAGCACTTACGGTTCAAGCGTTGCAAGAGGAAGTCGAGAAGGCGCATGCGCGTTTACATGATTTAATCGTGCAAACGGAGGCGAATCTTTTACGTAAAGATGACCGTTTAGAGGAGCTCACACAGCTGGAGCAGCATATTGAAAAAGCATATACAAGCGTGCAAACCGCGATGTTGGAATCAGACGCAAATCAAGAGCTAGATGAGCTATTATATTATGTAATGCAGCGCGTATACTATCGTTATCCGGATTTCTTCCGCGAAAGCTATAATCCATCGCAATTTGCCGCGATGCCTGCTGCCGCTGCTTTAGAAACATCATTAAAGGAAGTGCTGCAAGCATTAAGCTTCGACTTTACACAGGAGCTACGTGTGACGAACTTCCGCTTAACGCAATTTGTTGAAAAACGCATTGCTGAGCGCTTTAAAGAGGAAGCGCGTAGCTTGAAAGAAATAAACAATAGCTTTGCCTTTCTTGCGTATGAGCCAACAAAGCCGACAATTTTAGAATTTGCCGGCCCATTTACAGAGCATAGTAAATATGCTTCTGTTAAATCGCATTTTAAAAACGTGAAAGCATTTTTCGAAAAAAATGAAAAAGAGCATTTAAAAGATGCATTAGAGCAATTAACGAAGCCTGATGCACAGTTGTATTTAGATGCCGAAAAAGCAAGATTACGTGAATGGGTAGCAGGCTATGTAGCAGATGAAGCAAATGCATTATCTCAATATATACGTGCACAGGCACTAGAGCAAATTGCTACGGAGCGCCGCCTGCTACAGGAGGAAAGTGCATTAGGCGAGTGGAAAGAGATTTACGCTCAGCTTAAATAAAGTGAAACTTCAATCAGTGGGGGGGTTTCCTCATCCCCACTGATTGTTAGTTGAACCAATCGGGCTTTTACGGGCAGTTGAACTTCCACTTAACCTTTAGTGTATTTTCAATTATTGGCATATCCCAGATTAGTGATAGCGGAACACAAGGGTTTTCACAGAATGTGAAAACCCTTGTGTGACCAATGTCGTGTTGGTCGAAAATAGATTTTACAGTCTAATAATACGGAGAAAAGGGAGAGATATTTATGGCTAAAGTATTTGTCACAGTGGATGAAATAAAGGAAGAATCGCGTTTTATTGATACGCGTTTTTCTTTGACAAATGCAGATGAAGGGCTGCAATTGTATAAAGAAGGTCATATGAACGGAGCAGTGTACTGGGATCTAAATCGTGATTTATCTGATATGACGAGTAAAGAAGGACGTCATCCAATGCCTAAAAAAGAGCAATTGCAATCATTATTTGAGCGCACTGGCTTGCGTTATGAAGATATCATCTATATTTATGACCAAGGCGGAATGCCGTTTGCGGCACGTGCTTGGTATATGTTGAAGTTTGCAGGTTTCCCAAATGTATATATTGTCAATGGCGGCTTTTCTGCATTAGCAGAGAAGTTTGAAGTAACGACAGCACAAAAAGAATATGCACAAACAACCCTAACTTTGCAATGGCAAGAGCAAATGTATGCAGCGCGTGAGGATGTGAAAAATATAGCTGACGGCAAAGAACAAGCAACATTACTTGACGCACGTGCAGCGAATCGTTACCGCGGAGAGCATGAGCCGCTTGATCCAGTTGCTGGTCATATTCCAACGGCGAAAAACTTTGATTGGGAGCAGGTGAAGAAAGGCGCTTCGCTTGCCCCGACAGAAGAGCTACTTGCAAAAGTAAAAAAGGATGAGGAAGTTGTTGTATATTGCGGCTCTGGTGTCACAGCGTCACCATTATTTGCAGTACTAACAGAGGCGGGCTATGAGCAATTGCGTCTATATGTGGGTAGTTATAGTGATTGGATTACAGCCTATGAAGTAGAAACAGGGGAAAATAAGTAAGAAATGAATATAGAAGTCTTGGTTGTCTAGTGGGGAAGCCCTTTTGGACAACCGCTTCTTTTACGCTTTAAATGAATACTCATTCATAATGGGGGAGAAAAAGATGCTTTTAAAAAAACAGTTTGAGCAAGGGGAATTTAATGGCGTTACTTACGGAAATGGGACAGTAGCTCTTCAAGGCGTTCAGTTAAATGTTTATAGCTATATTGTTGATGGTATATGCATTGATACAGGGGCCTATTCTCTACGTAAGCTATTTCAGCAATTTTTAAAGGAGCAGCAGTTCGAGCAAGTTGTCTTAACGCACCATCATGAGGATCATTCAGGTAATGCTGCCTTTCTACAACTGCAAGGCTATCCTGTTTATATTGAACGAACATTGCTAAAGGAATGCGCAGAAAAAGCAGCGTATCCATTTTATCGTAAAGTATTTTGGGGGGCGCGCAAAGCGTTTCAAGCACAGCCAATTGCAAGCACATTTAGCTCGAAAACGGCTGAATGGGATGTCATTCAAACACCGGGGCATGCGATTGACCACGTTGCATTCCTAAATAAAGAAACAGGTCAGCTATTTACGGGTGATTTATATGTGACAACAAAAACGAGACTTATTTTAAGTGATGAAAGTATACCAACAATCATTCAGTCATTGCAAAAGGTATTAGCATATGATTTTCAGGATGTTTTTTGTAGTCATGGTGGCTTATTGAAAAATGGACGTAAAGCACTTCAAGCGAAAGAGGAATATTTATTAACACTGCAAGAGAAAATACTCTCCCTACATAAGCAAGGTCTCACCGCTAGGGAAATCAATAAACAGCTATTCACGAAAAACTATCCTATTACCCGTTTTTCACGTGGTGAGTGGGATTCGTTGCATATTGTAACATCCATTTTAAAAGAAAAAAAATTAAATTAAGTTTTTTGTAACCTTTTTGCGTATGCTACGACTAATACTGTGAAACGTGCTTAAAGGAGAGAAATAGATGATGAAAAAAGCAATGACAATGGCACTAACAGCTACTTTAGCAACATCTGCAGTTACAGCACCCCTTGCTTTCGCGCAAGACAAAGCAGAGCCAATTTCGAATGAAGTGAAGGAAGAAGTAGCAACAAACTTCATCCAACTAAAAGGTAAATTAGGTAAAATTGAAAAACGTGATAACGGTGCTCTATTCACGACAATTGAACAAGGTGAAAACATTTTCTCATTAGTTATCCAAGAAGACACATTAGTTTTAGATAACACTGGTAAAAAAGCGGATTTAAAAGAGGGTATGTCATTTACAGCATTCGTTAATAAAAATAAGCCAATGCTTATGATTTATCCACCACAGTATAATCCAGAGGTCGTAGTCATAGAAACAAGTGATATGGGTACTGTGGAAGTAGGAATATTTGATGAAAACTTTGTCAATAAAGAAAATACATTAAAGTTAAATTTATCAGAGGAATCACAAATTACAAACTTAGCTGGTGAAAAATTAACGCAAGAGGATATCGTTGGCAAAGAAGCAATTGTTTTTTATGGTCCAGCAACATTTAGTATTCCAGCGCAAACAAGTCCGTATCATGTAGTCGTTTTAGAGACAGTAGAGGCTGAGGTTGTTCAGCCGGAGGAAGAAGTAGCAGACTTTATTGAATTTACAGGTGTCATTGGCGATATTAATACGCGTGAGAATGGTTCACAATTATTAACAAATGAAGACAAAGAAAATCCATTCAATTTAGCAATCGACGAAGACACAATTGTCTTAGATAATACAGGCAAAACAGTAGAATTGAAAAAAGGCATGAAATTTACAGCCTATGTAGATAGCAGTAAGCCGGTTATTTTAATTTATCCACCACAATATGCGCCAGAAGTAATTATTGTTGAAACAGAAGAGGTTGGCTTCGTAAATGTAAGTACATTCGATGAAAACTTCATCAATAAAGAAAATACATTGAAGCTAAACATTGCGGAGGATACTGTTATCACAAACAGAGCGGGTGAAAAATTGACGCAAGCTGATGTGATTAATAAAGAGGCTGTCGTATTTTATACAATTTCAACTCGTAGCATTCCAGCTCAAACGACACCATCAAAAATAGTTGTACTTGATAGCGAGGAACAATCTACAACACCGCCGCCAATTGTTGAAGTGGAAGACATCATATCAGAAATTATTGCACATGACCACTATGAAATTGCTGGTATAAAAATGGTGCCATTACGCATTTTAGCTGAAGAACTAGGTTATACAGTGAAGTCAACTGGTAATGGGGCAATTTTAACAAAAGGTAATGCTTCATATGAAATTACGCGTGGGCAAAAGGAATATGCTCATAATCGTGCGATTAAACAACTGGAAGCAGCTCCTGCATTACTTGAGAAAAATAAAACATATGTGCCACAAGCATTTATTTATAGCTTACGTGGTGAGTAAAAAACCTTTCATCTAGGGCTACCAACCACAATGAAAGGGCGAGGGCTGTCTGAAAAGGCAGCCCTTTTTTAATGCAATAAAATCTGATTTAACTTATTCACTTTAATTTAGAAAAAAAGCCATTAAACCTATATCATGTTTCCAAAGAACATCTTTTTTTATTTGGATAATTATACCTTTGGTGAGATACTATCGAAACGTTCAAAAAGTCGCCAAAGCACTGATTTTTTGGACGCCTCCGAATATCTTTTTTAGTATAATAGCATTAGAAGAAAGGATGATTGACATGGCGAAGCATTATGTAGTAATTGGCGGGGGGATTTTAGGCACATCTACTGCCCTTCATTTAGCTTTGAATAAAGCGCAAGTGACATTGATTGACCGCAACGATATTGGCAAAGCGACAAATGTAGCGGCAGGCATTATTAGTCCATGGCTATCACAGCGTCGTAATAAAGATTGGTATTTTTTGGCGAGCCACGGCGCAGCCTATTATCCACAGTTAGTTGAAACATTGGTGGATTTAGGTGAAACGGATGTTGGTTATAAGCAGGTGGGGGCATTGCATATTCATCAAGAAGAAAAGCGCATCGAGCAAATTTTAGCATTAGCAGAAAAACGTAAAATAGATGCATCTGAAATTGGTGAGACGAGCAAATTAACAGCGAGCGAAATTGAACAATTATTTCCATATATAACGGAGCCGTTATATGCAGCATACGCAGGCGGGGGTGCACGTGTGGATGGGCGCAAGCTAACGGAAGCGATGCAAAAAGCAGCCATCAAATTAGGTGCGAATTACATAGAGGGAAGTGCTTCTTTACAGATTGGGAATAGAGATGCTATTTCTGTCACTGTAAATGGCATTCATATTGCGGCAGATGAAATTATTGTAACGACAGGTGCATGGGGTAATGAAACATTACAGCCACTGCAAATTGATATGCAAGTAAAGCCACAGAAGGCACAAATTTTAGAGCTACAGCTAAAAGACAATGAGTCTGAGCATTGGCCTGTTGTGATGGCACCTTCGGCATTGTATATGCTAGCATTCGAGGCTGGTCGGATGATGATTGGTACAACGCATGAGGATGATAAAGGCTTTGATGCGCGACCGACTGTAGGAGCAGCCTATGAGATGCTGGAAAAAGCCTTTCAAATAGCGCCGACTTTACAGGAAGCAATGTTTGCTGACATTAAAGTAGGATTTCGGCCAGTTGTTCCAAATGCTTTGCCGGTTATAGGGAGATTACCAAATACACCAAATGTGCTTGTTGCCAATGGATTAGGTTCAAGTGGTTTAACAGTAGGACCATATTTGGGAAGAGAATTAGCGAAGCTTGCCCAAGGGCTGCCAACTGAAATTCAGGTGGAAAATTATTGTTTAGCGAATGTCCTGAAGTAGGAATGGCGTCCAAAAAGCCGTGGGGAGTGCTTTGATAAAAGAGCGAATAGGGTAAGCTTTCTATGAAAATAAGAGAAACAAAGAGGGGAGTGGTATTTCTCCTCTTGCGAAAGGGATGAAACAAAAATTTCCCTTTTGCCAATACGATTCGGGCAGCTACACTTTTTCTTAAGAAAAGCACTGTTAAACCTTTTGTTTTCTCGTTTTCAAAGAGAACACCTCTTTGAAAACGAGCTAATTTTTCGCTAAAAAAACCATCGTCAATTGGAGTTGTCCGAAAAGTCCATTTTGTTTTGCCACCGCATTAAAATCAATGTTTTCATCGCTTCCCTTTTACAGAATGATAACGCTGCTAAAGTCAATGTTCATCCCATTTTTAAAAGAGGCGTTCTCTGTTTATAGGAATCACCATTTTGTGAAACATCATCGCTACTGTCCAAAAGGCTGGCTATGCGCGGCTTTTTGGACAGCCTCACTTCAAAGCGGCTGTAATTCCTTATGTACAAGCTCAATTGGCACGAACAGACCGACGCGACCATGCTTGTCATGCTTTGTTGTCGCAAAGACGACACCTACTACTTGTCCATCTTCAGTTAAAACAGGACTTCCGCTATTCCCTTTATAAATTGGCGCTTGAAGCATCATAACCTGCTCCTGCCAATCCTCTAGTAGCAACGGCTCGAGCACTGTTCCTTCATTGGCGATGCCAGTGAAATAAAGTGGATTACCGATTACATAAACATGCTGAGCGTCTGGCTGAAAAGTATCAGCTAATGGTAAATAGGGTAGTTCCTCTTTCGCTTCAACTTTTAAAATGGCTAAATCAACTGTTGGATTACTTGCCACAATTTGTGCTTGATATAGGCCGTTGTCAGGAAAGATGACAGTAAGCGATAGCGCGTCATCAATTACATGTTCATTTGTTATAATATAGCCGTCTGCCGAAATCGCAAAGCCTGTCCCTTTACTATTTTCGGATGAAATTTCGACAACAGCCTTTTTATATTGTTGGATATTTTCCTGCTGAGATAGCTTTGTTGAAACTTTAATAAATTCAATCGCAGGAATTGAATAAATTTGAAAAACAATCGCAAACGTATTAAATATTAATGCGAAGGCCATTATATAAACGATAAGACGAATGATAGGGCGTTGCTGTCGCTTTTTTGGTTGCCCATTTAATCGTTGTTGTCTTTCTTCCTCCAAAGCTTTTTCTTGCTCTGCTAGCACAAGCTCCAAAAATTCCTCTTCTGTTAACGGTTCTTCTTGGGGCTGTTGTTGCTTATCCATTTGCTACCTCCTTTACGATAACACAAGTAAATCATAAGCCAGTTGTATAATTAAAATAACCGTAATGATGCGCAGTAAATGGCTTGCCAACTTATTGCTAACTTTTCGTGAGAGCAATAGGCCAATTTGCGCACCGATAATGGCACCTGTCATTAATGCCAATGTTTCCATCCATAAAATTTGTCCAGTTATTATGTATGTAATAGCTGCACCAAAGCATGTAGCAAAGACACCTACACGACCTAATACAACAGCTTTCATATAGCTTAAGCCAGCATTGGCATAAATATATAATAGCAATGTTCCACTACCGGGTCCAAACATCCCATCATAAATTCCCACACTAATTAACAGTGCACGTGTGCGATGCTTTAGCTCAAGAACGATTTTTTCACCGAAATTTGTTCTGCCTAAAAATGATAAGATAAAGGCAAAAATTAGTAAGCATAATGCAATAATCGTTAGCACCTTGCTTGATAATAGCGAGGCAATTAACCCCCCAAGTAAACCACCGATAAAGCAAAGTAAGGCAATTGGACGTGCCTCTGTAAAAGTAACTTCTTTGTGACGCAGGGCAGAATAGAAATTTGATAATGCACTAACTGCACTAGCAACTTTGTTCGCACCAATTGCAGAGTGGACGGGCATGCCGATTAACAGCATTGTCGGTAATGTAATCAGTCCGCCACCACCAGCAAGTGTGCCAATAATATTGCCTATAAAGCCAATTAAAAATAATAACAGTAACAAAAAATCGCCTTCTTTCTATATGCTTCACTTTACACTATTTTTCAAGGGATGAAAATGTACGTACAAAATAAGTAGATAGGGATAGAAATGTGTCCAAAATGTGACGGATGAATTGAGGATTTTAGTAAGGACTTTGTGAAGTTTTTCATAATTTCCCTATGAAAATGAATCGTGCATGTTTTCACAAAAAATGCTGTACATAGACGCGAGCTAAAAAATGTAAGCGGTATCTTATTGTTATTTTAAGAAAATAATTTTTTCGTTTAGAAATGCTGTTTTTTATATGTGAAAAATTGAGCAAGATGTTGAAATATATGATTTACCGAGAAAAAAGTGTATATTCGAAAGGAAATGAAACATTATTATTGACTTAATAATTTCGGGGCGATATGATACGTAACTATAAAGAAAATTCAGATTATTCGAAGGAGAAATGATAATGGATATAATGCAAAAAGGTTTGGAATTACATGAAGAGTATTGCGGAAAAATGGAAATAAAGGCAAAGGTTCCACTTGCTGACCAATATGATTTAAGCTTAGCTTATTCACCAGGTGTAGCAGCACCTTGCATAGAAATTGAAAGGAATCCCTCCCTTGTCTATGACTATACAGTGAAGGGGAATTTTGTTGCTGTCGTAACAGATGGTACGGCTGTGCTTGGGCTTGGAGATATCGGACCAGAAGCGGCGTTGCCAGTAATGGAAGGAAAGGCATTGTTATTAAAACGATTTGCCAATGTGGACGCTGTCCCAATTTGCTTGAATACGAAAAATGTTGACGAAATAGTACAAACTGTAAAGCTTCTTGCACCGACATTTGGTGGCATTAATTTAGAGGACATTTCCGCTCCGCGCTGCTTTGAAATTGAGGATCGTCTCCGTGCGGAGTGCGGGATTCCAGTGTTCCACGACGATCAACATGGGACAGCAATTGTTGTAGGTGCTGGTTTGATAAATGCATTGAAAATTGTTGGTAAGAAGTTTAATGAAGTGAAGATTGTTATTAATGGTGCAGGTGCAGCAGGTATTGCAATTTTACGTATTTTAGTACAGATGGGCTTTACGAATATTTTAATGTGTGACACGACAGGAATTATTTATAAAGGACGTCAAGAGGGAATGAATTCAATTAAAGAAAGCATTGCCCATTTAACAAACCATAAGCTACAGCAGGGTTATTTAAGCGATGCTTTAGTGGGGGCTGATGTATTTATTGGTGTATCCGTTGCTAATTTACTAACGAAGGAACATATTGATTCCATGAATAATGAGCCGATTGTATTTGCTTTAGCTAATCCAAATCCAGAAATCACATACGACAATGCAAAAGCATGGGGTGTACGTGTGATTGGAACAGGGCGCTCCGACTATCCAAACCAAATCAATAATGTGTTAGCATTTCCCGGCGTCTTCCGAGGAGCGTTAGATGTTAGAGCAACAGATATTAATGAGGCGATGAAAATAGCTGCGGTTGAGGCGATTGCCTCACTCGTAACAGATGAAGAATTGAATGAGGAATATATCGTGCCGAAAGCATTTGATGAGCGAGTTGTCGGTGTAGTAGCGAAGGCTGTCGGCAGTGCAGCCATTGACTCAGGTGTCTCTGTACTATTTCAGCAGCCAATAATAGCAGGGCAGGTGTAGCAAAGAGTACAAATAAAAGAAAAGCTCACATGAATGGATAAAATAGGGCAAGTTGCAAATATATCAAAAATTTATAAATAGGAGAGGCTGTCTAAAAAGTAAACCATTCTTTTTACCAGAGAAATTTGATTTTTATTTTTTTGCATTGATTTCAGCAGAAATCTTTTACTTTTCTAAACAGTTATACCTTTCATGAAACACAATTGAAACGTCCCAAAAGCAGTGCCACAGCACGCTTTTGGGACGTTTCCAGAAGATTCACTTTATTCGCCAAGCTCTTCTGTAAGCTTCTCGAGCTCATCAATTAAGCTACCGATGTAGGCGATAGTATTGCGCAAGGGCTCTTCTGTCGTAATATCGACACCTGCCATTTTTGCAAGCTCAACAGGCGTTTTAGTGCCACCTGCTTTTAACATATTAAGCCAGTCTGTTACTGCTGCCTCGCCTTCAGTTAAAATGCGCTGTGAGGCCTCTGTTGCGATAGTTAAGCCTGCAGAGTAAGTATATGGGTACAAGCCTTTATAATAGTGTAGCTGGCGCATCCAAGTTAATTCAGCACCGTCTGTTATTTCAATGGCATCGCCCCAAAATTCTTCAAGCACACTGCGCTTTAATTCATTAAGCTTTAATGCATTGACAGAGCCGCCAGCATCGATAATTTCATATACTTTTCGCTGATAAGCACCCTCGAGTAAATGGGTAACGAAGTTATGGTAATAGGTGCGTGAAATCATTTTTGCGATAACCCAGCGCTTAAAGCGTGCATCGCTAGCATTTTGTAATAAATGGTGTGCCATAAGCATTTCATTCATCGTCGATGGCGCTTCTATAAAGTACATGGATGGGCGAGCACCGAAAATATTTTGATGTGTATTTGCCAAATGGAAATGCCCCGCATGACCAAGCTCATGCGCCAAAACAAATACTTGCTTCATCCGGCTTGTCCATGAAATCAAAACATATGGATGGTAGCCGAATGGGCTAGAGCAAAAGGCTCCATTTGATTTGCCAATGTTTTGTGCAAAATCAATCCAGCGTTCATCGAAGGAGCGGTCAAGCATTTCTGCATAATCAGCTCCTAAAATAGCGAGACCATCCTTGACATATTGACGCGCTTCCTCGATAGAAACTACTGGTTCATATGCGGGGTCTAAAGAAATTTTTAAATCAGCAAAGGTCATTTGCTCTAAGCCATGAACCTTTTGTAGCAGTTTTGCATAACGACGCATATGCGGGGCAAGTTCAGACATAATTAAGTCGATTTGACGGTCATACAATGTGCGGTCTACTTCCTGGGACTGTAACAAGAAGTCAAAAACTGAATGATAGCCACGTAAATCAGCCTCCGATTTTTCTCGTTGAATATGCGTAGCGTAAGTTTTTGCTGTTGTATGCTGGTAATCACGTAATTTATTGTGGAATGCATGAAAGGCTGTACGGCGAATAGCAGCATCATTTTCGAATTCCCAGTCACCTTCAAATAAGTTATAGCTAAGAGGGTAGGTTTTACCGTTCACCTCGAAATCTGGAAATTGCAAATCTACTAACTTTGTAATGTAGTACAGCTCAAAGGCAGCCCCGAATGTTGTACCGAATGAAGCGAGCGCTTTTTCTGCCTCTGGATGTAGTTGATGTGGCTTTTGCTGCAAAAGTTTATTGATAAAATATGCGTACTGTGGTGCAAGCTGGCTTGCCCCGTGTAAAATGTCCTCATCAAGCTGTAAAAGCTCACTTTGAATGAATGATAGCTTGGAGTTTAAGGAAGAGGTTAGCTGCGATACTTTTGCTGAGCGCAATTGTGATTCGCCATTCGTTTGGTCTACACTTTGTGCAAGAAAGGCGTATGTTGTAATAGGCATCATTTTTTCTAAATATGCTTCATATGCAGCAATGACTTCAATTGCTTTTTCCGCATTTGTAATTTGCCCTTTATATTTTGCTTCAGTAGCGGCTGCGTATTGTTTGGCACTTTCAATTGTCTCCTCGAACTGTTGCTCTGTTTCAAATAAATCCTCAAGGTTCCATGTTTCTGCAAGCTTTACTTCATTTCGTTTTAATATTGCCATATAAACTAGCCTCCTATCTTTTTCGTTAAAACAGCAAGAGCTCGGCCGTTCAAAAAGCTGACTCGTCCTAGATACAACGAAAATAAGATTTTTAATAAATAAATCGGGGCTGTCCGAAAAGTACATTTTGTTTTGCCACCGCATTGAAATAAATGTTTTCATCGCTTCACTTTTACTGAAAGCTAACACTGCTAAAGCCAATGTTCATCCCATTTTTAAAAGAGGCGCTTTCTGTTTATCACGTATTAACAGGCTGTAAGACCCCCACTTCAAAACAGCAGATAAAAACAAGATGTTTAAGTGGGGGATCAAACAGCCTGTAAAAACCCGAATGGTGAAACTACCAATCAGTGGGGGTGTGCGAAGCCCCCCACTGATTGAAGGTTCACTTTATATGAATCAACATTTTGTGAAGCATCATTGCTACTGTCCAAAATGCCGGCTATGCACGGCTTTTTGGACAGCCCCTCTCTTGTTGTAGTGATTAAATTTCACCAAGCTCAACTGTTAACTTTTCTAGCTCATCAATTAAGTTACCGATGTAAGCGATTGTGTTGCGTAGTGGCTCCTCTGTTGTAATATCAACACCCGCCATTTTTGCAAGCTCGACAGGTGATTTTGTACCACCCGATTTTAAAACATTAATCCAATCTGCTACAGCAGGCTCGCCTTCCTCTAAAATACGCTTCGATACTTGTGTAGAAATCGTTAAGCCAGCAGAATACGTATATGGATATAAGCCCATATAGTAGTGTGGTTGGCGCATCCAAGTTAATTCAGCACCATCTAAAATATCTACTGTATCGCCCCAGAATTCTTCAAGTACACCGCGTTTTAATTCATTTAATTTCGCTGCGTTGACAGAGCCGCCGGCATCAATAATTTCATATACTTTACGCTGATACGCAGCCTCTAATAAATGTGTAACAAAGTTATGATAGTAAGTGCGTGACACGATTGTTGAGATTACCCAACGTTTGAAGCGCGCATCGCTTGAGTTTTGTAATAGGTGATTTGCCATTAGCATTTCATTCATTGTCGATGGTGCCTCGATAAAGTATAGAGAAGGACGCGCATTGTAAATATTTTGGTTAGCATTTGCTAAATAGAAGTGACCCGCGTGTCCAAGCTCATGCGCTAATACAAACACTTCGTTCATTTTACTTGTCCAAGAAATCAAAATATATGGGTGATAGCCGAATGGGCTAGAGCAAAATGCACCTGTTGATTTACCCGCATTGTTTGCAAAATCTGTCCAGCGCTCATCGAACGAACGGTCAAGCATTTCTGCATAGTCAGCTCCCATAACAGCTAAGCCTTCCTTCATATATTTGCGGGATTCTTCCGTTGTGATTTTTGGCTCATAGGATGGGTCAAGTGAAATTTTTAAGTCTGCAAAAGTCATTTGCTCTAGCTTATGAACTTTTTGTAGTAATTTTGCATAGCGGCGCATATGTGGCGCTAACTCGGACATAATTAAGTTGATTTGTCGATCATAAAGTGTGCGATCGACTTCCTGTGGTTGTAATAAGTAATCGAAAACAGAGTTATAACCGCGTAAATCTGCTTCTGTCTTTTCTGTTTTTAAATGTGTATCATATGTTTTTGCTGTTGTATGCTGATATTCGCGTAGTTTGCTATGGAATGCATTAAATGCAGCGTGACGAATTTCTTTATCATTTTCTGGCTCCCAGTCTCCCTCGAATAAATTGTAGCTAAGTGGATAGCTTTCACCATTTGCTTCGAAATTAGGGAACTGCATATCTACTAATTTAGTCGTATTGTACAAGCCATACGCAGCATCAAAAGTTGTTCCAAATGCCGCTAATGCTTTTTCGGCTTCTGGGTGTAGCTGGTAAGGCTTTTGGCGTAATAGCTTGCGAATATAGTTGGCATATTGTGGCGCTTGTTCACTAGCTTGCACTAATACCTTTTCATCAAGCTGTAGAAGCTCACTTTGGATGAAAGATAACTGGGCGCTAATTGCTGAATTCATTTGCCCGATTTTTGCTGCGCGCATTTGTGCCTCACCATTTGTTTGCTCAACGCTAAGGGAAAGGTTTGCGTATGTACCAATTGGCACTAATTTTTCATATAACTTTTCGTATGCAGCGATAACATTGACTGCACTTTCTGCATCTGAAATTTTACCTTTATATGTTTCTGCAATTGCTGCTGCGACAGATTGTGCTTCAACAATTGCCTCCTCAAATTGCTGTTCTGTAGCAAATAAATCTGCTAAGTTCCAAGTTTCCTCGATATTCACTTCACTACGTTTTAATGTTGACATAAAAAGCCTCCTCGTATTCCGATATTCGAAATAAATTGTACCATCATTTACGGAATTGCGCAAAAATTATGACGTCTAATTATCAATTGTAAACAATTTTAAAAGAATATAAATATTGCGTAATACCATTTACATTGTATGCAAAAAAGGAAATAATATTGTTGAATTTGGAAGGTAGTGCTTGCTAATGTCGGTAGAAAGGGATTGTTCATAATATGAGGAAGTATTTCGAGGTGTTTTGGACAGCCTTCAAGCTGGGCTGTACATCTTTTGGTGGGCCAAGTGCGCATCTTAGCTATTTTTACGATACATATGTGCAACGTAAGCAATGGCTAAACGATAAGGCATATGCCAATATTGTAGCACTATCGCAATTTCTCCCTGGACCAGCTAGCAGTCAAGTAGGGATTGCCATTGGCTTAGCCAAAGCAGGCTTGTTCGGTGGTATTTTATCGTTTTTAGGATTTACATTGCCATCTGCTGTCATTTTATTGTTGTTTTCCTTGTTTTTTGTGCAGGGGGATTATGGGCTAAGCTTGTTACATAGCTTGAAACTTGTCGCTGTAGCGATTGTAATTCATGCAGTTATCGGCATGGGAAAATCATTTGTTACTGAGTCGAAAGAGAAAATTGTAACACTACTTGCACTAGCAGGAGTGCTATTGATTGATAATGCATGGTCACATATTATAGTGATAGCAAGTAGCGGAATATTGAGCTATATGCTGTTTCGGGATAGTGCAATTACGCGAGAGGGGGAGCGCTTCAAGCTTGCTTTATCAAAGCGTCTAGGTGCTGCTTGTTTAATTATATATATCGGTTTACTCGCTTTATTACCTATCATGAGTCAATTGACAAAATGGCAGTGGCTTGACTGGTTCGAAAGGTTTTACCGTGCAGGCGCACTAGTCTTTGGGGGAGGGCATGTTGTTTTGCCCTTGTTGGAGCGCGAATTTGTCGCTACAGGCATAATGACGGAGGCGAGCTTTTTTGCAGGCTACGGGCTAACACAGGCAGTTCCAGGCCCGCTTTTTACATTTGCAACTTATATAGGGGCAGATATTGGCGGACTATTTGGTGCAGTGTTGGCAACCGTTGCTATTTTTCTTCCAGCCTTTTTGCTTATCATCGGTGCTTTGCCCTTTTGGTTACAGTTTAGTCAAAATCCCAAGCTTGGAGCTATTGTGAAAGGGATGAATGCGGCAGTAGTTGGTATTTTACTTGCTACATTATTTGACCCATTATGGGTAACGACTGTCCTAACTACTAAAGATTTTATCGTTGTATCCATATTGTTTAGTCTATTAATGTTTTGGAAGAAACCGTCTTGGTTAGTTGTTTTACTAGGTATTGTAATGGGGTTTGTCTCTACGCTGTAGCATGTTTGATTAGCTGTTTAATAAAAAACAAAACGTCCAAAAAGTAGTGCCACGCACGCTTTTTGGACGTTTTTTGTTTTAAGCAAGCATTATTTTTTCTAATTGTAGAGGTTCAATGTATTCTGTGCCTTTATATACACGCATATTCCCACCTGAAATTTCATCGATTAAGAGGATTTCATTCGTTTTGGCATCGCGACCAAATTCTAGTTTAATATCGTATAAAGTTAAATCTTTTTTAGCAAGCTCGGCTGCAACAAATTTAGAAATTTCAATTGTGCGTTGCTTTAAAATATCGTATTCCTCTAATGATAAAATGCCAAGCATATCAAGTGCGTCCGCTGAAATAGGTGGGTCTTGACGCTCATCGTCTTTAATTGTCACTTCCACAAATGCATTGAGGTCTTGACCTTCCTTTGCATATGCACCATAGCGACGTAAAAAAGAGCCGACAGCTTTAAAACGGCAAATAACTTCTAAGCCATTGCCAAATACTGAAGCAGGCTTGACCGTCATTGTTGCGTCAGTGAAGTTTGCATCTACATAGTGTGTTGGTACACCTTGTTCATTTAGCTTTGAATAGAAAAATGCAGTAAGGCGAAGTCCTGCTAAGCCAGCACCGTCGATTGTTAAACCAACTGTATTCGCGCCCGGGTCGAATACACCATTTTCACCTGTCACATCATCTTTAAACTTCAATAAATAGTGTCCATCTGCTTGTTTAAAGACATCTTTTGTTTTACCTGTGTAAACTAATTCCACAAGAAACCCTCCATTTCACAAAATATAGCTATATTGTAACACGAACGATTATAAACTTGTCTATAGAAAATGTTCGTTTTTGTTACAAATACGTTAAAGAGGGCATTTGAAAAGGCGATTTTTATTTATTCAACCTAAATTTCAAGAAAAGCTACTAGATTTACTGTTTATAACCTTTTAAAATAAATTAACTATTTAAAAAATACTAATAAAACATCCGAAAAGCAGTGCTTCTGCGCGCTTTTCGGACGTCCCTACAGCTTCTTAATAAACACCCTCTGCAATCATACCATTCGCTACTTTCTTAAAGCCTGCGATGTTTGAGCCGACTACTAAATTATTTTGATAGCCATATTTTTCAGCAGCTTCCTTGCTTTCTGCATAAATGGATTTCATAATGTCATGTAATTTCGCATCTACCTCGTTAAATGTCCAGCTATTACGGCTTGAGTTTTGTGCCATTTCAAGTGCTGAAACAGCTACACCACCTGCATTCGCAGCTTTTCCAGGTCCAAATAGGATACCAGCATCTAAAAAGACGTTAATTGCCTCTAAATCGGATGGCATATTTGCTCCTTCAGCAACTAATTTGACACCATTTTCAACAAGAGTACGTGCCGCCTCTCCATTAATCTCATTTTGAGTCGCGCAAGGGAGGGCAATATCGCAAGGAATCGTCCAAATTTTAGAGCAATCCTCGTGGTATTCTGCATCAGGATGATAGTTTAAATATGTGCTAATACGTGCGCCTTTTACTTCTTTAATTTCTTTAATTGCTTTTAAATCTAGCCCCTTTGAATCATAAATATAGCCGTTAGAATCTGAGCATGCAACAACTTTTGCGCCGAAGTGCTTTGCCTTTTCGATTGCATATATCGCGACATTGCCAGAGCCAGATACAATAACCGTTTTATTAATAAACATTAATTTCGCATCATGTAGCATTTCGCTGACAAAATAGACTAAGCCATAGCCTGTTGCTTCTTTACGTCCTAGTGAGCCACCGTATTCAGGTTTTTTACCAGTTAACACACCTTGCTCGAATTGCCCGCGAATGCGCTTATATTGACCCCACATATAGCCAATTTCACGAGCGCCAACACCAATATCACCTGCTGGTACATCTCGGTCAGGGCCAATATATCGATACATCTCTGTCATAAAGGCTTGGCAAAAACGCATAATTTCAGCATCGGATTTTCCTTTAGGGTCAAAATCGGAGCCGCCTTTCGCACCGCCAATCGGCTGACCTGTTAAAGCATTTTTGAAAATCTGCTCAAATGCTAAAAACTTCATTATTGACTCATTTACTGTTGGGTGGAAACGGAAGCCACCTTTATATGGGCCTAGCACATTATTAAATTGCACACGATAACCTCTGTTCACTTGTACATTGTTTTCATCATCCTGCCATGCTACACGAAAAGAAATTATGCGGTCAGGCTCGACAATACGTGCTAAAATATTATGGTGAATATATTCTGGATTTTGTGCAAATACAGGTACTAGTGATAAAAAGATTTCTTCAGCTGCTTGTAAAAACTCTGATTCAAAGGCATATTTCTTTTTTAATCTTTCGAACACACCATCGACATATGCTTTTGCTAATTGTTCATTGTGAATTAAATCTGTCATCATAATTTATTCCTCCCTCAAAATACTGTTAGATGTTATAGTATTATGATTTTTCTTGCAATTCAATCAATTTTTATTCGTTTGTGAGGAAATGGCTGAAAAAAAGCCGGCAAAAAATTATATGGAGATAATAAAATAGAAGTAAAAAATGCTTTTTTTTGAAAGGGGAAATAATCGTTGATTCAATTATTAATTGATGCGGATGCATGCCCAGTTATTGATTTGGCGCTATCTGTTTCATCTCAATATAAGATAAAACCAATCTTGTTTTGCGATACTTCCCATCGCATTGAACGTGATAATGTTATAACAATTATTGTGCCAAAGGGACCCGATTCAGTTGATTTTAAGCTAGTGAATACGCTTTCGAAAAATGATATTGTGATTACAGGTGATTACGGCCTAGCAGCAATGTGTTTAGCAAAAGGTGCTTTTGTAGTTGACCATAATGGAAGAGAAATGACAGCAGAAAATATAGACCAGTTGCTAGCTTTTCGTTATGAAAGTGCAAAATTTAGGCGAGCAGGTGGAAGAACAAAAGGACCGAAAAAGCGTACAGAGGAAAACAATATTGCCTTCAAAAAAATTTTTCAACAAATTTGTGAACGCGCCGAAAAATTGAAAGGAGAAACGAATAATAATGCATAATTCATTAACGAATCTAATCGAAAAATTCCCTTTAATTCCATATTTACAGCGAGCTGAACCTGTTTTTTGGCTCAACAATCAAGTAAATGCTACACAAGAATTCCCATTTACGATGGATATTGTATATGACGCAGAGGCAAGGCTAAAACGCTTTGCCCCATATTTTAAGGCTGCTTTTTCAGAAATACGTGATTGGGAGGGAATTATCGAATCACCAATTATCGAATCACAGGTGATGCAGACCTATTTAGAAAGTGCTTTTCAAATGAAAATAGAAGGAAATCTTCTATTAAAATGTGATCATATGCTACCAATTGCAGGTTCGGTAAAGGCACGCGGTGGTATTTACGAAATTATTAAGCATGCGGAACATTTAGCAATCAGACATGGGCTATTGTCGTTAGAAGACGATTATCGTAAATTAAATGATGAAAGCTTCCGTCAGTTTTTTAAAAACTATAAAATTGCCGTCGGCTCAACAGGTAATTTAGGATTGAGTATCGGCATAATTAGTGCCAAATTAGGATTTAATGTGACCGTGCATATGTCAGCGGATGCAAAAGAGTGGAAAAAGCAATTACTGCGAAATTTAGGTGTGACAGTTATTGAGTATGAGGCAGATTATAGCGAAGCGGTAAAGCAGGGGCGTTTGGAAGCAGAGCAAGATGAGACATGCCATTTTGTCGATGATGAAAATTCTCTTGATTTATTTGCGGGCTATGCGGTTGCCGCACTACGTGTGAAGGAGCAGCTTGAGGAACAAAAAATTAATGTTGATCAGGAGCATCCGTTATTCGTTTATATTCCATGTGGTGTCGGTGGTGCACCGGGAGGAATAAGCTATGGCTTGAAGCAGCTATATGGCCCGCATGTGCATATTTTCTTTGCTGAGCCAACGCAGTCACCTTGTATGCTACTTGGCATGATGACGGGGTTACATGATGAGATTGATGTTAAGCAAATTGGTTTAACGAATGTGACGGAGGCTGATGGACTCGCTGTAGGGCGTGCATCAAAATTTGTTGGCGCACAGATGGAAACAATTGTGAGTGGTTGTTATACTGTAGAGGATTCATTTTTATTTACAAGCTTGCGACAAATGTATTGCAGAGAGCATATTTTTATGGAGCCATCCGCACATGCAGGCTTTTTTGGACCGATACAGCTTGCTCGTATTGGTGCAGCGTATATAGATAGTAACGGTTTAAAGCCATTTATGCAAAACGCGCACCATCTTGTTTGGTCAACAGGGGGAGATTTAGTCCCGAATGAATGGCGCGATAAATATTTACAAAAATAATGTATTTGAGGAAGGTATAAAGCTGTGATAATTACTGTTTTAATTGTAGGCTTTTTGCTCGCTGGTCTACTCGATTTGAAATTGAGAAAGAAATTTAATATTAAAAAGAATGAAAAGTTTATGGATCAATATGTACACAAAGCTCATTTTGTATTAGAAATGTTATTATGCGCATTTTTTATCGCAAATATTGCGATGCGAGGCTTTAGTGGGAAATATTTGTACTTCCTGTTATTTTTGTTTTTCGCGCTCGTATTCGCTATTCGTGTCGCGCTTGAATATATTTTTATGAAGGAACAACGAAAATATATTATTTCCATCGCCTATGTAGTCGTTTGTTTAGCTTGCGCTACAACCATTTTATTGTTTCTATAATTGCTTTACTGTAAATGAAAGAAGGTTATGTTTTGAGAAAGAAACTTGATAGACGTAAAAGTATGATAGCGGCGGCAACTGAATTATTTGCAAGAAGTGGCTTTGAAAACACAACAATGCAAAATATAGCAGACCAAGCTGAAGTAGGCATCGCCACTTTATTTCGCTATTTTCCCAAAAAAGAAGATTTAATTATTGCGGTTATACAAGAAATTATTGAACAGCAAGTACCTTACTTTGAGAAAATTAGCCAATCGAATAAAAATGGAATAGAGAAAGTTGATGAAGTACTTACTACTTATATTCATTATATTTCAGAGGAAAATCGTGAAACTTCTAAATTATTAGAGGCGTTTGAGCTTTATATTTCTTTTAATTTCGTTGATAAAAGTATGATAGAAATTATTGAGAAATCCTACGATAAAGTGAGTACTATTATTAAGGAAATTATCGCAGAGGGGAAGTGCGATGGCAGTATACATCTATCAAACAGTGATGAACAAGCATGGGAAACCATTTTTAATTTGTTTGGTACAGCGATAAAAAAATACGCTCTTTATACGTTTCTTCCTAATTCGATATTGTCTGTACCAAAACCACAGGAGTTAATCGTAATAAAGGAAATGATGCTTACATTTTTAAGTAAATCAACTAAAATGCAATAGTTGGAGTAGGTGCTTTAAAATCTTATGTTTTCAGCCTTCATATAGTTGATATTTTCGATAAAAAGGTAAAGGGTTGTCAGAAAGCGGCACGCTAGTTTGCTTTCTGACAACCCTATTTCTTATTTTACTGAATTAATCTCTAATAATTCGTTGACAATTGCATCTGTTAAATCTTTGGCAGTTTGTGGGACGAATTTTACTAAAATTTGATTAATCATAGCGCCCATCATTCCGCCAGCAGTAATATCGAGATTGCCGTGCATCATTGTTGTATTTTCATCAATTGCTTCCGCACGGAAATAGCCTCCGCCTTTAAAATTATCAGATAAACCTTTTAAATCGAAAATGACTTCAGAGGGTTCATTCCACTCTTTAATATCGATTTGAAGCTTCACTGTTTTTTTCATAAAGCCTAAATCGCCTTTGAAAGCCCATGTCGATTGGTTTTCACTTAAAATTTCATGCTCGATATAACCTGGTACTAGCGGCGCCCAATTATTCATATCGTGTACGAATTCCCATATTTTTTGAATGTTTAATGGTACTTTTACTGAATGTGTTCCTTGTGGCATATTATGCACCTTCCCAATTGTATTCGATTTGATTGATTATTGCTTTGCGGCATGCTGACCTGCTAAGAAGCCAAACACCATTGCTGGTCCAATTGTTCCGCCAGCACTTGGATAAATAGGACCAAGTGGGTTGCCTGAAGCATTTCCAGCAGCGTATAAGCCTTTAATCGGCTCGCCTTGGAAGTTAACTACTTGTCCATCTTCATTGATTTTAGGTCCACCATTTGTACCAAGTGCACCTAAATAGATTGGTAAAGCATAAAATGGTCCTTTTTCAATTTTACCTAAATTATTGGCAGGGCTACCGCCGCCAGTTGTTAATGCTTCAAATTGAATTGTGCCTCTATGGAAATCTTTATCCTTCTGTTGCTCGCAATATTCATTCCATTTGCGTACTTCATCCTCTAAACCATCTGGGTCTACGCCAATTTTTATAGCAAGCTCACGCAGGGAATCAGCTTGATCTACCCATTCAGGTGCAGGGTCACCGGGTGTCATCGTAATAATTAATTCGCGATCTTTTAATTGTTGATCAAAAATCATCCAGTTCGGTCCTTTATTCGGGAAATCAACTTTCACTGGGTCGTAATTGAAAAATGCTCTTGGCATATCATTATATGTAGTGCCTTCGTGTACAAAGCGACGCCCATACTTATTTACAACGATAGAGTTTGGTCCCATACGACCGCCACCTAATTGTGCCATTACATTATCTTCATATTCAAAAGTTGGGTCCACCATTGCAGGGTACCACCAAGCCTCACTCATATTTTCTAGCGCAGCACCGGCCTTCATTGCCATCATAAGTGCATCACCTTCGTTGCCCGGCGGTGTTACAGGATGGGTAAATTCAGCTTTTAAAAATGCTTTTACTAGCTGCTTGTTCCATTCGAAACCACCTGAAGCTAGGATTACTCCTTTACGTGCACGGAAGTAAAGGGTTTGGCCATCTTTCGTTTCCGCTTTTAGACCGATTATTTCTTCGTTTTCACCGATAATTAAATCTTTACCAGCAGTCTCTATCAAAGTTTCAACGCCACGGTCTAAGCATGCTTTAAATAAAGAAGCAATCAATGCTCTACCCATTGTGACAACATTATTTTGCATACGCTCTGCAACTACTTGGAAGTCAATACCGCCAATTGCGCCGCCTTCCTCTAAAGTTAGCGGAGGGAAAATAGGGTTTTGACGTAGCAGATTTCCCCATTCTCCAATTTCATTCATATTAAATGGCATAGGGTCCAAAGAACGTGTGCCTTTTTTCAGTGCTTCATCCATATGCGCATAGTATTCTGGATATTTTTCTGGAGTTTTGAATTTAACCGGTGTATGGTCATGTAAAAATCGAATTATTTCATGTCCTTTATCAACGAAAGTTTCAATCATTTTCTCATCAGCTCTACCAAGTGCAAGGCGCTTAATGTATTGAATTGCTGCTTCACGATTATCTTCAAAACCTTGCTCCTTCATATAATGATTGAGTGGAATCCATGGAATTCCTCCTGAAAAAGCTGTTGTACCCCCAATTTGATGTGTTTTTTCTAAGACAAGAACATCAGCATCATTTTCCGCTGCTGCTATTGCCGCAGTTAATGCTGCTCCTCCTGTACCTAAAACGATGACATCAACCTCTTTGTCCCAATTCGTGGGAATTGAATGTGACATAAAAATCATCCCCCTTTATTTTGATAGTGTCACTATCATTATTTAGATTATATAGAAAATTGATTTTTATTTCAATGCGAAATTAAAAATTCAATAGAGTACGTGAAAATACGTTAAAGGATAAGCGAGAGATGAAGTGCCCGAAAAAGCCCGATTGATTCAACTAACAATCCGTGGAGAAAAGCATCTGCTGATTGAAGTTTCATTTTATAAGTATTACAAATGATAGAGGGCGGTATGCTAAAATAACAAGGAGGTGAAAAAATGCTAACAATCAAAAGACACGATGAGCAGCTCTTTATGATGAAAAGTGAGCAGCCGTTAAAAGTAATCAGCTCAGCAATGATTAATCCTGGTATTGGCTATTATCAATATTTTGTCAATCGAACAGTGGATAAGGACTATTATCCGGACGATGCAAAGCTAGAATATGAGCAATTTTTAAAGCAATATAAAATACCAATGTCAGCAACTGTTGCGATGATGACCGCTGTGCCACAGCATTTTATTATGCAGGATACATACACAGACGAGGCAACAGCTATCACCGTGTTTATTACAGCGGGTTTAGGCAATGCGGTAGATGTGACAAAATCTTATCAATATACATACAGACCGACAGTTGGGACAATTAATATTTTCGTATTTATAGAGGGCGATATAAGCGATGAAGCTTTTATCCAAGCTTATAATTGTATTATTGAGGCGAAAGTAAAGGTGCTGCATGAGTGCCATATAATAGATAGACAAAGCGCTACGATTGCAACTGGAACCTCGACAGATTGTGTAGCCCTCATCGCAACAGAGCGAGGGGAGTTTCATGAATATGGAGGTTCGATTACACGTTTAGGAGCACTTATAGGCAAAGGGGTAGCTGCTACATTGCGGAAAGCGATTGATAGTTATGAGGCGTATCAAAGGGGCGAGCTACAATGAATATCATTATTGTTTGTGTTGCCATTATACTTGACCGAATAATCGGAGATCCGAAAACATGGCCGCATCCTGTTATTTGGATAGGGAAGCTCATTTCATTTTTGGAGCGCCGCTGTAATGGTGGGGCAGCACGCTATCTAAAAGGAGCCGTAACAGCGCTAATTGTCATTATTGCTACAGGGCTTATCGTTTGGCTCATCATTTATTTGGCTGGGCTTGTGTCGCTATGGCTGGCTGCGGTGCTTGAAGTTATTTTTATCGCCATTGCCATTGCACAAAAGAGCTTGAAGGATGCAGCGTTAGTCGTTTATCATGCATTGCAGCGAGGAGATATAGCAGAGGCACGAGTGAAGCTTAGTTGGATTGTTGGGCGTGATACAGAACATTTAGAGGAGCCTGATATTGTTCGTGGTGTTGTTGAAACAGTTTCTGAAAATACAAGTGACGGTATTACGGCACCGATTTTTTATGCGCTGTTCTTTGGTGCTACAGGTGTGTGGGTCTATAAGGCAATCAATACACTCGATTCAATGGTTGGCTATCGTAACGAGCGCTACTGCCAGTTTGGATGCTTTGCTGCAAAGCTTGATGATGTGGCGAACTTTATACCAAGCCGTATAACAGGACTTTTTATTTTACTATGTACGAAAAACGAAGGTCCTTTTTCAATGCAAACGCGACTTCGCTACTGGCTACGCGATGCTAAGAAGCATCCAAGCCCAAATAGCGGCTATTTAGAAGCTGCAACTGCTTTACAGCTAGGCATTCGTCTCGGTGGTGAAAATATGTATCAAGGTAAAACAACGTTTCGTGCGTATATGGGGGAGCCGACCGTAGAATTAAATAAACAGCATATTTTGCACACTATACAGCATCTATACACAGTGACGATTATTTTTACGTTATTAATAGGAGGTGTTATTTATGCGATATCCAGCACATGGAGCTAATCCAAGTACATTGTATCGAGAGTTAGAGCTTGAAATGCCGGAGCAAATCATTGATTTAAGTGAAAACGTTAACTTCTTAGGACCACCAGCAAGCTTTGGGGCTATTTGGACATCGTTATTTCAAGAAATCGCCGCCTACCCGCATGAGGATGCAGAGCCACTACGAAGTCAGTTGGCATACCGACATAATGTAGCGACAGAACATATCGTTATAGGAAATGGTGCGGCAGAAATTTTAATGGCTTTAGCGAGATATTATGCACGCGAAAAAATTGTCATTGTGCAGCCTTCCTTCTCTGAATATGCACGCACATTGGAGCAACAGCAGGCTATTATTCAATCAATTGAAGTAGAGGAGCTAACGAACTACTCTTTGCCGATGGAACGATTAAAGGAGGCAATGTGCGGAGCGAAAGCTTTATATATTTGTAATCCAAACAATCCGACGGGTGTTGTAACGCCTAAAAAGCAATTGATTGAACTATTGCAATATGGAGAGCGAGTGGACTGTGACCTTGTTATAGATGAGGCATTTATGGATTGGACAGATGAGACAGAGTCCATGGCGGAGCTGGTAGCTAGCTCTAATCGTTTAATTATCCTTCGTTCTATGACAAAAATGTATAGTATGGCAGGTGTGAGACTTGGCTATGCACTTACACAGCATGCCTTCAAAATAAAGCAAGAGCTACCCCACTGGAATGTCAGTGCAATCTCGATTGCACTTGGTATGCAAGCATTGCAGGAAGAGGATTTCTGTGCAAAATCAAGACAGCAGGCAGCACAAAGTCGTGCAGTAATTATTCCATTTTTGATGGAAAAAGGCTGCATTGTGACGAAGAGTAAAACGAACTATGTAGCCTTCCGTTTGCCATCTACATATGATGCGACAAAATTTTATTTCTCACTATTACAAAAAGGAATTGTCCTGCGGCATACACAAAATTTTATTGGTATGGATGGCGAGTGGTTCCGCCTTGCGCTGAAAGAACAGCATAAAATGACAGCATTTCAGCAAGCATTGGAACATTTTTTTAGGTGCAAATAAAGCCATCTTATTTAGCACGAATTACTTGCAGTGTGGAATTTGAAAATTCCCTAAAAAACGAAAGTAATTTCATACTTTACTCACATTTCTTGGCTATACTGAAAAAGCAGATAGATAATGGGAGGAAAAAGTATGAAAAAAATATTTACATTTTTAGGGCTATGCTTTTTAATAGCTGCTCAAAGCGTTTCGGCGCATACTATGACAGAGAAAAACATCTATGAGGACGTTGAACCAACTGCTGAAAATGCGCAAAAAATACTATTGTTAAATAGTTTAGGGTTGCTTGGTTATAATGGACAGGATATGAAGCTAGCGCAAGAAGAAAACTTATCACGTATGGAATTTGCAGCATGGGTTGCAGGCTTTTACCAATTAGAGGGGGAAGATTTTGAGCAGCAAGCAAATGCTAGTTTGCAGGAGGAATATGTATCCTCTTTAGAGGGTGATATTACATATAAGGAGCTAAATACAGCGCTTTTCCATAAGGCATTAAATCTTGATGAGCCAGACGCAACAATGACAAAGGCACAATATATCGATTTTATTTTTGCGCATTTGAATGATGATATGGGCGGTCATACATTGCCACAAATGGGTGGCTTCGTTACTGGTCCTACAGGTGTGATTGAAGAAGTAAAAATAGAAGATAAAACAACGATTCTAGTCATCGCTGGTCATGAATATCCTTTATCTGGACATCCGCGTATTTCTGCAACTTCTGACAAGGCAGAGGATTGGATAGGTAGCACTGTTGAGCTGTCTTATTTTACAACAGCAAGTGGCGGTCATAGTCACAGTCAAGGTCATGACGACCATCATGCGGAAGAGAATTCTGTAGAAGATATGGCATTGCATTATGTACAGCTACAGCAAACAGCGGCTAATGCAGCAGAGGAAGCAAGCACTAAAAGCGGCTGGCTTATGTCAGCAATTATTGTTGTAATATTAGCTGGATTAGCATTACTGTTTTTAAAGCGTAAATAAAGAGGCTCTTTGCTAATAGAAAATCAAATTGTTGAGAGCTGTAGGGAAGGGCGTGTCTGAAAATTCATTTTGAGACACGCCTTTTTACAGCTTTTTTTAAAACATACTAAAGAAATAAAAATATTAAGAAAAGATAGCACATTTAGATAAAAGTATGATAAAGTAATAGCACAATTGAATAATGTGTAAGAGTTGGTGCCAAGCGAAGGTTTGGCTTAAAAGGGAAGTCGGTGCAAATCCGACGCTGTCCCGCAACTGTAAGTCGGAGCAAATCACAAATGCCACTGGTGGGAAACTGGGAAGGCTGTGAGGCGCTGTGATGACAAGCCAGGAGACCTGCCAATATCTAGTACACACCAAATACCTACGTGGAAATAGGTGGTGAAAAGTAACGATAAATGTTACAAGTACGAGCGATAAAACAAGAGCGAATGGAATACCATTACGTGTTTTTTTGCGATATATAAATTAATTAGCCATTTTCCGATGAGGGAAAATGGTTTTTTGTTGTAAAAAACTAATTTTGAAAGGTTGGTTTGTGAAATGGCATATGTAACAACAACGATTGGCTATCCATATATTGGGGAAAATCGCCAATGGAAAAAGTCTTTAGAAAAGTTTTGGAAACACGAAATAACAGAAGAGGATTTTCTAGCACAGCAAAAGGAAATTCGTTTAAGTCGCATCGAAAAACAATTGCAGCTAGGATTGAATGTAGTATCAGTTGGCGATTTTACCAATTATGACCGCGTGCTGGATATGGCTGTTATGTTTGGACTTGTACCAAAGCGCTTTAATTGGCAAGGTGGGAAAGTTGATTTGCAAACTTATTATGCTATGGCACGTGGCAATAAAGAGGCAGTCGCAAGTGAAATGACGAAATGGTTTAATACGAATTATCACTATATTGTGCCTGAATACGAAGGGCAACCACTACAGTTAACAGAAAATACAGTGCTAAAGCATTTTATAGAAGCAAAGGCTGCATTTGATATTACCGCAAAGCCGACACTTATTGGCCCTTATACATTTATAAAACTAACAAAGGGCTATGACCGCGTATCTCAAGCGTCATTCGTTTTAGCCATTTTACCTTTATATGCACAAATAATAAAGGAGCTAACTGAGGTTGGCGCGGAATGGATACAGCTTGAGGAGCCGGCGCTTGTTACTTCATTAGATAAGGAAGAAATTCAACTTGTGCAGGAAATATATGCACAGCTCTCTACATCTGTGCCAGAAGCGAAATTGATGTTACAAACATATTTTGAATCCTTATCAGCATACGAGCAGCTTACACAGCTCCCAGTTCATGGTATTGGGCTAGATTTCATACATGGCTATACGCATAATATGAATGCACTACGTCAGCATGGTTTCCCAGCAGACAAAGTTTTAGCTATTGGTATCATCAATGGACGGGATATTTGGCGGGCAAATTTAGCGGAAGTATATTCGACGGTGAAGGCAATTGAGCAACTTTCAGGTGCTAAGGAGCTATGGATTCAGCCTTCGTGCCATTTACAGCATACACCTATTACGACGAAGTTTGAAGCAAGGCTCGATTCGACCTTGCGAGATGCGCTTGCTTTTGCAGATGAAAAAATAGTTGAAATTGTGGAAGTAACAGCTTATTTGAATGGACAGGACACATCAACTAATAGCGCCATATCAACAAGCATGAAGGCGATAGAAGCGTTGAAAAACCATCCTATTCGCAACAATAAGGGAGTACAACAGGCAGTTCAAATGATTCAGCAAGCAGATTTTGAGCGCAAAACATCCTATAAAGAGCGTGTGGCAATTCAACAGAAGGCGCTACAATTACCGTTATTTCCTACAACGACGATTGGTAGCTTCCCGCAATCAGATGAAGTAAAGCAAAAGCGCAATGCATGGCGCAAAGGTGATGTAACAACTGAAGTGTACAATGAATTTTTAAAGCGAGAAACAGCACGCTGGATTGCAATCCAGGAGGAGCTGGATATTGATGTTCTAGTGCATGGTGAGTTTGAGCGGACAGACATGGTAGAATATTTTGGCGAAAAGCTAGCAGGTTTTGCATTTACTGAAAATGCATGGGTAGTATCTTACGGCTCACGCTGTGTAAAGCCACCAATTATTTACGGAGATGTAGCGTGGGAAGCACCGATGACTGTGAAGGAAACGCTTTATGCACAAAGCTTAACAAAGCGTCGTGTGAAAGGAATGTTAACAGGTCCTGTAACAATTCTGAATTGGTCATTTGTGCGTGATGATATAGAGCGTAAAGACGTGACATATCAAATTGCATTAGCATTGCGTCAGGAAATCGAGGCACTTGAGCAAGCAGGTATTTCCATTATTCAGGTAGACGAGCCCGCATTAAGAGAAGGCTTACCGCTTCGCAAAGAGCAGTGGGATGCTTATTTACAATGGGCTGTAGGAGGCTTTAAGCTGGCGACAGCCAGTGTAAAGAATGAAACGCAAATTCATACACATATGTGTTACTGCGAATTCAATGATTTCATTAAGCCAATTAGTGCCTTGGATGCGGATGTAATTTCAATCGAAACATCTAGAAGTCATGGAGAGCTCATTCGCTCACTACAGAATAACCCTTACGACAAAGGCATCGGCTTAGGTGTTTATGATATTCATAGCCCACGCGTGCCAAGTGAGGAAGAAATGCTGACAATTATGGAAGATAGCCTACAAGTATTAGCACGTAACCAATTTTGGGTAAATCCAGATTGCGGCTTAAAAACGCGTAAGGAGCCAGAAACGGTGGCAGCGTTAGCAAATATGGTAGCAGCAGCGAAAACATTGCGTCAGCAAATCGAGCAAGTAATTTAAAGAGGTGCACAAAATGGATAGACAGGTAGTAAAACATTATGAGCAATTATTAAAATCAAATATTATGCAAAATCAGCTAAATGGTGTTTCAAAAACTTTGCATGAACAAGTGGCGCAGTTAATTGCAAATGATAAAGATGATAAGATTGAAATTCAACTGGCCTATAATAATGTAATACGAGAGATAGTGGGGGAAGAGCATTAACTTCTTTCAGTATTCAAGGGATGTCCCAAAAGCCGTGCATAGCCTGCATTTTGGGATATCCCTGTCCTTTTTTCTTCAAATAACATCGCTATTAGTTCAAAAAGCGGGATTATTTCATCGTATATTTGTGTAATGAACCATTTGTTATTTTCCTTCCCAGTTATCTTGATATTAGCATAGCAATAATAGTAAAGTTAATGGAGGGCTGTTGGAAAAGGCAAATTTGTTTTGGAAGTGCATTGAAAGAGGAATTTCATTCTTTTCTCTTTTACTTTGAGGAACCCTATGTTACTCTCGTTTTCAATCAGTAAGTTTTTGTAAAAAACTCATGGATACCCCATATGAATGAAAGTGAATAATGGAGGGGAAATATATGAACATCCGACAAGAGGATGATTATGTCATAATTAATGGCTTTAAAATTGAAGGAAGAATTTTAGAAGAGCGTTGTCAACAATGTCGCAGTCAAAAAATTCGAGATGACCAGTATGATGCTTATTTTTGTGCAACATGCAATAAATGGCTTGAGGAAAAATGTAATGACTCAGACTGTCACTATTGCTCACAAAGACCAAATAAACCAATCCCAGAGCAGTACAGGAGATAGGCGATGAATACAATTTATTTCGTGCGCCATGCACACTCATACTACACACCAGACGAATACAACAGACCTTTATCAAAAGAAGGCTGGGTGGAGGCGCAGAAATTAGTAAAAGTGTTTGGAGCATTAGAAATTCACGCAATATATGCCAGTAATTATAAACGTGCCATTGAAACAATTCAGCCGATAGCAAGTGAGAAAAACTTAACGATTATTCAAAAAGAAACATTGAATGAACGCATTTTAGCAACGGAAACGATTTCTGATTTTTTAAGTGGCATTGCCAAAGTATGGGCTGAGCCGACTTTCTCTTTTGCAGGAGGCGAGTCAAACATAACCGCCCAAAAACGTGTTATTCCAACTATTGCAAAATTGCTGAACTGCCATAAAAATGAAAACATCGTCGTTGGCACACATGGCAATATTTTAACCTTATTATTGAACTATTTCGATAAACAATATGATATAGAGTTTTGGCAAAGCTTAAAAATGCCAGATATTATCGTAGCAAAATTCGCAAATAATAAATTGATTTCAGTAGAACGGTTAATCTATTAACTTAAGGAGATTACATGCAAACGAAAAATCATGGATATACTTTTTTGAAGTTACTACAGCTTCAAGAAAATGAGCTAGTAAGGCTTGAACCATTAGCAGGCTCGTATGCTATTATTCAAATGAAAGGAAAATGGTTAATTTGTTATAATCGTTGGCGCAATCAATGGGAATTACCAGCAGGAAAACGTGAAGTAAGAGAAACACCAAGGCAATGCGCGATGCGGGAGCTATATGAGGAAACGGGACAAGTGGTCAAAAAGTTACTGTTTGTTGGTGTAGCGCAAAGTCAAAATATAGAAACTGGTAAAAGCAAATACAACCCCATATACTATGGGGAACTGGAGCAATTAATGCCTTTTACAGTAAATGAAGAAATGTCGCATATTCATTTATGGGATATGGTTGGACAGATAGATGTAATAGATGAACTTGATTTTGCTCTATTACAGTGCTTATCTAAATTTTATTTTAAATAAAAAAACAAGCCACTAAATCTAGTATTTCCCTATTTTCAAAGGCATATATTTTGCCGAAACACCAAACAAAAGCGTCCAAAATGCCGACTACCGCACGGCATTTTGGACGCCCTTTACCCCAACTTCCCAAATAAACCTTTTCGTGCATCTAGTTCAACTTTGTGACTACAATCATCACATGCAAACCTACCATTCATATTTTGCTTGTACAACTGATACTTGCGAGAGCCTTCTACAATTTTAAAATCTTTTTTGCAACAAATGCAATTTGCTACGTAATAAAACAATTTGCTTCTCCTCGCTTTCCGAAAGATTCCATCCAATTATAACATGTGAATTAATGAAATATTGTGACATAACAATGAAATGATTTTAGGAAAAAGCTTATTTAAGGCACAATTCCGCCGTCATATTGCTGACAAAGTTGTGGCAACAGGTGAAGAGGTAAAGGAAGGTGCATACAGACCATCACAGCTTTACCGTTACAATCATCGCTGGGTCTTTGGCTCATTATAAAGACCCTAAAATCAAATATATAGGAATAATCATCATAATTCATAGTTAGCCTTCCACTCCATACCATTATTCGATAGACTAATAAATAGGTGGGTGATATTTAATGAAAGCAATTCATTTACAATCATTGCTTGACGCATATAAGGATTTATCCGAATCTGCCTTTCTACAATATACGCAGCAGTTTGATATGGATAAAATGCGGACGAACGAGCTAGATGATTTGAATATGCTTATTACAGAGTTAGCTAGCGCTGGTGCAGCACAGCTACATCAATTTTTTGTTGGCTATCGAATTAAGCAAATTAGCAAGGAATTCGATTTATTACGTATTGGGAAAAACTATATTGTAAATATTGAGTTGAAGAGTGAAAGTACAGAGCATCGCATACTTAAGCAATTAAAGCAAAATGTCTATTACTTAAAGTTTTTAGAAGTTGATATTTTAAGCTTTACATTTGTTTCATCAACGAAAACACTGTATCAGTTAAAAGATGAGAAGCTAATCAAAGTATCGTTTTTACATCTGCTGCAAGTGTTAGAAAATCAGCAAGCCCGAATGCTGACGAATATTGATGATGTATTCGACCCAATTAATTATCTTGTTTCACCATTTGAGCTACCACATGCATTTATTAATGGGGAATATTTTTTAACCTCTCCACAAATGACATTTAAAAGAGAAATACTTGATTTAGTAGAGCAAAATACATCTGTTGTCATTGATGGAGCACCAGGAACAGGCAAAACATTACTGACATATGATTTAGTAAAAACGTGGAAAAAAGCAGGGAAAAGGGTTGTACTCGTGCATGGCAATGTGTTAAATCGCGGACAGCGTATTTTAAATGAGCAATATGGTTGGGATATTCAAACAGTAAGTGTCATGTCTTTAACAAATATTGATATCGTCGTAATAGATGAGGCTCAAAAGCTAAGCTATGAGCAGCTCCAGCATATTCGAGCAAAGCTTATGCAAAGCAATACACCTGCTGTTTTTTCGCTTGATGCAGGGCATTATTTATTTGGAAAAGGGAAACGAATTGACGTGCTTGGCTATATTGAGAAGCATTTTGATACAAAAATTTATGAGCTTAAAATGGTGATGCGTTACAACAAGGAAATGCAATCATTTGTGCAACAGCTTTTTGACCAACGCTTAGTTATAGGTAAACAACATTTTCCAAATATTAGCGTTCATTATTTTTCGACAAAAGATGCCTTTATCCAACATATCGAAGAATGTAAAAGAACGAAATGGCTTGTTGTAGATTGCTATCACTTCGAGCGACCGACGACACGTGATATTTTAGGGCATGAATTTAATCGCGTATGTGTCATTATTGATAATCATTTCACCTATAAGGCAAATGGTCGTTTGTCAGCTGCTAGAAAAAGTGCGGCAATTGACCCATTGCAAGTGCTTTACCATACAATTATTCGTACACGCAAAAAATTGCAATTAGTTGTAGTGGAAAATGTCACAAT
This sequence comes from Metasolibacillus fluoroglycofenilyticus, assembly GCF_003049645.1. Lineage (GTDB taxonomy): Bacteria > Bacillota > Bacilli > Bacillales_A > Planococcaceae > Metasolibacillus > Metasolibacillus fluoroglycofenilyticus. The sequence continues at coordinate 1,447,676 of NZ_PYWK01000001.1, forward strand.
ACTACAAACGATTATCCATTTATTGAAAAATGAGCATTAAAGGTACAAATTTTAGATGTAGTAACAGAGCTTGTCGAGCACTATAAACTAACTGCTGATTATTTAGAAAAGCATTTCACTCGAAATTAGGAGCATTTTTTGGGGGATTTTACTTAATAGAGAGCAAAAAACGTAAAATGCGTTATGGAAGCATTCAATGCGATTGCAAGAAATGCAAAATATGGCGCTAACGATGCCAAATTTAATCAAATAAATTACATATTTTTACGAAACAACATACCATGTTCAATTCACACAAAATATTCGATTGCTTGTAGGGATTTATGGTAGTAATGCCTTTACTTATCACTGCGTCTAAAAGCGAATTGAAAAATATGGTGAAATTACAACGGTTACACTTTGGAACATATCTGCTTTTCAAGAGTGAATACAAAAGTAGCTAGAAAGCTTAAAATCTGAACTAGATAATGGATTATAGAAGCTTAAGTTGGGGCTGTCCAAAAAGCCGTGCATAGCCAGCCTTTTGGACAGTAGCGATGATGTTTCACAAAATGTTGATTCATCGCCTCTTTTAACAATGGGATGAACATGGGCTTTAGCAGTGTTATCCTTCAGTAAAAGGGAAGCGATGAAAACATTGATTTCAATGCAGTGGCAAAACAAAATGGACTTTTCGCACAACTCCGATTGCTTAAAAAACTAGGCTTGCTCTAGTGCAGCAATTGCTTGTTGCACTTGCTCCTCTGATAAAGCATGTCTAACAATGTAACGATTGCGCTCATGCTTCGTACATTCAATTGTACAGCCACCTAAATGCTTTGCTTCATTTTCTTCAGATGTTAAAATTTGCTTATTACACTCAGGGTTAGCGCAGTTAATATAGCGCTCGCAAGGCGTGCCATCAAAATGGTCTTTTCCTACAACAACATGCTCTACTTGGTTAATTGGCACAGTTAATCGTTCATCGAACACATACATTTGACCGTCCCAAAGCTGACCTTTTGTTTCAGGGTCTTTGCCATAAGTCGCGATGCCGCCGTGTAATTGCCCTACATCCTCAAAGCCTTCCCGCTTTAGCCAGCCAGAAAATTTCTCGCAGCGAATGCCGCCAGTACAATAAGTTAATACTCGCTTCCCATCAAATAATTCGCGATTTTCACGCACCCATTGTGGCGTATCACGGAAATTTTCGACTTCTGGGCGTATGGCACCACGGAAGTGCCCGACATCATATTCATACGTGTTGCGCACATCTAAAACAACCGTATTTTCATCTTGCATTTGCTCTAAAAATTGTGCAGGGGATAGGTATTCACCTGTAATTTCATGCGGATTAATATCATCCTCTAAGCTTAAATTTACTAATTCAGGGCGAGGGCGTACATGCATTTTTTTGAATGCGTGACCTTCTACCTCATCAATTTTAAAGACAATTCCCTTGAATAATGGATTATTTTTCATTAATTCCATATAGGCATTTGTCGCTTCAACTGTACCGGAAACTGTACCGTTAATACCTTCTGTCGCAACTAAAATACGACCTTTTAGTTCAAGGTCCTTACACTGTTGTAAATGCTCTTCAGCAAATAGCGCAGGGTCCTCAATCGTTGTGTAAAAATAATACAATAAAACTCTGTAATTCATAATAGATATTCCACCTTATTCGTGTTTGCAGGACACGTTTTTTTGAAACCGTCTATTAGCATAACAAAAATAAACAAAGTACTCCATCGGTAATTAGGCTGAAATTGATGCTATAATAATTCCAAAAGTACATAGGAAGGGAGTGGGACATTTGAAAATTGTCATTAGCCCCGATTCATTTAAAGGAACATTATCCGCATTTGAGGCTGCAAAAAGTATTGAACAAGGAATAAAAAAACTGAAGCCTAATGCCACAACAGTGCTTCTTCCAATTGCAGACGGTGGGGAAGGGACGCTCGCAACGCTAATTCAATGTACAAATGGTCAATTGAAAACAGCACAAGTCTTAGATCCAATAGGCAGGGAAATTAAAGCGAGCTACGGAATTTTAGGGGATGGTAAAACTTGCATCATCGAAATGGCACAAGCTTCTGGCTTAACATTACTTGGCGAGGATGAAAGAAACCCTAAAATTGCTTCAAGCTTTGGTACAGGACAGTTGATTCAAGAGGCATTAGCTCAAGGCTATAGGGAATTTATTATTTGCATTGGTGGGAGTGCAACAAACGATGGTGGTGTAGGGATGTTACGTGCACTAGGCTTGCGTTTACTTGATGTAGCAGGATTGGAGATTGAAACAACAACAGATGGATTACAGCGAATTCATCATTTAGACTTTACAAATTGGGATAAGCGAATTGCGCATGCTTATTTTTCAATTGCCTGTGATGTGGATAATCCGCTTATTGGTGAGAAAGGAGCTACGGCAATTTTCGGCAAACAAAAAGGTGTACCAGCACATGAAATCGAATATTTTGACAAGGCTTTAACAAAATGGGCTGATGTTATAGAGAGAGAAATGGGAATACAATTACATCATTACAAAGGTGCTGGTGCTGCTGGAGGAATGGGCGGTGCATTAATCGCTTTTTTGAATGGTCAGTTTAATCAAGGGGTAGAGCTTGTATTAAAGCACTTGCAGTTTGAGCAAGCAATTGAAAATGCCGATTTGATTATTACTGGTGAAGGACAATCTGACCAACAAACATTACACGGCAAAGCACCGTTTGGTGTACTCACATATGCCAGAAAGCACGATATACCTGTTGCTTTATTGTCAGGCACAATTGCGGAAGATGACAAACAGATATTAACACAGCATTTTCACTATTGTGGCACAGTCGTTCATCATTCTATTACGACAGAGATGGCGATGAAAGAGCCTGCAAAATATTTAACAAAGGCCTCTTTTGAATTAATTAGGTCCATTTATCCTAATGAAGTATCCAATTAAAAAATTAATGCTAACATTGTGCAGTCATTTTCTATGAAAAAATAATAAATGATTAAAAAAGTAAAAAGTGGGTAAAGTATAGTGTACTAAAATACAAAGGAGTTTTTATCTATGTCTAAAAATTTAAACACAAAATTAAACGAGCTTGTATCAACGTATTCTGTACTGTATACGAAATTACACAATTATCATTGGTATGTAAGTGGTCCATCTTTCTTTACGCTACATGAAAAATTTGAAGAATTATATAACGAAACAACATTAAACTTAGATGAATTGGCAGAGCGTATTTTGTCAAAAGATGCCAAGCCTGTCGCAACATTGCAAGAACATTTAGCTCAATCTTTAATTGAAGAAGCAGAAGGTAAGGAAACGGCGGAACAAATGGTTGCTACAATTGTCGCCGATTTTAAAACAATTATGCAGGCACTTAATGAAACGATGTCAATTGCAGCAGAGGAAGGCGACGACCGTACAGAGGATATGTTAAATGCAATGTATCAAAGTATTGAGAAACATACGTGGATGTTAAATGCATATTTAGGTGAAAGTGTGAGCGCTAATTAACAATGTAAGGAATGTTTTTATGCTATAAATTATGAATTTTCATATTAAATTACAGCAGCTTAGAAGGCGTTTGTTTTCTAAGTTGCTTTTTTTGCTAGGCTGTTTTCGCAAAGATTGTTGCTTTTTTATAAATTTCAATGATGTGTAGTATATTAGAAATAGATTATATAAAGTGAACCTTCAATCAGTGGGGGTTTTCTTCATCCCCCACTGATTGGTAGTTTCACCAATCGGGTTTTTACAGGCTGTTTGATCCCCCACTTAAACATCTTGATTTTATCTGTTGTTTTGAAGTGGGGGTCTTACAGCCTGTTAATACGGGATAAAAAAGGAGATTGAAATACCATATTTGATAACATTTTCAAGATAAAGGAAGGAATGATGACAATGACAAAATTATCTTATAGTGGTTTAAAATATGGAGAAAGTGATGTGGAAATAAAATTATTGGTGGATATACAAAATGATTGGTGTGAGATAATGCATACTAAGGAAGTATCACAAGTAATGAATAAATCAACAGGTAAATATATCACAGTAAATCGAAATACCTTGAAATGTGAGATTATTTCATAATACAAAATAAATAAACTTTATGCGACTGACTAGATTAGTTGCATTTTTTTGAACTTCTAAGCGTCCCGACAGTTGTATAACTTTATGTACAGCCTGAAATAGAAGTTGCTTCACATGTTTCTTGTGAGCAGCTTTTTTAATTTGTTCTCAATATTCGAACCAAAATATGTAAGGGAGGAATTAGAAAAATAAGAGAAGGAATTGTCCGAAAAGTCCATTTTGTTTTGCCACCGCATTGAAATCAATGTTTTCATCGCTTCCCTTTTACTGAAGGAGTACACTGCTAAAGCCCATGTTCATCCCATTGTTAAAAGAGGCGATGAATCAATATTTTGTGAAACATCATCGCTACTGTCCAAAATGCCGGCTATGCACGGCTTTTTGGACAGCCCCTTCCGGGATTAACAGTAAAAATCTGTTTATTCAATTAAAGAATTGGTGTTAATTCTGAGTTTACAAGTCTTTGAGCATCAATGATAACACCTGAAGCTGTTCGCCCATAAACACTATATAATCCACCAGTTTGATTTGGGGCAATTTCAACTTCATATTGGAACGCGCCCCCTACACCTGGAGTTACAAAGGTAGAAGCATTAGCCGCAGCTGCAAAAGGAGTTGTTGACAATAATTGTCTTGAACCGTTAAGTCTATAAACTCGGACTACTCCAGTTAGTAAACCACCAGTGAGATTGAGAACTTTTACACGAACACTAGTCGCATTAGCAGGTAAGTTTCCTGTATTTTCAATTGGGCCAGTAGTTAAAGGCATGTAATTTTCACCTCCCAAAAATAATGATTTATAATCTGCAGATTACATTTCCATAGTATGAAGTAGCTGACATGTTCTCTAGTCGTATTCATCATATTTTTATAAATAAATAATATGTGTGAATTAATTAGTAGATATTTTCCAAAAAAAACATGTAAACAAAGGTGAATTTATATATCAAGGCTTAATGCCCTAATAGAAATACCTAGTAAGTAAATAATATGCCAAATTCGTGTTGTTCCCCCTATCTTTGGAAGGCTTTTGTAGTTCGTTGCCGCATTTGAACGTAACAAAGTAGAAATATTGATATTCGTCCCAAGACGTTTTTAATATCAGTTGATTTAACGTCTTTCAGCAATGTTTTTTGTACAGAAAGCATAGCGATAGGTACAGAAGTCTCCCACCACTATAGGTGGCGAAATGAATGCAAGTATAAGACCGATTTCAGCGGATGTCCAAACACTCGCTAATAAAGAGGAACTCACTCTAAGAAGATAACGACTGAGTGACTAATATCGTGATGACCTAAACCTCCAGCGTATGTCATGGGTCGTGATGGTTTTAGGTTAACTCCCACCAATTAGCTCGAAAAAATCTGGATGAGAGTTAATCCAGTGGCAATTAATAAATATAGATTATAAAAAACTATTGACTAAAATTTAATCCTTCATTTATATTTATGTTAACCTTATTTTTTATTTGGTTAACGTAAGTGGAGGTGTAATTAATGGAAGTAGTATCAAAAAGAACAGCTTGGCGTACTTTGGATTTACTTTATTGCAGTGCGTTTGCAACATTAATGATGGTTGGAGCGAATATCACTTCTTTTGTGCCGTTTTTAGTTGCGGGCGGGGTACCTATCACATTGCAAACCTTTTTTGGAGTTTTAGCTGGGCTTGTGCTAGGGCGAGTGAAAGGTGCAGTTGCTTGTACAGTTTATATGTGTATTGGACTAGCTGGCGCACCTGTTTTCGCAAAATTTTCTGGGGGGCCTTCAGCGCTAGTTTCTCCCACATTTGGCTTTATTGTTAGCTTTATCATTTGCGCTTATATTGCGGGCGCAATTGTTGAGCGCTACCAATCGAGAAAGGCTTATGTAGTAAGCGGCTTAATAACGATGACCTTGATTTATATTTTAGGTACGAATTGGATGTATTTTGCCTATCAGCTTTGGGCTGCTGCGCCGGATGGCTTTAGTTATAAAATGGCATGGGCATGGATGGTTCCGCCGATGCCGAAAGATTTTGTTTTAGCAATCTTTGCAGGATTACTTGCCTATCGTTTACAAAAGACATTGCGAATTTTACCAATCAAGTAGGGAGTGGGGAGCAGAATGAGCTGGCAGAAATTAGCGAATGAAGTGATTGAAGGAAGACTTTTAACAAATGATGAAGCCTTGGCGATTTTGAGTGTGCCAGATGAGGAATTATTGCCTTTGCTACATGGAGCATATACTATTCGCAAGCACTATTACGGCAATAAAGTGAAGCTTAATATGATTATGAATGCCAAAAGTGGCTACTGCCCTGAAAACTGTGGTTATTGCTCGCAATCATCGATATCAAGTGCACCAATTGAGAAATATCCATTTATCACTAAAGAGGAAATTTTAGCAGGAGCGAAGCAGGCATTTGACAATCAAATTGGTACATTTTGCATTGTTGCGAGTGGTCGAGGACCTACGCGCAAGGATGTTCGTATTGTGAGTGAAGCAGTTAGGGAAATTAAAGAAAAGTATGGCTTAAAGGTATGCGCTTGTTTAGGATTACTTAAGGAGGAGCAGGCGGAGCAGTTAAAAGAGGCTGGTGTTGACCGCTATAACCATAACTTGAATACATCTGCAAGACACCATGATTTTATTACGACCTCCCATACGTATCAAGACCGTGTTAATACAGTGGAGATTGCTAAAAAGCATGGGCTGTCACCGTGTTCAGGTGCAATTGTGGGCATGAAGGAAACGAAGCAAGATGTTGTAGATATTGCATATGCACTGCATGCACTTGATGCGGATTCGATTCCTGTTAATTTTTTAAATGCGATTGCTGGCACGAAGCTTGAAGGAACAAAGGAATTAAATCCTCGTTACTGCTTAAAAGTGCTCGCGTTATTCCGTTTTATCAATCCGACCAAGGAAATTCGAATTTCTGGCGGGCGAGAGGTTAATTTAGGCGCACTGCAACCGCTAGGACTTTATGCGGCAAATAGTATTTTTGTTGGCGATTATTTAACGACAGCGGGGCAGGAAAAAAATAAAGATTATAAGATGCTAGAAGATTTAGGTTTTGAAATCGAACTGACGGCCAAGCAGCAAGGGCTATGCCACAGTTAAAATCTAATAGGCATCTGTAAAATAAGCTAAAAGGCTATTGGGTGTTCTTGATTTCCCGATAGCCTTAAAATTATGCTTCCTCTATATCATAAACAACAATTTTATGTTTATTTAATAGCATAATGACGGACATTTTTTGATTTGGGTCGAACGCTACTTCAATAAATGTACCGCTATCTTTGCCCTCATAGCCTTCTTCCTTTAATGCAGTGAGCGCTTGTGAAATATTCGTTACATAAATTTTATATGTTTGCATAAAACCTCTCCTCTATTTTTAATCGTAGCATTTTATAAAAAAATTTACAATTTCCCGAAAGCAATTAATAGCAGCAATCAATTATTATATTTATGTAATTTAAAAATAAAAAATAGGAGCAACACTGACTTTAGTGGTGTTGCTCCTTAGTAGGAAAATCTTTCTGTTAATGCAGCGCTAAAATTGAGCAATCTTTTAGCATGAATTAGTCTGCTTGAATTTCTTCGACAGTTTGCTCGACTTCGGCACGCGACATTTTCTCGCGACCATCATGCATTGCTTTTAAAGTTTTATGCGCTAAAGCGAGTGGTAAGCGACAAAACAGCAGGACAGTACGTTTATTAATGCTCTTCATATATTCATCTGCTTTAGCTAAGTTCTCCTCAGCATAAGCAAATAACTCTTGGCGTCCCCAGCCGTCCGGTACGAAGCTTACGCCACGCTCGTTCAAGTCTTCCTGCTCATTGCGTAAAATATTAACAGCCTGTAAGCCTCGACCATAGCCGATTGCTAGCTCTCTGTCTGTTTCAATCCCCTCAAACTCCAGCCACAGATTAGACAGCATTACCCCGACAAGTCCAGCGACGTAATATGTATAATCGTCTAAATCTTCACGCGTTTTCACTTGCCAATTAGCTTTGGCCCATTTCGCCATACCCATCGCCATTTCGCTTGTTGCGGCTGTAACAAGCGGTAACGCTCTCGCTGGGCATGCCTCTAGCCAATCTGCTAGACGCACCGTCACCTCAGGCCATTTATCCTGCTGAGGGGCAAGAAGTGCTGTGTAGGCTTCCGTATCGAAGGGCTTTTTTAAAAGCTCGCCTGTCGCCATCAACAGCTCCTGCTTTGTCGTATTATCAATATCCTCGTGGTCCTCAATTTCATCAATGGCACGCATTGCAAGATAAGCAGTCGCAACAGCCATCTTTAATTCTTTTTGTAAAAATGTTATCGGAATATAAAAAGTGCGGCTCGTTTCCTTTAAAACGCGCATTGCATCTTTTTGAAGCACTTTATTTGTCATACCGACTCCTCCTCAAATATATACACCCTCTATCGTAACGCAAAATGTATGAAAGATAAATTAGTAACTGCTGAAATTGTTATTTTATTTTAGTAGATGGGGTTTTCCTCATTCTCATTCTAAGTTAGAATAGTAGAAGCAATACGACAATGGTAGGTGACTATATGACACGTGATAAAACGTACATATTCATTGATATCGAGGCTGCGCTCATACGGGGGAGACAGTGTATTATTGAAATTGGGGCGGTAAAATGGCTTCCAAACGGTACACAAACGACCTTTACGCAACTAATTCAGCCTTATAAATTTAAAAAATTGAATAATCATATTCAAAAGCTGACAGGCATTACAACAGAAGAATTGCTAGGAGCGCCATCATTTAGAGAGGCGATTCAAAAGTTTAAGCGCTGGTGTGAGGGACACTACGTATTATTTACTTTTGGAGAGTTTGATCGCAAAGTTTTAGAAGAGGAGATGGAGCGCCATCATCTAAGCAGCGATTTTTTATTTCCGATGGTCGATTATCAGCAAAAATATATGATTGCTCATAGTTTACGCGAGCAGCCAAGCCTCCAAAAATTAATGGCAGAGTTAAATTTAAAGGCGAGCATACAGCATCGAGCGTTAGCAGATGCACAGAGCCTTCAGCAAATTTTTGTCGAAACGAATGGGGAAGCATTGATGGAGGGGCAGCAAACAAATGATATGCTTGTGCTTTTTGCCTATTCAAGACAGTTGGAAACAGCCTTTGATATTATGGTGACTTACGTAAATTGCAAAGTACAGCATGACCGTATTGATATCGTCAAACAGACAACCCATCGCGAAAAGTTGCCTTTTTCTATACAGGAAAAAGAGCAAGTAGCAGAGGATGGAGAAGTTTATACGAAGCAATTAATAAAAATGAAGCCTTCCAGCAAGCTTAAAAACACATTGCAAGACATTAGCACGCAATCTGTTGGAAAAGTGATTTTAACATATGCAGGTTTAAAATCGATTTCTAAGTGGATGCGCCTACATCAATGTACGATGCCAAAAACAGAAAACTTGAAATGGCAAAGTCTGTTAAAAGAAGAGGAGCTCGCACTCGAGAAGTTAACGGAAGTTCCATCAATTAAAGCGTATGAAGAAACGATTTGTCAATTACTAAAAAAATATGAATATGTCATTATTGAGGAGTATAGAAAACGTAATCTATTCCCACAAGAGGTAGTAGGCATATAATTTAAAGGGGATTTTTATGTTGAAATCGATAGGAATTGATGCAGGAGGAACATTAACAAAAATGGCTTATTTTAATGAGCATGGCCAGTTAATGCTAGAAAGCTTCCCATCGAATGATTTACAACTCGTAAAAGAATGGTTAAAGCAGCATCCGAATGTTGAAGAAATCGGGCTAACAGGTGGACGCACAGAACAGCTACGAGAGCAGCTTGAAACGATGAAATCCATTGAATATATCGTGGAGTTTGAGGCGACATTAAAAGGTGTGCAATATTTGCTTGTTAAGGAAGGACATCAAATTGACAATGCGATTATTACAAATATCGGCACGGGGACCTCGATTCATTATATGGAAAATGGACAGCACGTGCGTGTTGGAGGTACTGGTGTAGGTGGAGGTACATTAGTTGGTCTTGCCACACTGCTAACAGGACATAGCGATTTTAAAGAAATTACAAAGCTTGCCTCAGCGGGTGTGCGTGAAAATATTGATTTGCTCGTACGCGATATTTATCAAGGGATGGATACACCTATCGCAGGAGATTTAACAGCGAGCAATTTTGGTAAGGTCGGCATTACAGCTACTACAGAGCATCCACAGGCAGATGTTTTAGCCACTGTGCAAGGTCTTGTTGGTGAAGTGATTACGACATTAAGCATCCAATTTGCTGAGCAAAAGGAAACTGCATATATCGTTTATATTGGCTCGACATTGACAGATAACGAAGATTTACAAAAAGTGATTGCCAATTATACGATTTTAAAAAAGCATAACCCAATTTTCTTACAGGACAGAGGCTACGCTGGTGCAGTTGGGGCTTTGTTGAATATGAATAAATAAAAGCACTAGAGCGTCCAAAAAGCGTGCGGGGCACTATTTTTTGGACGCTTTATTCGTCTTTAAAGTGAAGTAGCATAATCCAAAAGCTTGCAAACCGCGATATTAAAGCTCTTCCTTCTGTAATTAAAGAAATAAATAAAACCCATTTTGGCATCTAATCCGATTTTATAAGCTTAAAAACATAGGTTGTAATAAATCGCTAATAAAGCAGCTCAAGTCGCAAATAAATTAGGATAAGCCGTTAGATTTCGTATTTATAACCTTCTGAAATAAGCTACTTTCTTAAAAAACGGCTATTTTTCTACGTTCTGATTTCAAATGCCATCTTTTCTGCGATTTGCTTTTGTTTGAATGGCTTCGCGGGCAAGAGCATCGGCAGCACGATTTTCCTTTTCTGGAATCCATTTAATGAAAAAGAGCTCAAATGTTTCGATTAATTCCTCTGCACGTGCTAAGTAAGGCTTAAACTCTTCATTTTTGACATAGGATTTTTCAATGGAGGCGACAACAATTTTGGAATCAGAGCGTAAAGAAACCAATGTTGCACCTAATTGCTGTGCTTCCTCTAGGCCACGTATAAGGGCTGTAAATTCGGCGATATGATTATTCGTTTCACCGATGTATTCACTAATTAATAGATGATGTCCCTCACCTTTTAAAAACAAACCGATGCCACTTGGACCAGGATAGCCTGCGCTTGCACCATCAATATAAACTTCTAACATATCAATCCCTCATTTTCCGTCTTTTACTGAATATAATTATAAGCCGAAACGATGAATAATGGACAAAATAATTTGTAAAGAAGTATAATAAGGAAATGCAAAAAGGGGGGAGCGAAATTGAATAAAGTATCTGTTATGCAAGAGATTGATTTTATTACGGATATGTATTGTGTCGACTGCCCTATTATTCGTGAGTTGCGACAAAAGCGTGGGAAGCCAGGTGCACATAAGTTTTGTATTGAATCTTGCACAGTGGGGGAACAGCTACAATTTTTAGGGCAAGAATTGATGAAAATTAATGATAAATAATTAAATTAAAGGAGATGGCTCAGCCATCTCCTTATTTTTTCATTATGCAGTTGCGAGCTGGTAGGCAAGCATATCTTGATAATATTTATTAAGTGATGTGGCAGAAATGCCGAATTGCTCAGCTATTTCTTTCACTGTAAAGGAAGCCTCAAATAAAGCACGCTCTTGTCCAAAACGAATTGCTCCTGCCGCAATTGCGGCAGCTTTGCGCGCTGCTGGCTGCTGCTCTACTAAATAATCCTCTAAAATAGGTATAAGTTGCGCATCGTTTAATGTATGCAATTGTAAGAATTGCTTTACTTGCGCTAACACATCTGCTTCAAAGGAAGTAAATTCCTCTCCTACATAGCCATTTTCCACAAGCAATTGCCAAAAGGCAAGATGATTCTTTTGTAAAAATTGCGCTGCTTGTTCAGAGCTTGGGCAGCTATTTACAAAAGTTTGGAAAACTTTCTCGTATTCAGAAGAGAAGAAAATAAGCGTAGAGACTGCTAGGAAATGGTTTTCCTGCTCTGACCCGTCCGGTAACAAGAAGGTAAAGATTTGCATACCTTCAGGAATCGGTTTTTTGTTTTCACGGCGGATTTTATAGCTTTCTTTTGTCATTGCATGTGTTGCATGAATATATTGCTCATCTACATGCGAAATCGCTCCGATAAACATTGCTGGTGATGTCCAATTATCTAATAAGCGAACCGTTGCAGGACGAACTGTTTTCTTGCTCACCTTTTTTAAATAGCCTGTCCAAATATCAGGTCTAACGTGGAAGAAAAACTCATCTAAAGCAACCGCTTCAATTAGCTCTTGTTGTAGGTAATCTTGTAGCTTAGGGTTCCAAGCTTGTACAAGTTCAATAAATTGCAAAGTATCTTTACGCTGTGGGTAAGTTTCATAAAAGCTTTGTAAAATCATCTCTATTTCTTCGTTAAATAGTGAGGCAGATGTTACCTGTGCTTTTCCTTCACAGCATTTTTTATATTTTTTGCCGCTACCACAAAGGCATGGATCATTACGTCCAATCATTTTTTTACACGTCCTTTATATGTTGTTTCATCGTTTACGACATTGCGTAATTACGGTTCAGATTATTTTCCACTTGCGAAAAAATCACATTTTCTATCATACAATGTGTTTTATTTCTTGAAAACTAATTGTATATTTCGAACTGTCAGAATAAGGCGCGCCTATTAGTATATATTCCGCTATGTAAAAAAATAGAACAGGGTGTTTAAAAAGAAGGGGACTGAAAAGTAGATTTGCCACATAAATTGTGATTCAAACTAATTTTTAAATTTATTGAATCTAATAAAAGGTAGGAATAATATTATCAGAAATTAACATGCGTGTTGATTAGCCTTTATTTTGCAGGGAATACTTAACAATTCATGATTTTCGCTTCAAAGAATTCTCTTGTTATTTTAATGAATGAGCCCTTTAAAGAAGCACTGCCGAAAGCGTCCCAAAAGTCGGCTATGCACGGCTTTTTGGACGCTCCTCCATTTTAGTATGATTTTTCCTCAATTGCTTGTTGTCGCATAAAGCGGAGCTGATGAAGTTGCTCAAACTGCGCAACGATATTACCTGCCAAAATAAACAGCCCACCAATTAATAATTGCATCGTTAATACTTCACCTAAGAACACAAGGGCAAAAATAGCCGCAAAAATAGGCTCTAAAGAGAAAATTAGACCGGTATGTGTGGGGGAAGTATATTGCTGTACGACGGATTGCCCAATAAAGCAGAATGCACTACATATGATACCTAAACCAAGAATTGCAATCCAGCCAGATGTTGTTGTTGGGATTTGAGGTATTTCGAAAAATAAACAAAAAATAGCACCGAAAATACCTGCAAAGCCTAATTGGTAAACACCATAGGCAATCGAGTCAACATTTTTCGTAAATTTGCTGTTTAAAATTAAATAGATAGCGTAGCAAACCGCAGCAATAGCTACTAAAATATCACCTATTTGGAACGACATAGATTCCTTTAAAGTTAAAATTGAAATACCAATCATTGTCATCACGATTGCAAAGCTTACGGCACGTGACGGTAGCTTTCTTTCTAAAAGGCTTACAAAAATAGGGACAAGCACGACCGTCAAGCTTAAAATAAAGCCTGCGTTGGATGCTGAAGTTGTTTGCAAACCAAACAATGATAGTGAAAATACAATGAATAAAAGAAAGCCTTGAATACCTGCATAAAAACAAGTTTTCTTGTTTATTTTCAACATTTTTTTATAAAAAATAAGACCGGCCACTGCAAATGCAATGATACATCTGAGGGCAACGATATTATATGTTTCGAGCGCATCCAAGCCCATGACCATGAACGTATATGACAATCCCCAAAACATCGTCACAATCACCATTAATATATTTGCCTTACTTTGTATGCTCAAAACATTCACCCCATCCTCGCCAAACAAATTGCTATAGAAAACAATATAAACTGTCCTTTACGATTAGTAAAACGAATGTTTATAATATGTAATATGAATAATTTTCATGTATAAAAAACTGGACGTTTTCTCCAATAATGAAAGCATTATGATATTTGCAATGAAAAAACAACTGCTAGAGGTGTAATAGAGTTTAATTGAGGGAATAGGGAGGCAGCTATGAGCTTAGTAAAATATGAAATTTTAAATAAAGTAGCAGAGGTGCAAAGCTTCACAGAGGCTGCACAGCTACTCGGATTAACGCAATCGGCTGTTAGCCATGCAATTTCAAGTTTAGAAAAGGAATTTGGGTTTGCTTTAATTCATCGCAATCGCAATGGAGTGAGGCTGACAACAGAGGGACAAACGATGCTGCTCGCGATGCGGCAAGTATTGCAGGCGGAGGAATTATTGCAGCAGGAGGCCGCGAATATTGTCGGTGTAACAAAAGGAACAGTACGCATTGGGCTGATTTCGAGTATTTCTACACAGTGGATGCCGAATATTATTCATTCCATTGATGACCAATATCCAGGTATTAAAATAGAATTACGGGAAGGCGATTATTATGAAATTGAGCAGTGGCTGATTAACGGGGAAATAGATTGTGGCTTTCTAAATCGAACAAGCTCAAAGCGATTTAATTTTATGCCATTAAAAAAAGATTATTTATTTTGTATCGTATCTTCGAAAAGTCACCTATATAATAAAAAGGAGATTGATTTATTTGAAATTGCGCAAGAGCCATTTATTATGCCGTCTTACCGTGGCATGAATGATGTAATGACGACATTTGAAAAGCACGGCATTAAGCCAAATATCCGCTTTGAGCTTTTTGATGATTGGGGAATTATGTCGATGGTTGGACAGCATGTAGGTGTGTCGATTATGCCAAAGCTTGTCTTATCACAGCTACCGCAAAACGTTCGAGTTATCCCGCTAAAGCAGGAAAGTTTTCGAACGATAGGAATCGCTACAAAGCAAACATTATCACCAGCTGCGAAAAAATTTGTAGAAGTATTAAAGCAATGGCTAGAGGAAAATGAAGAAAATTTAACAGATAAAGAAAAGCTGTAAGAGGGGCTGTTTTGATACAGTTCTTTACGGATGGCTAGTATTCACTACAATGAATAAGGAGAGGGAAAAATGCTACGAGGAAAAAAAATTGTGATAACAAGTGGCGGTACGCTTGAGAAATGGGATCAAGTGCGCGGACATACGAATTTATCAAAGGGTATTATGGGCTGCTATTTAGCTGAAGATGCGCTAGATTATGGTGCGGAAGTAATTTATATGCATGGCTATTTTGCCAAATTGCCTGAGCGTATAGAACAAATGCGTAAAATCGGCTTTGAAGGCATTGAGGATTTAGCGGGCAAATTACAAAAGCTATTACAGGAGGAATCAATTGATATCGTCATCATGGCTGTTGCGGGCTCGGATTGGGTTGTAGACCAAGTATTTGACCAAGCGGGAAATGCTTTAGCAGCCCATGGAAAGATGCCTTCTGATGAACCACCGACAATTCGCTTTAAAAAAGCGCCAAAAATATTGCCACAAATTAAAGGCTGGGCTCCCAATGTGACATTGGTCGGCTTTAAGCTAGAAGCAACGACAGAACCTGAGTATTTAATCGAGCGTGCAAAACTGCGCATGGCGACATCAAGTGCACAGTACACAGTAGCGAATAGCTCACAATCATTATACGGCAACGATGCATTACATTTAATCGTTCATCAAAATGGACAAGTAACTGAGGCAAATGGCAAAAAAGAAGCAAGCAAAAAACTAATCGCTTTATTAGCAGAGCTTGAATAGGGGGAAAACAAATGGCAAGCGAGCGTGTGCATACATATTTGCAAACACATCAATATGCTGAACAAATTTTAACATTTTCTGAATCAACGGCGACAGTCGAGCAAGCAGCAAAAGCTTTAAATGTTATTCCAGCGAGAATCGCAAAAACATTAGCCTTTTACACGTCAGAAGGTACGGCATTTTTAGTAGTCGCAGCTGGAGACGCAAAAATTGATAATGCAGCTTTTAAGATAGCTTTTCATGTAAAAGCAAAAATGCTTAGTCCTGATGATGTTTTAACATATACAGGACATCCAGTAGGAGGCGTATGCCCATTCGCGTTAGCAACAAATATACCTGTCTATTTGGATATTTCATTGCAGCGTTTTACAACTGTTTTTCCTGCATGTGGCACAGCAAATTCAGCGATTGAACTAACATGCGAGCAGCTACAGCAACTTTCAAATGCGAAAGATTGGGTGAATGTTTGTAAAGCATGGGATTCGGAAGTAAATCAATAACCTTCGAGCATTTAACTGTTGATGCTTTTAAGATTAGGATGAAAGTGTAATTGATGATACAGTTAAAAAACTACTTGTTAATATAGGAAAAGGGGGATTACTATGTATGAGTTAGACCATATTGTTCATTTTGTAGATAAGCCAGAACGGACAATGGAAGAGATGCAAGCACACGGTTTTCACGCAGTACAAGGTGGACAGCATAAGCAATGGGGAACATACAATACGTTAAGCTATTTCGATTTAACATATATTGAGTGGATTGGTATTAATGATGAGTCACAGTTTGCCATTGCTGCACAAAAACCTTATACATTGCATGAAACATATGAGAAAAAGGGACGGAAAAATGGCTTTGCTCGCATTGCGATTCGAACAACAACAATTGAGCGAGATGCGGAGATGTTTCGCAAGGCAGGACTAGAGGTAAATGGTCCTGAACATTTTTCACGTACAAGACCAGATGGTACGGTGATTGGTTGGCAGTTACTTCATATCGGTCATCCTGAGCAACGTTTTGACTTCCCATTTTTCATTCAATGGGATTTGGCGAACGAGGAGCGTCGTGCTGAATATAGAGAGCAAAATATTATCGCTCCACATCCTAAAGGTGATATGAAACTAACAGAGGTCGCTTATTTAGTGAATCGTCTCGATTTTATCAAGCAGCTACAGCAATTAGGTCAATTGCAGGCAGAAGAACAGTTTGATGAGCAACTGAATGCAATCAAATATACACTTTATTTACAAAATGCAAGCATTGTTTGCTACTGCGCGCAAGGCGAAGGAGTCATTTGGGATGCTATGTTAGCCGACGGATTAGGCATTCATACGGTTCTCTTTGAAGGAGCTACAGAGCAGCAAACGATTGTTTGTGAAAATGCAACGTATGTTATGAAATAAATTTATAATATAAAAAAATGTAGACAAAGGTAATGCGTCTTTGTCTACATTTTCTTATAATTTAGAGACGTTTGCTGCCTGCGGTCCTCGGTTGCCTTCTACAATTTCAAATGCTACGTCTTGTCCTTCTTCTAATTGACGGAAGCCTTCTCCGATGATGCCGGTGAAATGAACGAAAACATCCTCACCGTTCGTACATTCAATAAAGCCATAACCTTTTTCGTTATTAAACCATTTGACCTTTCCTTGATGCATGAGCGTTCGCCTCCCATACTTGCGGATTAAATTTCAAAATGTCGAAAAATTAAGACAATTATGCATTATAATATACGTTATTGATGCTTTATTGTCAATAATTTGGCGAATTTTGACGCTTTTTCCCCGATTTTTTTTTACTAAATGCTTTATAATAAGAGTAACATCATTCAGCGGATGTCACTGATTTTTCGAGCTTGCTCGAAAGAATTTGGACTAAAGTTAGCTGAGGCGTAATTGACTAAGGATAGAAAGCAGGGAATAATATGACACTGACAAAGTATTTATCCGATTTAGAAATTGCTAATAACGCAAAAATGCAACCTATTACTGATATTGCGAAGAAAGCTGGCATCCCAGAGCAGGCGATTGAGCAATATGGTCGCTACAAGGCAAAAATCGACGTAAATCATATTGCGTCTACGAAAACAGGGAAGGTTGTGCTTGTGACAGCAACAAGTCCAACGCCTGCTGGAGAAGGGAAGTCTACTGTGACAGTTGGACTAGCAGATGCGTTGCAGCAATTAAGTAAAAATGTGATGGTCGCATTGCGTGAGCCTTCATTAGGACCTGTAATGGGTGTAAAAGGAGGCGCGACAGGTGGCGGTTATGCACAAGTTGTACCAATGGAAGATATTAACTTGCACTTTACTGGCGACCTGCATGCAATTACAACAGCAAACAATGCGCTCGCAGCATTTATCGATAATCATATCCATCAAGGAAATGAATTAAACATTGACCCACGTCGTATTATTTGGAAGCGCGTGTTAGATTTAAACGACCGCGCGTTACGCAAAGTGACAATTGGCTTAGGCGGACCATTACAAGGTGTTCCGCGTGAGGACGGATTTGATATTACAGTGGCATCTGAGATAATGGCTATTTTTTGTCTAGCAACGAGCATTGATGATTTGAAAAAGAGATTGGCTAATATTGTTATTGGCTACACATATAAGCGCGAGCCTGTATTTGTCCATCAATTAGGTGTGGAAGGTGCGCTAACATTATTATTAAAGGAAGCATTTAAGCCGAATTTAGTGCAAACACTTGGCGGTACACCTGCTTTAATTCATGGTGGGCCATTTGCCAATATTGCGCATGGCTGTAACTCTGTTATCGCAACACAAACAGCGCGTAAACTAGCTGATATCGTCGTAACAGAGGCTGGTTTTGGAGCGGATTTAGGTGCGGAAAAATTTATGAACATTAAAGCACGTCAAAGTGGTATCTCACCAGATGCGGTTGTTATCGTTACAACTATTCGTGCATTAAAAATGCATGGCGGTGTCGCAAAAGCGGATTTACAAACGGAAAATGCACAGGCAGTATCACAAGGAATTGCCAACTTAGCTCGTCATATTGAAAGCGTTCGTGCATTTGGTGTAGAGCCTGTTATTGCGTTAAATCGCTTCGTAACAGATTCAGAGGCTGAATTAGCCGTCGTTCTAACTTGGGCGAAGGACAATGCCGTGCGCATCGCTCGGACAAATGTTTGGGAGGAAGGCGGAGAAGGTGGTATCGAGCTCGCGAATGAAGTATTGCAAGTGCTTGAAACAACCCAAAACTTCCATCATTTATATGATTTATCTGAAACAGTGGAACAAAAAATTACAACAATCGTACAAAAAGTATATGGTGGTGTCGGTGTTCAATTAACGGATAGCGCCAAAAAGCAGCTTGTACAAATTGAAAAACTTGGTTGGGATGTACTACCTATCTGCATGGCGAAAACACAGTATTCGCTATCAGACCAACCGACTTTACTAGGACGACCGGAAAACTTTATGATTACCATTCGCGAAATCGTGCCAAAATTAGGTGCGGGCTTCTTAGTATGTCTAACAGGCGAAATTATGACGATGCCGGGCTTACCAAAAGAGCCAGCAGCGTTAAAAATGAATGTAGCAGCAGATGGGCATGCAGAAGGATTGTTTTAAATGAGTGTGATTGCAAAGTGTAAAGAGCTCGTACAACAAATATATGAGCAAATGGATGCAAGCCATGATTTTCAGCATATCGAGCGGGTTATGATGAATGCGGAAGCCATTTTGCAAACAGAGAGGGCTGCGGATGCAAAAATCGTCAAGTTAGCCGTGTATCTACACGATGTAAGCGATGCAAAATATGCTAAGGATAAATCGGCGCAAAATGCTATTTTAGAGCAGCTGTCTATAACAGCTACTGAACGCAAGCATATCGAGGATATTATTGAATCAGTGTCATTTAGCGGTGGGAATTCACTTGAAGCAAAAACAATTGAGGCAAAAATTGTGCGTGATGCCGACCGTTTAGACGCGATTGGCGCTGTCGGCATCGCTCGCACATTTGCCTATGGCGGTGCAAAAGGGCGCAAGCTGTACGACGATGCAGAGCAAGCGCGCATCCACATGACAGCGGATGAATATCGTGCAAAATCAACAGCATCTGTCACCCATTTTTATGAAAAGCTGTTGTTATTAAAAGATTTAATGGTAACCGCAAAAGGTCGTGAAATGGCTGAGGCCCGCCATCGTTTTATGGAGCAATTTTTACAGCAGCTAACGAAAGAAAAAAACGGAGATGCCTAAAACGAGGCACTCCGTTTTTTTATTCGAATCGAATATTTTCCGAGAGCGTTTGTATTGCTTGCCAATTAGTGATTTTGATAGAATTATGATTTCTTTCAATGATATGCTGTTCTGCCCATTGATGGAGAACGCGATTAATATGGCGATTCGTTGTACCGATTAAAGCGGCAATTTCCTGAAGGCTTTGCACCTTCAAATAGTCATTTGAGGCCTCTGCTGATTCAATTGTACATAAATACGCAGCAAGCTTTACCGCAACAGAAGAGAGCGCATTAACACGCGATAACGTCGTGCATGTTTTCAATTTGAATGTTAGCTCTTCAAGCAGTAGCTGTGTAAAGCTTGCATCAAATTTAAAAGTTTGTTCATATGATTGCTGAGAGATAAATAAAAAAATACAATTGTCATTTGCAATACAATTTGATTGAATACGACAGTTTTGAAATAGCTCAATATCACCTGCAATAGAGGGAGGAGTACATTTTCGGAGTAACAGCTCTTTTCCATTAATCTCTGGGCTCAATACGTTATAGCTTCCAGAAATCAAAAAATAGAGGCCATCTACTTCTTCACCAGCCAGTAATATCGCTCCCCCCTTTTCAAATGTTCGGAATTCAGTTTTATTTAGGCTTTCAATTGGAATTGATTCATTGTAAAGTATAGAAAATTGTTTAAACAGATTATGCATGCTTGGGACACCTGTCCTTTATTAAATATTTCATCTTATTATACTAAAGAGCAGAGGTGAAGTAAGATGTATTTTGTATTTGATGTAGATGGAACGATTTCCTTTGATGGAGAAACGATTAGTGAAGAAATCCAGCAGGCGATTTTGCTGTTAATGGAGGCAGGCCATAACGTTGTATTTGCCTCCGCGCGTCCGATTCGCGACCTTTTACCTATACTGCCTAAAAACTTTCATAAATGTCGTTTAATTGGTGGAAATGGTGCATTTATAAAAGCTCGGGAAAAGGTGGAAGCCATCTATTTTGAACAAATGACGACAGAGAAGCTTCTACAAATAATTAGACGCTATCAATTAACGTATTTAGCAGATGGCGATTGGGATTTTGCTTATACGGGGGATGTAGCTCATCCAATTTACAAACGAATTCATTTTCAAGCAGCAAAGAATTTAAGGCTTGATGAATTACGGCAAATTTGCAAGCTCGTTTTATTTGATGTACCAGATGAGGCAAAGCATATGCTATTAAAACTGCCTTTATCTGTTTCGCAATATGTGTCAGAAAACATTCTTGATGTTAGCCCTTTAGGTGTACATAAAGCAAGAGGTTTGCGGCAACTTGGCATTGATAGTTTTATAGCATTCGGTAACGATATGAATGATCGCACCTTATTTGAGGCGGCGCAGTATAGCGTTTGCGTAGGGGAGGGGGAAGTATCAAAATTTGCTTCAATCGTTATAACTAAAAATCAGGTAGCAAATACAATTCGACAATTTGCTAATAAAGAAATGAATGGGGGAATTGAGCAATGATAATACCAGAGAAATTGAAAATTGGGGATGAAATTCGTGTGATTGCGCCTAGTAGAAGCATGAAAATATTAGGTGATGAAGGGGTAAGAAGGGCTGTGCATACACTAGAAAGTATGGGCTTTAAGGTGAGCTTTGGGGAGCATACGAATGCCTGTGATTCTCAAAATTCTTCTTCCATTGCGCAGCGGGTGGCTGATATTCATTCGGCATTTGCTAATAAAAATATTAAAGCTATTTTGACCGCAATTGGCGGTTTTAATAGCAATGAGCTACTACCGTATTTAGATTATGAATTAATTGCGGAAAACCCAAAAATATTATGTGGCTACAGTGATATTACAGCACTTGCAACTGCAATACATAAAAGATGCCAATTTATCACTTATTCAGGCCCACATTTTTCAAGCTTTCAAATGAAAGGCTTACAAGCATATCAAACGAAGTATTTTGAACAATGTTTTATGAATGAGGAGGCTTATGACATTGTTCCATCTGGAAAATGGAGCGATGATTTATGGTTTTTAGACCAAGACAATCGCCAATATGAGGAAACAGAATGGAAGGTATACACAGAGGGACAAGCACAAGGTAAATTATATGGGGGCAATCTTTGTACACTCAATTTGCTGCAAGGCACACAGTATATGCCTGACTTAAATGATTGTATTTTATTTATTGAAGATGATGAAATGACAATTCCAGAAACTTTTGCGCGCGATTTAACTTCGCTGTTACAAGTGTCAAAGAATGTAAACGCATTGTTAATTGGTCGTTTCCAAAGGGAAAGTAAAATAACAAAGGAGCAGCTTCATTTTATTTTAGATAAGCACCCGTTATTGCAGGGGATTCCTGTTATGTATGATGTCGATTTCGGACACACACAGCCAATTATGACCTTGCCAATTGGCGGAGAAGTTGCCATTGATACGATGAATAAAAAAATCTCAGTCATGCGTTTTTAATATAGAGGAGTTGTTCGAAAAATCCATTTTGTTTTGTCACCGCATTGAAATCAATGTTTTCATCACTTCCCTTTTACTGAAAGCTAACACTGCTAAAGCCAATGTTCATCCCATTTTTAAAAGAGGCGCTTTCTGTTTATCCCGTATTAACAAATTTGTTTGCGACGAGTAACCGCAGGAGCACAGACCCCCACTGATTGAAGGTTCACTTTATCCCGTATTAACAGGCTGTAAGACCCCCATCTCAAAACAGCAGGTGAAATCAAAATATTTAAGAGGGGGTCAAACAGTCTGTAAAAACCCGAATGGTGAAACTACCAATCAGTGGGGATAAGACCCCCCTACTGATTGAAGGTTCACTTTATATGAATCAACATTTTGTGAAACATCATCGCTACTGTCCAAAAGACCGGCTATGCACGGCTTTTTGGACAGCCCCTTTCGCAATAATTAATCTAGATAACTTAAAGAAAAGGATAGATAATATCAATATCTTTCGAAAAATGCTTATTATTTTTTAGCTTAGAAAGAGAACCATCTATAAAATAATCTCAACTTGTGCAATTCATATATAAATCATCTATAATTAAAAGATAAGTAATTGATTGATGAAAGAGATGAGAACAAATGAGTCATTTAATCGTATCGAATTTAACGAAAACGGTAGGCGATAAAACTTTATTTAACAATATTGAATTCACTATATACGAAGGGGAGCGTGCGGGGTTAATTGGCATTAATGGTACAGGGAAATCGACGCTGCTATCCATTTTGGCGAAGGTGCAAGAGGCAGACCAAATGGAGCTTGACCATCCGAATAAATACCGCATTGCATACTTACAGCAAGACCCGACGTTTGCACAAGGTGAAACCGTTTTACAGGCAGTGTTTGCTGGCGATTCTCCAGTGCTTCAATTAAATCGTACATATGAGGAGGCTCTTGCTAAATTAGCCGCAGAGCCAACAAATGAAACACTGCAAAAGCAACTGTTCCACTTGCAGCAGCGCATGGATGCTGAAGGGGCATGGGATGTCAATGCGCTTGCCAAGCAAGCATTGACGAAATTAGGAATTGATATGTTTGAGCGTGCTGTGACAGAGCTATCGGGAGGTCAGCAGAAGCGTGTGGCACTTGCACGCGTCCTAATTGAGCCGGCTGATTTATATTTACTTGACGAGCCGACGAACCATTTAGATATTGAATCGACTGAATGGCTACAGGAAATGGTAACACGTTTAAAGGGAGCGGTGATTTTCATTACCCATGACCGCTACTTTTTAGATGAGGTAGCAACGCATATTTATGAGCTAGCTGACCAAACACTGTATCGTCATACAGGGAATTATGCCGATTATCTAGAGGCGAAAGCATTGCGTGAGGAAATGTCAGCAGCGACGCAGGCAAAATTGCGTAACCGCTATCGCAATGAGCTGAAATGGATTCGCCGTGGTGCAAAAGCTAGAACGACAAAGCAAAAGGCTCGTATTCAGCGATTTGAGGAGCTTGATGAAAAAATCGACCGCACGCAAGAGGATGCTAATTTAGAAATGGCACTTGCGACAACACGTTTAGGTAAAAAAGTATTAGAGGCGGAAAGTATTTCGAAGCAGTTTGCTGAGCGCGTTATTTTACAGGACTTTAGCTTTTTAATCCAACAAGGTGACCGCATTGGAATAATCGGTGCTAACGGTCATGGTAAATCGACATTGCTCAATATTTTAGCAGGGGAGCTTGAGCCAGATAAAGGCGAGGTTGTTGTAGGCACTACTGTTAAGCGACTCCATTTTAAACAGGCGTTACCGAAAATGAACGAGCAGCAACGAATGATTGAATATGTGCGTGAAGCATCTAATGATATTACTGATGCGGATGGTGTTCGCTTTAGCGCGGCACAAATGTTAGAGCGCTTTTTATTCCCTCTCCATACGCATGGTACGCCAATTGGCAAGCTTTCAGGTGGAGAGCGTAAACGTCTACATTTGCTACGTCTTTTAATGGAACAGCCAAATGTCCTTTTACTCGATGAGCCAACAAATGATTTAGACATTGAAACGCTCGGCGTGCTCGAGGACTTTATTGAGCAATTCCCTGGCGTAGTCATTACAATTTCTCATGACCGCTTTTTCTTAGATCGCATTGCTAAAAAGCTGTGGATTTTAGATGGTAAAGGGCAAGTCGAAGAAAGCTTAATGCTTTATTCGGAGTACTTAATACACAGTGCAAAAGAGCAGCAGCAAGCGCAAAAAGAAGTGAAGCAGGATAAAACGAAGCAAGAAAAAGTGAAGCAGGAAAAGAAAAAACTAAGCTTTAAAGAGCAAAAAGAATGGGAAACAATTGCCGCAAATATTGAAAAGATAGAGCAGCAAATTATGGAGACGGAAGATGGTATTGCGACAGCAGGTGCTGATTTTACGAAATTGCAGGAGCTCACGCAAAAGCTAGATGAATTAAATGCAATATATGAGCAATTAATTGAACGCTGGAGTTACTTAGATGAAATTGTCAATGGATAGGAGAAGTGAATGATGAAAATTGTTACGATTGAACCAACACCAAGTCCCAATTCAATGAAAATTGTAATTGACCAAGAGCTACCATTTGGTAAAAGCTTTAACTATACGAAGGATAATATTGCAGAAGCACCAGCTTATATTCAGGCTATTTTTGCTGTTGATGGCGTGAAGGGGATTTATCATGTGGCGGATTTTTTAGCAATAGAGCGCAATGCTAAATTTGCTTGGGAAAATATTTTATCGAGTATTCGTATTGCATTAGGCGAAAACGATACGACAAATACTGTAGAAAATCAAGCGGTCAGCCATTTTGGAGAAGTATATGTCCATGTACAAATGTTTAAAGGGTTGCCATTGCAAGTAAAGGCCTTTGATAGCGAAGGTGAGGTGCGCCTTTCTACAGGGGATGCTTACTCAGCAGCTTTTCAGCATATCCAAACAAAGGATAGTGATGAAAACTATATTTTCTTGCGTAAATGGGTAGATTATGGTGTGCGTTACGGCGATAAACAAGAAGTAGCGGAAAATGTGCTACAAGAAGTATGGGCGACATATCCGACAGAGCGTATTGATGAAATTGTAGAGGCTGCAAACAATAAGGCGAACTATACACCAGCACCTCGCGAAAAGATAACTTTGGCACAACTACAGCAAACAGAGGATTGGCAACAACGCTTTCAATTGCTTGACCAAATGCCAGACCCCAATGTGGAAGATATCGAAATGCTGAGCTTTGCATTAAAGGATGACCAAATGGCCATCCGACGTTTAGCAACGGTCTATCTTGGCATGATTGAAGATGTGGCTGTCGTACCAGCACTTGAGCAGGCTTTGCAAGATAAAAGTGCTGCAGTGCGACGCACAGCGGGAGATTGCATGAGTGATTTAGGCTTTGTTGAATTTGAACAAGCAATGATTACCGCTCTACAAGATAAAAACAAGCTAGTGCGCTGGCGTGCAGCAATGTTCTTATATGAAACAGGTACAACAAGCTCATTGCAGGCATTACAAAATGCAGCAAACGATGTGGAATTTGAAGTGAAGCTTCAAGTGAAAATGGCAATTGCACGAATTGAGCAAGGTGAAGAAGCGAAAGGCTCTGTTTGGAAACAAATGACGGAGATTCGTTCAAATGATTAAAAAAGAAGCATGTGAGATTTTTCTTTCTCTCACATGCTTCTTTTGCTTGAATCGAAATCAGAAAAGTTATAATTTTATAATTTTTAACAAAAAGATGTTATAGGGAATTGTTTCGTATATAATTATACTCATATTTGTAATGAGAAGAAGGTGAATAAGATGTCTATACGCACGAAAATTTTTCTTAGTTTCGCGGCTATTTTACTACTAGTATTAATTGCATCTAGTATAAACTATACACAGCTTCAAAGAGTTCAGTCAATGTATGAAAGAATGATTGAAGAGGAGCAAGCAAATGTCTTAACGATTGCCGATATTCGTAATAATATGAGCACACAAGGCATGCTTGTTCGACAGTACGTAATCTCAGGTGATTTAAGCATCTTACCTGAAATAATTGAGCAACGAGAGCAAATGACTGAATTAATTGAGTCATTAGAAATAAATAATCGAGATTCATATGTGAGCGAGGAGCTTGTCGCTATCGATGGTGCTACGGGGGAATTTAATCTGGCGATGGCTGATGCAATCGCACAGACGAAGGCACTGAATTACGAGAAAGCTAAAGCAATCATTAACAATAATTTGCGCCCACCAAACCAAAATTTAATTAAAAGTGCAGCAAATTTAAAAGAGCATTATGAGGCAAACTTAGAAAAAATACAGCAGGAAGCTAAAAGTACAGCTAATACGGCATCGCTACTTAGCATCATTGTACTTGTATTAAGTATTGTAGCTTCATTGATTATAAGTTTCGTGATGAGCAAAAGCTTTTTAAGACCTATTAAGCAATTGCAGTCTGCTTTGACAGTCGTCGCACAAGGTAATCTACAGCAGGAGAATGTAGAAGTTAAATCAAAGGATGAATTTCGCGATTTGGCAAATTCATTTAATACGATGAAAACAGAGCTGAAATCGATTATCGTTTCCGTAGCAAAAAATACGACAAAGCTATCGCAGTCTAGTGAGCAGCTAACAAAAAATACAGATGAAGTGGCATCCTCAGTGCAACAAACTTCAGAAGTAGCAGATAAACTAGCAAAGGGTTCCCATAATTCAGCAACTGCTGCGAATGAAAGTGCGACAGCAATGGACGCGACAGCAGAGGCGGTGCAAAAAATTGTTCATTCAACAGTAGCATTGCATACAAACGCATTGACTACACAAACATTGGCAAACGAGGGTGGCAGCAATATAGAGGTTGCCGAAAAGCAAATGCAGGCGATTCAGCAATCCACTTCATTAACGAACAATTTAATCAATCAACTTATTGAACGCTCGAATGAGATTGATAAAATTACTGCTGCAATTACTGAAATTACCGAGCAAACAAATTTATTAGCCTTGAATGCGGCGATTGAGGCGGCACGTGCTGGTGAGCATGGGAAAGGTTTCTCTATCGTAGCAGATGAAGTTCGTCGATTAGCGGAGCAATCCAAGCATTCTGCTGCAGCGATTGTGCAAGTAACAACAGCAATTCGTCAAGACACAGAGCATGTGTCTCAGGCGATACAGGAAAGCGTTCAAAACGCTGTGACCGGGGTAGCGGTCGTACAAACTGCTGGTGAAACATTTAATAAAATTCACACAGCGATTGAAGAGATGACAGAAGAAATCGGCGAAGTATCGTCATTGACTGAGCATATTTCAGCAACGGCAGAGGAGGTAGCCGCCTCTGTTGCTCATATAGCTTCTGATGCGAATGATGCAGCAAGCTACACGCAAGAAGTGGCGAGCACAATCGAGCAGCAAGTAAATGTTTTACAAGAATTAAACTCGATTTCCGTAGAATTAAAAAACCAATCCTTACATTTGCAAAATATTGTTGAAAAATTTGATTGTTGAGGGCATCCGAAAAGCGTGCTAAAGCACTGCTTTTCGGGCGTTTTATATGTTTTATTGTCGCTTTAAACGCTGAAGTTCGAAGCTTTTTGACAGCCAATTCTTCTCTATAAAGGCTCAGAAGCTTTTTTATTTTGTCTGATTACTGTAGGTGGTGGCATAAAAATAATATAAATAATGCTACCGAAAATAAGGATAATACCAAGTATTTGCAATAAATCTGGTCTAAAGGACAAAATGATAATATCTAGTAAAATAGCTACGACAGGATCAACAAAAACGAGTACGGAAACGATAATTGTTGATAAATTGCGTATGCTATCAAAAAATAAATAATACACAAAGCCTGTATGTATAATGCCTGTCCCTAAAATAAATAACCAATTTGTCGTTGTTAGTCCCTCAAATACCTCAAAATTGCAAAATGGCATGAGCATCACAATTCCAACAGTCGTTTGAATAAATGTTAATGCATAAGAGGAAAGACCGCTAATATTTTTACTTGTAAACATTGTGAGGGCATAAAAAATGGCTGATAATAGCGCCCAGACAAAGCCTGAATTAAATAGTTGGTCGAGTGATTGAAAATGCTCAATCCCGACGATTAGCACACTACCAAAAAAGCAGACAGTTGTTGCTAAAATCGCTGGTAAGGACATTTTTTCTGCAAGTAAAATCGCACCGAGCAACAGTACGAAAATCGGAGCCAAATTGTAAATAGAAATAGCAACAGAAATAGACATTTCCTCAAATGCCTTAAATAAAAATACCCAGTTTAAAACTAAAAAAACACCACATAAAACGGTTGTAATAAGCTGTTTTTTATTCCACTTTTCAGTTTTTAACCCTCCTGTAATTAACCATAAGCCACCCAAAAACAATGTGGCAAAAATACAACGGATAAAGACCAGCTCGACCGCAGGAATGCCAGTTTGCTTTGTAAAAAAGCCAATCGAGCCAAAGATGGCCATTGAAATTGTAAGGTTAATCATGGCACGCATTTGCATATGGCGGTCACTCCTTTCAAAATAACTGTATTATATCACATGTTCAGAATTTTGAAACAATTAATCATCTTAAAGTAACGTTGTATAATATTACATATGTTATGCAAGGGGGATAATAGATGGCGAATAATATGCCGTATCGTTATGCATTTTTTGTAATAGGTATATGCCTATTCATTTTTTCACCATTAATCATTTTTTTAATACCAAGAATGATTCCAATGACATTTTACTTTGTGAAGTATACTTGGGTGTACTATGTTCCAACAGAAGCATATACGGTGTTCGCTGTTGGGATAGCTATTTTAATTATTTGCTGTGCTTTTTTATTTTTTGGCAAAATGAAAAAATGGGCAATAATTAGTAGCAGTATTTTATTTTTAACATCGATTGTTATTTTCTACGGAAGCTCTAGATGCTATATTGCAATGGATGATAACGGCTTTACATACAGGGGCCTTTTTGAGCAACAAAAACAATATGTAGGCTGGGAAAATGTGACACAAATAGAGCGTATAGAAGTACCGGCTGGTAAGGGTGGGAACGCGACATATATTGTTTCGCTGGATAACGGTGATGCTTTAACCTTCAAAGAAACAGCACATGTGCAGGAATATCGTAGTAAAATGCGGGGCAAATACGGTAAATATAATATTCCTGTCATTTATACGAATTAGGGGAGGAGGCGTTCCAAACTTCATGTAGCTGTCAGCGCTTGGAACGCTCTCGGTGGTGCTTTTTGAAAGATTTTGTGTATTAAAAGAGTAAGGGGATTCCTTGAAAATAGGAGAAACATGGGGTTTAGCGGATGTTCTTTTTGAGAAAAGTTAAATTTTCGTTTCTTGCGCTTAGAAGTAAATCCTGCTAAAATTAGTGTTTTTCATTTTCAGAAAACCCCCTTCGCTATTTTATTGAGCAAATATTTCGCCGAAACACCATCGCAAATGTTCCGCAAGCCAGCTACTGCACGCCTTATGAAACGCTCTTTAGTTTCTTACTTGCCCATTACCGTAAATCCAGTATTTTGTTGATGTTAAGGCAGCTAACCCCATTGGACCACGCGCATGTAGCTTTTGTGTGGAAATGCCTACTTCAGCACCGTAACCAAATTCAAAACCATCTGTAAAGCGAGTAGAAGCATTATGGTAAACAGCAGCAGCATCCACCATTGTTAAAAATAAATCCGCATGCTGTTGGGTCATCGTAATAATCGCTTCTGAATGCCTCGTACTATATTTCTGAATATGCTTGATAGCCTCTTGCACAGAATCAACGGTTTTCACACTTAATGCGAGACTTAAAAATTCCTCAGCAAAATGTACCTCATCAGCGAGAATGGCACTTCCTACGAATTGACAAATCGTTTCATCCCCATAGATTGAAATTTTTAATGATTGTAGAAAATCAAATAGCTCCTTACCGTATTTGATTAAAAAACTACGATGAATGACTAAGCTTTCCACAGTATTGCAGACGGAAGGACGTTGCGTTTTCGCATTTTTAATAATATTACATACCATATCGAACGGGGCACTATCATCAATATAAATATGGCAGTTGCCTGCACCTGTCTCTAGCACAGGTACGCTTGCTTCACGCACAACAGTATCGATTAAACCTTTGCCACCGCGCGGAATAAGAACGTCTAAAAACTCACTTAAATGAAAGAGTTCTTTTGCTGTTTCTCGGCTTGTGTCTTCAATTAAAAGCACAGCATCTAATGGGAAATTTGCATGATACAATGCTTTATGAATAGATGCAATAAGTGCGATATTTGAATTTTGAGCAGAGGAGCTACCTCTTAATATAGCAGCATTGCTTGTTTTTAATGCTAGTGTTGCTGCATCAACAGTAACATTTGGACGTGCCTCATAAATCATACCAATAACACCAAGTGGCACACGTCTTTTAACAATATGCAATCCATTTTCTTTTTGAATATTTTCAAGTTCCTCGCCAATTGGGTCGGGTAACTCAATTAATAATTGAATCGCCTCGCTCATTGCTTGGATACGTCCTTCATTCAGCATAATGCGGTCGAGTGTTGCAGCAGATAGTCCATTTTTTGCTCCAAGCTGTAAATCCAACTGATTTGCTTCTACAATTGTCGCTGTATCCATTTGCAACTGCTCTGCAATACAGGCAAGGGCCTTATTTTTTTCAGCAGTTGTTTTCAAATTCATGATGATGCTTGCACTTTTTGCTCGTTGTCCCTTTTCCCTTACTTCGTTAGCCATCTATTTAAACCTCCTTCATTTGAACCCAATAATCACGATGAATTACTTCTGTTGCTTGTTTGAATAATTCAGTCGTGCGCTTTCCCATTGCTTGCTCGAGCTCCTCCTTGGAATACTTTATTTCACCACGTCCGATACAATGATGCTGGTAAAACACTTCAACGACATCACCTCGTTTAAAATGACCTTCCAATGCGTAAACACCTGCTGGTAATAAGCTTTTGCCTCCAGTCGTCAAAGCTTTGACAGCCCCTTCATCAATGAATATTTTTCCTGTAACTGTAGATAATCGAAGCCATTGTCTACGGCTTGATAAAGTGGAGGGTTCCTCGCTAGAAATATACGTACCATCCCCATTGCCAGCTAAAACTTCCAGTAATTTTTTTGCTCCTGTTCCTTTTCCGATAAAAACATTAATGCCTGCTTCAAGAGCACAGCGCGCAGCTAATAGCTTTGACTCCATCCCCCCTGTGCCGACTTTGGAGCTGCTGCCCGATGTGTTAGCAAGTAGCTCATCCGATATAACAGTTAAAAAATCTAAGCGTTTGGCATTAGGATTTTTTGTGGGATTCACTGTATATAGCCCATTGATATCCGTCAAAATAATTAGTTGGTCTGCATGAACAAGCCCTGCTACTAATGCAGAGAGCATATCATTGTCTCCAAATGTCAGCTCCGCAACAGATATTGTATCGTTCTCATTAATAATCGGTATTACAGAGCGTTCTAGTAGCTCAGAAAATGTGGCAGAGGCATTTTTGTAACGTTCTTTTTCGCTAAAATCTGTACGAGTCAGCAAGACCTGTGCTGAAATAATATTGTATTTGATAAATGCCTCATTGTAGAGCTGAATTAGTAGGCTTTGTCCAACAGCTGCCGCTGCCTGTCTGCCTTTCATCGTGACGGGACGCGTTGGATAGCCGAGCTTGCGGAAACCAGCAGCGACAGCGCCAGATGAAACGAGTAACACCTCGTGCCCCGAAAGCTTCAACTGTACGAGGGCCTCGATATGGTCATTAAATTTTTCAAAATCAATTTCTCCTTTATTATTTGTTAAAGAGCTACTGCCAATTTTTACGACAATCCGTTTTCGTTCCATATTTCTCCTCCTAGCAGATGCAATGAAAAAAAGCCCATTTCCTCCTAATTGATATAGGACGAAAGGGACTTCCGTGGTACCACCTAAATTGAATGCATACAATGCATTCCACTTATCTCATAACGCTGAGTGAGCGCTTAGTTTGGCTAAGGGCAAGTTGAAGGAGGTTGGGCGGCTTGTACTATGCGAATTTTTCAGCCAAAGCATTCGCTCTCTGTTATAGTCAGTGACCGCTTACTAGTCTTCAATAAGCTAAATATATTTTACATAGCATGCACGATGAAGTGTATTTTGTCAATTATAATTTCGAATATTCCGATAATAAAAATGGCGAAAAATACTATTATTAAACGCTAAAATGCATAAATATAATATTTTGTGTATAAAAAATTTGATTTTCTCCTTATTTTATAATAAAAATATGCTATTTTTGTTTTTGATAGATTGATTCCGAATGACTATATTTAAGCCACCTAGGAATAAGCAGCTTGTGCACAATGCAAAAGGAATCTTCAATGAACTTTGAACAATGCTATGAACAGTATAAACCGTTAATTCAAAAGGCGTTATATCGTTGCCGCGTTTATGGCAATTTTGATGAATATCGACATATAGCGATGATTGCTTTATGGGAGGCGACGCAAACATATGACGAAAATAAAGGAACCTTCGAAACATATGCCTATTTTATGATGCGCTATCAAATTATTGCTGAGATGCGCAAGCAAAACAATCATCGAAATCGCAACATGCTAGTTGGTGATGAAGCTTTGCAAGTTTTTATAGATGATGGACGAAATGCCATTGTGATTGAAACACCAGCACTCGCAATATTGTGGGAAGAGTTAACGACAGATGAGCGCTATATTTTGACTAGCTATTATGTCCTGCAAAATAGTGACAAAGAAATTGCGCAAGCTTTGCAACTCAAAGTGGAAACGTTGAAAAAAAGAAGACAGCGCCTATTAAAGCGCTTGAACAAACAGCTTACTGAGTGCGGTAACATGTTGTTGTAAAAAAGATAAAATCTCTTTCATCTAAATTCAAAATAATACCACTAAACTCAATATTTCTTACTTTGCCAAACAAGCTAGCACCCTTTGACTTAATAAAACAAAAACGAAAAGGGCTGTCCAAAAAGCCGTGCATAGCCGGCGTTTTGGACAGTAGCAATGATGTTTCGCAAAATGTTGATTCCTATAAACATAGAACACCTCTTTTAAAAATGGGATGAACATTTGCTTTAGCAGCGTTATCCTTCAGTAAAAGGGAAGCGATGAAAACATTGATTTCAATGCGGTGTCAAAACAAAATAGACTTTTCGCACAACTCCTTTCTGAATTTACAAATTTTCATATAAATGCTGAATAAAATGTGTGCGCTCTTCGGGGGATTGCTGAAAATTATTAATGAGCAATGCTCCAAGCGTAAAATCGTCATCATTGATTAAAAACTGCATATTCACAGGTTGTTCTTGCTCGTTAATTGTACATTGACCTTTAAATTCTACAACAGCCTGCTCACGCTGAGTTTTAAAATAGACCCATTTGCTTTCATCACAATAATGATTAAACACATCCTCGATTGTTGTTGTATTCGTTTCACTTAATGATATTTGCTTTATTTCATCTATGTATTGATTATCTGTAATATCATCCTTTGGTCCATAAAAATAAATGAAAATACCGATAATACAAAGCGGCACTAGCCAAAAAATCGTACGTTTTCCAAACCCCATAAGTCCCCTCCTCATTTACACTAGTAGCATTATAGCATTTGATGATACAGTTGGAACAGTGAAATTGTATACTAAAAGAAAATATAGAGAGAGGAAGACACCAATGAATCAACTAAAAATTATAAAGTTAAATGAGCAAAATTTACAAACTGAAGGTTGCTATTGCTTGCGAAGTGATAAGTGAGCTGCAGGTTATCAGCATAAAAATGAATGGTTACAGCAGCAATTTCAGCAAGGCTTGCGATATATTAAAGCAATAGAAGGGGAAAAGCAGGCAGGCTTTATCTGATTTACAAACATATGTACGTTTAATATACTAGTTATATAGAAAGGGGCGATGTATAAAGTGAGAGCGCTGCTCATTGCCGAAAAGCCATCGCTAATGCGAGATATTGAAAAAGTTTATAAGCGCATGCAATTGCCATATACAATTGACTTTGCTTCATTTATAGGACATGTTGTGGAGCTAAAGGAGCCACACGAATATAAAAAGGAATGGAAAAAATGGGATTTAGCAGTGCTACCGATGATGCCGGAGCGCTATGAATTTCGTGTAAAAAAAACTGCCTATAAAGTGTATAGGGAGCTAGAGCAAAAGCTAAAAACAGGGCACTATGATTTTATTATAAATGCGTGTGATGCGGGGATGGAAGGGGAAAACATCTTTTATTCCTTTTATAAAAAAGTGGGCTGCAGGCTACCCGTAAAGCGCTTTTGGACATCACAAACAACGGATAATGCAATACATAAAGCATTGACCCATTTGCTAGATGAAAATGATTACCTCATTCGCAATCTGCGCAATGCTGCCATGTATCGCATGATATTTGACTGGCTAATTGGCTTAAACTTAACGCGTGTTGCTACGGTAAAAGGTGGGCGTACGATTAAAGTTGGTCGTGTAATGACGCCAACCCTCGCCATTGTAGTCAAACGTGAGCTTGAAATAAAACAATTCCAGCCAGAGCCATATGCGCAAATTGAATTACAGCTACCAGAAATGACGGCGCTATGGTTTGACCCAGTCCAAAACACAAATAAAATACAATCTGGCGAAGTGAAGGCCATTGCTGCACGTATTACAGAAACAGCGATTGTCAAAGAGCTGAAAACTGAGCGCAAAGCATTGCCTGCCCCACCATTGCATTCATTGCTGGAACTGCAAAAGGAAGCGAATAAATTTTATGGCTTTACATCTGCAAACACATTAAAAATTGCTCAAAGCTTGTATGAAAAAAAGTTAATTACTTATCCACGTACCGAATCTAAGCATTTACCGACAGCATTTGCTGAAAATATTACAGCACATATTAAAGCGCTTTGTTCATTAGAAGAATACCAAGCTATTGCAGGGGAAATTATGCGTAATCACTCCAATATAGCTCGTGTCACCTCCTCTAAACGCTACGTAGATGATAAAAAATTAACGGACCATCATGCTATTACAGTAACGGATGTAGCTGTAGGGCGCAAAAAGCTAACTGAGGCGGAATGGAAAGTGTACCATCTTATTTGTAAACGTCTTTTAGCTATCTTTTTACCAGCCTATCAATTCGATAAAACGACTATTATTTTACAATCTGGTGGGGAGCTTTTTAAGCAAACAGGTAATCGTATTGTAGAAAAAGGCTACACAGTATTATATGAAACATTTCGTAGAAAGGGGGAACTTCCTCTCCCTTTATTAAAGGTAGACGATATATTACCAATTAAGGAGTTAAATATTTTATCTAAAATGACTGAACCGCCATCACGTTACACAGATAGTACATTGCTTGATGCGATGTTCCATGCAGGGCGCTTTATAGAGGATGCAGAACTGCAAAAAATTTTAAAGGACGCAGAAGGTATTGGTACATCGGCAACACGTGCAGAAATTATAGAAAAATTGATAACGATTGGTATGCTAGAACGACAAGGGAAATCATTAGCTGCTACTAATTTTGGAATCGATGTTATTGCTAGCTTAGGCAATCATGATGTCGTTTCTCCAATTTTAACAGCAATTTGGAGCAAAAAGCTAAAGGACATTGTCGATGGTCAATTAAATGCATCTGCATTTTATAAGGAAATGCTTGCCTTTGTAGAAGAAACAACAGCGCGTATGAAAGCGTTGGAAATGCAAGTGGCTGAAAAGGAGATTGTCGTTGTCGGGAGCTGCCCATTATGTCGTAATGCAGTAGTAGAAGGGTTCCGAGCATATACATGTCAAAACAAAGCATGTAAATTTGCTATTAGCAAAGTATTAATGAAAGGTAAAGTAACAGCAATTGATGCGAAGAAGTTACTTTCTGGCAAAGAAACTCGTGAAATCCGCTTTACATGGAAAAGCGGTAAAAAAGGTAAAGCTCGCCTGAAGTTACAAGGGGAGAAGTTGGAGTTTGTTTTTTAGGATTTACCATAGTAATCAGGGCTATCGGAAAAGATAATTTCTTTTCTGATAGCCCTTCATGCTATATTCAAAATTTCCTACAAGTATATTTTATGATAGTTACAATTAAAAAGACTGTCACTTTCCAGTAGCTGAATAAGCTGGGACTTTTAAGTTGTTGATAAGCAATCATTTCATATGCGAAAAAGAGAGGATGCCATACTATTTTTCCTAAATTCCTAGTTAAAATTAGATATAGCAATTTTATCTTTAGAAACTTTAGTAATCTG
This sequence comes from Metasolibacillus fluoroglycofenilyticus, assembly GCF_003049645.1. Classification (GTDB taxonomy): domain Bacteria; phylum Bacillota; class Bacilli; order Bacillales_A; family Planococcaceae; genus Metasolibacillus; species Metasolibacillus fluoroglycofenilyticus. Next base: position 1,484,423 of record NZ_PYWK01000001.1, read on the forward strand.
GTAAGATTTCTATTGTTTTTTAGGGAATATGCGTATACAATAATGCTCTGTAAAGTAATTTGTGAATACTTGTCTGAATTGTTTTTCAACTAGGAAATTCGCACTTTTTCGCATGAAAAACCATATAATAAGTGCAAATGTTTTGAAAAATGTTCATCTTTTTATAAAAAAACGTCAAACTTATTACAAATTGTCTTGACGTATTTGTAATAAGTTTGTACACTGTGTAAAATCAAATGTTTTTTGGGGAAGTACAATAATATTATAAGGTAAGGATTTGGTAAAATGATTGTATGTAAATTTGGTGGAACTTCTGTTGCGAATGCGCAGCAAATTAAAAAAGTTGCGAATATTGTAAAAGCTAATCCAGCAAGAAAAATTATTGCAGTATCTGCTCCAGGAAAGCGCACGAATGATGATATCAAAGTAACGGATTTATTAATTGAACTTGCAAACAGTGCATTGCAAGGTGGAGATACTGAGTTAAAATTAAACATAGTAATTGAACGTTATGCTGATATTGCAGCAGAGCTAGGATTAGATGATACGATTATCCAAATCATCACAGATGACTTGCGCGAACGTCTGGAAGCAGACAAGTCACAACAGGCATTATTTATGGATAACATAAAGGCCAGTGGTGAGGATAATAATGCAAAGCTTATCGCAGCTTATTTTAATTCAATCGGAATGCCCGCCAAGTACGTGAGTCCAAAAGAGGGCTTAGTTGTGAACGATTTACCAGAGCGAACTTTTGCTTTGCCTGAAACATATGAGAATCTAAGCAAGCTTGCGAATGTCGAGGAAATCATTGTGTTCCCGGGCTTCTTTGGTTATACAAAGACGGGCGTGCTGCGTACGTTTGACCGCGGTGGCTCAGATATAACAGGTTCGATTCTAGCCTCCGCAGTTAATGCAGAACTTTATGAAAACTTTACTGACGTTGACTGCGTCTTTTCAGCAAATCCGAAAGTGGTGAATTGTCCAGTGGAAATCAAGGAAATCACATATCGTGAAATGCGTGAACTTTCCTATGCGGGGTTCTCAGTATTTCATGATGAAGCGTTAATGCCTGTATATAAACAAGGGATTCCGGTAAATATTAAAAACACAAATAATCCTGCTGCATCTGGTACACGTATTGTACCAAAGCGCCCGGCAACAGGTAGCCCTGTTACAGGTATTGCGACGGATAGCGGATTTTCTATTTTATATGTATCGAAATATTTAATGAATCGTGAAGTAGGCTTCGGTAGACGTTTACTGCAAATTATCGAGGAAGAAAATATTTCATATGAGCATACACCATCTGGACTAGATGATATTTCAGTTATTATGCGTTCCCATCAATTGAACGATGAGATTGAGGCGCGTATTATGAAGCGGGTGAAAGAGGAATTACAAGCGGAGGACGTGCATTTCCGTCATGATTTCTCAATGGTTGTAATCGTAGGTGAAGGTATGCGAAATAACACGGGCTTAGCAGCGCGCGCAGCGACGGCTATTTCAAATACAGGCGCTAATATTGAAATGATTAATCAAGGTTCTTCAGAAGTAAGTCTTGTATTTGGCGTACTAAGCCAATATGAGAATCAAATTTTAAAGGCGCTTTATGAGGAGTTTTTTGCTCATACAACTGTGTAAAAGTAAAGCTACTGTAATTATTAGAGAAAATCTAATTTTACAGTAGCTTTTTATTGAGCGAAACCAATTAATTGTTATGATATATTAATTGTACAACGCCAGATGAAAATGTTCTTGTGTTAACAAGCTTTAAATTTATTTTTTCTGTAACATTTGTGAATAATGGCTTACCTTCCCCTAAAACAACAGGATGAATGGATAATCGAAATTCATCTATAAGCCCTAAATCAATGAATGCTGTAATGAGACTTGCTCCACCATAGAGCCAAATATTTTTGCCAGTTTTCTTTTTTAATGCCTGCATTTCCTCGGCAATATTTTCTTGAATAAAAACAGCTTTGCTATGGTCTTGTTGTTTCGTTTTTGAAAAAACGTATTTTTCTTTACTATGAACAAGTGCCCAAAATTGCTTCTCTTCATCATCATTTGTATCAGGCGTATAGTGTCCCCACAAATCATAGCTTTTTCTACCATACAAAATTGTGTCGATATTGCTTAAAAAGTGTGAGAACTCCATATCGGAATCCATAATACACCAATCTATTTCTCCATTTTTTCCTTCAATGAAGCCATCTAATGTGATTGCTAAATCTAAAATAATTTTTCTTTCATTGTTTTGCATGACCTTTCTCCTTTCGTTTTGCAGTGAAGGGTTTGATTTTACCATTGTGAAGCGAAAGAAACAATTTAGTAAACTGAGCTTTCCTGCATACAATTTGTCGGTTTTTGCGTAAAATAGAACACGGGGGTGGGTGAATGGAGCGCATTTTACGCGTAATTCGACTTGTTTTTCGCAATATTTATACGTACCGAGTAGATTATATCCGGGTCTTTTTAGGGATTCGGCTATTTCAATTACTCATTGCATTGCCGTCGATTTCACTGCTGTTGACTGCAACATTGCATCTTTTAAGTATAGATAGTATTACAGAGGAAAATATTATCCAGCTATTTGCTCATCCATTATTTTTATTTGTCATAGCACTAATGATTTTAATTGTTTTATTGTTTATTTATTATGAAATGGGTTTGCTTATTTTGCTTGCCTACCATCAGCAAAGAGGAATACCGTATACATTACGGCAGCTATGGCGTCGATTAAACAAAAAGGTTGTTTATTTTATTAGCTTTGAAACAGGCTTACTATTTCTATATGTGGTACTCGTCATGCCACTCATTTCTTCTATACTACCATCTACGATTACACAAAGTTTAAGTATCCCAGATTTTATCGTGGATGAATTAATGACATCTTCACAGGGGCGGCTTTTATATATAATTGGAATCGCATTATTATTTTTAATTAGTTTGCGCTTTATTTTGACGATGCCGTATTTTACAGTATATCAATGGACAACAATTTTACAGGCTGTAAAATTAAGCTGGCAATTTTCGCAACGCAGATTGGTTGAACTTGTCGGCATGCTCGGGTTGATACTTATAATGCATTTAAGCTTAACTGTTATTTTATTAGGGTTAACCTTTGTACCTTTATTTGTTATTGAGCGATTAATCCCAGACCTGGCACTTGTCACAGCCGCCTTTACATTAACTTTTGCACAGGGCTTACTATTGCTTTTATTTACTTTATTACAAGCGCTTTTTTCACAGCTCGTTGTTGTCGTTGGCTTTCGTCTAACACATGATAAACCAGTGGCGCTGCATAACGAATCATTTCGTGAAACGATTATGCATTGGACGATTGTTTGTACTATTTTTGTTTATTTTTTAATGAGTGGTGTGCAAGTAATTAATTTAGAAAAAACACTCTACGAGCCAGAGACAAAGGTTATTGCGCATCGGGGCTTTATGGAGCAGGGTGTGGAAAATACAATGAGTTCCCTTATTGCATCTGTGGAAGCAGGGGCAGATATAGTGGAAATTGATATACAGCAAACAAAGGATGGAAAGTTTGTCGTTTTTCATGACCCTACATTGATGAGAATGGCTGGTCGGAAGGAAGCAGTATACCAAATGGCGTTAGATGAGCTAACGAATACGACTGTAAGAGCGGGTAAATTGCGTGATAAAATTCCCTCTTTAGAAGAAATGTTGCAAAAAAGTGAGGAGCTTAATATTCAATTATTAATTGAAATAAAGCCACATGGACATGAGACAGATGATTATTTACAGCAGTTCATTGAGCTCCTTTTATATTATGACGCATTGGAAAAGCATTATGTCCAATCAATTGATAGCGCGGTTATTTGGAGATTAAACGAATTAGAGCCACGCTTAAAAGTGGGGCTTGTCTTTGCGCTTTATATTGGAAAATTCCCGCCTGTAAAAGCAGATTTTATTGCATTACAGCAGGATGTGGCATCAGGTCGCATGATTGAGCAAGTTAAGCGTAATGAAATGGAATTGTTTATTTGGACAGTTAATGCTGAGCGTGATATTCAATATTTTTTAGAGCATGGTGTTGATGGAATCATTACAAATCATCCAGATAAAGCAAAAAATAGCCGTACAATGCTAAGTAACGAAACATATTTTTTAAAACGAATTTATAATAAATTAACGATATTATTTTAAGGAGCTTACAATGAATCAATATATGTACCAATTATCAGGAAATATTGCATCGACAGAAAAAAATCCGATAGTTAGCGCAAATGGTGAGCAAGTAGCTTATGTCGCACGCATCTATAGCAACCGATTAAAGCGATTACTGGATGGCTATTTTGATTATCGTTATTTTTTAACGTATGAAATCATCGATTTAAGCGGCAATGTAACATTTCGTATTTCCAAAAAATTTCGCCGTGGTAAACTATGGTTTGAGGCGTTTTCTTATAGTAAGCAGGAACGTTATACAATAACGTACGAAAATTGGCGTGTTGGTCTGCCAGAGCTAGCTATTCATTGGCCCGGTGGCATAATGAAAATTGATAAGCAAATGGAAGGTTGGTCGACCTTTACAGTAAATGACGAGATTATTGCCCGCTGGCAGGCAGTCTATGTAGAAGCAGAGGACGTTTTTCAAGTAGTGCTGCAAATTGAGCCAGATAGTCCTGTGCAGCAGATGGATTTTTTTGTCGCAATTAGCCAAGCCGCATTATTTATAGGTTCTTAAGGAGAGAGAAGAAATGAATGTTATTTTTGCATTAACAGCAACAGGGGAACAGCTTTTAGAAACGGTATCAACAGATGTTGCAGGGCTCTTAGCAGCCGTTCAAGGAGAGAGCGTAACATTTCCCTCCGGTAGCTATCAGTATGATTTTCATGCATTAGACCATTATGAGGAGGGGGGTGCATATCGTCAGGAGCTTGTGATTTATCTAAAATGAGTGCCAGGCACGCACACAATTTCCACACAATTTAGGCGAAGCCCACTGTCACGAGGCAGGCATTTGACATATGGTAAGTGTACAGATGCTTTTGCGCGGGAGGAGAGGGGTGTGTTGGACGAACAACAAAATTGTTTATGTGACGTGCTAAAGGAAATATTGCATTTTCAAAATTTAATCGAGCATACTTGGACAAAGCATTTTAATTATTTATTATTGAAAATTGTCGGTAGCGATACAATTCCAATTGCGCTATTGACGAGGCGAGGTACGCATTTGCAGCTAACGGATTATGAAAGTGGCTTTACGACCTGTTATTTTCGCATCGAAAATATTGATGTTTCAAATAACCTATTAACTGTTTCTTTTTTATGCCCAATGTCAATAGAGGGCGAGCCGATTATGCGGGCTGAAGAAATGGTCACGCTAAAAAAGACGAACAGGGAAGCAACGATTAATATTGCGACACTTTCAGGTGTTCAGCTTTTTTCTACTTCATTGTTAAGTGCGAATATTTTCGTTGAATCAAAGTGGTGATAATTACTTGAAAAGCCGAAAATCAACTCTATCTATTCGCTTTAATTTAAAAGCAAAGACGTTGTATCCTACGTTTTCACTCCTTTAAAAGAGGATAACCACCTTAACGCAATAACAAAATAACAAGGTGTCTGAAAAATGGTACGCTAAGCATGTTTTCTGTGTAGAGTAATCGCAGAATCATGCTTTTTAGCAATTAAGGTGAAAAGTATTTTGATAATTAAAGATTAGAACAACATCAGGCGTGTTGATTATGAAAATATTAGATATGGATGCGTGTGTTTAAGGTAGAGAATGCACTGTTAATAAAGGGTTTACTTGTTGTTTGGAGTGAAGGGGGCGAGTGCTCCTGTGATTACTCGTCGCAAAGCAAAGCCTTCCAGCAGGACAAAGTGAAGGGAGGCTAAAATCGCCGCGTCCCCCCGCAACGGAAATCAACAAATTTCCTAGGCTCTTTTTGTAAAATAAAGGCTAATCAACACACCTGCTATTTTTATTATTTTGAGGAGTACTCGTTAAAGGAGATTGCTGTAATTTTTCCAGATAATGAAAATACAGTAAAAACCAGGATGCGTAAAGGTAAGGCATTACTTAAAAAAGATTGGAAGCGTTAAAATGGACGAGCGATTAAAAAATTTAAAGCGGGCAATGAAAAAGAATATATTTGCTGATTTGCATTTCAATGAGGAGCATCGTGTAACAATTCACAATAAAATATAGACAAATATTGAGAAGGAATTTTTTACTCTTTTAACAGAGCGTAAAACAGCGACGGAGCTCATTCAGCTTTTACACGTAAAAGGAGTGAAAAGCATATGGCAAAATGAAGGTATCGTTTTTATTAAGCTACATCAAGCAGAGTTAGAGGGTGATGCGGATAGTATTTGGAATGAGCAAGATGAAAAATCCTATAACTCTACAAAAAAGAGGCTGCAAAAATATGGAGTGGCGATGCAATCAATTTTAGAAGAATTTATTGCGTGAGGTGAGCGTAAATGAATCTTAGTCGATTTTTACGGCAGGTCACATCCTTTATCCACTCAAGGCTGCAAAACAGCATGTTGGATAATAAGAAGGCGGAAAGGCTTGCAAAACATCATATAGGTAACCCTCTAACACTTGGAAGGGAGCTTGGTCAGGTACATAAGCCGAAAATGGATTGGCTTATGCTTGGGCTTGGTATTTATCGTAGAAAATCGTATATTTTTTGCAGTTAAACGAAGGGGCTATTCCAACCTAACTGCTTAATAGGGTTAATTTACTTTGGTGAAAACAGCTATGTTTTCTATGTCGTTTAAGCTTCTGTCCTTACTATTTTAGTTTTACTTGAATCTAATAAATAGAGATAGTAGAAGGAGGGATATTTTTGACGACGATTGGCATGCTACACCATCGGAAAGACCCAACAACGGTGTTAAAATCATATGCCTTTGCTGCTGTGGCAAAGGTAGAAGGTGTTGACTTTTTTTATTTCACACCGAAAAGCGTTAATTTTACGAGGAAAACTATATTGGCCCAAGTGTATGAAAATGGCGCATGGTATGAAAAGGAATGCCCTTTTCCAGACGTTATTTACAATGCAGGAAGCCCAGAAAAACTTGCTGTGTCAAAGGATATAATAGGGAAGCTGCGCAAGGAAATTCCTTTTACAACGAATTCTATCGGCAATAAGTGGAATGTGGCAAAGCGTTTACTTGCGTATAAGGATTTTGCTAAATACATTATCCCAACAGAAATTATTCAGAAGACGGAAACTGTTCATCAGCATTTGGCGAAATATCCGACTATTGCTTTTAAGCCAATAGATGGGCGTAAAGGAAAGGGAATTTATTTCATTTCAAAAGAAGGTACGAGTTACACAGTTAAACATAATAGTACAGTAACGAAATATACAAAAACACAGCTTGATGCATTATTAGCACAACAGCTAGCAACAGGCACATTTATTGTTCAGCCTTATATCCGCTCAGTTACAAAATCAGGCTTAGTGTTTGATTTTCGCTTGCATGTCCAAAAAAATGGGGATGGCAATTGGGTAGTGACAACGGTTTATCCACGCGTAGCTCCGGCAGGTAGTTTAATTCCTAACATTAATAATGGCGGCTATACAAATTATTTAGAGCCTTTTTTACAGCAGGAGTTTGCGGAGCAAGCCTATGATTTAAAGCGTACATTAGAGCATTTTTCATTATCGCTAGCCAGACACTTAGAGCACATTCAAATACAGGAGTTTGGTGAACTCATCGATGAAATTGGGGTCGATGTCGGTTTAGACCAAAATATGAGGCTTTGGATTTATGAAGTGAATTGGCGTCCCGGCTGTCCACCAACGTTTTATTTAGAGCTTGATGTTGTGAAAAATACGATTCGTTATGCTAAATATTTAGCGGACAACAAGCAAGTTTTAGCAAAGGCAAGACAGGCGAAGCGGGTGCATAAAGCACAGCAACAGGAGCAATTAGTGACAAAGCCAATTGCAAAATCGCAGGTGCGTCCTAGCGATATGCCGATTATTGCGATTACAGGGAGTGCAGGTAAAACAACAACAAAGGCATTCCTATCCTCTATTTTACGAACAAAATGGTCGACCTTTGAATCAAAGGATTATTGGAATACGACAGAGCATACAAAAAAGCACGCAATGGAGCTAGCGAATGGCTATGAGGCAGCCGTTTTAGAGTATGGAATGGCGTACAAAGGTGTTATTACTGAGCATTGTCGCATACTTAAGCCTACAATGAGTATTGTAACAAATGTCGGCTTAGCGCATGTCGGGAATTTTGATGGCGATGTAAAGCAAGTGGCACTCGCTAAATCCGAATTAATTCAAGGAATGGATCAGCATGGGGTGCTCGTTATTAATAAAGATGATTTCAATTCTAACTATTTAACACTAAAGCAATTTAAAGGAAAAATAATAACTGTAGGCATTCATTCTGATGCGGATTATAGGGCGTATAATGTGCGCTATAAAGAGGATGGCATGACGTTTAAAATCAAGCTACGCGGTAAGGAAATCTCACTCTTTATTCCAATTTTAGGGGAGCACCATGTATACAATGCATTGAATGCTATTGCACTTGCTGATTATTTACAGTTTAGCCCTCAGGAAATTAAGCAAGGCTTAGTCTTCAAAAAGCCACCTCGCCGCTTGACACTTTATCATTGCAAGCGGGCGATTACGCTTATTGATGATACGGTGCACTCGCACCCACAAGGGGTAAAGGCAGCAATTGATGTATTGTCGTCCATTGCAAAACGTCGAAAAGTTGCCATTATTGGTCAAATGCGAGAGCTTGGTGATTTGCGAGAGGCGGAGTATAAAAAGGTGGGAGAATATATAACAGAGCAAGGCATCGATATTTTTATTACGTATGGCTTCCGCACGGAGGAAATGAATGCAGCGGCGAAGGCAAAAGGCTTTAATCCCAAAAATATGTATCATTTTACAAACAAAGAGCAGTTACATGATTTGTTAGAAAAAATTATTAAGCAAGGTGACACAATCCTCATTAAAGGGGCTAGTAAAACAAATATGTTTGAAACCGTCAAGTTTTTAGCGGATTTATACGAGGGGAAATAGGAAATCGCAGATAACTAAACAAACAGCATCTCCGGCCAAAGGAGATGCTGTTTGTTTATTGTATGCTTTTCAAATGGAAATGAATTTTTTTAGCGGCGGAATAGGCATTTCTTTTTGCTTCGTGCTTAGTACGACCTGTTGCGATGACATAGGCATAACGATGCCCCATGGAAAGTGGTGGGATTAAAACGGTTCCTCTCCGTGGCTTAATATAGACGTCGACAACACCCGGGCTGCTTTTGGCTTTATTTCGACCTGTTACTCTTTCTAGTACACCTTTGCGTTCAACAACTAAGTATTTCGTATAGACGAAGTGATGATGAAGTGGCTCAATATTAGGCTTTTCACCTATTAAAAGCTTTAAGGTCTCCTGTACTAAACTAAAACCGAAGGCTGCTTGTAGCATATGGTTCATCGCACCGCCTGAAATGCGTGGGTTAATTTCAATCAGCTTCCAACCAGCTTTTGTATGGCGTAGTTCCAAATGCATCGCACCGTTCTTTAACTGAAAGGCAGTTGTGATTGACTCGACAATGTTTTGCAAATCTTCCTGCATTTTCGCTGGGATATGAGCAAGCACGGTATAGCCTGTAATGATAAAACGTTTGCCTTGTGTAATATCTTGTTCAATAACCGCAATTAAATGTGGCTGACCATTATGAATAATTGTTTCGACTAAATATTGGGGGCCATCGATATATTCTTCAATCATAATTGTGTCCTTCGGATATTTTTCTTGCAGCGCTGTGATGTGCTGATTTAATTGCTTTTTGTTTAGTGCGTAAAGAACATCCTTCGAACCAGTCGATTTGGGGGATTTGACGATAAGAGGGAAGCTCATTTTAGGAAGCTCACTCACATTATCTGCCTGTAATATTGTAAATTTCGGTGTAAATTCGAACTTTTGTAAGTACTGTCTTGTCGCCTCTTTGTTTTCCATCGTTGCAATCGCTTCCGATTGCGCATAGTTTTGACAAAATTCATCGCATAATAGAGAGGCTGTGTGCACGTAAGGGTCTGTAAAGCTGACGATGCTAATAATCGTTAGCTGGGTTTGCTGTAAAGTGAGTATCGCCTTTCTCATGGCATTCATATTTGTGATATCGACTAACACCATTTTATGCACATCAGCATATTCCTTTCTTTGCAGGAATTGCTTTTCATTATTTGTAAAAAGAACGGTAAAATAGCCGAGACTTTCAGCAGCTTTAATTGCTTCACGACTCGAGCCACTTTTGTTTGTTCCAATAAAAACAATCGTTTTCACATCATCACTCCTCATTTTAGCTATATACGATTTCTATCTTTCTATATGTATGAGCATAATAGGGCTTCATATAGTTGACTATCACGTGCGACTTATAAAAATAAGAGAACATTCATCCAAATGTGTTTGTCTTGCTGGCATATGCTACTAGCAGAAGGGGGGAGTGTATGAAGCCTATACCTGTTGGTGCTGTAGTAGAAATTATCGGTGGAGAACTTGTAAAAGGGTCATCTGATCTTTTAATTGAACATGGTGCATATCGTTTAAGGCAAATAAAGCATAAAAGGACAGCGTTTTTTACGAATACGAAAATTGTCAATTGGCAAAGCTTATCGACTTTTTTTCCGTTAGTTATTGTGACGGAATGGGCATATCGTTTAAAGGAAGTGCCTGATGGAGTAACGATTGTGAAAGTGGATGATATGACAAGTGCTTATTGGAAATTTGTTGAATATTATCGCAGTCAATTTAAAATTCCGATTGTTGCCATTACAGGAACGGCTGGAAAAACGACAACAAAGGAAATGGTGAAGCATATACTGTCAAGTGACTATGAGGTTGTAGCGACACATTTAAGCAATAATTCTCGTACAGAGCTGCTGCAAAATTTATTGCGTATCAGCGAAATGACAAATGCAGCGGTTTTTGAAACGGCGGTTGGTGCTCCGGGAGATGTGCTTGGTGCAGGGCGTTATTTTAAGCCATCTATCGGCGTAATTACAAATATAGGGTCGCATCATTTAAACTATTGTAAAACACAAGAAGGATATATCGAGGCAAAGGCTGAAATGCTGCAAATAGTAGGAAAAGGTACACTTATTATTAATGCGGATGATATAAATACAAAAAAAATCAACTTTCATGGTTTTCAAGGAAAAATCATTCGCTTTGGGAAAAGCAATGCAGATTATTTAGTAAGTAGCATTACGTATACAGAACGTGGAATGCGCTTTATTTTGCATCATCAACAAAAGCAATATGTTGTGAAAATGCCCGGCCACGGAGAGCATCAAGTGTATAACGCATTAGCTGCATTAGCTGTTGTACATGAAATCGGAATGCCTTTACAAAAGGCCATTACACAGCTTGCTACGTTTCGCAAATTAAATAAGCAGCTACAAATTTTGAGAGGGATTAACGGCTCTATGTTAATTGATGATACGTGGAGCATTACAACGACATCCCTTGATGCAGCTTTACATGTTTTAAATAAGCTAGGACATGGTAAAAAGAAAATTGCCGTGATTGGGACAATTACGGATTTAGGTTCATGGGGCTATAGCATTCACAAGCAAGCAGGTGAAATTATTTATAAGCATGGTGTTGACGTACTCATTACGATTGGTGAACATGCAAGCATTATGGCATCAAAGGCGCAGCAATTAGGTCTTGATGCGGATATTTATAGCTTTAAAAATAATGTGTTAGCACGCAGTCTTCTTAAAAAAATTGTTGACAGTAATACGGTGATTTTAATTAAAGGCGATATGTACAGCGAGGCAATACATGAATTAGCAGCACAATTACGTCGAGGGGAGGAGCAAGCTTGATAGCAGTGTCGATAAAAGACCTCCGAGCCTTGTTGAATGCCCAGTTAATACAAGGCGCTACCAACTTTTCAGTAAAGCAGGCCCTACACTATCAGCAGCTAGATAGTATAAAGCGTGATGCGCTCATCTTCCTTCGTAAAAATGAAAACGTCGACTGGAAGAGGCTAGCGCAGCACGCACCAATTGTGATTGTGTCTGATAAGGCAGAAGAGGAATTGCGAAAGGCTCCTATCGCCATTACGATATTGCAGGTGAAAAATATGCACCGCGCGTTTTGGCAATTTGTTGACTATTATCGCGAGCTCTTTACGATTCCAGTCGTTGCTTTAACAGGCACATGTGGCAAGACGACAACAAAGGAAATGATTCGTCATATTTTATTAGAGGATTGGCAAGTACAGGCGACAGTGAGCAGCATTAATGAGCCAAGGCAGTCGCTTAATTATTTAACGATGGTTGACCGAAAAACACAGGCGGCTGTTTTCGAGCTAGGGCTAGGAAATTTAGGGAATATTAAACATCAATGCTTAATTTACAAGCCGACAATTGGGATTATTACCAATATCGGTGTACATCATTTAGATGGCTGTAAAAGCTTGCAAGGCTATATTCAAGCAAAGGCAGAAATTGTAGACGGGATTCAGGAAAATGGAACATTAATAATGAATGCGGATGATGAAAATAGCAAAAAAATTTCTTTGACAGCTTTTAAAGGGAAAATTGTGACGTTTAGTGTCAAACAAAATGCAAACTATAAAGCAAGCAATATTCAATATGTTGCAGGAGGAATGCGCTTCTCCTTACTAAAGGAAAAAGAGCGCTACGAATGTTTTGTACCAGGCTACGGAGAGCATCAAGTGTACAATGCTTTAGCAGCATTTGCGGCAACAACTGAAATGGGCTTTCCATTGCGTAAAGCAATTGCTAAGCTTCGAACATTTAAAAACATGGAGCGTCACTTACAATTTTCTAGTGGCTTAGCAGGGAGCACAATTATTGACGATACATGGACGAATAATCCAACCTCAATTGAAGCAGCTTTAAAGGTGCTTCAAGCAGTAGGGAAGGAGAAAAAACGAGTTGTAATTTTAGGTGATATCAAACGATTAGGTAAGTATGAGCGCCAATATCATCGTGAAATAGGCACGCTCATTGCTAAGCAATCTATTGATACATTAATAACAATTGGAAACAGTGCCAAGGAAATAGCGCTACAGGCGAAGGCAGATGGTACGACAGCACGAGTGCATAGCTTTACAGATGTCACAGGGGTAATGGATTTACTGAAGAAAATTTTAACGAAAGATGCGATTGTTTTAATAAAAGGCCCGATGTCGAGCAGGTCAATGATTGGGTTTGCAAGTGAATTAAAGGGCAAGAACTAGCAAAGCGAAGACTATCTGGAAGGGTAATTTTGTTTTTTCTCTTTTACTCTGGAGAAACACTGCTAATCCCTGTGTTTCTCCTATTTTCAAAGAGATTGTTATGAGTAAGATTTTTGTTAAAACACCATCAAAAGCGTCCAAAAAGCCGGCAATTGCACGGCTTTTTGGACGCCCATTCATACATTTATTTTGTAATGCGCTTTGCTGTAATAAAACGATCCTTGTAGTAATCCACAAGTAAGACACGCGTAATGACACCATCTTTAGTTGGCACAATAATGCGATGCTCACCTGCATAAACGGCAACGAGTGTTGGGTTTTTAGAGCCCTTTGCACTACTGAAAAAGACGATATCCCCTTTTTGTAAATTGTTGCGTGAAACAGTCGTTCCAAGCTTCATTTGCTGTGATAAAACAGTTGTATTAATTTTCACACCGCTTTGCCCTAATACATATTGCACATAGCCACCAGCAGTAAAGCGTTTTTGCGCGGCTGCGTTAATAGAGCCAATAATGGCACTATTTTTATGAAGAAAGGCTTTTTCAACAATTTTATCCCCTGTTGATGCTGGGTTTGAAGCCATTAAGGATGGCAGCACACGACGGGCAGCATAATAATTATCTTTATAATATGGCTTGCTATTCATATCAGTAATCACAATATTCTGTTTTGAATCTGCCATATGTAGTAACTTGTTATTGCCAATATAAATTCCTACATGGTCAGGGTCTGTTCCTGTTTTTTTACTTTTGAAAAAGACTAAATCACCTTTCTGCAATTGGCTTTTAGCCACCGCTTTCCCTTGCTGAAGCATATAATCCTCGTTATATGTGCCTAAATCAACGCCATTTTTCTCAAAAATATACATTAAAAATGAGGCGCAAGAAAATTTATAAGGTGCTGTCGCTTTGTATTGTGTGTTGCTATATGTTGCTTTGCCAATTAAGCTTTTCCCCGTTGCGATAATTTGGTCTGCCTTTTGATTGACTGCTTGCTGACTAACGCTAGCAGTGGCAGCCGCTACTTCAGTAGTTTGAAAAGTAGCAGGTAATAATGGAATTGAGCTGCAGCTAATAGTTAGTGCTAATGCTGCTGTGAATATTTGTTTTTTCATCATGGTCCCTCCTTGATTTCAAGCTCGCCATGATTGTAGCATGCATAAATTGTGCATTTGTTAGGTAAGTTTATCCAATGGGAAATGTGACAATTTTAAACCATTGCTACATAGGTATCGAGTAAGGTAATTTACAGTTGTGTAACAAATATGACGGAAGGGGGTTATTGGAAAAGGAGGATAGCATCTGCATTTATTCGTAGGAAAAAGCGGTATTTGATAATGTACGAAGCCACAGCTTTAATTGGAATGATTCGTTGCTAAAAGATAAAAGGTTGCCCTAAAGTTTCTTTAAAATAAACAAATCAAACTCCATTTTCAGTTGCGTCAAAAATGTCCAAGTCGCCCGATTCAATTACTGCTTAAAGTTACTTGCTGCTTTTAATATCTGAATTGCGGACAATATTTCATCAGTATGAATCATTTGTAAATTATTTATGAAATTTCAGTTATTTTTTTATAGTAAAATGGTAATATAAAGTGAACCTTCAGCCCAACGGAGACTGTTAATAGAAGTACATAAGTTAGTAATCTGACATCCTGTAAAAAATGCTCAATCCCTTATTCACTGAAAAAGCTTCTTCAACTTTTAAAAAGAATGCTTACAGTTTGTTAAGAATCTATTTATCCCGCATTAGCGGGCAGTAAGACGCCCACTTCAAGACTGAATAAGGATAAGTGAGAAATCCGCTGCCCGTAAATGCCCGATTGGTTCAACTAACAATCAGTGGGATGGGGGAAACCCCCACTGATTGTAGTTTCACTTTATCTATAAAATTGAATCATTATTTCTTTGGTGGTGAATGTATGCTGACGATTTTCGGCGGAATCGGACTGTTTTTGCTCGGCATGTCCATGCTAACGAACGGTCTGAAAGAAATCGCAGGAGAGGCATTAAAGCGCTGGTTAAATAAGTTCACAAGAGGAACCTTTAGCTCTATGCTATCAGGCATTCTTATGACTGTTTTAGTGCAATCTTCTACAGCAACGACGCTTCTAACAATTGGCTTTGTTAGTGCCGGCTTGCTAACCTTTGTCCAATCCATCGGTGTGATTATCGGTGCGAATATTGGTAGTACATCTACAGGTTGGATTATATCATTAATTGGCTTTAAAATTAGCCTACAAGCAATGGCATTACCGATTATTGGTTTCGGGGTATTTATGTCATTTATTGCACCGCGCGATATTAAAAAATTTGGTGGTGTACTAGCCGGGTTCGGTTTACTGTTTTTGGGAATTGATATGCTACAGCAAGGGATGGGGGATGCACAAAATTTAATTGCCTTCGATAAAATCCCAGCAAATTCGTTTTTCTCTGTCTTATTATTAATTATTATCGGGATTGTTATGACGATTATTATGCAAGCCTCTAGTGCGGCGATGGCGGCGACTTTAGCGGCATTATTTACCGGTGCCATTGATTTTGAGCAAGCCGCATATTTAGTAATCGGGCAGAATATCGGAACAACGGCGACTGCTTTATTTGCAGCAATTGGGGCATCGGTATCAGCGAAGCGTACAGCAATGACCCATTTACTATTCAATGTAGTAACGGCACTTCTCGTTACAATCTCATTCCCGTATTTCTTACAATTGGTAAAATGGCTAACAGAAGCGATTGCGGGTAGCTTTGATGAAACGATGGCACTAGCTATTTTTCACACTTTGTTTAGCGTCCTTGGGGCAATTATCTTCATGCCATTTATTAAGCAATTTGCAAAGCTTCTAAAGAAAATCGTTCCTGAACGCGAAAATGTGCTTACACGCAATTTAGATACGAAGCTATTAGAAGTGCCTTCAGTTGCGCTCGATGTTTCCTTTAAAACAATACGTGATATTATGGCAGTATTAACGACTGCTCAAAGTGCCTTAATGGCAACGAAAAAAATTACAGCAGACTATGAACGGAAAATTGATGAGGTAGAGGAAGCAATTAAAATTACACATGACTATCTGAATGCTATACAGTCGACTTCGCAAAGGGAGCGCAACAAGCATATTGCCATTTTACACACGCAGGACCATTTAGTAAGATTAGTAAAAGTATTGCGAGAACAGCAGCAATTAGAGGCACTTGTATTACAGCCGCAATTAATGACAGAGTGGCAAGAAATATTAGCCTCCGTACAGCAAAGCTTAGGGAGTGAAGAGCCTCTGAGTGCAATGGCTAAAACATTAGAAGAGCATTCACAGATGATGGCACAAGCGCGTCGCAATAAGCGCAATGAATACTTCGAGCGTTCCGTTGCGAACGAAACAGAGCTGGGCGTTGCTGTTTCTAAAGTAGGGGCATTACTTTGGATTGACCGTCTTGTCTATCATTATTGGCGTGCAACTGCCCGCATGGCTGAATTCCAGCAAATTGACGAGGAGAAGCGCCTCAAAGCCTCAGCAGAGAAATCGAATATTGCTTAATAGGAGTCGTCTGAAAAGCGTGCAAAGCACTGTTTTTCAGACGATTTTTGCTGAGAAGCCGCTCCTATAGTTGATAAAATCACTAATAGAACTGGACAAGTCGCAAATAAATCAAAATTTTGCATGTTCAAAATGGTACAAGGCAATCCATTATAAGGGCTAGGGAATAATATATAGAGAAGGCGGAATCTTCAAATTCACTGTTTAAGGAAAATTTGATTTTCACTTTTGAGCATTTATTAAAGCTACTAATGCAAGGCGTTGAATTTCATCAGCATGTTCTAAAATGCTAGCGCTAATTTTGGAAATAGCTTTAATTGCTTCACCAATATCGGAGAAATTGTGGCGTATAGATGTAACCTGATGCGCTAATTCATTAAATACAAACCTTGCTAGTCTTTCATTTGCACGATTTGTTTCCTCATGGATAGATGCAATAACCGTTTTAATTTCTTGCTGCATATCATTTAAACTAACAGCTAGCGTTAATCGGTTTACCAATTGTCTTCTAAATGTGAAAAAATAATAAACGCACTAATTGTTGTTATAACAATTAAAAAAATGCTCACTATAATAATATGTGTTTATACATCCTTAGTGCTCTGTTGAACTCGTTGCAATTCAAGGGTGTGGTTGAATAATTTTTCATCAAATACTTGAGGATTAATATAATTTTAAAAATTTATTCACAGACGAATTTAATTATGAACGATTACTAATTTAGCTCCATATGTAAAAAACCTGTTAATATGATAATAAAGATTGACTTAAAAGGGAGAAATGTAAGTGAATATACGAATCGAATGGGAATATAAGGCGAAAAATGGTGCGCAAACGGTTTTCACTTCTGAGCAATTACCAGCAGCACAAGTATTAATGATTGTGGAAGATTTAATGCTGACAGGTCGAGCAAAAAATATTGTACTGACAGATGCATATGACAGCACGTGGACAGTAAAGGAGCTAAAGAAGTATGTGAAGGAAATTGCTTCTGAGCCCCAAAATATTACGATTTATTTTGATGGTGGCTTTCATAAGAGCGCAAGACAGGCCGGCTTAGGTTATGTTGTCTACTTTGAACAAAATGAAAAGCAATATCGAATTCGTAAAAACGCTTTTGTAGATGGTTTATTATCCAATAATGAAGCGGAGTATGCGGCGTTGCATTTGAGCATTCGTGAGCTAGAGGAGCTAGGTGTGCATCATAGCACGGTTTATTTTAAAGGTGATTCGCAAGTGGTAATCCAGCAAATGGCTGGTGATTGGCCTGTTTATGAGAAGGAATTGGCTGAATGGGCGAGTAAAATTGATGCTAGGCTAGCAAAATTAAATATTACACCTATTTATGAGCATGTATCGAGGAAGCAAAATGAGGAGGCAGACCGACTAGCAACACAGGCATTAAATGGAATTGAAATAGATGGTAAAAAAGAGCTGAGTTAAATTTCTTAATACACCATGAAACAATACGCCTAGGGAAAAATGGGAGGCGCTTTTGCCATAC
Source organism: Metasolibacillus fluoroglycofenilyticus (assembly GCF_003049645.1). Classification (GTDB taxonomy): domain Bacteria; phylum Bacillota; class Bacilli; order Bacillales_A; family Planococcaceae; genus Metasolibacillus; species Metasolibacillus fluoroglycofenilyticus. Next base: position 1,502,715 of record NZ_PYWK01000001.1, read on the forward strand.
TAAAAATAATCGACATAGCAGAGAATACATGCTTGTTTGTAGTAAATACAGCAAAAATCATGGCATATTATTGAGCACAAATAGAGGAGAAAAAAATGATTCATTTCCAAAACGAACAGCTAACTATTTATATGAGCCAGCTGTTTAAAACAACTTCCACAGTAATAGAAACAGAGGATTGTATAGTGCTTGTAGACCCAAATTGGCTTCCGCAGGAAATCGAAACAATTCAAGCACATATTGCTAAAATACAAGGCGACCGCCCTTTATATATCCTGTTTACGCATTCGGATTGGGACCATATTATAGGCTATGGCGCGTTTCCAGAGGCAATCGTTATCGCAAGCGAAACTTTTCAAAAACGTTCTGATAAGGAGCAAATTATAGAGCAAATCCGTACATTTGATGATGGTTATTATATAGACCGTGCATATTCAGTAAGTTACCCAAAGGTCGATATCGTCATTCGACATGATGCACAAACACTAATAATAGGAAAAACAAAACTGACTTTTTATTTGGCAAACGGACATACCAATGACGGATTATTTATTGTTGTTGAGCCTCAAGGTATTTGGATTGCAGGCGATTATTTATCAGACGTGGAATTTCCATATATTTATGATAATAGCTATGCGTATGAGGAAACACTCAAAAAAGTTGATGTCATATTGCAGCAGCATGAAATCCGTTTTCTGATTCCGGGACATGGAAATATGACGACAGAGATGGAAGAAATCAAGAAACGTCAACGCGATGCTACGACTTATATTAAGGAATTGCGTAGATGTATTGCACAGGGGGAAGATAGTGCCCATTTAATTGCCAATTATGCCTATCCACGCAATATGCGCGAATTCCATAAAGGGAATATTCGATTAATGGAAGAGGAAAAATAAGCTTGCACGAAAGGGCGTGTCTGAAAAGCCATTTTGAGACACGCCCTTTGCGACGAGTAACCGCAGGAGCAAATGTTTTACTGCGACGAGTAATCGCAGGAGCAAATGTTTTTAGCAAATATTTAGCCACAGAAGCTAAGGCGGTCCAAAAAAGGCGGACTACCTCATTCTCACAATTTTTTTGAATTTGGATTTTCTAAAGAATAAATTGCTTGCTTCGCACCAAAGCGTTCAACTTTTTCTTTTACAGTCATCCCTAAGCGCTCTAATAGTTTACAAGAAGCAATATTAGCAGTTTGTGTTTCAGCGACAACATATGGTAACTGTAACTCTTTAAAAGCAAACTGTAAGACTACCTGCAAAATTTCTGTTGCATAGCCGTCTCCCCACCAAGTAGGGGATAGTTGATAAGATAGCTCAATAGATTGTCCATCATGATATAAATCAAGTGATACAAGTCCAATAAATTGCTGTGAGCCTAGCTCTCTAGCAACCAAGTGGTATCCTGCATCGGGCGTTGTTAGAAGTATCTCTACATTTTCTTTAACAATAGAAGGCACTACAACGCCACCTAAATATTTTCTTACCTCATGCTGTTGGTATAAATGTTGAATATCTGCTAAATCTTCCTTAGTTAATTTTTTTATTATACATCTTGCTGTTTGAAACATTATTTTCCCCCTTAGTTTAACCAAAGCTGCATTTATATTTTAGATTGAATAGATATTAAAAGTGTTTAAAATCCATAGCGAGCGGATTGTAGTTTCACTTTATTCTCCCATATACACCACCGCCACCGGCTGCGAATTGAATTTGTCCGGTGCGAGCGAGTATTATTTTCTCTGCTAACGGCTCAGGTACAATTGTTGTAAGCTGCTCAAGCGTTGTTCGATGCAAAATATCCATTTCTGTACCGAAAGCCACCAATAGCTTGTCCAACGTTTTTTTACCTAGACCAGGAATAAATTCTAAAGGTACTTGATGGACATAAGGAGGGCGCTCGACCTTATTAGTAGCAGGGCTAGAAAGCTGCTTGATACGTGTTGCAACACCACGAACAATCTGCTTACTTTGACAAAATGGGCAAATATCTGCATCGTCTGCAACCATTTTGCCACATGTTGCGCAAACCGTTTCATGATACTTTCCTAATAAAGGGTGCAGACCGTAATTTGCTGCAATATACCGACCATTCTCGCGATGTAGGGCTTGACGTAATTCCTCAAAATTAACAGCCTCCATATGTATCTTTTGATACTCTCGCGCTATTTTTCCAAGAGAATGTGCATCGGAATTTGTCACAAAAGTATACGAGGCTAATTCTTCAATACCAGATACCATATCAGTATCTGAACTTAAGCCAAGCTCAATGGCATCAATTATGGCAGGGTCAAAAACTTCCGTTAAGCTCTTTTTGACCCCTTTGCCATACAAGCTTTTAAAGGGGGTGAAAACATGCGCGGGAATAAATAAACCATTTAATTCGGCAACCTTTCGCTGCAAAATTTGTGCATCACAATAAATGCGCTGTGAGCTGAGATGAATATTTTTCATCTGCTCACTTAGCCATGTTGAAAAAGCCTGCATGGATTGTAATGTAGGCAAATAAGCAAGTACATGAATAGGTCCTTGGCAATTGCTATCGTATATTTCCAACTCTGAGCCCATAATAAGCGTTGTTTTTTCGTATAATAGGCCACCTTGCTGTAATTCGGTCATTTCTCCTCTAAGTACATATTGCTCAAGCTCCTGCAATACCTCTGGACTATGACAATCAATAATTCCAATCATATCAAGCCCTTTATGGACACTAGACGTATGTAGTATATTTGAAAGGGTTAATGTGCGACTACCTGTAATTTTAACAGCGCGCCCACTGTTTGTGCGACCAATATGAATATGTAAATCTGCATAATAATCGTTCAATTGAAGTGCCTCCTTCTACGAATTGCTATTATTATTTCCATACATGTTATTACTTATTCTAATATAGCATAATTAACGTAGCATTCTCCGTAACTGGCGTACTTCCTTTGTGAGCTCATCAATTTGCTCATGCAATTTTGTAAACTCCGCTGATGAAAAATCTTCCCCTTTTTGCTGTTCTATCGCCTTTAATTCAAGCCCCTCTGCAATGGCAGATAAAGCATAGCCTAATACTGTTATGACTGTGCCGAGATATGCAAGTCGGTCAATTGAAATATCCGTATTATCTGTAGATTGCCCGGATTTTTTCTCTTTGCTACTCATCCCCATCACCCTTTCTACACTAGCCTATGAATAGTAAGAAGAAAAAGTGAATACATACATAAAAGGAAAGAAATTTTTGCTGAGCAAGCAATAGTAGAAATGGAGGAAATAGCATGACAAAATTATTAACAGCGATGCAAGAGCATTTAGAGGCAGCGAAATACCATCTTCACTGTATGGAAGTGGAGCAGCATAAGCAAAATAGAAAGCGTTTTTTGTACGAGCTACAAGCTTTTCAATCTTCAATAACAGCTATGCTAAGCACTGCAAAAGATTATAATAAAAGCATTTATAAAAAGCAGGCGATGAAATTGCAGCATAAAGCATTTTTTCAAGCGATAAAAAAGAAGCACATTATCGAGCGACCAATTATTGAGAAAATTGAAATTGTAAATAACAATGAAATGCAAACGATTTACGCTCTTAAAAGAAATAATAAATTTGATTGTCGAAAAGGATTTTACCATAAAGAAAGACCAGATGATTCAATTATTAAGCTAGGCAGCTCCTATGTACAGGAAGTTCAGCAGCTTGCACAGAAGCTAAGTGCTAAATGATTTTGTATAAATAGTTCAATAATAGGTTGAAAATTAAAATTTCAACTATTTTTTCTCAAAATTGTACATGCTATACTATCTAAAAGGAGATGAGTGGCATGAAAAAAATGATGCAAAGCATATTGACGATTTTGCTTTTAACAGCAATGATTACACCATCTGCACATGCGGCGGAAGCACGAGAAATTAAAGCTGAAATTGTTACAACAGATAGTATAGCAATGCGCAACGCTCCTGCAAAGACAGGAAAGACATTGGCGATTATATCTAAAAATACAAAGCTAAACGCGACCGCTCGTAGTGGTGACTGGTACAAAGTATCCTACCAAAAGCAGATAGGGTGGGTGCATATTGATTATGTGACAAAATATGTGGCACCTAAGGCAAGCACGAAAAAAACACCAGCTCCAAAAGGCAGGGGTGCATATATAGACCCAAAAGCACCAACATCCTTTAAAAACTGCACAGAGCTTCGTGTTTATTATCCGAAAGGTGTAGCAAAAGGGCATCCTGCATATGCCTCTAAGCATGACCGTGATAAAGATGGTTGGGCTTGTGAAAGATAATAAAATGAGGGCTGCTCAGAAAATGGGCAGCCCTATTTACTCTGTCTATAAGCACGCCATGTTGTTTTCAATGATGCATAGCTTCCGATTGCAGCGTAACCATAAAACCAGCCCATAAAGATGCCCGCAATTAAATGATGCTTGTGGCTTATAAAAATAGAAATCAGTAAACCAATGACTAATGCAACTGTCGGAACCCAAAAAGCCTTTATATGAAAGAGCTTTTTACAAAGCTGTGTCACAAGCATTGTTGCGGGGACAGCAATGACCGCATCCCAAAAGTTTGTATGTATTATAGGAAAAGGCTCCATTTCGTTCACCTCATCTGAATTGTTTTACTATCTAGTATGCATTGATATGTAATTTCTATACGAGGCAACTTATATGCTAGTGAAAGCGTCCGTAGCATTAAAACATATAGGGGGATAAAATGGTTGGGGTCACGTATTATGCATTTAATTATTGCACAGCAAATTGCTGAACGTTTAGCTATTAAGGATAAGACAAGCTTTTTAGCAGGAGGTATCGCACCAGATGCAGCAACGGCCAAAGAGCGCGCTCATTTTTTCGTAGGAAGCGAGCAAGACTATACGAGAAGTATTGATTATGCGGGTTTTTTAGAAAAATATAATGAGCAGAAAGAAAATCCATACATAATGGGCTACTTCACACATTTAATTGCAGATGATTTATGGTTGAAAGGCTTTTATTTACCATGGCTTCGAAACCGAATTGCAAATGATTCTAGTGTGCTGGCGTTATACCATCAAGATTTTCGATTATTGAATAGTAAATTGCTTGATTACTATCAATTGACTTACACATTGCAATCTGCATTTAACAATAAAGCAACAATCACTCACTTACAGGAAGTAACGGAACAAGAAGTGGTACAATTTTTTCCTTATGTGCTAGAAGATATGGTCTATAACGAGGATATGTTACAACAAAAATTGCAGATATTCACATTGCAACAAATTATCGGCTATATCGAAACATCGATTGATAAAGGACTACAGCATTGTTTAACTTACGTTTAATTTTTTTAGCAATTTTTTTGCGACGCGCAACCGTTTTTGTACCGAAAGCGTAGCAATAAATTTGAATTCAGCTTTTAATGGAATTTTAGAAGGGTGGGGAAAATCAAGCGCTAATAATTTTAGAAATTTACGGTTTATCGTTTGCGAAATTCTTTAGATATATTACGGCATGAACAAATAGTAAGATGCTTGAAATCTGCTTCGAATATTGCTGATATATGTAGAAAAGCGCTAAAAATTATTGTTTAAGCTTAATAAAAAAACCGGCAAAAAATTGCCGGTTAGGGAGAATAAACGACTTATTTCATCCCATTTTGATTACGGTTATTTGCATATTTACCTGATGCGTATTGCTTATTAGATTCTGCTTTTTGAATTTGTTTTTTAACCTCGTTTACATCAGTCTCAGTCCCAAATTCTTCGTTCATTGGATTAGGAACCTTTTGGTTAAAGTTTTGGTTGTTGTTATTTTTCGCCATGAATCTCACCTCCTCAAATTTTAGTCTGTTCAAAGGATTTTTAATTATGCATAAATTTTTTCTAATGAAAATAGAAGCAGTAAAGAAACGGTGGACGTTATGTACGCAAGAAACAATGGGGAAAGGAAATTACCTAAGCATTTATAAAATAACAGAGCAAGCTAAACTATTTTACAAATAATCAATTCACGTTAAAATAGGTAACAGGGTTATGAAAAAATATAACTAAAAAAACTCACAAAAAACTCACATTTTTCCTGAAAGTATACGAAAAACGGTGAAAGTGAATAGGTGGGAAATCAGTGGAAAGCCTTATATATCAAGGCTTTACGAATAAATACGAAAGAAGGTAAAAAGATGAACGCTTACGATGAATACATGAGACAAGTAACACAACCAATGCGACAAGAGTTAGTGGATGCGGGCTTTGCACAACTAACAACTGCGGATGAAGTAAATGAATTTATGGCTGAACAAAAAGGAACTGCGCTTGTTGTTATTAACTCTGTTTGTGGCTGTGCGGCAGGGTTGGCACGACCAGCAGCGCGTGAAGCAATTGAAGAGGTGAAACCTGACCATTTAGTTACTGTATTTGCTGGGCAGGATCCTGAGGCAACTGCGACAATGCGTGCGTTTTTTGATGAAGTACCACCAAGCTCACCGTCGATGGCAATTTTAAAGGACGGGCAGCTAGCTTATTTTATCCCACGTGAAAATATTGAAGGCTTCCCGATGGAGCAAGTGCGTGACCATTTGTCAGATGTATTAAAGCAAGTATGTGCGGAGTAACGGTTGTTACGACTGCTGGTCGACCTGATGCATTGTCAGAGAAGTTAGCGCAATTTGTATGTGAAGTATTGCAAATTAAATTTATTCCACGTCAAAAGCGCTCGGTAATGACGATTAGCCATGAGCTACAGGCTAATGTGATTGTAGCGGGTAAAAATCGTTATGAGTACTATGTGAAAGGTGCAAATGCGCCTTTCTTTTTTCATCCCAATTCCGCGGCATTTCGCTTAAAGCGAGTTGCGCGTGGGGAGATGGAACCGTTGCTTGAGGCCTGCCAGCTAACAAAGGGCGATTCCTTTTTAGATTGCACACTTGGCATGGGGGCGGATAGTATGCTTGCGGCGTTTGTAGTTGGTGAGCAAGGAGAGGTAGTTGGGCTTGAAGCCAATCGCAATATTGCTTTTATCGTGAAGCATGGGATGCAGACATATGATACGGCAAAATTGCCTCTGACCGCTTGTATGCGACAAATTAAAGTAGTACATGCAGAGGCGATTGAATTTTTGCGTCAGCAGCCAGCATGTTCATTTGACGTCGTCTATATGGACCCAATGTTTGAGGAAACGATTGAAGAAGCGAATAATTTTGCGGCATTACGTCAGGCAGGAAGCCATTTAGCATTAACATCTGAGTGGATGCAAGAGGCATTGCGCGTCGCAAAAAAACGCGTTGTGTTAAAGGCGCATTATCAGTCTCCTTATTTTGAACAGTATGGTTTTCAGCGTTTTGCAAGACAGACGGCAAAATTTCATTATGGCGTGGTTGAGAAGACATAGATTTGTTAAGCAATAATTTTGATTACATTTTTTGTTAACATAGTAACTTTTGGAAAATAGAGTGGAAAAGTCCAAACAATGCAGTTTTCATCATTGTTTGGACTTTTTATTATTCAACCCAGTCTGTCTATTTCTTTTAGCCTGATTCTTTTCTCTCTGACTCTTGTAATGCTGCTATCCCTTTTTTCTCGGCCTCAATTTCCTTCCTATAATTAGTTATATCAACTTCTGCTTTTTTACGATACTCGGCTACTTCAGCTTCTGTTTCACTGTCAACGCCATCATCAGAGGTAGCTGCGTCTTCGTTATTAGTAGGTTTAAAAATAGCTTCTAATTCGTTCATTAACTTTTCACGAATATTACGGTCTAAATTCATATAGCCACGCATAATTGCAATCTCTAGTTCTGTTAGATTGCTTTTTTTGGCTTGCTCATCTAAAGAAAAAGTTTCTATTGCAAGAAACATCTTTCCTTCGCCAGTACGCAACCAATTTTCATTGATATTAAATTCAGAACAAATTTGTGCAACATGTATATCTCGAATAGCCCTTTGCCCTTTTTCCATTAAGGCGAGCGTAGGCTGAGAAATATTTATCCGTGCACTAAATTCCCTTTGATTAAGAGCTAAATGCTCTCTTAAGAGTTTGATTCTCTCTTTCATTTTGGCACCTCCTTCATAAGTAAGTTTATTCTTTATTTGATTACATTGCAATATTACAAGTGAGATAGGTTGAAATTTTGATTATTTTATAATATATTTTGATTATAAAATAATAACAGGAGATGGTATATAATGAATATGATGCTAAATATTAAAGATAAACCTTCATGGGAGCGCATGGAACGTTTATTGAAAAACTTAACAGAAGAGCAGCAGCGTTCAATTGAAAATTATATAAGGGGCTATGAATCGGGTGTTCAAGCAGGTATTCGAATGGGGAAAGCTCTAGCTGAAGCGTCAACTAAATCAAATTAGCAAAAGAATATATGACAAACATAATAAGATATGGAGCATATTGCATCCCCTGTATTGCTTGAACATATAGCATTGAAATAACAAGCAGAACATGTAGTTACATGGAATATTATTTAACAAAAAATTTTATCCGGCAATATATCCAAAAAGCTATCGGAAAGGATCTGAAGGGTAGTGAAGAATGAGCAGCAAAAAAAGAAGCAAAAAACTTTGTACTTGCGACAAGATACAATCGAAAAAATCACACTTTTAGTAGAAGAAGAAAATTTTAATAGTGATGGGGAAGTGATTGACTTTTTAGTAGAGTCCTATTTTGAAAGCCGCTTTGGGGGGAAACCATTATTGGCAGAAATTGAAGGATTACTACAGCAACGTTTGCTTGAGACAGTCATAGATGATTTAAAGCATTTGCGTGCTACTGTCAACACTATTGATTGTAATACAAAAATGATGATGGAATTCTGGAATCATTATTTTCTTATGTCAGGTGCAAATACATTGGACTCAACTGAAAAAATAGTTAGCACACCCTTTGAGGAAGCAAAGCAACTTGTAAGAGAGCGTAACGCACATAATCGACAAAAGAAACTGGAAAAAGAAATGGAAGGAACTCCTACGAATAGCCAATTATCGAAATGTGATGAAAGCTATTTAAGCACTTAAATTCAAAACTTTCCTTAGTAGCCTTTTTGAAAGCAGGAAGGTGAGGAATTAACAACTAAATTTATAGAAAATACTGAATACAATCTGATATGACCTTCACTAACTTAAGTTCAAGAAACACTTCGTCCCCCAAATTGAATAGCATTTAGTGTAAAAAGAGTACTTCGCTCCACATAACGCATGTCGATTAGCTAAAAAAGTTTGCTATCTCTCGTGTCAATAGGTATATGTTATGTCATGTTTTAAACGGCTTGCTAGACGACTTTCTAGATAAGCCTTTTTTAGATTCTGAAGTATCTTGTAAAAGAAGTATTTTACAATTAGTATATCGCTACCAAAGTCGCTCAGACCTAAGAATACAACATTATCGTAATTGTAATATTGTAAATTCATATTTTTTTGTAATTTAATATAGAAGGCATAAAATCACAATTTTTTTATTCTCTCATGATATAGAAACGCGCCTATTTTTATTATTGCTTAAACTATATTAGCAAAAGTTAAGGTGCTTTATTATCATGTTTTAGTAAAGGACATCTATCTAGTATATGAACAGTGATTTTACTTTTACCATACACTATGTTACAATGTATTTATGCTATTTTAGGTAGCAAACATACTACTTTGAAAATCCTTATATATCAATTACTTGGGGCATGTTCTTTAAGAACTAGCCCCATTTTTTGTCCCAATTGACTTTAAACTTTGACTAAAAACAGCAACAGACTCTTCCTCCATTTCTTTCAGTACATGTCCGTATGTTGTATGAATCATTTGAGTAGTATTCCCTAATCTTTCAGCAATTACTTTCACTGGTAATTTTTTGTTTAATAGAATTGTTGCGTGAGTATGACGTAAACCGTGCAGAGTTATTTTTGGTAATTTAGTTCTTTTGATAATTCTTCGAATAGCTAGACTTGTGAGAGATTGAGCGATTGGCTTTGTAGTCTGAGGAGAAATAAAAACAAATGTATCTTCTTCTAACTTCTCTCCAAATTCTAAAAGTTTCTTTTTACACCACAATTTATATTTTTCTAATTGCTTTATTACATCAGCATCTACACGGATGGTACGAATACTGTTTTTAGTTTTTGTTTTGCCAACACCTAAATTGCCTCTTGAACGTTCGATGGTAACGGTATTGTTTTTAGAATCTATATTTTTCCATTGTAGACCACAAGCTTCACCGCAACGCATACCTGTATAAGAAACAAGTAGTATAAAATTGTAAATTGTAATGTTTTCATTTATTCTTACGTCCTCTAAGAAAACAGCTAATTGTTCAGGAGTGAAAAAGTTTTCGTTTTTAGAATCTTCCTTAGCAAAAGCGATTCGCTTTAATGGATTTTTGGATAGAATCCCTTCTTCCACAGCAGCATTAATCGCAATAGTAAAAAGTCTATGAAGTAATCTCACGGTTGTGAATGCATAAGTTTTTTCCAGTTCATCAATGTATTTTTTTTGATATATCCCTTTAGTTAGCTGTTGAATTTTGAAATTTCCCAGCAATGGTTTCATTTGTAGCCTGATTGCAATTTCACGTTGTTCACAAGTTCTTGGACTCCAACTTTTATGTTCCGATTCGTACCAAATATCTAACCAATCTGCTACCGTTAATTTATCATTTTCAATTCGTTTGGCCTCACCACGTAATAAGGCAGCTTGGACTTCAAACAAAGCTTTTATTGCTTCCTTTTCGGTCTCAAAACTGCTTTTCTTTTTTTCTTTGCGTTTTCCTGAGTTATCGTAGTATTTATGCCGATACATCCATAGTTTTTTATTTTTCTTTGTGAAATAATAGTATACTTCTGGATTTTTATTAGATTTGAAAATTTCCATTTTTACCATTCTTCCTTTCAAGCTTGGCGGCATGTAAGGAACAAAATAGTTTAATGAGGTTTGGCAACAATATGCTGCTACTTTGTATTATAGATAAAAGAGGGCGCATAAGAAATGGTTTTCTTATATTAAATAAGTTTTCCCTATACAGAGATAATAAACTTATTTTAAAATATGAGTCACTCAATACAAAAAAGGCCATTTAATGGAATAAGACTTCCCATAATAATGTAAATATATTATTATTAGAGACTGTGAAGAAGATAAACGGAACAGAAATGGGGGTTTTTCGAATGGATTTGTTGCAACAAGTAATAGATAAATTTAAGTTGAATGTGTTAGCGGTCGATAACGTTCCTCAATCTTTTAGTTCGACTGTATATAAAATCAGACTAATTAATCATCGTACGGTATATATAAAAATACCTTATTCCCAAGCAAAACTTGAACTTGAGTATACTGTACTTAAACGTTTACGCAATGAGCTACCTGTACCAGAAATGTTAGACTATTGGGAAGGTAATGAGGAGGTCACTGGTGCTTTATTATTATCCGCAATCAACGGTGCGCCGATTACAGAAAAGGTCGATATAGCTTTAGCTTATGATATCGGAGTACACCACGCAATGCTACATGCAATCATTCCAAATGAGCAAGATTTCAAAAGTTCCGTTTCCAACGTATATGGTCAATGGACTGCGTTTATTAAGCGACTGTTTTATTCCTTTGCAGAAGATGTTAAAGAAGTGATTGATCCTCGTTTATACGAACAATCATTGAAGCATTTTGAACATCAACTTAACCTACTTCCATCTCCTGACGGACCTAGTTTTATACATATGGATTTTCGCCCAGGTAATATCTTAGTTCACGAAAACCAAGTAGTTGGTATTATTGATTTTGAAAGTGTCCGAATTGGCGCAGTCGAAATGGACTTTACAAAAATTAATCGTGATATTTTCATGAAATATCCAGGGACAAGGGAAGCGTATCAAAAGGGCTATGAGTCCATTCGTCCACTTATTGACTTACAAGAGGTTTTACCGTTTTATCGCTTTACCGATGCTTTTAATTCAATTGGTTGGTGTAAAAGAAGAGGTATCGAAAAGCATCAAGCTTTTTTACAGGAGAATTTAGCATATTTAAACGATTTTTTACGAACGAGTGATAGTTGAAAGAGAATTATCAAACTTCGAATCTGTTAACAGGGCACTTTCTCATATTTCATTTTCAACAGTGGGGGCGATTGTTGAAGATGATTTAGATTTTTAAACGATTTTATTGTTATAATTTTTAGAACGAGTTTATGCTTGTTCTAGTTTTTTAAATTAAAGAACTTTATTATTTCTTTACAGTAGCTCGTTTTAAATGAAAAACAGGTACTATGCGTTGAGTACCTGTTCATTTTATTGCTCTAAGTGCTGTATAATTAGTTGTTCAACTTGTGCTTTTAAAGCTTTATTTGCATATTGCAAAACTTGATCATTGCCAGCGGTAGCGATTTGTACATCAACGAAGTGCTCATTAATGGATTGCCATGAAATAAATTTAATATTTTGTCGCGCTAATTGATATTTAAGTTGAAAATATTCCTTGCTTAATTGTTTTAATAATGCATCTATTGTAGGTAAGAAAACGGATTTCATTTTACATTGCTCTACATGTTTATGGTCATGCTGTAAAGATTTAATGGCAAGGTCTAGTAATAAAAGCTTATGCAAAAGATTACGCTGTTCAAAGTTAATCATAAAAATCATCTACTAATCGAGCAGACTGGATGTTTTGGAGTGGTATCTTTTTTACACTAGTTGATGTTTCAAGAATCAGAGTTTTTGTGTTAATGCTTTTTATAGTGCCGATAGGCTGTTCAAATTGCTCGTTATTCCATAGAAGCAATTCAACATTTACCTGAAGTGCATAAGCCTGATCTATTGTTTGCTGTAATTCTTCTAATTCCCATTCGGCAAGCTCTTTAGGTTGCTGTTTTTCTTCTTGCTTTAATTGTTTAATCAACGCTAGGTGCTCAGGTAACATCATCGATGTCCACTTTATATTTCCTCGATCACGTATCAAAAAAATCACTCCTATGCTAAATGACCGCCAAGCAAGCTATTCCGTTTAATAGCTGTGCCAGAGGTAGTAAATGAAGCAGCTCTCATAATGGAAGTAGCGCCATATTTCGCGCGAATTGCATCCATTGTAGGGCCTAATAGTTGGCGTTTTAATTTATGTTCATCAAATAAATCGAGTTGAATACTACGTTCCCGCTCTAAGTTTGTAATTCGTACGGATAACTGGCGAGCTGGTTCACCAGCAAAATGCTCATCAAGTAGTTCAAGGCACGTTCTATACAGTACCATCGTTTCATTGGTAGGAGTTGAAATGGTCTTTGAACGGTAGAAGCCCTTTGTCATTGCTTGTTTGCTATAAGATACACCTAAGCTAATTGTCCGACCGACAAATCCAGCGTCTCTTGTACGGCGCATGACATCCTCACACATTTCCAACAGTACAACTGAAATTTCCTTGCGGGTAGGGTAATCTCGCATCAGCATTTGTCCCTGACCAAAACTAATTTGTCCTTTGCTTAATATTGGCTCACCAATTGTCGATAAATCGATTCCCCAGGCATGGTGGTAAAGTTGGTTGCCGATGATGCCAAATTCTTTCTCTAATTCTTTTAAATCAGCGTTTGCTATTCCACCTACTGTGTGTATACCCATCGCATTTAATCGCGCTTCTATCTGCTTTCCAATGCCCCACATTTTCGACAAAGGCTTTAATGGCCATAGCTTTGTTGGAATATCCTCATAACTCCATTTGGCGAAACCTGTTTTTTTAGACTCTAAATCCAGCGCTAATTTCGAAATGAGCATATTTGGCCCCATACCTACAGCACTTGGAATAGAAAATTGATCCATAATAGCCCTTTGAATTTCTTTTGCTGTTTCTTCTGGCGCACCCCATAATTTCTCAGTACCCGTTAGATCAACAAAGCTCTCATCAACACTGTAGACATGAATACAATCCAGTGGTACATAATTGGCAATCAATTTTGTAATCATCATGGACATTTCAATAAAGAAGCTCATCTTCGGCTCAAAAAGACGAATATCAGGGTGATGAGGTATTTCATAACGTCTGTTGCCAGTTTTAATATGAAACCTTTCCTTCATCATCGGAGAGGCAGCAAGGACAACGCTACCAGGCTGATTGAAATTGGCTACGACTGCAATGGGCATGGTCATAATATCAAGTCCATGCAGCATGGCCATACAGCTAGCATAAAACGATTTCATATCTATGCAAATAATTGGGCGGTGGGGCATTGAATTGTAGTCCATTTAGCAGCACTCCTAACTTCGAGGGAACGTTTGTTTGTATTTATTATACGTATGAATGTTCTTTTTTAGTAGTGGTAATTAGTGGTGATGCTAGCAAGTTAGTCAACTTACAGGATAAAATGAAATATCAAATTCTTTTAGTAAATTTTTAAATGGTGATTTGCTGCTCTTTTTATAAGAGCATTATGATTGTATTGCTCATAAATTCAACTTAGATACTTTACTAGATTAACCACTTTGAATATATAAATAACCATGTATCTTACAATGGAAGAATGCATAGTATTGCAATCTTTTGTAATTTGAGATGAAGCATAAGCGAGTATGACTTCCAAGCAGTGGGAGCAGCAATATCAAATGCTGATTTTATCGTATAGGATGATTATACTTACCGATCCATATTATGTTTGAATATAATGACCCACATTTTATTTTTTAAAAATATAATACGAAACTATTGAAATAAATATTTTACAAAATATACTATAAATAGATAGTTGTTTATATTTATATAATGTATAATTTTAGATATATTAGTTAATACGAAAAATAACTAAGAAGAGGTCATTATATATTTGAAAAGCATTAAGATAAGTAATTTCAGACTAGGAACAGTAGTATTTAGTTTTTTAAAATTCTAAGCAACAAAGAAACAATATAATTGGTACCATACTTGCAACTATCTTGTTGAATTAAGTATTGTAATAAACGATAAACTAGAGAACTTAATTACAATATTGTGTCTTTATACGGTGCAAGAGCATTCTGTTTTACATATTGAAATAAAGTTGTAGTTAAAGAGAAAGCAAAGTTTTGATAAAGTGCAACCCACTTTGAAAGCTGATTACTGCTTAGATGTTAGTTCAAGTAATATTTACAATATTTTTTACGTATGTATTTAAGGGGGTATATCCGTGACATCTTTAAAAGGGGTACGACTAACGAATAAATCTACTTATGTAATCTGTTATGTTGATGATTTTTCAGAAGATTTAAAAGAACTAATCAGAAGTCAACTGGCCCCAATTTGTCATGGGGCTTCAAAAGCATCCAAAAAAAGGAAAACTTACAATTATACAAATACAGTAAAATCATTTTTAGAGAGATATGAAAAGAAAGCAGCTACAACTAAAATAGGGATGATTGGAGAGTTGTTAACGCATATACTTATCATTCAATTTTTAACTGATTATAATACTGTTTCTCCTTTTTTTAATATGGAGGAGAGAAGTATAAAAAAAGGGTTTGATATTGTTATGTATCATAAGAATAAAAATGAGTTATGGATAACCGAAGTTAAATCAGGTGAACTACATGAGGGTAAAGATAGTGATGAAACAAATAAAACACTTTTAGGTAAAGCAAAAGTAGACCTTAAGAATAGATTAAATGAAAATGAAAGTACTTTATGGGAAAATGCAATTAATGGAGCAACTATTGCACTAGAAAACATTCGTGATAAGAAAGAAGCAGTCATAGCGATTCTTGATGATATAGCAGATGAAATTAGTGAACAAAAAGCAGTGAGTACAGATAAGAATGTTATATTAGTTACTTCACTTTTTTCTACTTTGAAGGAAGAGATACAAGAACACGTTATCAGTAGTTTTTATACTACAACAAAAAGTGAAAAAATATTTAAAAACTTATTTGTTTTTTCTATACAAAAAAATACTTATGACAAGGTCTATCAATTTTTGAGAGAAGAGGCAGAGAAATGAAAGATCTTACACTTAATCGTTTGAAGAATACTAACTTTAAGGATTTATATAAAAAATTAATTGTAGGCGGAGAATCACTAACGCAATTAGAATATAGAAAACTCCTCTCACTAGGAATAATATTTATAAATGAAAAAGACCACAATATTTTTAAATTAGGTTATAGAATAATTGTTTTTTACTGTAATCAAACTAAAGATTATAAACCACTTTATGATTTTGCACTTAACCAGGGATTATACCCTATAGTAAAAATAATAGAAAAAAACGAAAATTATAATAGTCATATTGAAGAATCATTCTTTAAATTATTTCAAGCAGCATTTGGAGAAAATTATAAAGTTAATGATATTTACTTAAGTGAAGAACAAAAAGACCTAAATGCTTTTTTTATTTCGAATAATGAAAAGTCAATAACTGTTATAGCTCCAACATCTTATGGGAAATCTGAGCTGATAATTTCAACAATCAAAGGGGAAAGAAGAGGAAATGTTTGTATTGTAGTACCTACCAAAGCCTTGATTTCACAAACTAAAAGGAGAATAATGAAATCAGATATAATCAATTTTAAAAAAATAATTACACATCCAGAAATGTATATTGATTCAGATGTAAATGTTACAGCGGTGTTAACTCAAGAACGGCTTCTAAGATTATTAAGAAATCATAAACAGCTACATTTTGATATAGTTTTTATTGACGAAGCGCATAATTTGCTTGAAAAAAATGAGAGAAGTATATTATTAGCAAGTGTGATATCAATTTTAGAAAAAAGGAATTCAAATGTAAAGTTTAAGTTTCTAACTCCTTTTTTAATTGATCAAAAAAATTTATCTGTTAGATATACAGAATATGATACTGAGTCATTCAAAATAACAGAATACATAAAAACTGAAAGATTTTATATTTATGACGAAAGAAATGAAAAGAAATTAAAACTTTATGACCAATTCTTAAATGAGTTTTTCTATGAGAGTGAAGAAAATTTCATTGATGAGACAGATTTTATAATTAAAAGAAGTACAAGGAAAAATATTATCTATTTAAATAAACCGGTGGATATAGAGAAGTTTGCTTTTAATATTTCTCAAAGATTTTCAGAAAATACATCTACAAAAATAAAAAAAGCATGTGCAGATATTAGTAATTACTTAGATCCGGATTACCTACTAATCAATTGTTTTAAAAGAGGAATTATATATCATCATGGACTAGTTCCGGATAATATTAAAATGTATATTGAACATTTGTATTCTGAAATTAAAGAAGTAAAATATATAATTACGAGTTCAACATTATTAGAAGGCGTTAATATACCAGCCTATTCTTTATTTTTATTGGATAATAAAAAAGGACGAAGTAATTTAAGTCCTGCTCAATTCAAAAACTTGGTAGGAAGAATATGCAGATTTAGTGAAGTATTTTCGCCAATAACAGGTGATTTAAAATATCTTGAACCACACATATATATAATTGGTTCAGATTATACATCCAAAAATGCCAATTTAGAAAAATTCATTAAAAGTGTCATTAAAATAGATAAACAAGAACAGGATTTTCCAACTAATGTCTTATTAAAAAATGTTGAAATTAATGATGAAAATATATCACTAAAAGAAAGTGCAGATGAATTCATTGAAAATTTTGAGCCTGGAGTTATAACTGACTATGATAAAACTTATGCACAAACAAAAATCGGGAGGATTTGTTTTGCAAATAATATAAATGAAATAGACATTATTGATAATGAACAATTAATGCAAAATATCGTCGATAAGTATGCGGATACTAAATTAAAAACTACTGAAGAAATTTTTGAGTATTTTTCAACTCTATTTTTACCATTTATTAAAGAATCTGAAATGAATATTAAAAGACTTTCTTATCCTGAATCTAGAAACTTCTATAAAATGTTTCTAGATTGGAGAATTAGAAGTGCATCTTACCGCGAGATGATATACAGCTTTATTAAATATTGGAGTAAATTGGAGAGTGATGGGAGAGATACAAATGTTTATGTTGGTAGATGGGGAGACAAAGTAATAAATGGATATAATGCAATATGGACGGACATAAAAACTAAAACCCATAAAGAACGAATAAATTTAGCTATTGTACGTATAAAAGAAGAACAAGACTTTCTGGATAATATTTTTATTAAGTATATTGAGGTATTAAATGACATAAACTTTGTTGATGAGGAGTTATATAATAAAATAAAATATGGTACTTCAGATAAATCCAAAATAACCCTTATTAAAAATGGTTTAAGCCTTACACTAGTTAACTTACTTGTAGATAAATATTCTGGATATTTTAATGTAGATAATAATTTAAAAACAGTTACTTTCAATTCCCGAATTTTGGATAAAATGAAAGAAAACGATGAGAATGAAATTTTAATATATGAAGTTAAATTTAATACAATTGCCTATTTAAAATAATATGTAAATTTTTCAAGGTCTAATTCCTTTTTATGAAGTTTAAGGCTTTTTATCTGACTTAGCTTTAATTACAATTATATTTTAAATATATTCGGGATTTAGAGAAAGGTATTAAAGAGATATTTTAAAAGATATAAAAATTTAGCAGTAATTGAATGAATATCGAGTACTTCGGAGCATATGAGCTAGCAGTATGTAACTTTACACTATCGAGTAAGGATGTTGAGCAATCTGTTGCGGATAGGACATCACTCAAATTTTTCATGAGCAATTGGTGATAATACAAACGGTTAATAATCTGTTGCAAAATCAAGCATGGTTTCAAGATGATATTTTTTCGAAACGAACGTTTGAATTATTAAATATGATTTGTTATAATTTATAATAATAAAGAAAAAAACAGTTTAGTGCTGCAACACTAAACTGTTTTAGTAACAAACATCGCTTTAGTAGCGATTAACAGCTTTCATTTTGTATAAAAAGTTAGTCATTCTTTGTATCAAACTTGAAGAATGGCTACTTTTTTTGCGAAAAAGTATACGATAGTCTAATAATAGAAATAATCACCGATGCAAAAATTAGCGTGATTGTTAAAGTTTCATATACTGTCATCATGTGCAACATCCCCCTTTCTCTTCGTAAAAAGTCCGAAGTAATATGCTAGAAAGAAGTGTGTTAATCACTAGAAAAGTTTAGCTGTCTGTCACTTTCAACTATTATAACATTGAGTTTTCAAATAAAACAACCCTTGCAATTTTTCTATAAATAATCGAGAACTAATGTTCTTTTTAGGGGAGGTTATTTATACATATACCTGTGATTTACAGTCTCTAAAACATGATGTTCAACGATTATAAATGCGTTTTACAGAAACGACTAATAGTAAACTTATTTTGTAAACCGTTTCCATTACCTTATTTAAGGTTTATCGATATTCTATTGTAAACTTTATTTAATAGATATTTTAAATAATTTGTTGCTTTTTCGCTAATGGAAACTTCCTCATAGCAATACTGAGGAAAATCAAAGTATTCAGGGCATCTATTAAAGACAAAATAATTATTTATAAAATTATCTATTAAATGGTTTAAATAAAATATAGTGTATTTATTAATGTATTCACTCTCCGACATCTTATCCCCACAAAGATTGCAATAATTAGTGAACTCCGTGTATGTAAACTCATCTGGTCGAAAGCAAGTGGTTAAAGAATACATCCAATTTGTTAATTCACTATCAAATTTTATAATACTTCCGAAAAGTGTAAAATTTCTATGGAGAACATAATTTTCATTTCCTATATGCTCTTTGTAGTTACTACTAGCGAAAATACCCAATAAGTTTTGATACTCACACGCGTAGCAATTTTGATACCCTAAGATAAAATATGATTCTTTTGGATTAAAAATATACTTTACATTTTTGAAATTATTATCAAGGTATTGCCGAAAGGGAGACAAATCACAGATATAGTCGGGAATATACCAAATTTTCAAGTTTGCATTCCATTTTGTTTAACAAATATTCTTGCTCCATAGTCTTCATAAGGAAGATTTAATTTGATGGGCAATATTAATGCCTCCTCCATATACTAATATAAGCTTGTTCAACAACCGCTATTAATAGTATAATGGGGTATCAGATATTAAAAAAGGACTCGCCAAAACGGGAGGGCACTGAAAAAGTCGATTGGTCACAAATTTTGTGACATAAATCGGCTTTTTTAATGGTCAAATTGAATAAATAAGCAAGATTTGTATTGTAAAAAAATGATTCTCTCTAGTTTTTCAGTGCCCTCCCAAAACGGCGAGTCCCTTTTGTCATTTTCGCATTTTTAATTTGACTTTTTTGCTCTTGTAAGGCTAATGATTGCTGGGCTTTTTTCTCTGCCTCTAACTCCGACTCAATTTCATTAACTACTGAAGAGGTAAATTTCTTTATGTTACAAATATTCTTGTATATGTATTAATACTCTTGTTTATCATAAGATTATCCAATTTTGGAGAATCGTATATTGAAATTTGGAATTATTTTAAATATAATTAGTACTATCATAATGTATAAGGAAGTGTCGAATTGAGAAGAAAGAATTTTTTTAACATGAAAGCATGGGGTGGCTTTATAGGTCTTATTAGCTTGATATTTATTTTATCAGCATGTTCTAGTAAAGAGGATTTAACTGATTACATAGAGTTAAATTATTATGGTATAGATACTAGAGGAACAGTGTCATATACAATTGATGAAGAAGCGATTGTAAAAAATATTTTTGATATTGATGTAAATAATGTAAATAGAGAAGACCTTTCTTCTGAAACTATAGCTGAGGTTAATGATTTATCCAAATCATTTGAAATTAACTTAGATAAAAAAGAGAATTTGTCCAATGGAGATAAAATTACTGTAACTGTAACAGTCGATCCAGAAATGACAAAGCATTTGAAAGAAAAATCAGAAAAGGTATTTGAAGTTACAGGTTTGCCAGAAGGTACTAAAATATCAGCTGCTGATTTAGAAAAGAATGTAATTGTTACTTTTAAAGGGGCGAATGGTAAAGGCGTAGTTTCAAATATAGATAAAACGTTTGAGAGTGAACTTTCATTTTTGAGTTTTATTGTAGAGAATGACGGTGAATTAAAAAATGGTGAGCAAGCTAAAGTTAGTCTAACTCCTGAATCAATAGAGCAGTTAAATAATTCAGATTTCATTTTGGAAGGTGACGGTTCTTTTGGTGTAGATGTAACAGGGCTAATTAATTATGCTCAGAGTGCTGATGAAATCGCAAATTTTGAAGATATAAATAGAATGCTCTCTGAAGGAATCAAAAGGAAGTATAAAAATTCTTCTGAGCAGTATTCTTGGGGACGTGTATATGAAATAAATTTAGAAGGAATGTTCTACAGACAATTTGAAAAGAAAGTAGACGAGGGCTTCTCTTGGCAATCTAATTTGGGTGATAGTAATGGAAATCTTGTAGGTGTATATTCCATTAAAGAATTTGCTGGAGGAGCAGAAGGCAAATTAAATAGGAAATTCACTATTGTATATGGTTTTTCTAATTTAATTTTAGATGAAAATAATAAAGTAAACTTAACCGAGCTCGTTGAAATTAGCAAAGGCTATGATGACACGTATTCATTGGAATCTGTTCTGAAGTTGATGGAAGGGTACAATTACACAGAATTTAAGTAATATATTGAATGAGGGACTCGCCAAAAAGGGCGAGTCCCTTTTGTCATTTTCGCATTTTTAATTTGACTTTTTTTGCTCTTGTAAGGCTAATGATTGCTGGGCTTTTTTCTCTGCCTCTAACTCTATTCGATACCTTGCTAACTCTGCTTCAATTTCTGCATCGGCATCACCATATCCACTAACAACTGTTTCCGCAACTTTGTTAACGTACAGCTTTTGATCTTCATAATATCCACTGCCGCTTTCTCTCGTTTTTGAATGGGAGTCATTGTCGGTAGTAGCTGTAGTTTCTTTGTTCGTATGCTGTAAATATGTTTCCCCGATAAACTTTATTATTTCCTCACGTACATAAGGGTCCAATTCCATATAGCGTTTCACTATATCTAGATCGAGCGCCGATAGATTGTGAATACGGGCTTGCTCATCTAATGAAAATGTTGCTGTTTCAATAAACATTTCACCTTTACCTGTACGAAGCCATACTTCGTTTACATTGAAGTTAGTACACAATAATTTTATCGTACTATCTGTTAAATTATTTCTTCCAGTTTCTATTTTGCTAATTGCTGTTTTTGTTATTCCGAGTTTCCTCCCAAAATCTTCTTGACTCAATTTTAAAACTTTTCTAAGCAGTTTAATACGATTGTTTATAATAATCACCCCCTAGTAGCTACATATTAAGTAAATAAGATGATTTAGTCAACATTTAAGGTTGACTAAGTATCTTTAATCATATATATTGATGATGTAATCAACTTTTGTGAGGTGATGAAAATGAATGTTCTATACAGTGTAAAAAACAAACCATCTTTTGATGAACTCATTCAAAGTCTGCATGCAATGTCTGAGGAGGAAAAAGCTCATTTTACAACAATATTTCAAGGCATGGTTATTGGTATAGAAATTGGTCGTAATCAGGAACGACATATGAAGCGGGCGCAGGTAATCGGATTAGAGGAAATCGAATGACGCAACAAATTTTAAAGCTTATCGCATGTGTTTGTGAATTAGGATTTTTCTATTTATTCCTATCACAGGGCTTGCAACCTACTTGCAAGTCCGATGATGCGAATAACAAGGATTTAGCATCACCAATACCACACAAAGAAAGGGGAGGATAAAGAATGTTTGTAGTGGATTTTGAAAGTGTTGAAGTACCTCTTGATAAAAAAGTGCTAAAGCAATATATCGAAAAGAAAATAGATGAAGCATTACTCGAACTTGGACTGTGGTATGTAGATGTAGAAAAAATATCAAAGCTATCATGCATGTCTAAGCGTTTTTTAGAAGAAGAGATTGTGAGAGATCCACGCATGAGGGTTATTGAAATCAGAAGAACAGAAGATGGCAAACGCTGGTGGCCATATAAAGAGGCTTTTGAAGTAATGAGAGAAATCACAAGTGAATGGTAATCACGGTTCATTTTAAAAAATATATAGCTTGGCGGCATGTAGAAATGAAAAGCCGTGTATTATCTATTCCTTGTGGTTTTTATCTAAGGGGGAGAAATTAAATGTTTTATGTAATTGGACAATCTTCGGGAAAAGTTTATGCACAGGGCACAAAAGCAGATTGTATGAGGGAGCTGCAAAAAAAATACCCATCATGTAGCGCGTATAGCAGATTAGACGGGAGGGAAAGGACAACGCTTCCAGAGCCGATGAAGCTAGTGTTTTACCATAATATATTGCAAGTTCAGGAGGGAGAGCCATTATGTCAACATTTATACAGCGCATTGTAGATACTTTAGATGAGCAAGCAGACTGGAATGTGACAACAACAGTCAGCCGTAAAGATTTGATGCAGTTGGTAGAAGCATATCGGCATTTATATGAACAGCAACAGGTGAAACAAGTAGTGGGAAAACAAACGACTGAAATAAAAATTGGTGACGTGGTCGTTGTCCAACATGTTGACAGACAATGGACACGTGAAATAGCAGATATCTACACATCTGAACTTGGTGAGCCGAATTTTTACCGAATGCAAGGATCATCTACCCTATATACGGAAGATGAATTCACTTTAACGAAAGTGAAAAAGAGGCAAGTGGCAGATTTAGAAAGATAATCATTAATTCATAGAGCGAGGATTCAGCTCGCTCCTACCAAGTAGCTTACAACCCTAGTCCCCCCTTATCGACATATATCCATGGGGTTGTCGGCTACTTGATGGGAAACCAAGAACAAAGTTGAAAGAAGTAATTGATTTTTTTCAGCTTTGATTATTTAAAAATAATACAGAGGGAATGGGACAAATGGAGCGATTGAAAGAATTTGTTGCACTTTGTGAAGAAAGAGAACAACTGTATAGCCATTCAGGCTTTTTATTTTCAAAATCAGATAACGAAAAAATAGCGGATATTACGGCTGCTATTCAAAAAATAGCAGTAGAATTAAATATTTTATCAGTGCTTAGAAGAAAGACGGATAATTGTTTAGCAATTACTCTCGTAGGAGAGCTTAATGATTTACAGCAATATTGCCAAGCAGATGAGCAAATAAAGTACGATGTTTCGAAAGGAAAAAATGTTCATTTTCACAAGTATGATGTGAAGATTGGGGACTATTTGTTGTCTGCTATTTATATGGGACATGAAAAAGAAATTGGGAGTGAAAAGAATTCTAAAGTAACAAAAGAAATAGAAAGAGATTAACTTGAAAGGAGAAAATAAATAATGACATTACAGCAACTATTGACCCAGCAAGAAATTGTTTATGTAGAGAAGGGAGCGGCTTTTACAAATAGTCGCATTGTTAGTGAGGTATTCCAAAAAGGACATGATAAAGTTCTGCGGGATATTCGTAGTTTAAAATGCTCGGCAACCTTTAAAGCCGCCAATTTTGGAGAGTGCCATTATAACAATGCGCAGGGGCGTCAAATGCCAATGTATACTCTCACATTTGATGGTTTTGCGATGCTGGCAATGGGTTACACAGGAGAGAAAGCCATGCAGTTTAAAGAACTGTACATAGCCGCATTTAATCATACGCATCGACTGCTAGCAGAACGTAATCAAACATTGCTTTCATTTGAACAAAAGCAGATAAGTGAGGCAGTGCAACACGTCATTAAACAAGCCTATCCCCAACTTGCACCAGCTGCTAGGCAAAAATACTATACAGCATTGTATAAGGAATTGCGTCAGGAGTTTGAAGTGATATCTTACAAAGATATTCCACGTAGTAACTTGTTGGAAGCGTTAGAGTTTATAGCGAATTGGCATTCACCGAAATTGGAGAGTCCTCAATCAGCTATTAACTAATAATTAAATAGTGGGGTGAAAATATTGAGATATCAATTCAGTCAAGATCATTTACAGGAAGGGGAACGCATTCGCTTACGTAACGCAGTGGCTGAACGTGTCTATGCACTTTCGAACAGCTCTGGTGCACAGCCGATATTATTTAAAGCACTTTATACAGCATTAAAAGAACGATACGCTGTTAATTTCTATGGAGACATTAAACGAAATCAAATGCAAGATGCTTTACGATTTATAGCACAGTGGAGGGGTTAGGTCGGATTGCGAGGTGAATCTAATTGTCTAAAATATATCAATTAAAGTTATTTCAGGAGAATCAAGAAAAAAACAACTTGCGCGATTCAGCAGAGGAAAATAGTGTTTCTTCTGCTACATATTTAGATAAAGAACATGTAATTAATTGGGTTTTAGAGCGCTGTATTGCAAAATATTTTGAAATGTCATTGCGTGCTAATTCAAAGTCATTACCAAGTTTAACAAGTCGGATTTCGGATTTACCAGGTACTCAAAGTAATGAATTTTTTAGCAAAACAGAGGCGGCAGCAATGAAGAGGGTGTCAGCGGCAGAATGGTTACGTGTCTTTCATGAAAATTTAGACGGTTTACCAACTGCACATAAAGAAATTATAGAAGAAAAATACTTACAACGAGCTTCAGATGGACGCTATAGATCGGATTTAGTTGTCTATCAAGAATTGAATTTAGGGCGTACCATTTACTATCAAATGAAGAAAGAAGCACTTTATTGGCTCGGTGTGAGATTAGCTGAGGAAAAAATCTTCGATCATACAGAGGAGATTCGGGAAGGTGATTATTAATGTTAAATATTCTAAAAAAGATTCTAAAAAAGATTTCAGAAAAAAAGTGTGGAAATTGTGGGGGGATTCTTCAAAAAGACAACTATGGAAAAATAGACTTAGAGGATTTTAAATTAATTAATTACGATAAAGCTATAAAGAAATTTATAGAATCCTCTCGTCCATCATTTTCAATTGAAGTTCTAATTTGCGAAACATGTCAAATGACATTGGAGCAGGTAGAGAATAAGCGCATAACCCAACGGCAGAAAGAAGAAGAGGAACAAAGATACTTAGATGCGTTGAGAAAACAAGTGGAATTAAAAGCATTAGAAAAACAAGCAATCGAATTAGGAATAAATATAGAGAAATTATGAATTTTTTCAATTTCAGAAAGGATGCATAAATATGACAACTTATTCAGAAGAAATGGAGAAGTTAGGACAAGTGACAATTTTTGATTTGTTGCCACCGTCACCATCGAATGCATTTTCAATTGGAGATAGCGTTCGTGTTGTTATTACAGTCGAAAGCGATTCAGAGTCATATCATTATTTAGAAGCTTATCATCCCATAGTTTTGAAAAAACGAGGAGAAATCATTGAGATACAAGGAAATCAACAATATCTAGTGAATTTCGCAGGAGAACTCCATGTTATGAAAGAGCATGAAATATCTTTTTAGGGCGATACTTACTAATAAAAAAAACTGAAAGGGTGGTTTATCCATGTTAAGAGTAACTGGCGAAGCAAAATTAAAAGTGCGTTATGAGGTGCAGCTGCCTATTACAGAGGCTGAGTTTGAAGCAATGTCAGAAAGGCAAGCGAATACATTAATTGAAGAGCATATTGATTGGTTAGTGACATTAAGTAGTGCTGAAACAGAGGATATTGAGGTTTGGGACTACGATTCTGAGGAATAAAAAATAGTTTAAAAGTTGAACAACAGGCATTAATTTTTGCTCAAGTTTATGAAGATTGTCCATTTCGTAAAGGGATGATTATTGTTCTCCAAGTTTCAAAATCCGAATGGAATGAAAGTAAATATGACATATACAGAAAATAATTTACTAATCACTTTGAAAATTATACGTATAAAAAAGGAGAATGAAATATGTACGGAATCGTATTTAATAAAATAGATATTATTAAGGATCAAATCGAAGAATTGTTAGCTTTCTGTATTGGTGAAACAGAAGAGCAAGCTCTTGAAGTCTTTCGGAAAATCGAAAATCACTATACAGAACATAAAGGGCAGCCAGAGGTTGTTATTGATTTAGTTGATAAAAACAGAACGATACTACATGACTATTCATTGACATATTCACATGCTAAAGAATTAGCATTTTCTATGGGATGGGATATAGAAAAAAATGAATTAATTAACCAATAGATGTGCAGTTCTTAATTAAACACAATGACCAAAGAAAGGAGCCAGTTGATTGAGATTAATATCAGAGGACATCCTTGTACCTGGTTTTATTATAGCGATGATTGTCACTTTTATTGTAACTATAGGTCTTGCAATAGGGTTTATAGATTTGGCTATATACATCTTATTTTTTGTATTGTTAGGTGTGATTTTTGCCATTATGGTATTTGTTTTTGGATATTTATATAACAGAATAATGAAGGTTTTCGGATAAGCACAATGACAAAAATACAGATAAAAGAAAGGAAGATTGGAATGGAGAGAAATTATAAATGAGCAAGGGACATTTGATGAAATGACTTTTGGAGAGTGGCTTAAAGACTTTAAATATGAAAAACCAAAACTATTATGCTGGCAAGATTAGTATATTTTAAAAGTTGAACAACAGGCATTAAGTTTTCCTAGTGCCTGTGATTGAGCTTTTAATAAAATTTTAAGCAGTGGGGTGGGAGGTGAGTATGTTTGCAAAAACGGACATGTAATGGTTGTCGGGCATCTCAATACGGACAGGGCCATTTTATATGTAATTTAGGAAAAGGGGTCGAATCAGTATATACAGATGGTGTTCTCGTTGGTGCTCGACCAACAGGGAAGTGTCCCAAACCGACTACTTACAAAGAATATATAGAGAGACTCACTGGTCGATATAAGCCAAAACGAAAATCTAGACGGAAGAAAGAAGTAGCAAAAAAAGTAACGGAAAAAATTGAAACTAAATTTGAGAAGATAAGTGCACCAAGACGTACATGTATGATTGCAGAACGTCGAGCAAGAGGGTTATCACAAGCTCAATTGGGGCAATTAATAGGTTGTTCGGCTTCATTCATTGGGCATTTGGAAACAGGGAGATCAAATCCTTCGGCTGATATCGCAACAAAGCTAGTCCAAGTTTTAGAAGTATCATTTTATGACTTATTTCCTGATTTATAATAAATCGCTTGACATGGCATTTTTCCGAATTTGTTATTTTTATCCTACACAAAATGATGCATACTAATGTATTTTATTTTCGACATCTACAAAACGCTACATTTTAACAGTGAAATTGGAAATTTGGACAAACACGGCATGTGCTATGATAGCAATATTAATAGATTCAGTGATTTTAAATAAAAAACGAAAGGAGTAGCGGTGATGAAAGTATTAGATGGTATTCAATTTTTTGATGCAGAACAACAATATTTAAAGCTTTACGAATACGAAATAGAGCATGAGTCGCATAAAAAACTCACTGCTGCTTCTCTTGTAACATATTTATTATTGCGTTCAGTTTGTGATAGTGCAGGGCAAATTTATGAAGCTGATTTCAATTTAAAAGAATTAAGTGCAAAGATGGATTTGCCTTACAGCTCGATGCACAACGGTTATCATCGATTATTTGAGATTGGTTTATTAACGATTAAGCGTATTGCTGGACATACATATATTACATTACCTATTGTTGCTGCTCATTTGCCAGATAAAGAGGACAATGAGATTAGTAGTTATTTTCGTATACCTCGAATTCTCTTTAAAGGTGGCTTTTTAAAGCAATTTATTAAGTCGCGAGATGTTCGTGGCTTATTAGGATTGCTTGATTTATTAAATGGTTTATTCCGTGAATGGGGACGTAAACGTAGCACTACATTGAAGCGTAAAAAAGAGACATTGATGAAAAAAATTAAGCATTCTAAATATGCCTTTAAAAATTGGCTACAGCGTGTTTTATCGAATGCTGCTAGTCCAATTGTTGTGAAAAGTGAAACAGATGAGCTATTTGAATTAACGTTGGCTGAAGCTGCCTTTGTAGAGCGAGAAAAAGATGTTAAGTTTGAGCAGTTTAATGCAGCTACACGTAATACGCTCCTTAGCTTTGTTAAATCAAGTCGATTATCATATCGCAAAGCAGATTTAAGAGACTTCCAATGGGCGTGCCAACAAGAGTTAACAGAGCCTCTGTATGCCGGCATATCCGCTTTTGCTGCTGAGCAAGCAGATTATGCTGAAAAAGTAGCGATGGGTATAATTGCAGGCTCAGGTGTTGAGCAAAAAATCGAAGAATTTGATGGATACCTAAGAGGAGCCAAATTATTAATCCCTTCAATTTTAGATGCAACAGTTAATGAAGTAGCTGCAAAGGCATCTTCGATTCAGAATATAGGGGCGTACTTTAGAAAAACATTACGCATTCAAACGAGCATTGCTTTAAGGGAAGACAAGCCATTAAGAATAGCGATTACGAGTTGGTACAGAAATCAAAACATGCCTGTACCAAGTCAATTCCAATAGGTAACAGTAAGCAGCCTTTTTCAAAAATAACATTGAAAAGGGCTATTTCTAGTTGGTTAATGAAAGCTCATTGTTGTTTGACTCTTTAAAAATCATATTTGCTTGTTATAAAATGCAGCTATTGCTGTATTTTTTTATTTTCTGTAATCCATTTCACCTTGTGGATTTGATTTCATCCTGTGTGTAAGATGATTTTAAAAATTTGAATTTAGTTTATCCTGTGTATAATTTTAATCATTTTTTTGTGAAATGTGTGTAGTTGATTTGGTGAATTGAACAATTGATTTAATTCCTTTATTTTTGGTTAATAATTTATTCATTTATACAAAGCTAGCTGGAAAGCTTGCTGTGTCAGGCTTTACAAGCTTCAATTTCAGCCTCTATTAATATATGTATTACTATTTATTATTTTCTATGTTCTGATTTTCCCTTTCTATTATTTTCACTACTTCATCCAATTATGCTTTGGCTTGCTTAAGCAAATGGACGCCGCATAATTAGATGATGGGAAAGGGCTTTGCTTTTATCAGAGGAAAGACTGAGAAAAACCTGTTTCTTTGTTTTAAGGTGTTAAAACCTGAGTGGTTATCACAGATTTTGAAAGCAGGCCTACATGATGCAAGTCAATTAACTTTTATCATGTGGCGCGACAATTTTAGGTTAACTTCTACTGGTTAGCTTGAAAAGTCTGGGCGTAATTACGCAGAGGCAAAATTAATCACCATTAATCCATTGTAAGCGAGATAATCGTTAATATTTCAGATTAGAAGAATTTGACATGAAGTGGTGAGTATGATATTTTGAGTTGGGTAATTAATCCATAAAAGGATGTCCTTTTG
The DNA here is from genome assembly GCF_003049645.1 of Metasolibacillus fluoroglycofenilyticus. Lineage (GTDB taxonomy): Bacteria > Bacillota > Bacilli > Bacillales_A > Planococcaceae > Metasolibacillus > Metasolibacillus fluoroglycofenilyticus. The sequence continues at coordinate 1,532,850 of NZ_PYWK01000001.1, forward strand.
GGGCGGATAATTATTCTCCCATACATTTTTTTATGAATGTTGTATTATCTTTATGATTTAGAAAAGTGCGTATTAAAAGAATTTAGAGAACTTTCCTAACGACAATATTAAAAGTCATATCATATTTTGGAAAATAAATATAGAAATATTTTAAACTATGAATATCAGATTAAGAAAGGTGAAAATGGAGGATGTTTTATGAGTACTTATTGGACAATACAATCAGAGGACAAATGGAAGGAAATACAGGAAAAAGGTTGTCTGATAGGTAATCCCGAGTTTATCTATCCAGAATTTGTTGATGCTTACAATTGGTTAAAAAAAAGAATGAAGGAAAAACTTCCGAATTATAATAACGAATACCCTATATGGCTATGGATAGATAGACCTGATTTAAGAAAGAGTGGTCATTTAGAAGCAGGAGAAAAAGGTATATTATTAAAAATAGATATTGAAGACAATAGAGTCCTTCTTTCGGATTTTCAGGCCTGGCATTTTGTACTAAATAAATCTTATTTTGACCTTGAAAATATTGAAAACGATAACAGTGACTACACTCAATTTGAATTGGAAAAGAGTTGGGAGTTGATTTTTGATATAGATTATTTAGCTAGACATCCTAATTGGGGAGAAAAAGAGTGCACGCTACAGGGAGTTACTAATCACATAAAATTAAATGAAATTAGCTTAGTGAAAAAATTTACGGCAAGGTAGATAATACAATCTGTCTTTTTTATAGAATAATGCCGATATGTTATCCAGTAAACATATCGGCGATTCTTAAATTATGGTGCTATAGAGTCTTTTATTGATTTTTTAATCGAATTATAAGTTCCTGTTTTCAACTCATCGTGTAACGGTACAGTAAAGGTTTTTCCGTTAGGACCCTTCATAGTAACGTGACTTCCATTTTGCCTTAACTTTTCAAAGCCTACTTTTTCAAGCTTACCAATTAACTTTTTCCCACTAATCGTTTTTGGTAAATTTAATTCTTGCATGACAGCATCAATTACTACTTGTTTTCCATATTCTTTAACGGCTTCTTTCACCATTTTTTTCAATATCATAGATATTATTGGTGCAGCAAGTGGAAGTGCATATGTACTGTATTCTAACTCTGCTTCATCTATTGAGATTAAATTATAGTTGTGGTTGCCTTCCTCATTTTTCAATGAATGATTATTATCAACGTATTCATTTGTTATTACTTCATTATATGCATGTACACCCCCGTTTGAAACTAGTGTAAAGAAAACAAGAGAAAAAACCATAAAACTACTTATTAGCTTATTCATTAAAATCATCCCTTTCAAAATAATTGTACTGGATAAATACATTTTATATTTAATTTACAAATTAAACAATAATTGTAAAGTTGTTTTATTTCGACATATTTCAACTTTTATCGATAATTACAAATTCTGATAGAGATAGAAATTGAATATAAATAATAGAAATATATGTTTAGTGGTGGACAAATAAAGTATTTAAAAAGAAGAGTCACATATTAAAAATACTTAAATAATAATAAAATTTGCCTACTTTGTATATTATTCTGAGTAAAATCTACTCTTCTACACTAAAATGGATGTTTTGTCAATACTTCTGTACAAAGTCCGTACAAAATGCGGACGATTTCCGTACAAAACGCGTACAATTTGCGGACTTTTTTTGCAAAAAACTGTGGTAAATTATTAGTATCAGAGAATTGGGCGGACGCGTATGTGCGCAAAACCCAAATAACGACCTTTCCAATTTTGCGTATTGCAAAATCTATGGATGGGTCTTTTCTTTTTCTGAAATAAAGATAGAAGGGAGGGAAATAGATGGCACAACTAGCGCATGAAGCAAAAAATAAAGCGGTGCATATTGCAGAGTTGCTGGCACTATACGCTACTGAAAATAAAGAAGATATTGAGGTAACTTTATATCAAGTAGGCGAAGAGTGGGGGATTCAAGCTGGCAAACGTGGAGAAACACCATTCTCATTAAAGGAAATGGAATTTATTCATGCAGATATGGCAGAGCAGTTTGCTAGCCATTTAGCTAAGCAGCATGGATTTACTTATCGAGGTGTAATGCCTAATGAAAAAGAAATGGCATTGCAGCAAGTAATTGAACGTTATAGCAAAGAAATATTGCAGACGGTCGAAACGTATGTGTCAGGTGATAAACAAGGACGTGCTTACTTGACTAAAAACGAAATGGAGCATATGCTACACAATCATTTTATACGAATTGAAAATCGTTTGGAACAATACTTTGAGCAACCAGCCCCCAAAGTAACATTTGCAGAACGCTTTGAGACGTTTAAAAATGATTTGAAGCAATTTGCTAAGGACTTGAAGCAAAGCCTTGTGGAGCGTTCTACGAAAACAAAAGAAGCCGTATTTGATCAAGTAGATGTAGTGAAATTAGCAGCTGAAGCAAAGATTAAAGCAGGTGTTTCTTCTTTGAATGAACGTATTAAAGATTTTACCAAAGTTGTAGATGTTATGTTAGAACCGGAGGTAGGAGTTATGAAATCTACTAAAAAAATCAACAAACAGCCAGAGCTAGAACGCTAAGTATTAATTTGGAGGACTCACCAATTATGGTGAGTCCTTTTGAATGATGTTTTAAAGCGTGTATAACAGAATTTTATCTATTAAAAAGGAGATGAAAAAGTTTGAGTATTTTTAAATCAGAGATGTTTTTAATTCTAATTGCGTTGGTGATTTTCGGTATTTTTATCGCGTTTTCTACGGGTGTGATTGATCCATCTATGGAGGAAATCGGTCAAGGTATGCGTAGCTTGATAAGTAAAGTATTTGGAGCTACTGGTTTTAATTAAACCTTAAAAAACGGGGGAGGCAACTCTCTTTTTTGCTTTATGCACGAGGGAAAGGAAGGATGAGTTTTATGAATGGTATTGGGCAAGCGAATAGCATTAGAACGAATAGTGCTAAATCATCTACAGCAAAAAATCGATCTAAATCAGCACAGCGTCAAAAGCCTAATGGCTATGCCGAAATGGAATCTTTGGTAAAGGAAATTTGTGATGGACATGGACTGTCCTATTTTCAATGGCTTCATGAGCAGCATCAGGCGTTTGTTATAGATTTTAATTTAAAAAATAAAGGCAGTATTGCTTCATTAGCAAAAAGGGAAGGTGAATAAATTTGGATAATGTTACATCACTCATTAACGACATTGCAAAAGATGTACAAGGCCTTGCACCTGCTGTTGCAGGAATTGTGCTAGTGATTATTGGTTTTGTTTGGATGTTTGCGAAAGACCCAAACAAAAAGGAAGCAGCTCAAACGTGGATGATGAACGTATTTATTGGTTTTGCCATTGTTTATTTAGCTGCATCACTCGTTGCTTGGGGAACTGGTAAAATGTCAGGATTCTAGGAGGAATGAGGCATGAGAAAATTATATATTCGTTTTCAAGCTGAAGGTGACCATTTTCGAGAAATTGATGATGAACGCAACTATTTTTTAGTTGAGGCTGAAGAGTTAATCGAAAAACTTAGACTGCGATTAACAAAAGAAAAAAGAGAAGCTAACAAGCCTTTTGAATTCTGGATGGATGGAAAATGTCTTGTTATTAGTCACGTAGATTTCAGCAAAAAGGAAAGTTTACAAAAGCAACTCGAACAAACGATGCTGACATATGGTAGTTGGGACGAGGAGCATCGACACCGATATACGAATCAATTGGCGGAATATGCAGAGCAAGAAAGGCAGCTCTTTTTAAATAAAGAGTTTGCCTTATTTGCAATTCGCAGTGACCAGTTGTTTGGAGTACCAACTTTTACACCTTTTCCAATACTTTTAGATACAAGCAAGCTCTATCTGCTGTATCAAAGTATGCAGCCATTAGTGAAGACAGGGTTTTATGCAGAGCTTGAACAGATGATGGCATCGATAAAAATGGCTCTATACAAAGTTATTGATGAGGCAGGGAAATCGGATGCTGTACAGCAGCAAATTGGATTGGTTCAGCGACAAAAGGCGTTAAGTGCAGGGGTAGAGGCTCTATTATCAGAAACGCTTCAATCATTTGTTCAATATGCTTGTGCCCGTTTTCAATCTGTTGGAAAAGAGCGTATTGATGCACTTTGTCCAAACTTTAAAATGTATCAGAATGTGCAACAAATTCTTTTTACTGCATACGTCAATCAATTAGGTTTTGCTCAGGGCTACGAGCAACAACTGCTTTTATTTGAAGCGTTATATGAAAAGTATGATGCTATTTTAACACAAGGCTTTGCTCTTGCAGATGATGCAATGGTAGAGTCACTCGTCCTCACACCTGTGCTTCAGCATTTTAAAGAAAGTATAGAAGGGCAATTACAAGTAGAAACGGAAAGCGGACATGAGCAAGAATCGGTTAGTATATCAGTCGATTAATGAAATGCTGACGGAATTAAATGCACAGGATAGAGGACGTTATTATATTTGTAGTTGTCCAGAATGCCAAGAGCAAGAGGCTTTTATTTACAAAAATAATCTGAACTTTATTCAATGCAATCGTGAAAATTCTTGCGGGGAACGTTTTTTATTAAAGATTGCTGAAAAAGATGAAGAGTATATGTATCAAGAGCCAGTAGAACAAGAGAAGGGATTAACAGTTGCACAAGCAAAGCAAATTGACCGGTTTACAGATATGATGCAACACTTTTTACACCATATTCAAAGCGATGCTCTAGATAATGGATATCGTGGGCTATCACGTGAAACGACAACACCATTCATTGCAGATTTTCGTGATGCTGGTGTTTCTTTTATGTTTGAATATGCGGGCGAGTTATTGCCAAAGGATTACGCAACAAATTATTGGATGTGCCAACGTAATTTAGTATCACCCATATTTGGAGAGGATGGACGTGTAGATCGCATTCTACTTCGTTCTACGATTAATCCAGATATACAACCAAAAGAGCTACAATTGATTATTAATCCCTCCAACAAGGCAAGGGATTTTTTTGTTGATGCACCTGAACACGCAGAAAGTATTGTAATTAGTGAGGCGCTTTTGGATGGATTGTCTTTTCGGGAGGTAGACAAGGAAATAGGTGTTATGGCATTAACTGGTTCGCGTAAATGGAGAAATCTTTGTACGCACCTAAAGGAGCAGGCTACACAGTATCAAGATAAAAAATTTCTCATTGCAATGGATGATGACATCGCAGGGTATAAAGCGGCCATTGAAATTGCTCGTTGCTTAGAGGAAATTCAGGCAGATTACCAGGTGTTTAGTTATCCTGAAACACAAAAAGATGCCAATGCTTTTCTTGTCGAGAGCCCAGAACGGTTTGAGCGTGATGTGCAGTTGTTTCAACAGCGTTTTGCTACATCAAATAGAAGCTATATAGATGTGAAAAAAGAGATGCAGCAAATTGTTATTTGTCATTCTAACTTAGATGCACTAGCTTTTAGAAGCGTTGATTCAAGTATTGGTGTTATAGCAATACCGCATGAGGAGAAAGTAGAAGAAATTAAAGGTCGATTTAATCGCTGGATGCAAAGTAGAAATATGTATGACAAAACTTTTCTTCTAGCATTTCCTAGTACAGAGGAGGGACAGGCAGATACACATAAAATAATCAATTTTTTGCAAAAACAAGGGCTGAAATATCAAGTATTCGATTATGGAAATTCCGAATATCAAAACCCTGCTGAATTTGTATTGAACAATCGAAAGGATTTTGAAAAAAAGGTGCAGCCGTATTTGTTAGTACCCAAAAAACGACAAGAATATGAACGTTAAAAAGAGGTGAGAATATGCCAGCATACCTAAAGCTATTACCTCTAGTAGTAATTGCTTTAATTTTTATTACAGTAATGCACTACATTGGCTCTACACAAAATATATCGACACGAACAGTTGCTGAAACAGATGGAATTATGGAAATGGCCAATATTGGTGTAGCTCGTGCAGAAATCAATCAAGAAGGAAATTTGCAAAATGAGGAATCGTATTTTGCTAAAGAGGAGTTACTTCAGAATTTAGCAATGGAGCTTGCGGCAGCACAAAAGAACCTGCCATACGATGTAAAAGTGGATTATGTATTTACTGATAAGAAAGGGCAAATTACTGAAAATCAGCTCGAAATACGAGGGATACACTATCGTATGCAGTATGTTGATGAAGATGGTAATGTGAAGGGAACTGCTGAAAAGCATTTAGCTTTAAATGAATTATTGAAATAAGAGCATTCACCAATTTTGGTGAGTGCTTTTTGTATAGCTGAAAATGTAGGTGGTGAATGGCGTGTGTCAAATATGAAGAGTGGTATTTTCATTTTAATAATTGTCGCAGTTTTTGGAATTCCGTATTTTCTGATGGTGACAATCGATTCTTTTCAGCAGCAGGCATTTCTAAAAGTGACAACGGAAATACCAGAGTTAATAAAAGCGGAGGGTGGAGTATCTCCAGTTGTAAGACAAGTGACAAATAGTCTACAGGAGAGAGGCTTTCAAATTACTTACTCACAACCAGATGGTGTTAGGCATTTTGGTGAAGAAATTGTTATTCATTATGTATATGAATATCAAAATGTGAAGGGGCTAGAGCGAATAGAAATGCACAATAACGTAACGATTATGAAACGTGAATAAAAGGAGGGAGGCTAGATGGTTGGACAACGGCTATTAGAATTTATAGCAAAACCAAAATTGCTACTGTTATTTTCTTTGTTCTACAGTATTGTCATGTTTTTTGTTGCTAATTTTGTACTCGCCTTTTTACAATCAATATTAGCAGCGATTCAACAATTTCAACAGAATCAGAAAGTGCTATTTAATATGAATTGGCAGAGTGTGTTTGATTTTCAAGCAAATATTCTGCCTTTTTATATTGGCTTTGCCCTCCTTTCGGCCATAGGGCTTATTAAGTTTGTTTACAATATAAGATTAAGCTATGGAAATCTAAATCAAGGGCAACATGGCACGAGCGAGTTTGAAGAAGTAAAACAATTAAAGAAACAATATAAAATCATCCCCGCAGCTCACGAGGAATATGACGGTGATGGTGGCATTATTATTTCAGCTCTAAGAGAGACAGGACGTCCATATAGGCTATTAATTGATAGTGGGCCTGTCCATACGATGGTAATAGGTATCACCAGAAGTGGGAAAGGAGAAACCTTTGTTTTTCCAATGATTGATGTACAGAGTCGATCGAAAAACAAACCCTCACTTGTTATTAATGATCCGAAAGGTGAGCTAGCAGCTGCTAGTTACGATACATTGGTTGCGCGAGGCTATGATGTATATGTATTTAATTTACTACAGCAATATATGGGCATGGGCTTTGATCCAATTAAAATTGTTGTTGATGCATGGAAAAGAGGAGATAGCAGTTTAGCGCAACAATATGCAAATAGTGTTGCTTTCATGTTATACAATGATCCGAACGCCAAAGACCCATTTTGGAATAACTCAGCTAAATCTTTAGTTACGGCGATTATTTTAGCGATGGTTGAAGATACATTACTCGTTGGACGTGAAGAAACAGTCAATATGTATTCAGTGGCTAATTTTCTTTCTACTTTTGGTAGTGATACAGATGATGAGGGAGAAAACGCCTTAGATTTATTTTTCCGTGAGCGTGATGAGAATAACCCCGCACGTATGATGTATGCAACAAGTAACTTTGCTGCTGGTAATACGCGAGCGAGTATTTTCTCTACTGCGATGGATAAATTACAAATTTTCACTTTAGAACCAAATGCAAAGCTAACAAGCTATAACAGTTTAGATTTAACGGATATTGGCTTTGGAGACAAGCCAGTTGCTGTTTTTATGGTTACACCTGACTTTGATGAGTCAAACCACGTACTTGCGAGTATTTTTATTAGTCAGATGTACCGAGTGAATGCTGAAAAAGCTACATTAAGCCCAAGTGGAAAAATGAAGCGGCAAGTGCATGCCTTGCTCGATGAGTTTGGAAATATGTCAACTGTTGATGGCATGGCTGGCATGGTTACAGTAGGGGCAGGACGAGGCTTCCGTTTCCATTTAATTATCCAGGCTTATTCACAATTGCGAGGGAAGTATGGAGACCATAATGCCGACACGATTATCGGTAACTGTTCCAATCAAATTTATATTTTAACGAAGGATGAGGCAACGGCAGAGCAATTCTCAGCACTTATCGGGACTAAAACCATTACAGATGTAAGTCGTAGTGGGAATCTCCTATCGATGAATAAAACACACAGTGAATCAACAAAAGAACGTGCTTTATTAATGCCTGATGAACTCATGCAATTATTAGAGGGCGAATCAGTCGTTGTTCGTGCAAATAAGCGTCAAGATAATAAATTTAAGAAGATTAAACCTAAGCCTATATTTAATACAGGGAAAACGGCAGCGAAGTTTCGTCATGAATATTTAGCGGATGATTTTGATAATAGTAAGTCGATTTTAAATTTACCGATACTATCAACAACCTATCATCGCTTAAAAATGTCGGATATCATTTTTACATCTAAAACAGAGCGCGATTTGTATATTTGTATGAAGCTAGTAATGGGAAATGGTGCTTTTACGGAATTATCCTCTAAGCTCTATACAATTATGCCGAAGGATTATTTAGATGAATTGCCACAATGGTCATTTTTACATTTACTAAGCTTTATGGCGTATACGGAGCTAGTGATTCCAAAACCACTTGAAGCAGAGATTTTTAAACAGTTAGAAAAGTATATACCGCAGCATACATCAAAAATATGGCGCAATGTATTGCATGAACAACAAGAAAAGCGACAGCAAGATAAGGAATTAATAGATGATGAATCAATGTATGTTTTGCAAAAACAGATCATGGAGGGAGATATATAAAGAATGATTCAAGAGTTGTTTATGGAGCGTTTGAGGGATGCGCATTTAGAGTTCTTTCAGATTTCTAAAAAGCATCTTTTATTTAAACGAATCTTGTACAGTTTAATTGTGTCTATGCTATTTTTTATTGGCATTTCAATTGGACAAGCATCTGCGGTTTGGTTTATCGGGTTACCAATCGCTTTTTTAATTGGCTGGAAAATGCCTTATTTACAATTACTGTTGGAAAAGAGTTCTATTGATTTAAAAAATGGGTTTCTATTTTTACCGTTTTCACAAAGTTTTATGGTGCTATTGCCGAGTACAGGAAATGTTTATCAAGCCTTAAAGGCAACGGTTCCTTATTCACAAGCTCCTTTGAACAAAAAGCTAGAGGAGCTTATTCAGAAAATTGAACAGGGCAATAATCGACAAGATTATTTAGATTTTGCAGCATATATTGGTTCACCTGAAGCGTATATGATTATGAATATGATTTATCAATTCAGTGAGCAAGGTGTACGAAAAGAAGCTATTCTAGCACTACAGCAATATGTGCAAAATATTCAAGAAAATAAAGTTGATCAATTAATCGAATCGAAAATGGATACAAGCTTTAAAATTTCGTATTTGCCTATGCTACTCGCTTTATTTTTAGTTGTTGCTTTTGCTCTAGTACTGTTCTCTCATTACATTGGTACAATTATCGATGCATTGTCAGTACTACCGAAGGGGGAATGATTATGGCTGATACATTTAAAATTGAGGAACAAATTGCCACTTTACGTACTGCTGAGACAGGCTGGACAAGGGAGTTGGGGAAAGTCATTTGGTATAACAAGCCCATGACAATCGATGTTCGCTGGTGGTCGCCAGATAAAAGTAAAGCAGGAAAAGGTATTTCGTTGACGCAAGAAGAAGCAAGATTACTGTTCTTTGGATTAAAGGAATTATTTGAAAGGACTGAGGTTAATGATTACTGAAGAACAAAGAATTTATAACCTTTTGAACAATAGTTTTCTAGGGCCTCATATGGCAATAGAAAGCGTAACGGATATTAAATATAACGGCACACACTTGCGTATTAAAGATAATGTAAAAGCGCCTTATTTTGCACCAATACAGCCTACAGAGGATGATGTAAAGCAGCTTATTAAACAAATAGCAGATGTACAGCAGCGTACATTTACTTATGCGGAACCACGTTTAGATACGGAGATTGGCATTTTGCGTATTAATGCGCTGCATAAGCGAGTGAGCCCAGATGGTACAACACTAGCTGTACGTATTTCCAGACCACGATTAGCGATAGAATCGCTCGAAAGCTTAGTACCAAATAATGATGAAATTGTCGAGCAGTTATTTAAGGTGCTCATGTTAGCGGAGCTTAATATGGTGCTTGCTGGTCGCACTGGTGCAGGGAAAACAGAGTTTCAAAAGTTGCTGGTTGGCTACATGGATGAAAACGCAAGTATTTTCTTAGCAGAGGATACAAGGGATAGCCATATTAAAGCATTATATCCTGAACGTGATATTACAAGTGTTAAAACGATACCAGGCATTTATGAAATGTCTGACGCAGTGAAAGATGGGCTACGTAATGATCCGGATTATTTAATGCCTGCGGAAATACGAGGTGCAGAAGCAGCAGACGCATTAGATGCAGTCAAAACAGACCATGCCATACTTACAACCATTCATGCGCCAAGTGCGATGGATATTCCGCTTCGCATGAGTCCGATGATTCGACAAGCGCCTGCTTATGCAAGGGCGAGTGATTTGAGTATTGGAAATGAAATTGTCCGCTTCTTGCGCTTTGGTGCTTACTTGAGAGCAGAACGAAACGACGAGCAAAAAACAGTCCGTTATTTAAAAGAATTAGTTGAATTTGAAGATTATACTGAAAAAGGGGCTACAGGGCGTTACCTATATCAAGTAGTCAAAGTCCGTGATGTGAAAACAGGTCGCTATTATCAAGAGCAGCGTTTTGGGACTTTATCAGAGCGTACATGCGCTGAGCTAGAAGATAAAGAATTAATCCATCTTGTCCCAGCTGTATTATTACCTAAGAAATATAAACAAAAAGTAGGTGCAGTCGGATGAGGGCTTTGTTTAAAGAAGCACGGTTGCTGTTTTATGGCTGGGAATTAGCCCTCTATTTTCTTGTTTGGTTTCTTATCAATTATCAGCTCTATTATTATTTATCAAATGAACGGGCGCTAAGCCTTTTAGTAGGGTTAGGTGGAGCGTTCTTTTTCTTTTTCGTTTTCACGATTCAAAATCGGAAGCTAGAAACACATCAAAGGCATTTAGCAGAGCTGCTCAACTATGTAATCAATGTTGTTTTCTACTTGCAAACAGGCTACAACGAGTACCATGCCTTGAAAGCTACTAGAGAAACTGCACATCCTGATATACAGAAAAAAATAGACATGAGTATCGAGTCCTTAGAAAAGCACGCAGTGTTAGAAACAAAACAATATGAAGTATTTGACTTCCCAATGCTCAATCAATTCCATCAAAACTTAGCGATTCGATATGAATATGGCGGAGATGCGGAAGAGCTATTTGGCCAAATACAACATAACATGGTTTTTGAATTGAGAAAGCGAGATGAGCTTTATCGTAAACGTAAAGGTTTTGCGATGAATGTCTATGCACTACTTGGCATGGTGCTAACAATCCCAATCGTTTTAAAAACGATGGTCTTTCATTTATGGGATATCTTTTTAAGTACAGGCTTTGTAAGCCAAGCAATTTTATTAGTGACGTATGCTGGAATTTTGTGGACGTTGTATTTGTTACAGCAGAAGAATATGGATATTTCGGTGAGGTATTAAGAGAAAGAAAGGGACTCGCCGTTTTTGGTGAGTCTCTTTTATACACAAAAAAAGATAGGTGGAGTAGTCATGGATTTATCACTTAAGGATGTATTGTGTGTAATAGTAGTAAGTATTGTTGGAATAGGTATCTTTCTTTTTCATGCAATTATATTGAACGTATTAACTTTTAGATTCGCTTTAATTGTATATGCTCTCATAGCACTAATTGCGATAAACACTTTCGGATGGTTTTGGAATTTACCAAATATTTATCAAATTGTCTTGAGTATGTTTATTGTTTATACAGTAATTTTGATTGATGTTCTATATTGGTATAATCAACATAAAGATGAGTTTTAAGTTAAACCTTAAGTCTACTAAAAGCTATTTAAATTTTTTGAAGAGTGTTTTAAGTTTAGCGGTTTTATCAAACACTTGAGTAAGATATTCGATTTGTTCTTTTTCACTTTTTTCTTTTTGTTCTAGCTCTTTATAGCAAAATATAATCTGTTCAAATAGTTCCGTATCAATACGATCTTCTTCCCAATCTTCTTGAAAGCCTTTGAAATCTTTTTTTAGTGGACTAATACGAGAAACTTTTTTGTTGTTGATAAAGGTCGTTTCAGAAAAGCAATATAGACTATTTTTCTTAGTCATTTCATATACACTTTTTTTCTCTTTGTTACCACTATAAACAGCCAAGCTAAGGAGAATTAAGCAGGCTGAAACTAAGATTTGAATAACATGAATTGAGGCAAAGAAAAAACCAAATTCAGTAGTCAATGAAACATTAAATATTTGTGTGGCAAAGGTATTATAGTAATACATAAGCATCTTTTTGAATGAATACGCTGAAAATTGTAGAGCCTCAGGGTTTAAAAATATGAGATACATTAATTTTAGCCCCCAAGATAGGGTTATAATTTCAAAAAGGCTTGTTAAAATTAATTTAATACGTTCATTGCCGTCAAGGAGAGACTGCTTAGGTGTTGAAGAGAGAGTATCGTTCTTAAAAGCGATTAATATCTCAAAACTTCGTGTTAATGTTCTAGTTAGCAAAATAATAAGGAATAGAATTATCATATTAGAAATTTGTTGTTCATCATTGGAATTATATGCAAAATTATAAAAAACAATAAAAGGCATGATGAATGTATGGGATGAAGAGATTACTAAGTTAATATGATTTCTCTCTTTTATGATTTCGCCTCTTTTATGCATTTTTTCATATTTAGAATTGAAAATCTCATGCTTTTTTATTTTGTCAATGCGAGTAGAAAAGTCATCTTTATTTTTAATTTTAAAGATTTCTTCGAATGACAAATAAGAGATATATTCATTTGGAGCTTCCTTATGTTTGGAGGCTAGAAGGAATTCAAATGAAAGTAAAAATAAAATAAGCCGACTAATAACTCTTATATACAATAATATAGTATAAAGGACGAGAAATAGTCTTAAGTATATTGAAAAATTATATGTTATAGGACTAAAAATAAGAATTAAAAAAAATAATACAAATGTAATAAATATATTTCTATGTAACCATTTCTTCAAGAACCATTTATAAAAAGGATTATTATCTTTAGGTTTAAAGAACATACCTAGTACAAAAGGTGAAATAATAAAAAGTAGTACGAAATAATCAAATATTTGACTAGATGGGAACCAATTATTTAAGAAAATATACATAAAAGGAACAATGAAGAGTATACTAGTTAACCAATTTTTATCGAAATTTATAAAGAAACTCAAAATATTATAATATATTTTAAGAATAATATTACGTAATAATAAAAAATAATCTTTCAATATCAAGGAGATAACATAAATAAAAAGCACAGAAATACTCAATACAGATGAATAACCAATAAGGAAAATAAAAATATCACCAAAAAAATTTATAGCCTCACTTATTAGTTGATCAAAGTTAAGTAAAGTAGCAACTTTATTATCTAAAATCGAATAGAGAGATTTATCTTTTATTGCTCTAAAAACTATAAATACTACATTGTTATTATTGTTTGTTTTTACTAACAAAAACAATAAAATAGCTAAAATAATACTAGGAATTAAAAAGAATTTAAGATATCTCCAGTTAGCTTTGAAAAAGTTTATTATTTTTTTTTTGAAACAGTGCATAATTTTCCTTAATAGATTCATTTAATAACCTTCTTTAATATTAATAAATAATAAAGTATTTTATGATTCCTATAATTATACAACTTTCCTAATACAGGAATCAATAACAATTAGCAGGGACTCACCATTATTGGCGAGTCCTTTTCTGCATCCAAATTATTTTGAAAGGGGTGATGTAAACTCAACGTATAAAAAGTAAAAGGAGATGATAAAAAACAACAAAAAAACACACGAAAAAACCCTCAAAACTCATTATTTTAATTGAATATTGTAACAAAAATGGTATAATATTTATAAGGAGTAACTTCCTATTTAATAGTGATAAGTTACAGATGGACGATTTCATAATTTATACCAAGAGGGGGATTTTAATATGCGTAAAAATTTATTTGTTGCTGCTTTAGCAGCATCCATTGCCTTACCAGCTATTGTTGTGCCTGTAGAAGTAGAAGCAGCGACTTACAGTAAAACATTTAAAGATGTATCACAGAACAGTCCTTACTACGACAGCATTCACACAATGACTGAAAAGGGAATTATCAGTGGCTATGAGGATGGTACTTTCAAGCCAAACGAAACGTTAACTCGTAAACATGCAGCTGCATTATTAAACAGAGCTGTATCTGTAAAAGCATCAAAAAATGTTGGTGCTCCAAAAGATTTACCAAAAACAAATGCCTACTATAACGACCTCATGGTGTTAGTCAATGCAGGCTTATTAGATATGGATGCAAAGGGCAATATTAACCCCAATGCGCCGTTAACACGTGGAGAAATGGCGAAGATTTTAGCTACAGCATTTGACTTAAAAGGCACGAAACACCCTCTTACAGATGTTTCATCGAAGTACAGTAGTTATGTTGCAGCGTTATATGAAAATGATGTAACGACAGGCTATGAAGATAAAACGTTTAAAGAAAAAGGGTCATTAACACGTGCACATTATGCAGTGTTTATGTATCGTGCAATGGGCTTGCAGAAAGTAGGTGGTGATACTGCACAAAAGCCAACAACACCATCGAAAAAAATCTCAATGAGTAGTACAGAAAAGGAAATTAATGATTATATCAAGTCAAGCAAATTATTTGCTAATGGCATTACAACTAGCTCAATTCACTTAAATGAGTTTAAGGGCTATAAACAAGTCATCGTCAATTCAGAAGATATTTTAGGTGGCACAGATTTAAAGGTGACAAAATTATTAGCAGGAATTTTTTTATTCAATCAAGATGGTTGGAAACCTGTTGATAAGCTTTCATCAGCACAAGTGAGCTATAAGAGTAATTATTCCAAAGAAACTCAAAAAATTTCTTTTGATTACACATTGCCTCAGTCACAAGAAGTAGCAAAACGTATTTTAGCAACAGTGTTCTCAGGAGAAATTGACACATTTGAACTCGGACGTATCATTGATGAAAAAGTAGCAGAAGGTTTAGCTAATACAGATAAGCAATTTCGAAATATAGAACATATCGAGATGGGTAATTTTAAAATTCGATTAGGTGTCGATAGAGATGGAGAAGCAAACCATTTTTGGATGGACATCAAACAATAAAATAAAGTAAACGAAAAGGTGAAGAGAGATGAAAAAATATTTTTCGATTCTTTTAATATTTACCCTTGTGTTTAGTAGCTTTCCTCCTCAACTATTTGGGGAGGTTTTTTCATCTACAAAAACACAAGCTGCTAATGAAGTGCCATTTTATGACGGTACAAGTAATCTAGTAATTGAATATTTAATTCCAGGAGGGGACCTAGAATTTAAACGTGTAGACAGCAAAGGCTTATCAGGGGCGCAATATTTGGGGGACTTTCGTTATGCGACCATTTATGATGGAAAATTAACAAGTAGTCCATCAAGCGATAATACAACCTTTAATGTCAATGGAAAATCTGTTAGAGCTTATGCAGGTGATAAGTGGTATCACATTGTACCTATTAGTTTAGGAACAGCTCGCAATTTAATTCGTGTAGAGGATTTAACAGAAAATGAATTCATTAACCGTTATGGTGGAAGTGCTAAAGGATATAAAGAATTAAGAGAATACGAAGTAATAGATACGAAAGGCGGGGGATATGGGTACTTCTACTACATTGGTAATGTTGTAAAATTAGCTGGTGGCTATGCTGAAAATACAAGTGCGAGCTTTGATAGCACCAACCCTACACGCTTACGTATTTTACGTACAGCTCATCCTAATATCTCAAGCTTCACGGTTAGTGCAACAAATACAGATGTCGGAAAGCCTGTGACATTTGATTTCACAGCATTTGAGTACAATTACGGTGGCAATAAGCTTGATTATACATTAATTATTACGGATGCAGAAGGAAAAGAAGTAGGGCGTAAAGTGCAATCTGTCACATCCACAAAAAATACTTCAGGTGGTTTAGCGACACAAGACCGTGCACATACAGGAAAGTATGAAGGGAAAACAATCTTCTCCTTCACGCCTGCAACAGCAGGCAAATTTACAGCAACATTGACAGTAACTGACGGTGTTTATCGTTCTTCAACAGCTTTAGTAAAAACATTCACAGCTAAGCAAAAAGGGCAAGCCTATTTAGAGGTGACACCACCAAGCATTACAATTCCTGTGGATCATAAAGCGACTTACCAAGCATTTTACACGGATGCTGCGGGTAAACGTACAGAAGTAACAGATAAAGCTACGTGGAAGGCTATTAAAACAGATATAGCAGCTACATCAGAAAAAGGAGTATTTACAGGTTTAAAGGAAGGCGAAACACGTGTTGAGGCAACTTATCAAGGAGCTAAGGATCAAGCAGAATTAATCGTATCGTCTACACCAGCAACGGAAGAACCAGAGCCCGAGCCTGATGAGCCGAATATACCGCCAACTGTAGAGTTAATTGTGCCTACTGAAGTGACAGTTGGACAAAAGTTTTGCGCTGTAGCAAATGCACATGATGAGGATGGTGAAATTGTAGCGTATGGATGGGATTACACAGGTCGTGGAGATCCAACAGGTAGACAAACGTGTGGGCTATATTATGAGTCGGAGGGAGAAAAAACTGTAACCGTTGTGGTAAGGGATGATGATGGTGATACGGCGCAAGATACGAAGACAATTCTTGTAACAAAGCCGATGCCTAATGCACACTTTGTGGCAAGTGGTACATTCAAGGAAAACCGCAAAATTAGCATTGAAGCTGCACATCCTTATGATGAAAATGATGCAGCTTTAAAAGCATATCCGATTGTAAAGCAAACTTGGTCAATTATGACTGTTGATCCAGCAAAGCAAGACAAATTAAGAATCGTACAAGATATTAGTGGGAATGTGCCACATACTCAAATAATTGATATGTTGCTCAAAACAACAGGTGAAATTCGTATAACACGATATGTAGAAAATAGCGTAGGAGACCATGCAACATATACAGTGACGCTAAATGTCATTCCTGATCTTGAGCCAGTTGCCGATTTTAAGGTAGCGTCAACGATATTCAGAGAACCCATTAATGAAACAGCAGCACAAGCAACTATTGAAATTCAAGATAAATCTTATTCGACAGATGATATGATTCAGAAACGAATTTGGAGAGTAGCACATGATTCGAATAATGATGGACGTTTTGATGATGAGCAATTCGTTGTGTTTGACGAAAACAATGCAGAGCTAGCTAAATATCTGACATCTAAGGTCGGAAAATATCAAATTGAATTAGAGGTATTTGAAAAGTACATTCACGAAACAATACCAGAATTTGTAGATTTAACATTTAACAAAGCAACAACTGATTTACGTCATGGCAATACAGATAGCAAGGCAATAACAACTAAAGTTGTAGAAGTTGATAACCTAGCACCAGTTGCCACGGTAGGGTTTAAAGATCAAAAACAAACAGTTGAAGTGCAGTATGATGTGGTTGATTCTCCATACAATGAGGCTCAATTAAAAGAGATGACTCCATACCTAAATAATTTGCTTGAAAAGCATAATTTACAAGCAAACATTACTTTTGCGACAAACAAAAAGCATGAACATCAGGTTTTTTCCGATGGTTATGATAAAAGCTATATCATAGATAGTGATGGCAAGGCTTATGGTATGGGTGACGGTATTATTGGTAACGGTAGTGCTACTGGTGTACTAGATGCCAATGGCAATATGATTGCACCTTACGTTGAAATTCCTTTACCCGGTAGAGTACGTCAAATAACCGCTACGAATAGTTATGCAACACATTTCCTACTGGAAAATGGGGATGTGTATGGTGTAGGTAGTAATAAAATGACTATTTCATCTAGATACGATAAAAATGGGAACTATATAACCTCATTTCCTGAACAAATAGACGTAGGGGCTATAGGCGATGGAACAATGATACCTAGATATTCACCTGTTAAAATTAATTTTCCAGATAAAGTAGTAAAAATGGATAGTATGAAACATGTAACAGTTTTCTTATTAGCTAATGGAGATGTATATGCAATAGGAAATGTTACTCAAAATGCATCAAGTAATGTGCATAATCCGTTGATTGATTTTAATAAAGACGAATTAAAAAAACCTGCTGACATCCCTAGAAACTTAAAACTACCTGTTAAGGTAAAGGATTTAGCGATAGGAAAGTCTAGGGATAGCAGCTTCTTAATGTATTATATGATTATAATTGACCATAACGATGTAGCATATGGCTTGGGCGACAGTCGGAGTTGGGGAAGGACGCAAGACATTTCATATGTGAGATGGGAAAGGTTACCTGAACAATTACAAGGCTTGAAAAAGGCAACCAAAACGACTAACTATGCTGGGTCATTTGGTGGAGCCACTGATTATCTAAATTTGTATATTAAGAAAGATGGTAATTTAATACGTGCTCATCGCACAGGATTATATGGTAATAATCAGATTGGATATACTTTCAATATTCCTGAAAAAATAAAAGATTTTTCAACAACCTATGAGGGGTACTCCACTCTTTTCTTAACTGAAATGAATGAATTATATGCAGTGGGAAATAATTGGAATGGAGAGTTGGGCTTTCCGATGGGTACTAGCTTTCCTTATTACAGTAATGAGTGGGTAACTGACTATATATACTCACCAATGAAAGTACCTTTAGCATTTAAAGTACAACAGGTTTCAATGGGGCATCAGTTCACTCATGTAGTTGCTGAAAATGGTAATTTATACGCTGTAGGACAAAATAAAAATGCGAATTTAGGTATTGCCACAAAAGCAGATGTGCCACAATTCACCAGAATCGGAGGTTTCAACATTCAATTCAGAAGGAGCGCTGAATTCAAGCAGCAGCCTTCTCCAATGTATATGACAACGTTCGGCACTAAGGCTTTAACAGTAGACGACATACAAGATAAGATAAAAAATTCAAGAGGCTACTATGTGGGTATCACAACAGAAAATAATCGTACATCTGTAAATACAGTTGTACAAAATAATAATGGTAAGGGCACATATTTAAACATTGGTACAGCACATAATGATGCAAATTTAAGAGCTAAAATTGAAGATTTAGCGAATTACATTATTAGTACACAAAATAATAATGCTGTAGAAGTTGAGTTTTTACTTGATACATCGACAGGTATTAGTCAAGCTACACTGGAAAGCAAAGTCAATTCAATTGTAAAATCAACAATTAATAACAATTCTTCTGTACCGTTTGAAGCACGTGTACGTGTCTTAACAAATGATTACCAATTTAATAATGTACAACTAAACGCTAAAAATAAATTTGTCGTAGCTGTGAAAAATAATGCGTATACAACGGACTTGGAAAAGCATCTTATCGCGACAAATCTTGTCAATAATGCGCATTTTTTAGGCGTGGGCTTAGCTGTTAATAAAGGAACAATTGACCGAGTGATTGCAAAGTCAATGCACAAGGGTACGTATATTAATAATGCAAGTATTGATGCGGCTCTTAATGAGATTTCCACATATATTTTAAATGAAATCGAAAGCAGTAGAGGTATCACAGAGCTATTTATGACTACTGAGGGACAAGTGGATTATGAAGCTCAATTCTCAGATTATGAAAAGGATGATTTATTTAAAAGCTATTGGAAATTCGATCACCAGTTAAATTTCTTTGAAAGCGAGAATGGGATTATTGCTGATAATCTACAGCAAAGACAAAACCCATATCGTCATTTCGGATTGACAGGGCGTTATCAGGTGTTTTATGCAGCACAGGATGATCCATTAACGCGTTATTTTGCACCGAATACGTTTGCCCCATTTGTTGATTATCGAAAGTGGTCAAATGAGGCAGATAATCTAAAAATATATGTGCATAAAATGCCATCAGCTGAGTTTACATTTACCATTGATGAAGCGACAGGCAAGCTTGATGTGGATTCGGTAGCACATGACGAAGACAAAGCGAGTATTAATGTCGGGTTTGGTAATGGTCTACAGTCGCAGTATTTTGATTATCGTATAGAGGGTGGCGAGTGGGTAGATGGTGTACCAAGTCACCTAGAAGTGGGTGTAAAAGTAGAGGTACGAAATCGCGTCATCGATTTTCAAGGGAAGGCTGCTGAAGTCATCAAAACGTTATCGTTAGATAATTTGCCTCCTGTAGCAAAATTCGAAACAGACAAACCGATTTATGTTGTAGGTGACTATATTGTTCTTAAAAACACTTCCTACGATCCGAATAATGACAATCTAATAGCGGAGTGGTCGTATAAGCTAAAAGAAAAATCAACCTATACATCATTAGGGACAGGGAAATTCATTTCAGGAACTGCTAAAGAAGGCTGGCATACAGCGATACCTCGTATTGCGTGTGAAAAGCAGGTAAATGAATCTTGTTTTTATGATATTAAACTAAAAGTGACAGATACACATGGATTGTCGGATGAGGTTGTACAAACTGTAGAAGTACAAAATTTAGCAAAAATAATTGAAGTAGCAGAGGGTACTGTTTATTGGGAATTACAACGACTACAGCCAAACGAAGATAGTTATGTTGTAATGAACATGAACTTTGAAATACCTGAAGACAAGCATTATGCAATACAAAAGCCATTACACACTTTGTTGTATGGCTCAAATAAAATTTCGCAGGAAAAAGCGATTAGAATTTCTGTACCAGGTGCAAGTGTTAAAGGACAAACGATGGCATATGAATTCACTTATGAATATGCTGAAGAACCAATTGGCTGGAAGGAAACCAACTGTGTTAATGGCATTTGCGAATGGGAATTTGATTATATGCCTGATTGGGAAAAGGTGCAGGTAGTATCATTAAAAGGCTCTTTAGCGATTGACCATTCTATGAAAGATATAATTCAGGCTGATACATTTTCAGAAATTTTGACGAAACAATGGATTGTGGGGCGTCAAGCTGAATGGGACGTAGTAACTGAAGAACTTGTTCGTTCCGATGTATACCACGAAAGTTACAAGCAGGCTGTAGACAGTGTATATGAAGATCATATTCAATTAAAAACGCAAACAATGATGCCAATGACACCAGGTACATTACGTTATCAAGTAACATTACCTTCAGCGGCACACCAAGCAGATACGTTTTATCCATTAAAAAATACACAAAGCTACGGAACATATGTAGCAGCAGAATTGGATGATAGCCTTCAGGCGGAATTTGCAGATGGGGTAAAACTACAACAATTACCTTTTGAGGATAAAGGATTAACAGGTTCAAATCGTATCTTTGAAGCGAATTATGTATCTGATTTATTCTTTATTACAAAATCACTAGGTTTTATGTCTGGTTATCCGTATGCTGAGCAGGTGCAACAAGCGATTGTAAATAATCAACCGCTCCCAACTTATGAGCATGTTATGCGAGAAGGAATGAAAAAGGGCGAGGCCGATTTTGCGCGTTATACTGAAGGCACAGTACCGTTCAAGGATGATTGGATGTATACAGAGGATGAGTCGCAATTAGCTTCTTTACAGCGTTATGCGATTCCTGTTACACCGCTCTCTGAGCTTCATCCACATGAAGTGTATGAAAATACGTTTGAGCTAGTCGATATGGGCCTAAATGATGTGCGTTTCAAGTTTAATCAAACATTTACTTTTGAGCATTATCTGTTTGGGTCTGGCTATGATGATGCCTGGATTATTGCACAAATGGAATCACTTGGGCGGGTCGAAAAGGAGCAAATCGCCGGTACATTTATTATGACACGCCAACAAGTTCACGAGTTGGCCAAGCTTTATTATGAGCGTATGGAGAAACCATACTATAAAATTCATAATTTCCGCTATTTCGATCGTACTTACCCTGATCAAGTAAAGGAGATTTTAAATAATTAATTAGTTTAAACATAGGGATTCACCAAAAATGGTGAGTCCTTTTTCTTTTCATAAATAAGCAGAGAGAGGAGAGATTTGGCTGTGAACGATCAAGAAATAATTGAAAAACATAAATTGTTAGATTCTATCTTGCATGTTAACGATGGCTTCATGTGGCAAGATGTGTTACGAGCATTGGGCAGCGGTATTGTAATATCTCTTAGCTGGTTTAATCGAATGCTAGAAACGGTAGTAACCAAAATCATAACACTAAATGACTTTTATAGTACAGGAGCAGTAGGGGAGTTTATGGATAAGGCGCGACCTTTTATTTGGGTCGTGTTTTTTATTGCAATTTTAATACTTGGGTTTCAATTTATGATGAACAAAGTTGAAAAACGCAATGAAGTTCTATTGAATATTGTGTTAGCACTATGTTTTATCGTTATTATTCCTGATTTGATGTCTAATATGAAGGAAATTATCGGAGCTGGAATAGAACAAATTAAACCTGAGAAAGAATCATTAGCTAGCAACATGATTAAAAGTAATGTAGCAGATGTTCTCTATTATGCAGAGAATGATTTTCAATTTTCTAACGGCAGGGGAGATGCCAATACACTACCTCGACCAGAGAATAAAGAAGATGGCTCAGGTACTTCAGATTATACGTATGCCAACAGGTTTTCAGCGAGTTCAGCGCTTTATATACCATTCACACAAAAGCTAGATTTTCATGAGGATGATGGATGGTTATTTAAAGCCGATTGGGTAAGGGGATTAAGTAACTCTACAAAAGAGGTGTTAAAAACAAAATCAGTGCCAACTGGCGTTGGTAATAGTTATCAAGTAGAAGAACTCGCAAAAAATAAGATTAGAGGAACTGAAATTGGGAGAGAAACATACTATCGCTATCACGTCAATTGGTTTACTTTAATTATTTCATTACTTGTAACAAGCTTTGCATTAGCTGTTACAGCGATTAAAATTGGTCGGTCAATTTTTGATTTAGCATTTCATCAGATTTTTGGGGTGTTTATAGCAGCTAGTGATTTGACAGGAGGTCAACGGACAAAAAAAGTGCTTGTTGAAATTGTTAATACCTTTGTAGTAATGGTTGTGATGATTGCTTTACTGCAATTGTTTATTCTTTTTGCGAATTGGGCGAATAGTTGGCGTTATGAAATTGGTACATGGGGTGTAATCATTCTGTTAATTGCAGGAGCATGGGCACTAATCGATGCGCCAGATATTGTACAACGTCAACTAGGTATTGATGCGGGATTGCGTAATGGATGGCAAGCGATGATGGGTGCATATGCTGCGAGTAAAGTAGCTTCAGGAGGCGCAAAAGCTTTAGGGAATGCAGCTAAGAAAACAGCATCTGCGACTGGTGGGGGAATGAATTTTATGCGTAGAATGGCTGAAGGAATGCGGACACCGACGCCAAACGAAAACCATCAACGAAATGGAGCAAGTATACCAAATATGCCAGGTAGTCAAAGTGGGAAGGGGTTAAAGCAAGCTGAAAGTTCAAATCAAGAAAATCAAGCGATGATGGCTACTCCAACAGAAATACCGTCGTCTGCCGAGATTGCATCCGAGGGAGCAATGAATGTTCCGAGAGATACTACCTATACACCATTACCATCTCAGAGTCCTGCAACATCTGGAGAGACTAAACAACAAGGTGAAATAGCTCAAAGCCAGAATACGCAACAGAGAAAAAATACTTTATCAAATGAAGCATCATTAAAGGATCATGCGAGAATTCAGCCAAATACAAATATGCAAAATTCGAATACAACACCCCTAAAACAAGTACCAAATGGT
Source organism: Metasolibacillus fluoroglycofenilyticus (assembly GCF_003049645.1). Lineage (GTDB taxonomy): Bacteria > Bacillota > Bacilli > Bacillales_A > Planococcaceae > Metasolibacillus > Metasolibacillus fluoroglycofenilyticus. The sequence continues at coordinate 1,556,724 of NZ_PYWK01000001.1, forward strand.
GAACAGCAAGGGATTGCGAAACAAAATAAAACGACAGCAATTCCTATAAATGAAGGTACTGCACCACTTAATAAAACAGGTATAAAAGAAATGCCACCGCAAGAAATAAGCTCGCAAGGTATGGCACATCAAGGAGTGACATCGATACCAGCGAGTGAAGTTGGTATTTTAGGAAATCAAAATGAAAGCAGTACTTCAGCAAATCAAGAAACAGCGGCTTCGCTCGCAAACGCACAACAAAAGGTCGCTGATATTTCTTCAAACAATACGGAAGGTAAAGCAGGTGCTATATCAAAACCACTACAAGATATAGGAAGCAAAGGACAACAAGGTATTCCATTATCAGAAGGAACTAAAGGCGTTAAACCAAAAAATCAAGCGGATAGGAAAATGCCAGCTGCACCACCAATCAATCAAGGGACAAGTTCCGACATGCAACAAGCTCCAACTGTACCAATAAACAATGAAACAGCACCATCTACACCTATTTCAGTTGAAGCAGGTTCAGGAATTCCATATCAGGATCAAGGTCAAAGTGGCCATCAACAGCATGTTGCACAGCGTGCTGATCAGCAAAGTACTGCGCAAAAACAAGTGAATAAGCAATCAAAGTCGAAACAAGCACCTTTTGGGCATCGTCAAGCTGTGCATACGAATACCATCATAGGTGGCAATCGACATGTGCAGGAATTAAAAGAAAGTGTAACGAGAGCGGGGAATAGTGGCTTTAGTCTTGGCCAAAACATTCGACGAGCTACAAAATTTGTTTCACCAAAGAAGAAAAATAATGATGGAGGTAATAAATAATGTACGAAATTCCAAAGGAAATTAAAGCGAAACCTAAATTAATGGGTCTAGAATTAAAGGAGCTAATCATTGTCGGGGTTAGCTTCTTTTTATTTTTAACGATTTTTCGTGATTTAGTACATGGTGTACTAGTAATTCCATATTTAGTAATAGCAAGTGGTACATTGTTTTGGCTTGTTTTACCTTCTGGTAATAACCCAAGGTTGAAAAATTATCAATCGATTCGTTTGTTTTTTCAGCATAAGCAATCTACTTATCATGCATTAGCTGTTCAAAAGGTGTTAAATGAACAACAGTTTGGAGAGGATGGGATGCTGGATGAGCAATGAGGAAGTAAAGCCAATTATTGTCCCTACTTACGCAGAAGAGAAGAAGGCTAAAAAGAAGTATTTTAAATTTTCATCGGGTAGTAAGAAAAAGAAGAAATCTGTTAAAAAAGAGTATGTGTTGCGTAAAACACCTGCTCTTTTGCCTTTTCTTGATATAACAGAGGATTATATATTACTGAAAAACGATATTTATATGGATATTTTGCAAATTACATCGACTGATTTACAGACGTTGACAGAGGATGAATTAAACAGGAATTTATTACTCGAAGCACGCTCTTATCGTAGTTTTGCCCCTAGTTATAAAATTATTGCGCTGAACTTTCCTTCCAACACAGGGCGTCAGCAGCAGTATTGGATGCGTAAAAAAGAACGTGTAACGAACCCGCTATTATTGCGCTTTATTGAACGAAAATTATTTGAATTGCGATTTTTAGAACAAGAACGACCGAATCGAGAGTTCTTTATCTTTTTGTATGCCTCATCGCTGCAGCTATTAGAAGATGTCAAAAATCAGCTCAATAGAGGGATGCGTCAAACTTTTCCGTTACAGTCACTTTCTATCGAAAAACGGCAGGACGTGCTATTCCTATTGAATAACCAAAATTCTAAACTCTGAGAGGAGAGAGATGAATGCTATTAACGAAATCTAAGGAACTCGTATCAAAATTAAAGGGACAGCCCAAACAAAGTGTTGAAGAAACAGAAAAAATAGCAGCGCGTAATAAAAACTATAATTCAGCTTTTCTAGCGGCGATTCAGCCGCAGGGGGGTGTTCAATTTAAGGATAAGTACATTCAAAAAGGCGATGGCTACGAGGCCTGTGTGCACCTTTGGGATTATCCTACGATGGTATCGCCACTTTGGTTAGAGAAATTGTTTTCGATGCGCGATGTTATTGTCACGATGGACGTTGCAACAATGCCGAAGGATGAAACGGTAAGTGCGATTAATAAAAGTATGCTGGAGCAGACAATGCGTTTCTCCAACAGTAAGCAGCAGTCCGAGAAAATGGATGCGCAAAATAGTTATCAGGAATTGGAGCGACTTTATAATGAAATTGCACAGATGGGCGAAGTTGTTAAATTAGTAGATATTCGTTTATTTGTCCATGCGAAAAGTATCCATGAGCTAGAGCTGAAAATTCAAGCAGTCGAAACAGATTTACGTTCCTATGGATTCAAAGGTACGATTTTCTTAAATGAAACAAGTTGGGAATGGCAATCCCTATTCCTTCCTTATGAAGAGCAACAAAAGCTTCCTAACCAAAGAGAAGGTAAAGGTATGCAAGGGTTAACATTAGCAGCAGGGCTACCCTATCATTTTTCAGAATTAAATGATCCAACAGGGAGTTATTTAGGAACCACATTTTCGGGAGGGAATGTGGTTTTTGATCTTTTCCATAAAGACAAACAAAGACGCTATTATAATGCCGTTGTTGCAGGAACGATGGGGGCAGGAAAATCAACGCTCTTAAAAAAATTAACAACCGATAATGCTTGTCGTCAAAATATCATCAGAGGGTTGGATGTAGTAGGTGAATTTGAAACGATTGTCAAAGAGTTAGGGGGGCATTTAATTAGCTTGGATGGCAGTCAAGGGATTATCAACCCCTTACAAATTTACAGACAAGAGGATGTTAGTGGAGAAAAAACAATCCAAAAAAGCGAAGAATTATGCTTCATGCAACACCTTTCAAAAGTGGCCAAGTTTTATCAATTTTTAGCTGGTCAATCTTTAGAAGATATTGAGGAGTTTAAGAAAGTATTACGGGCTTTTTATGCCTCTCTTGGTTTTTTAGAGCGCATTCAACAGGGCGAAAGTGTTTCACTGTTACCAAATGAATCCTATCCCATTTTCAGCGATTTACTAAGCTATGTGCAGCAGGAGCTTTATGAGGACGTTGGTAGACGTGTTATTCGTACAGAGTTGTCCATAGCACGTGCCAATCGCTTAGAGCGTATTGAACTGATTTTGGATAATGTTGTGAATACCTATGGCTATTTATTTAATGGGCATACATCCATTCCTGACTTTACGGATGAGCAAATTATGTTCTTTTCTGTACGTCAGTTAACAAACCTAGAAAAGAATATTTTTAATGCACAAATGCATAATGCACTAACACTTATTTGGGACAATTTGATTCAAATTGGTACGCCACAAATGCGCGCCATGTATGAGGATGAAAACTTCAATATAGATGATGCGGTGCGATTTTTTACTGTTATTGATGAATCACATCGCTTTGTTCATGCAGATAATCCGCTTGCCGTTGATTTTGTACTTGATTACGAACGAGAAGCGCGAAAGTATCTAGGAGGAATTGTATTAGCGAGTCAATCGATTCGAGATTACGCGCCTGATCACGCAGATAATGAAGTTGTTTCTAAAATTCGTAAACTATTTGAGCTAACGCAATATAAATTCATCATGCAGCAGGATGCCAATGCATTAGACGCTATGCGTACTATTTTTGAAGGACAAATATCCGAGAGTGAGTTAGCACAAATACCACAATTGCAGCAAGGGGAATGCTTGTTACTTATTAATGGTGTAGGGAATTTATTGTTTACGGTGGAAGCATCGGATGAAGAAATTGCCCTATTCAGAGGAGGTATGTAACATGAATCGCCCTATGATAGTTAAATTTACTTTACTATTCTGTATTGCATTAGTGATACTAGGACTTCTAATTTATACGCAACTTATAAAAAAAGATGACGAAAATTTAGAATTGGAAAGCGGATATATCTATACAGATTCTGGATTTCCTGAAGAAAAAGAAGATGAGACAGTATTGACAGAGGAGATTAAAGAATCAGATCAAAAAGAAGTCTTACAAAGGACTGACGTCAAAATAGCTGCTGGCGAAGTAGGTAAAGAGAAATTTAAAGAGCTTGATTTTGAAACAATTATTCAACAACGCATCGGGAAAGAAGCGTATAAAATGATTTTACAACAGGCGGAGCAAGCGATGAACCTACTTACTAGTGGTGAAAAGGAGGGATGGGAAGAAATCGCAACACCTTCATTCATTAATCGTATTTATTCAGATGAGGTTCAACTGCTCAGTTACTCAAAAGTCGATTCACTGGAAGTATTTGCGACAAAACAAGTCAATGAAAAAGACATCATCATCGGTTCAATTATTGAGGCGAGAGATGATGTGATGTCGTATCAGCTTATTTTTAGTGAGCAGCAAGGTGTTTATTTAATAGATGAGATTGTTCTTATGTGGAGCAATTAAACAAAGAAGTCTATGTACAAAACTAAGGCTTCTTTTTTGTGAGGTGAAAGGATGTTTTGAAGCATGTTGGAAACTTAATTAAAAAGAAGTTGCTATTGTGGATAGCTAGCACAATAGGCGTAAGTGGAGCTGTTTTCATAGGTATTGCATTTTGCATTATGATGGTCATTTTAGCAATCATGGTAGGCGGTGGTGGGAAGTTTGCATGTGCAGAATTTCAAATCGGGAATATATCACCACATGTAAAAAAATACGAGTATCTTGTATCGAAATATGCAGAAGAGCTAAACATCGAGGAGTATACGCCTCTCATACTTGCTATTATGGAACAAGAATCTGGAGGTAATCCAGATGAGCGTGATCCCATGCAGGCATCTGAAAGTTTATGTGGTTTTATAGGATGTATTACCAATCCAAAGAAGTCAATTCAGCAAGGTGTTGAACACTTTAATTATATGCTACAAAGCGCAAATGGAGATGTTTTTCTAGCCCTTCAAAGTTATAACTTTGGTTCAGATTTTATTAAATTTGTTCGTACTGAAATGGGGGTGGATGCTGTCTATGAATTTAACATAAAATTCGAAGACGGAAAAGAAACATATGATATGGCGATTAAGTATTCACAAATAGAATATAAATTTCAAGTTTTAATTGGGAATGGTCATTTATATAAATGTTCACGAGAAGAAGCCAAAATGTACGGTGCATGTTTTGGAGATATCCTTTACGTATGGGCAGTGTTAAATTACGTAGAACGTGGAGTGGGATGTGGAGAGGACTCATTTGGTACTGGCGGAAGAGGGACAGGTGTTCCGAATGCACAAGGATGGATTAAGCCACTAACAGGTAACTATCCAATTACTTCAGGATTCGGTTGGCGTGATTTAGGATATGGCCCAGAATTTCATAATGGTGTTGATTTTGGAGCACCTACAGGCACACCTGTTTATGCAGCGAAGGAAGGTGTTGTTATTTATGTTGTGCCAGCAACAGGTCATTACCCTGATTCATTCGGAAGTGTTATTTTCATCGATCACGGTGAAGGAGTTGTTTCGATATATGCTCATTTAAGTGCAACTCATGTACGTGTGGGACAAAATGTTGAACAAAATCAACCAATTGGCAATGTAGGTAGCACAGGACGTTCAACAGGGCCACATTTACATTTTGAAGTGAGGGTAAACAATCAACCAACAAATCCATTACTGCTAATTCAGTAAATATAGAAGGGAGATATGTTGTTGAAAAGTAAAATAAATCGAGGATTTGAAAACTTCTTTTATAGAGCGTTTATCATCGTAATCACTCTAGGTTTTCTTCTTTTTTTTACATCTAAATTGTGGCTCTATGATGATAACCCAATTAAGCAAACGCCATTTAATAGAGATATCGCAGGGCTAGAACAAACAACACTTGTACTAAAGAAGTGGCATTACAATCCTGACAAACTCTTAATGGAAGTAATGCTTGAAACAAAACATACAGGTGCAGATCAAGTAAAGCCTACATTTGCTTTTGCTGCAAAAGCATCTCAGACACTGGAGGTTTATCCAGTAGAAATTGTCTATCAACAAAATAATCAATATGTTTTGCACATTTCGCAAGTCCCAGAAGATTACAAAGTAATCGGTGTATTTGTGAAAGAATTGCGAGATCCTAAAATACTTGAGAGTACCGCAAGAGATCAGCTTTTAGCAGAGAAAGGTTCAATTGATGAATCGATTGAATTAGAATTACCGAAGCCAAAAGAAAAAATTATTGTGGGTGATTATCGTGAAATACAGCTAGATAAGACCCTAGATGTTAAAACAAAATCAGCATATCAAGTAGAGTTTATTTCACTTGAAATCGCACAGATTGACCGACAAATTACAACACTTGAAACACAGCAATTACCATTACAAGATGAAATTATCTCATCGATAAAAAATGAAATTACCCAACTTGAAAGTGAATTAGTTTATAAAACAGATGATGAAAAAGATGAGGTACAGCAGCAGATTGCAAAGAAAAAAGTAGCGATTGAAAATGTATTGGAGAAGCAAGAACATTATGAAAAACGCATAGAAGAACTGCAACAAAAACGTGAGAAGTTGCTCGAAAAGATGGAGAAAATTCAGCAAAAAGAGTAGTTGGTATGTATATATTTTGTATATATTAGACCCAATTATTGGGGTTTTGTGTATATATTTCGTATATATTTCTCAATTTTTATGCTAACAAGGAAACACTAGGCACTGCCTAGTCCCACAGCCCTGCTGGGGGCAGTTTCCCCTTATGCTCCTTCTTTTTTTCAAAGCACTGTTGGTCTTACTGTGTGAACGATGATTTTACTCAAACGAAAGTGGGTTTACAACATGGCAGGACAAGATATTTTTGTACGTAAATTAGATCATATGATTGTTGCGAAATTGAATCAAAATGCAAAGAAAAAAGGGATATCAAGAGAAGCATATTTACGGCTGTTGTTAACGAATTTAATGACGATGGATAGTCAAGTTAATCTTGAACGAACATATGAAGAGCTGCTGATGTGGAATGCGCGTTTGTTGAAAGAAGTAACGAATGGTCAAGAATCTTTAACAATACGAATGGCACAATTAGAGAGAGTCCTACAAGAACTAGTCCAACTAGGAAGGGAGCTGCAGGATGGAGATAAAAGTTAGAAATGTTGATGCACTTGTAGTTAAGAAATTAGATGCATTAGCAAAGAAGCAAGGCCTATCGAGAGAGGCTTTTCTAAGGGATAAGCTAAATCAACTAGCACATGAAGGTTTGCGTAGAAAGCAAACAGAAAGGGTTGAAGAATTATTCGAAAAAAATATTGAAAGTTTGCAAACCATTTTGTTAGAGCAAAATAAGTTTTCGGAAAAGCTTCATGCTATAGAATCGGTTCTGTTGACAGCATTAGAAGTAGATGTGTCAGAAATAGACCAGCTATTTGCTATTCAAAAGGAGATGGAATAAGTGGTACAAAAACAGGGGAAGTATTACCGCTTTTCAGAAAAAACATTACAACAATTAGAAGAATTGAAACATCGCGATGGTGGAAGCTATACATCTATTTTAGAGAGCGCTGTGGAACAACTCTATCTAAAAACGTACACACAAAATGAAATGTTGCTAGGTGAAATTGAACGTTTGCTAGATGTGAAAATGAGTGAACTTTTGATGCCAGATTTGAAGCGCTTAATAGTTATAGGAAATGTATTGGATCGTAACATCCAGATGCAAATGGAGTTTTGGAATCATGAGTTTGTCATGTCCGCTGCAAAAGGGCTTGGTTCAACAGATAAACATTTAAGTGCACCATTCCGAGAAGCACAAGAGTTAATTAAACAACGTATTGCACATAACCGACAAAAGAAGTTGGATAAAGAAGCGAAAAGGGTATCTTCCAGTAATCAAAGTAATTAATCTTTAAGTATAGAAAAACGAGAAGGCTTGCTATGGTTAAATTAGCGAGCCTTTTCAATTTTGTGGGAGGTTGATGAACTTGACTCCAGGTGTAGTTTTGAACAGTCAGTTTGTAATGCCAGGAAGTAAGGAATATAGCGAATTTGTCGGTTACATTGATCGGGATGCATCAAAAATAAAGGCAGAATTATCATTTAAGAGTGAAGTGTTTGCAGAAGATGCCGAATTTTCGATGGTCTTTGCAAGTTATTTGGACTATGCAGGAGATGAAAAAAAGCAGGGCTCGTTGTTTACAAAGGATGCAGATTTATTAGATAAGCAAGGGCAAAAACAATTGAAACAGTCCTTTGAGCTCGCCCAACAAAACGGCTCTCCTATGTGGCAGGATGTAGTGAGTTTTGATAATGCTTGGTTACAAAAATTCAACATGATGGATGCGAATACAGGAGAAGTGGATGAAGTGAAAATGCGAAGTGTAATCCGAGATGCAGTGACAGAAATGTTGCGAGCTGAGGACATGGCAGACACGGCTGTTTGGACGGCTTCCATTCATTACAACACCGACAATATCCATGTGCATATTGCTACCGTTGAACCAATACCTACTCGTCCATTAAAGTACATGAAAGAAAAAGAAAAAGTCTTTAATGCAGAGACTGGCAAACACGAATATCAACCTACAGGGCGCTGGTCATTGCAACGTAAGGCAGGACGCAAACCTAAATCAATTAAGGAAATGAAAGCGAAAGTTGCTAACATCATTGCCAATCGTGATAAGGAATTCGAACTGATTGACCAGTTAATTAAAGGAGCAAGAAAAGAAAAAGAAAGGCGAGATATCAGTTTTTCAAGCTATCGCAAAACTAGCAAATTATTTCAACAGGCGCTACAGAAATTACCACAAGATACTACACAGCCACAGTGGAAAAAGCTTGGTTATAATTCACAGGCTATGAGTGAAGTAAAGCCTTATATTGATGAAATTATTGATATTTTCATCGAGCGTTTTTATAAAAAAGAAATGCAAGAGCTACATCAACGTTTAGATGAAGAAGTTGAAGTGATGAAAACAAAATATGGTGATGGGAGTCAAGCTAAAAATTATAAACCTAATCAATTAGCAAAATTAAGAAGCGCGATGGGGAATGCTATTTTGGCAGAGTTGCGTGAATATCAAAGAGAGCAAGGTCGCAAAACTTATGATAAAAATCGAAATACACCACTGCGCTATCATTTTGAACGCGCTTCTGACTTACATCGTGCATTGAACCAATTAAGTTATCGGTTACGAAAGACATATCAAGATTATCAAAAAGACCGTAATTTAGAGGAATTTGATCGAATGTTAGATGGATATGAGCGTTAGTACACAAAGAACTTATCTTTTGAAGATAGGTTTTTTTTCATTGATTAAAAATAACAAGGAGGAACAGAACAATGATGCAACGTCGGGAAGCTTTTAAACAAGCACTAAGAGAATTACTAGAAGATGATGAGGGGTTATCTGCAGGACAAAGTCACGAGGTCATTTATAAAATTGATGATTTAACGGTTTATGGTGAATTTTATGATGGTATTCGGAGCATCGACCACAATTTTTTACGCTTAGATGACGTAAGCTGGGAGGAACTAATTGAATGGGGTACGGTTGTTGTTCCAGAAACATGAACGTATATCAGTGATGAAATTATGCCTGAGTTCGAGGCATTGGGTTTTAGTAATTTACCAACAGGAAGCAATCATCTTGTTGGTAAGAAAGAATTAAAACGTAAAAAAAGCATAGAATATGAACGCTAAGAAAACGCAGTGAATCGGACTTGCGTTATTTTTATTGTCTTTTTTAGATAGGGTTTATAAAGAAGGGAACGATATAATTGAAACTGCACAATACAGTATTTGCATTTATTAAAGAATTGGAGCGTGATTGCGTTATACTTCAAGCAAATGGACAAGAGGTCAAGGTAGCGTTAGTAGAGGATAATCGACAATTGCTTTTTGAAGCAATCGAGCAAGGGACATATATTGTACCGTTCAATACAGTAAGCCAAGAGATAGTGCTAGATATTCGCTCGCTTCAGTGAATAAAAAAACCGACTTTGTACTGGTGAAAATTTTGATATAATGATTATAGAGAAGCAGAATCCTGTGGAGGTGTTTTGTGATGACAAAGCAAAAACGATATGAGGATATGAGTATTGAAGAATTGAAGCAAGCGATTAGGGAAATGGAAAATAAAATGGGCTATACACCGAGGAAGCTTAAAACAGGAGAAGACGGTGCTCTGTTACTTGACCCGAATAATCCCCATGACCGAGAATGGTATGAAAACGATGAGGACTATAGCCTCTAAATAAAATAAAACAATAAACAGAGAATTCATCTTTAACAGATGGATTCTTTTTTTGTTGGAAAGGAAAGTTTTTATGAATGAAGAAAAACAGATGTCAGAGAAGAACAATACAGGCTTTCAAGAAGGCGATATTTTCTATGCATACGTTCATTTTATCGATGATATTGATCAAGGAAAAGAGAGACCTATTGTAGCCATGAAAGACCAGGATACAGATACTTGGAAAGCTTTTAAAATAACGAGTCGCATTGAAAAGAAGTTAAATCATAAATATGGTTATTTAATGGAGGACTGGGCAGAGTCAGGTCTAACAAAGCCTTCCATCATTAAATGTGACTTACAAAGTGTATATGATATTGATCCTAATAATATTATTCGAAAAATTGGTGATTTAACAGAGCGTGATTTAAAGGGGCTTCTTATGAAAATTGTAACAGTGCGTGAAATTGAATATCGTCGCGAACGGCAAAAAATACATGAAGCCGAGCGATAGGACAAGCCAAAAGTGGAGAGTCTTTTTAACAATTAGAGGGGGTATAAGGATGTCAATTGAGGCACAATCTGTAAAACATAAATTAATTATAAAAAACGCCGAGAAACCTTTGACAGAACGCGATGAATATGAACTGGCAGAAATCGTGGTTACAAATGGGTTTAATCAAAAGGAACATATCTATACTGTTTGGTGTGACGAATCGACATTTGTAGATCCGATTGAACTAGGCGCTTCTTATATATTTTTATATGAAATGGAAAGTTTTCAAGGTCATTTAAACCTATTAAAAGAGAGTAGAGAAGAGCTAGCAGAAACATTCCCTTCAAATCCCTATGCTATTGAAGATTTCATGGTAATAACAAAGCCACTTGAGCGAGCATTAAGAAGCAATCAATCATTTTTAATGGAAATTCCAGATGAACACATCAAACATAGCTTTCTACATCTTTTGCTTGTAGAGAGTGAGGCAGTGGACATAACATATAAAGCGCATAGCGGTGAGTTAACAAAGAAAGATTTAATCGATTTAGGGAGGCTGGTTGATCAAGGAGAAAATCAATACCAATTAGGTTTTTATGAAGATGCTTTTTGCTATTTACAACAGTCTATTGAAGAAATTCTGAAAAAGGAGAAAGTCAAAGTATTTGAAAGAGCCTATCTGAAGCAAGCTTTTTCTACTTTACAGTTAGATTCCTTAATTCATCAAATCAGAAAAGATATAAATTTTGAAAGATAATTATGATGGGATTCACCAAAAATGGTGAGTCCTTTTTCTATACAAAAATTAAAGGTGGTTATAAAAATGAAAATAGTTATTTTAGCAGAGAAACCAAGTCAAGCGAAGGCGTATGCTGAAGCATTTGAAGTTGCTAGCCGTGAAGGTACACATATTACATTAAAGCCAAGTATTACGTTTCCTAAAGGAGCTATCATTACATGGGGAATTGGTCATTTAGTGAGCCTAAAGATGCCAAACGAGTATAAAGAAGAGTGGAAAACATGGAATCTAAAGCATCTACCAATTTTTCCAGAGGAGTTTGCGTATAAAGTAGATGATAGCAAAAAAGCACAGTTTAATGCTGTGAAAAAATTATTTAAAGAAGCAGATTTATTAATCAATGCTTGTGATGTGGATCGTGAAGGCAGCAATATTTTTTATAGCATCTATGATATGGTAGGCGTGAAAAAGCCTGTCAAACGTTTATGGATTAATTCACTGGAGGCAGATGAGGTACGAAAAGGCTTTGCAAACCTACAAAATAATGAAAAGGATTTGTTAATGTACCAGGAAGCAAAAGGTCGGCAAATTAGTGATTGGTTGGTCGGTATGAATGCCAGTCAATTATATAGTTTATTGCTGCAGGATAAAGGCTTGCAGATTGCTTTATCAGTCGGACGTGTACAAAGCCCACTATGCTATTTAATCTATCAACGACAAAAGGAAATTGCTAATTTTGTATCAAAACCATTTTTTGAGTTAATCGGCGAATTTAAAGCTGCAAATGGTGTATATAAAGGCAAAGCAAAAAATATAAAATTTGATACATTGGAGCAGCTGCACATGCTTTTAGCAGAAAAAGCAGCTGTTTTAAATAGTGAAATACCAGGTGTTATTTCATCGGTAGAGAAGGAAGAAAAACGTACAAAATCACCGAAACTTCATTCTTTGTCTACGCTACAAACTGTTGCGAATAAAAAATGGAAATACAGTCCTGCGAAGGTTTTAGAAGTGATGCAGTCGCTTTATGAAAAAAAGATTGTCACATATCCACGTACTGATACGAATTTTATTACAGAAAATGAATTTGCTTATTTGGTTACGAACCTTGATGCATACCAAAAGCTTGCTCGTGTAGAGTTTAAAGGAAAAACAGCACCAAGTAAACGCTTTGTAGACAATACAAAGGTACAGGAGCATTATGCCATTATTCCAACCAAAACTGTGCCAACTGAATCACAGCTTCATGCTTTAACAACAGAAGAGAAAAATGTTTATCAGGAAGTGCTACTCACAACGTTAGCAATGTTTCACAGTGATTATGTCTATGAAGAAACGAAGATTACCATGCTTGTGCAAGATATAGAATTTGAAACGGTTGGAAAAGTTGAAAAAAGCAAAGGGTGGAAAGCATTATTTTCTAGTTTGCAGGAAGCGACAGAAAAAGCAACCGAAGATATAATTCTTCCAGGTGTTTTCATAGATGAGGAAGTATCAAGTATGTTAACGGAAAAAGAAGGTCGTACAAGCCCACCAAAACCATATACCGAAGGGGCATTGATTAACTTGATGAAAACCGCGGGGAAAATGGTAGAGGATGAGGCAGATTCTGAGATTTTAAAGGAAGTGGAAGGAATCGGAACAGAAGCCACACGTGCCAGCATTATCGAAACAATCAAAAAGAATGGCTACATTGACATTCAGAAAAACATCGTACACATCACTAAAAAAGGTGAGCTTCTTTGTGACGCGATTGAAGGAACCTTGCTTGCCAGCCCAGCGATGACAGCTAAATGGGAAAGCCACTTGAAGAAGGTTGGTAAAGGGGAAGCAACCACAGCTAAATTTGTTGAAAATACAAAGCAATTTATTCAGGAGTTATTACAAGCTGCGCCACAGAAAGTAGCTCAATTAAAAATTGAAGCTCCTGTAGCCACTAAACCTACAGGGCTGGGTACATGTCCAAGCTGTGGAAAAGGAAGCATGATGGATCGCAAAACCTTCTTAGGGTGTAGTGAGTATCGGAATGGCTGTAAGTTTTCAATTAACAAGGAAATCGCAAAGAAAAGATTAACGGAGAGGCAGTTAGCGGATTTGATTGCAAAAGGCTCTACAGGGATTATTAAAGGTTTTACAAGTAAGGCTGGGAAGAAATTCAATGCTAGGTTAGTAATAAAAGAAAATAAAATATCATTTAAGTTTGTCTAATTGTATCAATTTATACTTCATTAACATTATTTTTATTGAATTATACCATGCTAGCACGGTAAACAATTTCTCAATTAGCGGTGATAAAGAAAATACGTAAATACTTAAAGCTTTAATAAAGAATCGCTATTACTAAATATGTAAAAAAGATAGTCAAATATTAATGGATCAGATATAATTAAGAAAATTTAAATTTATTCTAAATGGGGTGAGGGATTGTGCATACTGAAGTTTTAAAAATAGATGAATTTACGTTTGAAGAACCTTTGACTCTACCTAGGGAAATAAAAAATGAATTTAAAAGAGATAGTGTTATAAATAGTATAAAATCAAAATTGAACGAAAAAAATGCAGTTGTTGTTTTAGTTGGTGATAAGTTTACTGGCAAAACGACTATTTTAAAGCAGTTTTATCAAGAGTTTGTTTATCAAACTGCTGCATACTTTATTCAAGGAGATAAGTATAAGGATAGGGTGGAATTTATTTTTAGTGATTTATGTAAACAATTACTAAGAATGTGTTCTGAAAAAGTACAAAATAAAATAAATATAAATGATTTAGACGACTATAATAGAGATAGAATAATAGATGCTTTTGGGAAAATATATAGTGACTTATGTATACAAGCAAAAAGAAATAAAAAATTTTACTATATCATATTTGATGGGATAGAAGAACTACCTGAGGATGTAGCTAATGAAATTCTAGCATATTTACCTTCGGGAGATACTAATGGGGTATATGTAATTTTAAGTATAAATACCAATTCTAATTTAGGTATTAGTGGTAATTATGTTACGTTAAATGTTTTAAATTTTTCACTAGCAGAAACACAGTATATACTTCAAGAATATGTTGATGATACAAATTTAATTAAAAGAATACACCAATTTTGTAATGGTTTACCTGCATATATAAATGATTTTTGTGTTAAAATCATCAACGATCCACAATTTATAAGTAGTGAATCTTTTGAAACCTTACCTGAAAACTACACTCAATATATAAACCAAATTTGGGGGGGAATAGATTTTGTTGAAAATGAATTGTTAATCAATATAATTACAGTTTTATTATTTGCACCCGAAAATATTAACTTAAATGAATGTGTAGAGATTTTTAATATTACCGAAGATGATATACTGTATATAATTAAAGATAATGACTTTATAAGAAGTGAGAATGGTTCAATATTTATACCTCAAATTTATTCAGAATTTTTAAAATCAAAACTTGCCGATAAAAAATCTTATGCCACTGGGTTATTAGTCAAGTTTTATGAAAATCAAAGCCTTACTGACTCAAAAACAGTTACATTTTTATCAGAGCTATATAAGGAAGAAAATAATTATAGCAAACTTAGAGAACTTATGACGTTACAAACAATAAATTTAAATTTAGAGCAATTGAATGAAACAACATCAATAAGGAAAAGCTTAGGTTTGCTTTCTGAAATGAGCTTTTATGAAGAAGATTGGGCAACATATCAAAAATCTATTGTAACAGGAGGAATTATGCTGGAAATTAAGCAGACACCTCCGTCATTAGAAAGTGAAATAAAAATCTTATCAACACTAAAAAAGTTCAATGAAGCTATAAAAATGACTTATATGTGCTCTTTAGAAGATGATAGAGCTTATTTACTTTCAATTATTTGTAGAGCACTTACTAAAAATGGAGAGACAATACCAACTTATGTTTTAGAAGGCATTAATACTTTTGTAGATAAAATAGACATAGCTTCAGATTTAAGTGAGGATTTAATAGAAAAACTTGTTAGTATTAGTACCAATATTTTCTCCGCAGATATGCAACTAGCATTAAGTATTATAAAAAAAATTGTAGAAAAAAGCTCTACAGATGTTTCAAAAGAAAAGTTAATGGACTACTTATTGCTTAAATTATTTTTAAAATTAAGTGATGATAGTGCTGAAAATAGTGGGATTGAAGAAATAATGGGAGCAATAGATGATAGTGAGATAAAAGATATTATTAACATAGCAACTACTACAAATGCTCAAAGTTTTTCAAAGGTGAGAAGTAAATTAGAAGTTATTAATGATGCTTCTGCTAAAATGTTTTACTTGATAAATTGGTGTATTAATCATAAAACACATAATGAATTGTTGGATGTAGTAGAATATACTTTAAATTTATTTGAAGATAAAGTGAACCACACTCTTACATTAAAAGATTTAAGATATTTAGTTGAAACACTTGAAAATAGAAATGAACTTGAGAGAATAAGTGAAATTATAAACAAAGTTGAAAAAGTAAAAGACAGTTTGAATTCCAGACTAAAAAAAGAATATGTGAAATTGGAAATATCTTTAAGTAAACTTGAAACTAAAATTGAACTTGCCAAAGCTCAAAATCGGTTTTTAGAATTAATAATTTTTATTGAATCTATTAATGAATTAGATATAAAATGCTTAGGTATTATATATTTGTTACAAGATGGACAGTATATAATGAATGATGAATTTGAAAGTTATTATGATGAACTAAAAAATAAGTTTAATGCAGACTTTAATCGAATGTTATTACAATCAGCAAACCATTATGAGATTTCTCAAGAAATCTTTTTTGAATTAGCAAAAATAGAAATTGATTTAGCCATGATTTTCTTTAGCAAAATAAATACTGAAAAAAATCGATTCCGTATTTTTCAACAAATAATAAAAGCCAAAGTACAAACAGGAAACTATACAAGTGACATATTAGATTTAATAAATAGACTATTTCACGATGAAGGTTATAAAGATTTTTTGATATTTAGATTAGTATATTTATTAGCTGATAACGATTATTTATTGAGTGAACAGGAATTGAAAAAAATAAAAAGCTTGATAATGAAAATCAAATTAACACAAAACAAAATAATATCTTATTCTTATTTATTTAGAATTTCATATAATTATGAACAGATTTCAATTAATATTTATGAAAGAATAGAAAAACATATTAAAGAATTGAGCCTCTATGAAGATAAGCAGAAAATTGTATATTATGTAATTCAAAACTTAAATTTAAAAGATTTCAACCTAGCTTGCAGAACATATAACTTAATAAAAAATGAAAATGGTTCAAAATCTCTATTAGATAAGCGTTTAGACAATATACACTTGCATTTAATATCATTTTTAATTAAATCATTACCTAAAATGGATAATAGCCTTAATATCCAATTCTATATTAAAATTATTTGTTCTAATATAGACCGCTGTGATTCAATTATTCAACAAGCTAGATTATATAATGAACTAGGATTAAAGCTAATTGAGGCTAATCATGTAAATTTTTTAGAAGATTTCATTATAAAATATATAGAAATATTTAAATTAATAGAAAATAACTTTACTATTTTATTTGAATTGTTGGAAAATAGTGGTGAATTACTATATTTAAAAAACGAGAATTACTATTTTGAATTATTAAATAAAATATCTTATAGAGAAATAAAAGAAAAAAGTATTCTGAATATTGTATCGTATTTAGCTACTCAAAAAAGTGCAAGAGAATTAGTTGATTTAGAAAATCTAGGACTTAGCATAAATCTTGAAAAAGCTAAGAAAATTGTTGCATTAATAAAGATGTTAAAAGTAGATGCAAATGTTAGTGTGGCTTTGAAAATATTTATTCAAGTATTGGAGAATTCTATTAAAAGAAGTGAATATTCTATAAGGGAACTTGAGGCATTAAATTTTTACAAAGACATTATTTTATATCTGGAAGAGATATTGCCAGATACAATTAATATCCAACATAAAGGATATATTATTTTATGCAAAGCTCTATTCAGTAAATTTAGAGGCCTAAACTTAAGAAATATAACCGTAAAAAGGGGATTACCTTCTCCTGAAGAACTTTATAAAGAAGCAAAGGTAATCGATAATATCTCTGATAAAATATTTGTTTATTGTTATATTGCACACAATAGTTATAAAGAAAATCAAACATTAGCCTTAACAATTCTTGAAGAGGCTCAAACAGAGTTAGAAAAAATAAAAAATCATATTGACAAAGTTGATCGAGCAGAATTAATTGCATCCACTTATCTTAAAATAGGCAATAAAAATGCTGCTGAAAGCATTATTCATAATATTTTTGAGATGATAAAAAAGCAAAATTCGCAGAGTTTTGAATCGGAGAATAATTATGAGAACCTTATAGAGTTGGCCTATCAAATCAATCCGCAATTTGCTCAAACTCTAAGCAAAAACCTGGATTCACCACACGAAAGTATAGAAGTAAGTAGGACGTTACAAGCAATGAATTACTTTACTACACCATCAAAAATTAAAGAGTCAAGAAAAAAGATACCTAACAAATCATTAAAATCCTTTTATATTAAAACTTTACAATCACTTAATGCTGGACGGGGACATATTCAAACAGAAAAATTGATAATGGAAACAATTAGTAAAAATCATATGCAAGATTTAGAATTGACTTTTTTAGGATTAGAGTGGTATATAGAAAATTTAAATCGAAGTAACAATCATACCTCAAATTTGATAAATGTTTTTAATGTTCTTCAAGAAATAATCGATTTTTTATTTGGATTAGATTCTTTTGTAATTAATAATAGCGAATTAAATCCAAAGATAAGGAAGTTATATTCTCTATTTAATAATAATTTCACGGATAACTATGTAGCAGGAGAGGGACATAAAGCAAAAAGAGATATTATAAACTGGATAAATCAAAATGCAAAAGAATCATTAATCATTTACGATCCCTATTTTTCAAATAAGGAATTAGATATATTTTTAGAAATTCATTTAAAAGAAAATATAGATATTATATGTACACATAAAACAATTGATAGGTTATTATTGAAAGAAATGTATATTGATGAATGGACTGATATAAGTAACCAATCACCACCAATAATTCATTTTAATGTTCTTACATCAAAAGATGGGGTCACACCAATTCATGATAGATATATTGTGGGAGATAATATATCCTTACAATTAACAACATCTATTAATGGCTTTAATACTAATGATTTTAAAATAACAGAGTTAACCGAAGAACAAACCGAAGATATAAAAAATAATGTTATTTATAGAACTTTAAATTCACCGCCTAAAAATCATAGAAATCTCACTATTACTACACATAAATTTTATTTAGAATAAATATATAAACAATCCAAATTACACTATACAATAAAAATTACATCAACTATTTGGGGAATAGAATTCAAAGCGAAACTTTTCAAGCAAGGCTGAAATTCAAACTACAAGAAACATGACTTTTGAAGTACAACCCACTTAAAAAATATTTTAACATTGTGCCCTTTCACATTTTAGTGAAGGGGCTTTTTTAATGATATAGCCAATTATAAGTTAGAAAGTTTGCTCATACACATGCCGCCAAGCATATTATTTTATAATAGTAGCCCCAAATTAGCCCCAAACTCTTGCATCCCTATGCACTGTTTTGCAAACGTGAAAAATTAGAAATACCTCTAAACCCTTGATATAACAACGATTTTACTTTTACCATACACTATGTTACAATGTATTTATGCTATTTTAGGTAGCATGTAGATAAATTGGCATTCTGCTAGTGATTTTTGAAGATACTTATTCACACTGGCGCACGCTAAAGGGCTGCAAGGACGTAGTAGCAGGTTGGGGCTACGTTGCTTAGGTTAGAAAGTTTTAGTGGGATTTTACCGCGGTTACGGATAGAAGAAATAAATCACTTCTACAATTATATAAGATTCCCCAGACGATTGGGTTGAGACATATTTATTTTACAAGTTACCTATTAAATACTAAAGGGGCATCTTCTATTTGAGGATGTCCCTTGTCTAATTTACAGAAAAAGCCACGCAAAATTTGCGTAGCTCTTGAAAAAATTAGTCGGTGATGCAAAGAGATGTTAAGTAACCTAACATTAATAATAAGCCGATACCGATGGCGATTGTACCCATAAGAATGTGCCTCCTTTAACTACAATGCATATTTACACTATTTATTGTACAATGAATAACAAAAAGATGGAACCTTTTTAGCGATAAAACGTACAGATAAGTATAGATGAAAACATGATTTATACATAATTTGAGGGTGATAACAATGAAAAAGTGGTTGCAAAAAATATTTGTTGTATCTGTTGCATTTTTAACTTTTGGGGTAATTAACCCTAACCATGAAATTTGGAATAACTTCGAAGATGATTTAAAGCCTAATCGTTTACAAGAGCCTAGTGCCAATGATATTTCTTCTGCAATCCAGCTCGATACATTACTTTATGAGGAAAACTCCTCGCTTGCACAATCGTTAAAAGGTGCTGCTAAAACGCAATCTTACATAAAGTTTGGCCCACGCATTGCTGAAAAAATTGGGGATGAGTTTGAGGCGCGTATTTTCCCTAAAATAGAAGAAGCCATTGACATGACTCTGGCACGCTTAGATGATGACAAAATCCAATACTTAATGATTACAGAAAATCCGAGTGGTGATTATGCAGAGCGAATTTTTAATATTCGTGAGCGGGGAAGTAGAGTCGATTTAATTCGCTTCCATGTACGCACTGAAAATCGCCCAAATGAGGGCTTCTACTATAATTTCCACTACCATACGAAAGAAGATAACTTCGCTGTGCATTATAATTTGGGAGAAATATACTGGTCGAAGGACACGCCGCCTAAATGGTTGGCTTAATATTTGTAAAGGATGTGTCTGAAGATTTGTTTTGAGACATTCCCTTTACCACAAGTTCAATATTTTATGTGCCGAAAGCGAAGCGATAGGTACAAGAGTTTTTTAATAAATACTTAATATAGAAGCTAGAGCTATCCTAGAAGGTATCCCTTTTAGGATGGCTCTTTTTAATTGGTCGGTTATTTGATAAATATGGACCGCGCGCAGTAATTACGCCAGGAACGGTGCTGGCATCTGCTCAAACGAACACATTTTAAATGCTTAGTACTATCCAGATGGTATTACAATCACACAAACATCACAGCAAGTGTCAGGTGCAATAGGTATTGCTGTTATTATAGTTGCTCTGTTTTCCGCAAAACAAAATAGTCTCTTATCAAATATTGGCTTATCAAAAGCTACTGCGGCTGGTTCATCCTTTGTCTTTAAAATTAGCCTTAATCAATAAGGTTCTTTCATTATTTATCAAGAAAACATAGTGAAAATCTGTTAGAAATATGCAAAAAGCTTTCTAGGACTAAAGGTTTCCTTTATTAATAATTGCTTTTTCTTTATAATAGAAAACGAATAAATAAAGAAAAGAGGCTTAGCTATGCAACAGTATTTACAACTATGCCAACATATTTTAGAACATGGTCATAAAAAAGAAGACCGCACAGGCACAGGGACAATTAGTGTTTTTGGTTATCAAATGCGTTTTGATTTACAGAAAGGTTTTCCTTTAATGACGACGAAGCGTACACTATTTCGTTTAATTGCGTCAGAGCTTCTTTGGTTTTTAAAAGGCGATACAAATGTTCGTACATTGATTGCTGAGCGCAATTATATTTGGAACGAGTGGGCATTTGAAAAATGGGTAAAATCGCCTGAGTATGAAGGACCTGATATGGAGAATTTTGGCTTGCGAGCAGCGAAAGATGAGGACTTTGCGAAGATTTTACAGGAGCAAATGAGTATATTTAATACGCGTATGCTTGAAGATGAGGACTTTGCTGAAAAATATGGTGATTTAGGGCCGGTTTATGGTAAACAATGGCGTTCATGGCCAGCTGCTAATGGAGAGACGATTGACCAAATTGCTAATGTTATCCAGCAAATTAAAAACAATCCTGATTCACGTCGACTAATTGTGACGGCATGGAATCCTGCTGAAGTTGACCATATGGCGTTACCACCATGTCATGCGTTTTTCCAATTTTATGTAGCTGACGGAAGGTTATCTTGCCAGCTTTATCAGCGGAGTGCGGATGTATTTTTAGGTGTACCCTTTAATATCGCTTCTTATGCACTATTAACACATTTGATTGCAAATGAGTGTGGACTAGAGGTAGGAGAGTTTGTACATACTTTAGGTGATGCACATATTTATAGCAATCATTTAGAGCAGGTGAATGAACAATTATCCCGTGAGCCACGTCCGCTACCAACATTGCATATAGCGGCTGGAAAATCAATTTTTGATATGACGCTTCCAGATATTACTTTAGAGGGCTATGACCCGCACCCAACAATTAAAGCGTCAATCGCAGTGTAATAAAACATGAGGGCTGTCCGAAAAGGCAGCTCTCATTTTCAATTTAATTTGAACGAGCAATTTTTATTCGCAACACAATAGAGCTATGGGACTCTCAAATATTTGGAAGTCGTAAACAAATCATGCCAAAACGCTAAAATGAAACTTCAATCAGTGGGGTTTTCCTTTTCCCCACTGATTGTTAGTTGACACACTTGGGCTTTTTACGGGCAGTTAATTTTGCACCTATCCTTTAGTATAGTTTCACTTAAATCTTAAAGTGGGTGTCTTGTCTTACTGCTCGTTAATGCGGGATAAATTCTACAAATCCAATTCGTCTATTGCTCTAAGTCGTCGGATAATACGGCTAATTGCTGCTCTACTTCCTGCAGTAAGGCTAATTTTGCTTGTAGCTGTTTTTCGACATAGACAGATTGAGCGAAAAGCTGTTGCATATCGTTTTCGATTGTGGAGAGTGTCTCAATTGTTGGTTCCTCGGAAGAAGGGGGAGGTTGTTCTGATTCATATTTGAGTAGCTGGTTTTGTAAGCTACTAGTTGTTCGCTCGAGCTTATTTGTTGTAGCAGTTAGCTGACGTGATGTTTGCTCAATAAATAAATTTAGCTTTTGTTCGATTTTCGCAATTGTTGAATCTTTAACAGTGGAGGCTTGTTGAAATTGATTTTTGGTTGCGGCTAATTGTTTATTAAGTATACGAAGTTTATTTTTTTCGTCTAATAACGAGGAGATTTGTCTAATTTTCTTTCTTCGCTCCATTTTTAATGCTTGGATTGTTTGTTTATAATGTAAAGCTTGCTGCTGCCAATCCTTTTCTTTTTTGCGTAATTCAAGCGCTAGCTCCTTTTTCTCTTCTTGTAATTGCTTATTTTCCTGTTCTACTATTGAAATAGCTTCATTTAGACCTTGATATGTTGCTAATTCTTCCTCTAACAAAAGAATAGTTTGCTTCAGCTCGGCTATATTTTCATTGTCCATAATCTACCCCCTTTTCCGGTAAATTAGCTAATTGCTGTAACAACAGCTCAAATTGCTGCTGCTGCTGGTCGATGAGCAAATCAAACTTGGCGATAATATCCGAAATTTCTAATGAGGGCGAGGGGGCACTTTGCAAAAGATGCTGCAGCACAGTCTGCAATGTTTCCTTTTCCAAATACATAAAACTGGCGTCTCCCCGTTGCTGTACTTTTTCAGTAATTATTTTTTTCATATTATGTTGGCTCATTGTGTGCATCTGCTCCTTCCTCTGCATATCCTACACTACAAATATGTAGCGGATTGATTACTGGACTTCCTTCAGGTATTTCATCGCAGTATGTCCAGCCTTCTAAAAGTCCAAAATATGGTGTTTGGTGTGTCCATGTAAGCTGAAAATGTGGGAAAACAATCATTTCATTAGGTGCGATAATACTTTGATTAACTGGCTTAAACCAAAGCTCGTGCTTGCTTTTGACATCATTAAAGCGTTCCCAAATAAGCTGTTCATGAAATGTTTGTTTCATTTGACCGATAATATACTTCCCAGAAAAAGAGAAAGGTGCGTGTTTATGTAGTCGTAAATGGATAGAGAGGTTCGTTATCGGCTGT
Source organism: Metasolibacillus fluoroglycofenilyticus (assembly GCF_003049645.1). Lineage (GTDB taxonomy): Bacteria > Bacillota > Bacilli > Bacillales_A > Planococcaceae > Metasolibacillus > Metasolibacillus fluoroglycofenilyticus. Next base: position 1,580,099 of record NZ_PYWK01000001.1, read on the forward strand.
GTACCAACATTTAAAATGTGATAAGAAGCTAAGCAAAAGTTTTCCTTCTCTCGCTCATGCGACACAGTCATAGAGCTTGTAAAATAGCTAATTGACTGCGTTTCTTTAGAAAATACTTTTTGCTCGAGCTGCTGTTGAATGGTTTTTACATAGTTAGTCGTTTGTTGCTCGAGCTGTTTCATTTTTTCGATAATTTGCGAATGAATTTGCAAATCATTACCTCCTTACGAAAAAGAAAGAGAGGACAGTGCCTCTCTTTACATTATGTTGAAGCTAGTTGGAATAGCACCATTAACAGTTGCTTGGGAAGACATTTCCACATTTTTGTGGGCGAGCTGCTGGTGAGCAAGAGATTGGGAAATCTGCACGAGGCTCACAGTATTCAGCTAAAAATTCTACTGTTACTGGGAAAGTAGATTGAATGCTTTGGCAAACCGTCACAGTTACAGACAAGTTAGTGAATGTAATTGTTGGTGTACCACCTGTAGGGAATTCTGGCGTAATAGCACCTGTTGAGCAGACGAAGCAGTCTAAGTCTGTGTATGTTACTTTAACATCTGTTCCTTTAGGTGCACATAATGTAATTTGCTCGCAGCGAGAAATGTTAAATGACTCACTTTCATACATCATATTGTTCGCTGTTTTCACTACAATTGTCACAATGAAGTTTTTTTGCACTGTTAATTGCTGTAGTTTAACCGACCTTCCTGAAAGTGTAAATTGGCGATTTTCACGGCTCAAAATAACGACAGGATTTGTTGGATCTGGTACTACTCTACATTGGATAGATGCATGCGTTAAATCAACACCTGCTGGCAGCGTTGGAAAAGCAACCGCACCTTGTGGTGTAAGCTCAAAAGTAAGCTCTTTAACGATCCAATCGTATACTTTGTCGACATTGATACAAATTAGCTCGCGCACTTGCGATTGATTTATTTCTTGCATATTTTGTTGACACCTCCATAAAAGTTTTTTTCTTTCGTTTGTATCATATGACGCAGTAACAGTCGTATTTAGGCATTCAAAATGGGCGCTACTAGTCTTGCTGAAAACATGATGTGCTACTGTCACATCTAAGCATGGTCGCAATAAACTACGGTATAAAGTAAAACTGCTATTAGTGAGTTTCCACTAATTGTAGTCTTTACAAATGGACATTTGCAGGAAGGTTTTTATGCCTATGTCAGCAAATGCGAGATAAATGGAAAGGAGGATAGAATATGAGCAATTCCAAACAATATACAACTCATGATTTTGAGGCGTTACGTATGCAAGTTGCAGCATGTAAGGAAAAGCTAGAAAAGGCACAAAATAATAATGCCAAGGCGCAATTATTACAAATGAAACAGCGAATTTCTACTATAAAAAATCAATTGCAGCAGCCTGAAAAATTAGTTGAAGCAGAGGAATATAAGCCAGAGCATGAGGAGCAATTAATGATGGAAAAAAGAAGAGAACAGCGAATAGACGATGGCTTAGAGCTTTCTTATCGGCAATTGCAACAATTATTGCATTCTAGAAAAGTGAAAGAAACGAACATTACGGAAACGAGGCATTTAGAAAGTAGGGTAGCTGGCCCAAGACATTTTAACGAGCATTATTTCCAATCGGTTTACACATATCCAAGCCATGTGCATAATGGCTTATATCGCAATGCGCATAAGCCCATTGTTTTAAGAGATATAGATTCCATACAAAAAAATGAACATGTGCCACAACAACAAACGGTACCCCCAAAGATAAGACATGAAATAATAGAAAATGCTGAGATACCACAGGTGGAAATGCAACAAACTATGAATGAGGAAACAGTCTCTTTTGAGGAGTTAGAGGTGCGACAGGAAAGTCCCCAAATGGAAATACTTGCTACTGAAAACGAGGATTTAAAGGAGGAGCCACTGGACTTTATAACGTCCACTGTAGCACTTGAATCAATAAATGAGGAAACAACGTATGGGCAGAAAAAGGAAAAGTATACCTCATGGTGGAATTTTTTTAGGAAAAAATGATTGAAATAAAGCACTCCAAGCAAAACATCAAAAGTAGCGTAGTTGTTAGCCCTTCACTCCTTTCTCTCTATGAATAGGATAAAGACGAAAGGAGGTGGAACAATGACAAATAAATATTTTAAGTTTCATAGAGACTGTGGTTGTTCATCAGGCTCAAACAATTGCACATCAAGCGGACCATTTCAAGCAATCGATGCAGCTTGTGTTGTAACACCACCGAATAATGGTGTTACAGGTGGCTCAATTATTCCATTTTCTTCTGGTACAGTACCAGCAGTGTTAACAACAATTGGAGGCGGTTTAGTTGGCACAGGGAGCTTGATTGGCTTTGGTACGTCTGTGCCTAGTATTTCCTTGGCTGGTGGTTTAATTGAATTGCCGCTTGGTTCGGCTGCTGTCCCGTTAACGGAAGCTTTTTCTATGCCACGCGCAGGTAGATTAACAGCGATTTCAGCATCCTTTACAGCAACGGTCGGTGTTGCACTTGGTAGCTACACAGTCAACGCACAAATTTACCGAGCAGCTGCTGGCACTACAGCATTCACGCCATTAGCTGGTGCAACAGTTGATTTAAGCCCAGCAATCGTTAACCCTATAACGCTGGCACAAACAGTACAAGGTACAGCAACATTACCATCTATTCCAGTAGCAGCAGGTGATTTACTCATTATGGTATTCTCTGTGACGGGCTCAGGTGCATTATTAGAGGCTGCAACGATTACAGGTACAGCAAGTGCAGGCCTGAATATCGCATAATGAATAGACGCATGGGCAAATGACGTATATTTTTATGCTATACAGCTGATAATGTATGATAAAGTTAAACTTCAACAGGCTGTCGGGAAAGTAGGCTAGCACCTACATTTCCCAACAGTCATTTATGTTTTTCCATATTGCTGTGTTGATTTTTTCAGTATATGCTTAGTACAGGATTGAAGGAGTGATGAAATGATTTCATTAATAGTAGCACATGATAAAAATCGAGTAATAGGCTATGAAAATCAGATGCCATGGCATTTACCTGGGGAATTAAAGTATTTCAAGGAAATGACGATGGGGAAGCCGATTATTATGGGGCGTAAAACATTTGAATCAATTGGAAGGGCTTTACCGGGAAGGCGAAATATTATCATTACACGCAATGCATCATATAAAGCAGATAATATCGAAGTAGTGACGAGCTTAGACGAAGCGCTGCAGTTAGTGAAGGACGAGCCTGAAATTATGATTATTGGTGGAGAACAAATTTTCAAGCTAGCATTAGAAGTGGCAGACCGATTATATATTACAGAAATCGACTATGCTTTCGCTGGAGATACATATTTTCCTGCATATGAAGATTGGAAGCTAATAAGCAAAAGAGAGCCTGTCCAAGCTAAAGAGGGCTTTTATTTTACTTATTGTATTTTTGAAAAATAAAATTGGAGAAGCGTTCAAAAGCAGGGGAAGCACTGCCTTTGAACGCTTTATTTGTTTTTTATTAAAATAATAATCGTTCAAAAGGAATGTAAGCTGTTTTAAAAGATTGTAAACGGTGAAATTAGCGATTTTCCTTTGAATTTGAGATGAAATAAGTAAAGTTCTAAAAAAAGGAATGTATCTTTTAAACAGCTCTTTTTACATATCAATAGTGCGCCTAACATGTGATTTGCCATAATTTCTTCACGATTATTACTAATTCCTTGAACAATTTGTGAAAATGAAAAAAAGGACTTTTCTTTTTCGAAAAAAGGTGTAGAATAATAATTAAGAAGTTGTTATAAAACAGTTTTGTATATAATGAAACTGTTATAATACTAAATGAACTGAATGGAGGGTTTTAATATGTGGGTAATTACAGTATTTGAGCAACAGGACGTTCGTATTTTTGAGTACACAAGCAAAGATGAGGCAACAGAAGCATTACAGAAATTTAACAAAAATGCAGTATTGTCGTATACAAAATAAAACAGTAGTCACTTTAAAATTTTCAAAAGGAGTAGGGGAAAGCAAGCGTTTAATTGCTTTCCTGTTACTTCTTTTTTTATTTGCTTTTTTTACAATATGAGTGTACTATTTACCTATTACACTATGACGCGAGGTGATATAAATGAAAAGCTTCATCGCATTACTGCAAAAAGAGTGGCTAGTTGTGCGCGGAAACATCCTTTTTTTATTCGTTATTGGGCTACTGTTAATTTTTGGCGTACCGTATATTATTAATAAAAATGCAGAGACGTCTATTACAATAGGCGAACTAGTGATGATTTTTCTTGTGTTTTCAGTTTTATTAGGGACGATTGCTTCGCCCGTTCAATTTGTAACGAGCTTACGCACAGATGTTAATCGCAAGGAGATATGGTTACATTCTCCCCAATCAATTTATAAGCTAGTAGGCGCAAAAGCGTTATTTAGTATTTGTCTGTTTATTGTTTTTACATTTGTTGTTTTATGCAGCGCATTTATTATTATTTCAACACAATTGGAGTGGACATTGCTCAAAGCGTTGATTGCAAGCATCGTGATGACAATAGGCTTAACATGCTTACAGCTTTTAATTTTGACATACACGCAAGTTTTTTACACTTTCTATTTGCAGCTCAAGCGTTATATTGGCAAATTCTCCATGGCAGTGACAGTTCCTCTGGCTATTTTTGTAGGCTTTCTGTTAACAAAAATAGAAAATAGCACATTGTATCGTGCAATATTGCAGAAGGGCTATATATCTTTAGAGTCGCTTGAAAATTATTTACAGCCATCTAATCAATCTGTTTTCTTTTATGTTGGGTCCATTTATATAGTCCAAATATTGTTTTATGCATGCTGTGTCATCATTTTGTTTATATTGAGCTCGAAATGGCTTGAAAAGGTGGTATCGCAATCATGACTGATTTTACGCGAGATAAACCAATTTATAGTCAGTTAGTTGATAGAATTTGTGGCGATATTATTAAAGAACATTTACGTTTAGGTGATAAGCTACCGTCTGTGCGCGAATATGCGGTGCAAAGTGGCGTCAATGTCAATACAGTACAACGTGTTTATAAGGAGTTGGAATTGATGCAATTAACGGAAACAAAAAGAGGGCAAGGAACTTTTATTACGTCAAATGAACAGCGGCTACTTGAGCTGCGAGATAGCATGAAGGAGCAGCTTGCTGAGAGCTTTTTAGCGTCGATTGCATCGTTCGGTTTTTCGAAAGAGGAGATGCTACAACTGTTACAACGAAAGGGATGAGAATATGCTACAGCTTTCAAATATTAGTTTTTCCTATATGAAAAAACCTGTTTTACAAAATATTTCATGCCAATTCGAGCTTGGTAAAATAGTAGGTGTTGTCGGTGGAAATGGTGCGGGAAAATCCACATTATTAAAGCTAATAACAGGTATTTTGCGACCGGTGCAAGGGGAAATTAAGCTAAATGGCCAATGTGTTACAAGAACAAGTGCCGATAAAATAGCTTTTCTGCCAGATATGGATTTATTTTATGATTTTTATACTGTAGAACAATTATTTCACTTTTATCAAACACAGTTTACAGATTTTTCTTATGAAAAGGCCTCAATAATTGGTGAGTTTTTGGAAATTGAACGTGGTCGCAAGCTGCGTCAATTATCAAAGGGGCAGCGCGGTCGCGTGAAAATGGCGGCTACTCTAGGGCGTGAAGTACCACTTTATGTGATGGATGAGCCTTTTGCTGGATTAGACCCAATGGTGAAGGATTCTTTAATTAAAGGACTAATTCAATTTACAGATATGGAAACACAAACTATTATTTTATCAACACATGAATTATACGAGGTAGAACCTGTTTTAGATGAGGTATTGCTACTGCGTGATGGGCGTATTGCTGCACATGAGCAGCTAGAAGTTATTCGAGATGAGCATAATCAAGATGCAGTGCAGTGGATGAAAGCATTACATGCGGAGAGGATGGGGTAATATGGCACAACAGCCAATTGTACAATTGCGCAATTTAACGAAAATAATTCGTGGGAAAAAGCTTATTGATAGTCTTAATTTAGATTTATATGCGGGGCAAATTACTGGATTTTTAGGACCGAATGGCGCGGGGAAAACGACAACAATTCGTATGATGACAGGCTTAATGCACCCGACAGAGGGAGAGGTGCTAATTGAGGGACAATCGCTAAAAGAGCATTATGAAGAAGCGATTAGTAAAATTGGCGTAATCGTTGAAAATCCTGAAATGTATAAATATATGTCAGGCTATAAAAATTTATTGCATTTTGCGCGTATGCATCAGCATGTTAATAAAGAACGTATTGATGAGGTAGTGCATCAAGTTGGGCTAGAGAAGCGTATTCATGAAAAAGTTTCAACTTATTCCTTAGGGATGCGTCAGCGCTTAGGCTTAGCTCAAGCGTTATTACATCGTCCAAAGTTTTTAATATTAGATGAGCCTACGAATGGTTTAGACCCTGCTGGCATTCGAGAATTCCGCACATATTTGCGTAAAATTGCTGCGGAGGATGGCGTTTCTGTTTTTGTATCGAGCCATTTACTTTCTGAAATGGAGCTGATGTGTGACCGCATTGCCATTATCCAAAATGGCCAGCTTATTGATATTCGAGAGGTGCATGATGAGGCTGAAACAATTTATTATGTTGAGGCTGAGCCTTTAGCGAAAGTACAGGAAGTGATAGAGAAGCTACAAATTGAATTTATGACAAAGGCGAAAGGCTTGGAGCTTCATATACAAAAAGAGCAAGTACCGCAACTTATAAGTCAGCTTGTGGCACAGCAAGTAAATATTTTTGTTGTTCAGCCACAGCAAAAAACATTAGAAGAACAGTTTTTAGAGATGACAGGAGGCGGACAAATTGCTGAAACTCATACAAAATGAATGGATGAAATTATGGCATCAAAAAGCCACATGGACAATGCTTGGCATTTTAGTAGCAGTTATTGTTGGGGCTGGTGCTTTAAATAAATATTATGAGGAGCCAGACACACGTGATTGGCATGCGGTGGAAAAAGAGAATATTGAAACATCAAAGCAAATACTCGCAGAAGAAGACAATGCAGCAAATACTTACTGGCAGGATGCAATAGCTATTTCTGAATACCGGTTAGCTCATGATATTGCACCGCCGACAGGTATGACGGTGGCCAGCTTTATGGATTTTGGCGTGCAACTCATATCTATTGTGACATTGTTTACTGTAATCGTAGGAGCGAGTATCGTGTCGAGTGAATTTTCAACAGGTACCATTAAAATGCTATTAACTCGCCCTGTTACACGTGCCAAAATTTTAACTTCAAAACTTATCGCAACATTCGTTTATGGGCTTTTTATGCTTGCTGTTAATTTTGCTTTAGCTTGGATTGTTGCCCTTATTTTATATAGCGGAAATACAGGTACTGTACTAGAAGTTGTTAACGGTCAAGTACAGGAGGTAGATGTTTGGAAAAACATAATTGAACTTTCGACTTTATCGGCAGGCAATTTTATCATGTCCATACTTTTTGCCTTTTTAATTGGCTCTGTGTTTAGGTCAAGTGCTTTAGCAATTGGTCTGACAATGTTCTTAACCTTTATGGGTGGGGCAATTATAATGGTTATTAGCAGATATTCATTTACAAAATATGTTTGGCTTGCACATACAGATTTAACTCAATATTATGGTGAAGGCCAGCATATGATAGCAGGTGTAACAATGCCATTTTCTCTGGCGGTGTTAGCGATATACGCAATTATTTTCCTTGTGATTAGCTATTGGTCCTTTACAAAGCGTGATGTCACAGCTTAAGTAAAGAGACGGTTACAGACATCTATTATCAGTTTGTCGAGTTTTGCTGTTGAGCAAAAAAATTGTCATAGGTCTGCATCATCAAGTAAGCTAATTTATAATAATAATTTGTTTGAAATATGCTATTTTCGGATACATTATTATCATTATAGAAGCAATCAAGATGGAGGCAAATTTATGAACATTGTAGCAATTGTAGGAAGTTTACGTGCAGCATCATACAATATGATGTTAGCAAAATTTATTCAAAATCGTTATGCAGAAAAAGTAACGGTTGATATTTTAACATTACATGATATTCCAATGTATAACCAAGATGATGAGAACAATCCAACGCAAGCAGTTGTTGATTTTAAAGCGAAAGTGAAGGCTGCTGATGCAGTGCTTTGGCTTACGCCAGAATATAATTCGTCTATCCCGGGGGTTTTAGGGAATGCGATTGATTGGCTATCACGAGTTGATAAAGTGATGATTGGCAAGCCGTCATTTATTATGGGAGCATCAATGGGCAATTTAGGAACAGTAAAGGCACAAATGCATTTACGTGATATTTTATTTGCCTCAGGCTTAGGTTCACCTGTATTACAGGGAAATGAAGTGTATATTGGTGCAGCCCATACGAAATTTGATGCAGCTGGTAATTTAACAGATGAAGCAACAATTCAATTTTTAGATAAAGTTGTGAATAATTTTATCGAGTGGGTACAGTAAAATAGAAAAAGGCTAACGGAAAAAAATTTTTAAAGTGTAGCTTTTATATTAAATATATACTTAAAATCTATTTGTAATATTGACGATGATTTATCATTAAACACTTTACAAAGAGGGTGTCCCCAAATGGTTTTTGGACGCCCTCTATTTTTTTATGTTATATTTAGTAGAAAAGAACTAAAGGTGTTGTAAATGCACTCTTTGCTAACAAAGATAAAAGAGTTTTTTCATCAAATAAATCATTACATAAAAAATAGGTCTGTCCCAAAGCCGTGCATAGCCAGCATGTTGGACAGTAGCGATGATGTTTCACAAAATATTGATTTATATAAACAGAGAACGCCTTCTTTAAAAATGTGATAAACATTGGCTTAAGCAGTGTTATCCTTCAGTAAAAGGGAAGGGATGAAAACCTTTATTTCAATGCGGTGTCAAAACAAAATGGACTTTTCAGACAACCCCTGAAGAATGCCAGATTTGCGCAATTATCGAAATGAGGTAAATAAGCGCATCAAAGTGTGTTATCAATGCGTTGAATACGCGGAGCGACGTGCCTATCGCAAGTAATATACGTCTTTATCGCTTAAATATATATGTTTTTAATAGCGCGAGTCGCTCGCGCATTCTTGATTTCACTTCTACGGATGTTGGTGTTTTAGCTACAAGCACGTCCGCTTCTAACCCAATAATTTCCGCTAAAAATTTAGCGCGTTGCAAATGGTAGTCGTTAGATACAATCGTAATTGTTGTAATGTCCTCTGGTAATAGCTCCTTTGAAAAAAGTAAATTTTCATATGTAGAAGTGGAGTCTTCTTCAAGTAATATACGCTCTGCTGAGATACCGTGACTTATTAAATAGTCTGCCATTATAGACGCTTCTGTTGCGGGCTCATCATCTCCTTGACCGCCTGAAACGATGACTTGTACATGTGGGTGTTTTTGTAAATAATCGTTTGCCGCTTCAAGTCGATATTGCAAGGATAAGGAAGGCTCACCAGTTGGTCGTACCTTTGCACCTAAAATAATTAAAAAATCATTTGTGCCATTTGCTTTTGGGGAAGTACCTTTATTTATTTCGTTGTCAAGAAAGTAATAGCCCACGCCATAAAAAACAGCAATAGCTGCTGCGATGGAAAGCCATTTTTTCATATAATCACCTCTTGCTATAATAGAACGAGTGGTAGGAGAAAAAGATTCAAATTATATCTCTTTAGCAAGAAAAATAGATTATCTATTGGAAAAATTCGCAACTAGTGCTACGATAATGAATGACAACAATTTGCAGGGGGACGCTTTTGGCGTTGAGAAGGTTAAAACCTGACCCTTAGAACCTGTTCAGTTAACACTGGCGTAGGGAGCAAAGTACACGGTAGTAATTTTTCCTTGTATTTGACGCTCTCTATGTTTAGAGGGCTTTTTTTGTCGACTATTATCGAATGCTAATTTTAGATTTCATTTTTCGGCTAGGTTTGAAAAAGAAATGAGCTTCAAATTAGTCGATAGAGCTTTCCGGAAAATAAAAAACTTGGAGAAAGAGGTTGCAAACGATGACGATAAGTAAAATTCGACAACAGCATCCACTTATTCACTGTATAACAAATTACGTAGTAGCAAATTTTACAGCGAATGGACTTTTAGCAATTGGTGCTTCACCAGTTATGGCTGATGAAGTGAGTGAGGTGGAGGAAATGACCTCCATTTCGAACGGCTTATTAATTAATATCGGCACATTAAACCAATCTAAAGTTCCTGCGATGCTTGCGGCAGGAAAAACGGCGAATAAGCACGGGATACCTGTTGTGCTAGACCCTGTAGGGGTTGGTGCAACGAACTATCGCAAGCAAGTAATTCAAAGTCTATTGCAGCAAGTGCAGTTCCAATTAATTCGCTGCAATGAAGGGGAGCTTGCTGCCATAGCTGGTGTAGAATGGCAAGCAAAAGGAGTCGATAGTGGGCAAGGAAATATTGATACCATTTCTGTTGCGCAAGAAATAGCCAAAAAATATGCTACAATTGTTATTGTAACAGGTGCGACAGATATTGTGACAGATGGAAAAATTATAGAAAAAGTAACGGGTGGTCATGAGCGCATGACATTCGTTACAGGTTCAGGCTGTTTATTAAGTGCACTATGTACTGCGGCGCTAACACTTGAAGGAGAACCGGTAGCCAATTTGGCATCGCTTTTACAAACGTATAAGCTAATAGCTGAAGAAGCGGAGCACAATTCGACATATATCGGCTCGTTTCAAGTAGAAGTATTAAATGGCTTAGAAAAATATGCGAAAGGCTGATGAATGTGAATATTGTTATGACAATTGCTGGCTCAGATAGTAGTGGTGGAGCAGGCATACAGGCAGATTTAAAAACATTTCAGGAGCTAGGCGTTTATGGCACATCTGCGATTACAGCGTTAACAGCTCAAAATACCCTTGGTGTATCGGATATTTTAGCTGCTTCCCCTGAATTTATCGTTGCCCAAATGAACGCGGTGTTTGAGGATTTACAAGTAACTGCTGTAAAAACGGGTATGCTATTTTCCGCAGAAATTATTGAAGCCGTAGCGGTAGAGCTACGCAAGCAAAGTGTGCAGCTTGTTGTAGACCCTGTTATGATTGCAAAGGGTGGCGCAAGCTTGTTACAGCAAGAGGCGATTTATGCATTAAAAACGAAGTTACTACCTATTGCAACCGTCCTTACACCGAATATTCCAGAGGCTGAGGAAATTACAGGCATTACAATTACAACAGTTGCGGATATTGAAATAGCGGCAAAGAAAATTTTAGAACTTGGTGTGCAATGTGTGGTGATGAAGGGCGGTCATTTAGAGGGTGAGGAAGCTGTTGATATGGTATATTTTGCTGACGGCTCCTTCTTTGCGATGAGCAGTGAACGCATTGATACACCGCATACACATGGGACAGGCTGTACATTTTCCGCAGCTTTAACAGCATTTTTAGGAAAGGACTATGCTTTACGTGATGCTATTATAGAAGCAAAGCATTTCATTCAAGCAGCGATTTCACACCCATTAAATATTGGAAATGGACATGGGCCAACGAATCATTTTGCGTATCGTAAAGCACAAATGAAAGGGCAGGTGAAGCTGCATTGAAACGTGAGAAGCTAGCCGTTTATTTTATTATGGGTACTATAAATTGTCAGCGTGAGCCGCTTCATATTTTAGAAGAAGCATTACAGGCTGGTGTAACTATTTTTCAATTGCGTGAAAAGGGAGAAGGGGCACTTAAAGGTGCTGCGCTACTAGAGTTTGCAAAGCGCTGTCAGGCACTTTGCCTTGCATATGATGTTCCCTTTATTATTAATGACGACATTGAGCTAGCACTAGCTATTGATGCTGATGGTGTTCATGTTGGACAGGATGATATGAAGTTAGTGAAAATTCGCCAGCAGCTACCCGATAAAATAATCGGTGTATCCGTTCACAATGAGGACGAAATGCAGGCTGCTGTAGCAGGTGGAGCTGATTATGTTGGCATTGGGCCAATTTTCGCAACTATTTCAAAGGCAGATGCAAACGAGCCAGCAGGCGTCGCATTTTTAGCAAAGGCGAGAGCGACATATCCTACATTTCCAATTGTTGCAATTGGTGGTATTACAGCGGAGCGTGCTGAACAGGTGCTGACAGCAGGGGCGGATGGCGTCGCGGTTATTTCCGCGATTTGTCAAAGTGAAAATATAGAGGAAACGGTTAAAAAATTTTCATCTCTTCAGCAAAAAAACTAAATGAATAAAAGTTTTAATAGCTATGTCACAACTCCTCCTTGTTATTCATTGTATGGATAAAAGGAGGAGTTTTTATAATGAAAACAATTGTTATCGTCGGTGGAGGATATGCAGGGCTTCATTTAATTGAAGTGCTGAAAAAAGAACTGAAAAGCCTGCTTGGAAAAACGATAAAAATTATTTGTATAGATAAAAACCCATACTACTCATGTTAAATTGTTTAGCACTCTATTTAAAGTAGAGTATTCTTTCTACTGTAATTATATTAAAATGGAAATATTATTTAGAAATAAAGAAAGGTAGCCATATTTTAAGGAGCAGGGAAAATGAGACTGAGAGAAGCAGCATTGGAGACGCACAGCAAGTCGCGACATTAGCCCAAAAAATTTGGTGAAACAGGTGATTGGCTTTACAGCGTTTTGATTATGTGAAGGAACGAAGACGAATCCTGTCGGCTACTTAGAAGGTTTATTCCGCATAAACGGGCAGTAAGACACCCAATTCAAGACTTGAGTGAAAATCGACTTAAGGATAAGTGAGAGATTCACTGCCCAATTGGTTCAACTAACAATCAGTGGGGATGAGGAAACCCCCTCTACTTATTGGATTTTCACTTTTATGTGGAGGCGAATGCCCGCATGCAATGTATTGTGAAAAAATTAGTTGCTACATGTGGAGAATGGGCTCGTCCGCAAGGCTGTGTGGAGTTTGTAAGTGATTGTGAATTAAAACAATGAAGAGAGCTTGAGAACGCATGTATAGCTAGGCTTTATCGAAGCAAACTGCATTATTTGTTTTACGAAAAAACTGTAGGAGGAACTTGTGATGGTATGGCACTATATTTCATCAAAGCTAGCAGCGGCTGGCTTTGCCCTTTCAATTATTTTTGGCTATTTACTTGTAATCACGAATTTTAATTTATATGAGTTTAGTGAAGCGGCACGTTCATGGACGCTTTGGGCAATACTTTTTGGCTATGGAATTATTATAACTTGCATTATTGATGCAGTGATAGAAAAATGGCAGCAAATTACCCGTTATAAAAATGCTTTATATATTTTAGCGGGCTTTCTCTTCTTCTTACCATTTGGCTTATCGATATTTACTTTTATTGCGGGTGTTACAGGTGCTTTAGTAGCAGGTATTTTTTTAGGCGGACAAACAATTGCTAAAAATTCTAAAGCATTTAACATTGCATTCATCGCACTACCTTTACTTTTGCTAATTATGATTCAGTTCGATTTCACAACAAAAAAAGACTGGCAAGAAACGATAACTGAAAATACATTTGATGTAACGTATCAGTATTTCAATGGTCAGCATAAAATTCCTTTAAAGCTGGAAAAGGGCGATATTGTTACTTTTGAAGTTGTTATTCATTTTGGAAATGGTGGGGGAGGGTACAGTTTCCAAAATGCGCAAGGTCATCCTATTGGTCAAGAGGAACTCGGTGCAAATCGTTATCAAGTAGAAATCCAAAAGGACGGTACATATTATATTGTTCTTACAGGAAATAGGGCAGCTGGAGAAGCCACGGTGGAGTGGGAAATTAAATAGGAGCGTCCCAGAAATGCTAGACGCCCATTAACCATCCACCTGCAAATGCAAGTAATATACCTAGGAGACAGCTCGCACTCATATAAAGCACGGCTGCGAGCAGCCCTTTATTTTCATAAAGCTTCACGCTCTCGACAGAGAAAGTAGAAAATGTCGTAAATGCACCTAAAAAGCCTGTACCAAATAGTAGCTGCCATGATGAATTAGGTGAAAGTACAATGCATACACCTAATAAAAACGAGCCAAGTAAATTAATACAAAACGTAGCGAGCGGGAAATATGTGTGAACATGCTGCTTTACCCAATTGCTGATGGCAAAGCGACTAATAGCTCCAAAAAAACCACCAATTGCGACGTAAATCATAAATTACCCTCCTTTGTACCGAAACGTAAGCCAACAAATGCACAAATAAAGCCACCAACTAAACTTAGAGTGATATAGCTAAAAGCGACAATCGCTTGTCCATTCGTTAATAATGCTACACACTCTACACTAAAGGCAGAGAAAGTAGTAAATGCACCAAGAAATCCTGTCGTTATCGCTGTTGAAATATTCGGGTTGATATTTGGAAAGCGTGGTAAAAAACTAGTAAGCCAGCCAAGTAATAAAGAACCAACTAAATTAATGGACAATGTGGCAAGCGGAAAATCGCTATTAAACTGCTCACCGAAATAAATGCTAATAGCGTAGCGTAAAGATGCTCCAAGAGCTCCAGCAAGACCAACTAGTAAGTAACGCATCAAATCACTTCCTTTTGAAGTTATATTTTATCATATTCATAAAAGATGGAGGGGTAATATGTTGGGGATTCGTAGCGCAGTTGTCATAGAAGAAAATAATAATGTCTTATTAATTAAACGTATAAAAAATGGACAAACCTATTTTGTTTTTCCAGGAGGTCAGGTAGAACAGGATGAAACAATTGAACAAGCAGCTATTCGCGAGGCATTAGAAGAAGTAGGTGTCGTTGTTGAGCTATTGGAGTTACTATGCAAGGTTCAATTCAACGGCCAACAATTTTACTATCGCGCAAAAATAGTTGATGGAAAAGTTGGTACAGGTAAGGGCCCTGAATATAGCAATCCAGAAATATATACAGGGATATTTGAGCCAATTTGGCTAGCAAAAAGTGAATTAAAATCATTAGATGTAAGACCGGCAGAAGTAGTAAATGTAATTATTTATTAATAGGAAAGGAAATTAATTATTCATGATGTAAAACAATCATCGTGAATTAATAGCATCATTCAAATAAGCTTTCAAGTAATTTTTAATTTGCTATAATAAATTATAAGTTTAAAGTGCGAATGTGAAGCAAACACACTTTTCCAAGGAGATTCGCACCTACCAGCTATTCGATTTTGGATTTATATGGTAGGTAGAGTGCGACAATATTCCTTTCGTTATTTATTTTTTAGTAAAAATCGATGCTAATTAGTAATTTTCCGTTGTTTTTCGCTGTCTCTCTCTATATTGAGAGAGTGGATTGAAATATTCGATAGCTTGTTCCTAACCAAAGTGTATCTAGTCTCTCTCTATATTGAGAGAGTGGATTGAAATAAGTGTAATACGTTCGTTAGTATCAGTTATTGAGCGTCTCTCTCTATATTGAGAGAGTGGATTGAAATCTTACCTATCCACATTAACTTTCAACTATTCTAGTCTCTCTCTATATTGAGAGAGTGGATTGAAATATTACTAGTTCTTTTCTTATTTTCTCTGCTTCTGTGTCTCTCTCTATATTGAGAGAGTGGATTGAAATAAACCGATTTAGATAAAACCAACATAGAGTTTACGTCTCTCTCTATATTGAGAGAGTGGATTGAAATACCTATGAAAAAGCAAAAGAACTTTACGAAGCAGTCTCTCTCTATATTGAGAGAGTGGATTGAAATCATTAAATTATTGTCCTAGTGAGACCGACCCGGGGGTCTCTCTCTATATTGAGAGAGTGGATTGAAATATGATAGTTGGCTCCATGCTGTCGCCTTTGGCTGTCTCTCTCTGTATTGAGAGAGTGGATTGAAATGTTGGTCTTATGTTGAAGCAATACTCCTTCCTGTCTCTCTCTGCATTGAGAGAATGGATTGAAATACAACAATTGGACTAGCAGCTTCATTCGATAAAACGTTTCTCTCTGTATCGAGAGAATGAATTAAAATTGTCATCATTTTCATACATGTTACTTTCCTTTTTCTCACTCTTTATAAAGAGTGGCTAGTATAATAGTGAAAATTTAATTTGCAACAATAACTAAAAAAATCCTAATAAAAAAGAAAACGAAACCTTCTACGTATTTTTTTCGTATATGAAGTATGACAAAATAATGTACAATATAAGTAGTACGATAAGAATTGGGGGATGAATATGTCTGAATATAAAAATCCATTATTTGAAGACTTAGATGCAAAAAAAGAAACGACAACCGAATTAGTAGAGGTCGAGCCTAAGCAGCTTGTTTCAAATGAGGAATATTCGCAAATTCGTAAGCGTCAAATTGCTTTGAAAACGGAGCCACAAGTTATAGCATTAGCTGATAAAATTGATGTCAATAATCAAATTGCCGTATTGGAGTTCGGGAAAGAAACGGCTCACGGCATTTCTACATTTTCAGATCGCATGCTGTCGACAATTAAAACGAGCAAATTGGAGCGTTCAAGTGAGCTTCTGCGCAACTTAAATACAATTATGGATCGTTTTGATCCGAAAGATTTTGACAAAGAAGAGAAAAAAGGCGGTCTAATTAAGCGCTTGTTTTCTAAAAGCAAGGAGCAGCTAGAAAGGCTGTTGTCAAAATATGATACGATGAATAAAGAAGTTGACGTCGTTTATAATGAAATACAAAAATACGAAGTTGAAATGAAACGTAATACAATGGAGCTTGAGCAAATGTATGATGAAAACTTAAACTACTTCCATAGTTTAAGTGAACATATTGCGGCTGTAGAGGTAAAGGTAGAGCAGCTAAACAGCCAGCTACCAACACTCGAAGCACAAGCAAATACAGGGGATCAAGTAGCTGTTTTAGAATATGAAACGGTGCAACGTGCGGTGGAGCTATTAGAGCAGCGCCGCTACGATTTAGAAATGGCTCAGCAAGTGTCGTTTCAATCTGCACCTCAAATTCGTTTAATGCAGCAAGGAAACAACCATTTAATTGCTAAAATTAACTCAGCCTTTGTTACGACAATACCGATTTTTAAGCAAGGGCTTGTACATGCTGTTACAATGCAGCGACAAAAGCTTGTAGCAGACTCAATGATTGAGCTTGATAAGCGAACGAATGAAATGCTTGTGCGCAACGCACAAAATATTCGCCAAAATTCTGTTACGATTGCTCGTTCAGCTGGTAGCCCAAGTATTACTATCGATACGATTGAAACGACATGGCAAACAATTATGGCTGGTATCGAGGAAACAAAACAAATTCAAGAGGAAACAATTCGCAACCGTGAAGAAGGTCGCAAACGCATTGAGCAACTACAACTCGAATATGAAAAGCTAAAGAAAATGTAGTGTATTTAAGCTATTAGAATAGGGCTATCTAAAAACGCATTTGTGTGGCAGCCCTATTTCCTAATAGCTTTTTTATGTTAAAATAAATAAAAATATTAAATGAGGTTCTTTATGATAAAAGAAATTGGTCGGAAAAGTGTGATTGCGGCAATTGCAACATTATTATTTAGTCTGTTATTTGCTTATGCAGGCTTTACACCTGAAGTTGATTTATTTCCATTTTCGAAGCTTTTTCAAATGTTTTTATTGTTAAGTGCGCCTGCCTATTTTGTAGGGGGAATTGCGGTTTCGATATTGCTTGACCGCTTTTGGAAGCTGCCTTCACTCGAAATTTTAGCTTATGCAGCATTTGGAGCATTCTTCATGTTGCCGTATTATTTTTTATTTTTTACTGCATCTGGTGGACCATTAGGCGTTATTATGTTGTTTGGTGCGAGTGCCGCTATTATTTTTTATTTTGTCAAAACACTGCTTCATAAGCTTTTCAAAAAATACGGTTTTTAGTATAGGGGGAAATAACGTTGAAAAAATTATTATTAACAGGGTTTGAGCCATTTTTACAATTTACATTAAATCCTACTGAGGAAGTTATTAAAGCTTTAAACGGAGAGGAAATAGGGGCATATCAAATTGTAGGAAAGCTGTTGCCAGTAGAGTTTGCCGAAGCACAGCAACAGATTCGTCAGCTTTTAATAGATGAAAAGCCTGACGCTGTAATAGCGCTTGGACTTGCAGGCGGGCGTAGTAAAATTACACCTGAGCGTATCGCAATTAATGTGATGGATGGAGCAAAGGATAATTCAGGACATACGCCGACAGACGAAGCGATTGCGCTGGACGGGGCAGATGGCTATTTCTCTACATTGCCAATTCGAGAAATGGTTAATCGTCTAACAGCAGCGGGTTATCCTGCGGCAATATCAAATACGGCTGGTACATATGTGTGTAATTTATTAATGTATACATTGTTATATGAAACAAAAGGCTCTATCCCAGCAGGGTTTATTCATATTCCAGCATCACACCAGCTAGCAATTGAGCATGGCAAAGTGCCAAGCTGGTCACAAACAGATTTAACGATGGCTATTAAGCTTTGTATTGAAACATTAGTTTAAATTAATCGGGATATGTAGAGAGAAATGCTCTATCTGTCCCTTTTTTATATGCCCTTTTCTATCTAAATAAAAAGGGGGAATGGTAATGAATTTAAGTGCAGGGCATTGGCATGTAGGAACAGGAGCAGTGGGCATTATTGATGAAGTGACGGAGGCGAGGCGCGTTGTAAAATGTGTAGCAGGTTTGCTTCAGAATAAGGGGATGAAAGTACGGATTATTTTAGATGATTGTTCGACAAATCAGCGGCAAAATTTAAACTATTTAATTGCAGCACATCAAAAAGGGAAGGGGCTGCATGTCAGTGTGCATTTTAATGCAGTTGCACAGACGACGAATAATGGGTTAGGAACCGAGGTGCTTTATAGACGGAAAGAAATGGAACTGCTTGCTTCTAAAATAAGTGCGGCAATTAGTCAGGTGAGTGGGTTGCGCAATCGTGGAGCAAAACAACGAACAGATTTAGCTTTTTTAAATGCTTTACCACAAGCAATACTTATTGAAGTGTGCTTCGTTAATTCAAAATATGATGTCGCATGCTATCAACGACACTTTTCCTTAATCTGTAAGGCGATTGCCGCTTGTTTTTAGGTCTAAAGTATTGAATCGCTCAATTGAGGGCAAAATTCGCTCATAAACAGTACAAATCCGCTCGTAAAACCTCTAAATTCGCCCGTAAATAAAGTGATTGCCTGAAAAGTCCATTTTGTTTTGACATCGTATTGAAATAAAGGTTTTCAACGCTCTGTTTTTGTTGGAGGGTAACACTGCTAAAGTCAATATTCATCAAATTTTTAAAAGGGAAGCTCCCTATTTTTATGTAGTAATATTTGTGAAATTTCATCGCTACTGTTCAAAATGCCGGCTATACACGGCTTTTTGAACAGTTTTTTGCGCTTTTTTCTTTGCATTGAATGGAAATTTCATGTAGTAACACCGATAAATTTTCCTCCTCATCATAGAGCCTCATTAATGTCGTTAAATTGCTTATTTCTTCGTTATTTTGGCGGTCTAAATGAAACAGGCAAATGGCTTTATATGTGTAAATATAGCTGAGTATTTGGTAAGAGAGCTTTCTTTTAAATTGTTTATAGACACGCTCGAGCATTGTAAGGCATATGGCGTATTTCTTGTTTTCCAAATAAATAATGCACAAGTTCAAATGAAAATAAATTTTTAAATAGGTTAAGTCTTTATAATAATCGTTATACATATCCAGACGTTTGATAACTACTTTTACAATTTCCACAGCTGAGTCAAGCGGAAACAAAAATAAGATAGAATTTAAAAGCTCTAGGTCATTAATATACGAATAATCTAATCTTTGCATATTTACCCAAATACCTTCTGCAATGAGACGGGCTTTCTGCAAGTCGTCTTGCTCTACTAAAACAAGTAGTGCTTGGTAAGCATCAACGAGCATTTCGATATAATCGTCTGCATGCTGCTCGAGATAATGCTGTGCAATTTTCAACTGCTTTTTAATTGCCATTGGGGTTGTCAAATCCATGTCTGCAAAAGCTCTCGTTATTTTTTCACGCTCGCTAATTTGATGTTGGAGATGGATATAAATAAACTCATTTACCGTCATATTAAGCTTGTCAGCAAACTGCACAAGCGTTCGGCACTTATTGCGAGTTGTCCGCGCTCAATACGCGAGTATGTACCTTGTTGGGCAATGCCGCATGCTAGCTGATTTTGCGTTAGTTGTCGATTTTTGCGTATTTTCTGTAATGTTGTTCCAAAGTTCATTGTTTCACCTTCTAATATTCCGATTCGTATATTTTGTTATGTAACGATGTTATTCTATTATACTGAAAAAGAACATGTTGAATAAAAAGTTTTGAGAATTTATGAAACATTTTTACAATCCAGCCGTATATTGATTATCGGAGTTAAAGAAAGGAGATGGCTTAGTTGCTAGTATTACAAAATGTAACGAAGCGCTATAAGGACTTTACAGCGGTTCAAAGCTTGGATTTTTCAATTTCACCTGGTGAGATTTTTGGATTAATAGGCCAAAATGGTGCAGGGAAAACGACGACGTTTCGCATGATTTTAGATTTACAGGAGACGACGGAGGGAGAGATTACGTGGGAAGGGGCCCCAATCAAGAGCGTTAATCGTGATTTGCTTGGTTATTTACCTGAAGAGCGTGGTATTTTTCCGCAAATGAAGGTAGAGGAGCAATTGATTTATTTTGGACAGCTGCGTGGCATGACAAAGGATGATTGCAAGAAAGAGGCAGATTTTTGGATTAAGCGTTTTGAGCTTGAGGAAAAGCGCAATGATAAGGCTGAAACATTATCCAAAGGAAATCAGCAAAAGGTACAGTTAATTGCTAGCTTCATTCATCGACCAAAGTTTTTAATTTTAGACGAGCCGTTTAGTGGTCTTGACCCAGTGAATAAAGATTTACTAAAAAATTCGATTTTATTTTTAAAAGAGCAAGGGATGACTATTTTATTTTCAAGTCACCAAATGGATAATGTCGAGGAGCTATGCGATCATTTATGTTTGTTAAAGCGTGGAGTCTCCCTGTTTTCAGGCTCACTCTTAGATTTGAAAAAGCAGTACGGCAAAACGAAATTAACGGTTCGTACACAGATGTCAAAAGAGGCACTTGCTGGCTTGCGTGGTGTTCTATCTGTGAAGGAAGAGAGAGATCAATATGTACTGACTTTAGAAAATGAACATTATGCGAAGGATATTTTTGAAGTCGTGTCAGCAGGTACATATATTGAGAAATTCAGTTTAGATTATTTGTCACTAGACGAAATTTTCAAAGACAAGGTAGGTGGCAATCATGTCTAAGTTTTTCATTTTATTAAAGGAAAACTATAAGCAGAAGTTAAAAGCGAAATCATTTATTATTACTACAGTTCTTTATATTTTAGGGATTTCATTAATTTTCTTCTGGTCTGATATAAAAGAAGCACTCTTTTCAAGCCAGCCAGATGAAATTATTTATGTGAATACAACAAGCTTTGAGGTAGGCAAGATGCTGGAGGATGGAGATATTGTTTGGACCCAATTTGCTTCTACCCCCGATGCGGAACAAGCGTTGAAAAATGAAGGATATGATGCAGCGGTAGTTTTTTCGGCAGCAAATGCGACGTTAGAGGTAGAACTTTTATCGCTTAACCCACTGCCGCTAACAATGCAGCAAAAATTATCTACTACTGCACATACAATTGGGCAGTTTTATGCAATGGACCAATTGAATTTAACGGCTGAGCAATCGGCACAATTATTAAATGCCGCGCCGCAAATCTCCATGAAAACGTTAAATGAAGCGGCTACGGATGGAAAGTCAGAGGAGCAAAAATCAGCAGGGATGTTCGTATCATATGTTGCTGGCTTCCTTGTGTATATATTTGTTATTTCATTTTTATCAATTGTTACTTCTGATGTAGCGTCAGAAAAGGGTTCACGCGCATTAGAAATGTTACTTGTTAGCGTAAAGGCAGAAACGCATTTTAAAGCGAAGGTAACAAGCATCTTTTTAGTTGCATTATCACAATTTGCATTGTTATTTGGAACGCTGTTTATCTTATTGAAAACAACAGATGGCGGCGCGAAATGGACGATGGTTAGTGAAATTTTAGCAGAGCTACATGGTCAATATTTACTCTATGTCGCAGCTTTTTTACTTGTCACAATTTTCTTGTTTTTAATTATTGGTGCATTGCTTGGCTCACTCGTATCCAAACCAGAGGAAGCTTCACAGGCGATGATGCCTGCAATGATTTTAGTCATTGTCGCTTTCTTTATTATGGTGACAGCTACATCTAATCCTGATACATTATTAGTAAAAATAGGTTCATATGTACCTTTTACATCTGGTATGGTTATGCCAATGCGCATCGGTGCAACAGATTTAGGGGTGCTTGAGCCGCTACTATCTTTAGCTATTTTAGTCGCTTCGACATTTGCAATGTATTTAGTAAGCATCTCCTTCTATAAACGCAGTGTGTTAACATACTCGACAGGTGGCTTAATTCAAAAAATTAAAACGGTCTTTAAAGTAACAACATAAAGGGCGTCCAGTAAGCCGTGTGATAGCCGGCTTTGAAAATGAGAGGAAAACACTGCTTTTAGCGGTGTTTTTTTATGTGAAGAGAATGGGACGTATTTCTTTCAGAGCGTGACCGAAATGCCGTGTGGTAGCTGGGGTTAGGGAAAATATAGCGAGAGTTATCTTTGAATACGAGGCGTTCTTTTTAAAATCAAGGTTAATCAATTCGCCTGACAGTAACTTCAATAGAAGATGTCAGGATTGTCGGAAAAGCTCATTTTATTTTGAGAGCGCATTGAAATAAAGATTTTCATCGCCCTACTTTTATTGAAGGGTAACACTGCTAAAGCCAGTGTTCATCCCATTTTAAAAGACGCCTTCTCTATTTAATTGAGTCAATATTTTGTAAAACATTATCGCCACTGTCCACAATGCCGGTTATGCACGGCTTTTTGGACAGCCCCTTCAGCCCTTCGACTGAAATATTTCAAAAATCGAAACAAATAATTGAAATACTATTCAATAATGTTCGAATATTTGTTAAAATAGGCAGGTCAAAATATAAAGGTGGGAGAAACAATGAAAGTATTTCGAAAGCTCGGCTGGTTTTTTAAAGAGCGCCGTCGCGAGTATTTTATCGGTCTTTTCATGTTAACGCTTGTAGCGATTTTACAGCTTGTTCCACCGAAAGTAATTGGTTATACAATTGATGAAATCGGTGATGGGACGTTAACAGCAGGCTCTTTAACAAAATGGGTAGGGATAATTGTTGCGGTAGCAATATTGATGTATGTACTGCGCTATTACTGGCGTAAAATGATTTTTGGCTCGTCTAACTATTTAGCAAAAAATTTGCGAGAAAAATTGTTTCGTCATTTTACAAAGATGTCGCCTTCCTTTTATCAACAACGACGTGTTGGAGACTTAATGGCACACGCCACGAATGATATTTCCGCTGTACAGCAGACGGCAGGTGGGGGTGTACTCACATTATTTGATTCGATTACGACAGGTACTTTTGTTATTTTAGCGATGGCGATTACGATTGATTGGCGCTTAACGCTAATCGCATTAATACCGATGCCATTTATGGCCTTGCTGACAAACTATTACGGCAAGCTATTACATGAGCGCTTTCGCCATGCACAAGCAGCCTTTTCTGATTTAAACGATAAAACGCAGGAAAGCATTTCAGGTATGAAGGTTATTAAAACATTTGGGCAGCAGGGTGATGATATCGAGGACTTTACACGTTTATCTGATGATGTTGTGGAGAAAAATATGCGTGTTGCAAAAATTGATTCACTTTTTGACCCAACGATTAGCCTTGTTATTGGCGTTAGCTTTTTCTTGAGTTTAGCTTTTGGTGCCAAATTTATTATGGAAGAGGCAATGACAATTGGTGATTTAATTGCCTTTACTACATATTTAGGCTTGCTTGTTTGGCCGATGCTAGCGATTGGCATGTTATTTAATATTGTGGAACGAGGCTCTGCTTCCTATGACCGCATCGAGCAGTTATTGAATGAGCCGATTGAAATTAAAGATAAAACGGGCGCATATGATGTGCGACCAAAAGGAC
Organism: Metasolibacillus fluoroglycofenilyticus; assembly: GCF_003049645.1. GTDB lineage: Bacteria > Bacillota > Bacilli > Bacillales_A > Planococcaceae > Metasolibacillus > Metasolibacillus fluoroglycofenilyticus. The sequence goes on from NZ_PYWK01000001.1 coordinate 1,604,107, forward strand.
ATTTATCTTTCCATGTTGATTCCTTTACATTCCCGGGCGATGCAAGGCCATCTTTAACGAATGTGCATTTTGATTTACAGCAGGGGCAGACACTTGGCATTGTCGGTAAGACAGGCTCTGGAAAAACAGCGATATTAAAGTTGCTCTTACGTGAATTTGAAGGCTATAAAGGGCATATTACGTACGGTGATATTTCAATTGATGATTATACGATGCTGGCACTGCGCGAGGCTATTGGTTATGTACCACAGGATCATTTTTTATTTTCATCAACGATTTACAAAAATATTGCCTTTACAAACCCGCAGGCAGCAAAAGAAAAGGTGGAGCATGCAGCTACCTTAGCTTATATTCATGAGGATATTTTACAATTTACAAAAGGCTACGACACGATTGTCGGTGAACGTGGCGTTTCTTTGTCAGGGGGGCAAAAGCAACGTATTTCCATTGCCCGTGCATTGATGATGGAGCCTGAGCTATTAATTTTAGACGACTCACTGTCGGCTGTAGATGCGAAAACGGAGGAAGCGATTTTACAAGCATTAAAGGCTTCACGTGAAAACGAAACAACGATTATTACGTCTCACCGCCTAAGTGCCATCCAGCATGCACATATCATTATCGTTATGCATGAAGGAACGGTTGTGGAGAAAGGGACACATGAGGAGTTAATGAGCTTACGAGGTCGTTATTATGAAATGTATGAATTACAGCAGCTAGAACAGCAAGTAGAGAAAGGGGGAATGTAGCATGGAAAAACAGCCAACCTTTTCACGGAAAGAGCAAGCTGCTATTTTAAAACGTTTATTGCGCTACTTAATTCCTCATAAAAAAGCGGTTGTTATTGCACTTGCTTTACTCGTTTTAACGGTTACTGGGGATGTGCTCGGACCGTATCTGATTAAAATCTTTTTAGATGACCATGTAGCGATTGGCAATTTTGAAACGAAGCCAATACTCATTTTAGCGATTAGCTATGCGGTAATTCAAATTCTAAATGTAATTATTAGCTATTTGCAGCTAGTGAAATTCCAGGAAATTGCGCTGAAAATTATTCAGCAACTACGCATTGATGTATTTACGAAAATTCATCAGCTAGGCATGCGTTATTTTGACCGTGTACCAGCTGGTTCCATTGTTTCAAGGGCGACAAACGATACCGAAGCAATTAAGGATATGTTTGTTGGTGTATTAATTAGCTTTGTACAGGCAGGGTTTTTAATTGTCGGTGTCTATATCGCAATGTTTTTAATGAATCCTGTACTTGCTTTATTTGCTTTAGTGCTGCTACCGATCGTTATTTATATTATTTATTTATATCGCAAATATAGTTCAGTCGTTTATATGGAAATGCGTGAAAAGCTGAGTGAATTGAATGCTAAACTTGCGGAATCTTTATCTGGTATGAGCATTGTGCAGGCATTCCGCCAAGAAAAGCGCTTTAATGACGAGTTTGACGATATTAATGAAAAGCACTATAAGGCAATGATGGACAATACAAAGCTAAACAGCTTGTTGCTACGTCCTGTTGTCGATTTGGTTTATTTTGCAGCCATCGTGCTACTGCTTTTGTATTTTGGTAAAACATCGCTAGAAACAGCTGTTGAGATAGGGGTTGTGTATGCGTTTATTACGTATATTAACCGCTTCTTTGAGCCGATTAATCAAGTGATGGAGCGTTTAGCCATCTTCCAGCAGGCACTCGTTGCAGCCTCTCGTGTGTTTATCTTATTAGATGAAGAGGAGCTTGAGCCAATGCAGCAAAATCTAGCTGGCAAAATTTCAGATGGTCGCATTGAATTTAAAGATGTGACATTTAGCTACGATGGGCAAAAGGATGTGTTAAAAAATATTTCCTTTACAGTTAATCCGGGTGAAACAGTAGCACTTGTAGGACATACAGGTAGCGGTAAAAGCTCGATTATCAATTTATTAATGCGCTTTTACGAGTTTGAAAAAGGTGATATTTGCATTGATGGTCAGTCAATTAAAGCTTTTAGCCAAGAGGAAATTCGCCATAAATTAGGGCTTGTCCTACAAGATCCGTTTTTATTTTATGGAACGATTGAAAGTAATATCCGTTTATATAATAAGGAGTTAACTGATATTGATGTGGAGAAGGCTGCAGAATTTGTGCAGGCAGACCAGTTCATTAATACGCTACCTGATAAATATAAGCAAAAGGTGACGGAGCGCGGCTCGACATTTTCAAGTGGGCAGCGTCAATTGCTTGCATTTGCACGAACAATTGCGACGAATCCAAAAGTGCTTGTCTTGGATGAAGCAACTGCTGCTATTGATACGGAAACTGAGGTTGCCATTCAGCATTCTTTAGAGAAAATGCGAAAAGGGCGTACAACAATTGCAATTGCCCACCGCTTATCAACGATTCAAGATGCTGAACAAATTTTAGTGCTGCACCAAGGAGAAATTAAAGAGCGCGGCACACACCAAGAGCTACTTGCACAACAAGGCTTGTATTATAAAATGTATTTATTACAAAACGGTATAACAAGCTTATAGAAATAAAAAACAAACACCAAGGCGCGATAGCTTTGGTGTTTTACTTATGGTCGTTCTATTGGGGACTTTTCATTTTCTATAGTGAAAACCTATCATACAACCTTCGCATATTTAGTTAACGATAGCCATCAAAAGTAAGTTGATAAATATCGGGTTTCGTTGAATTTTCCCAAAAGTCATATCCGATGAAACTATTAAAATAATTCAATATGCAAGTCATGATATTTCTATGTGTACCTAAGGCAATATTTTTATACTGATTGTTGTCCAAAAGTCCTTTGATTACAGATAGCATTGTGATGGAAATGATGAATGGGCGTGAATGGTTGTGATGGAACTTCTATTTTTGTTTCAACCGAAAAACCACTCACGCGCAACAAATGAGTGACCAATATCATGCTTCCTAGGGAGGTATGTTTAGATGTGTGAATTACGGCTTTTAAACTAAGAGGAGCTCGAGGATGATAAGCGCGGATGAGGAGAGAAACAGCTCCCCCACATCCGTTTTGTTATTACGAATGCTTTAAAAAAGTTTCTCTTTGTTGAAGTGGAGGAAATATATTTTATGTTATTATAGGAGCGTGAGAGAAGATAGGAGATGCCTGAGATGAGTGAAGAGAGAAAAGGAATAGTGTATACATTTTTAGCGTATGCGATGTGGGGTGTGTTGCCTCTTTTTTGGAAGCTACTAGAGCATGTTGATAGTGTAGAAGTGTTAGTGGGGCGTGTTGTTTGGTCGTTTATTTTTACAGTGCTTGCCATTTTGATGATTGGGCAAAGGAGCGCATTGTTTGGCGATTTACAGTATTTATGGCAGCATAAAAAGCAGCTCGTTTCGTTAGTAGCCGCTTCATTTATGATTACGGTCAATTGGTTTGTTTTTATTTATGCGGTGAATAGTCATCAAATGCTTGAAACGAGCCTCGGCTATTATATTAATCCGTTGATTTCGGTTTTGTTTGGGATGCTTTTTTTCAAGGAGCGATTGACGCGTGTACAGCTTGGTGCTGTGCTGATTGCGCTAGTAGGTGTGCTTATTATGACAATCAATTATGCACGACTTCCTTGGATTGCCCTTTGTTTAGCTTTTAGCTTTGCGACTTACGGGGTATTGAAGAAAAGGGTTGTGCTAGATGCACTACGTGGTTTGGCAATTGAAACATTATTTACATTGCCGATTGCCCTTATTTTATATGCCTATTTATTCCAAAAAGGAACCGCTTCGTTTTTACATATTAGCTTATCGACAGACGTATTGCTGATGGCAAGTGGTGTTGTGACGGCAATTCCCTTGATTTGCTTTGCGAAAGGAGCACAGCGCATTCCGCTTTATTTAATTGGCTTTTTACAATATATAGCGCCGACAACGATGTTAATAATAGGTGTTGTTTTGTATAAGGAGCCGTTTACAAAGATGGAGATATTGGCATTTTCCGCTATTTGGTTAGCCCTCGCGCTTTTCTCCCTTTCTACGTTGCGAGAGCAGCTCATGAAAAAGCGCAAACTAGCATAAAGCCGAAAGTAAGTCCATTAATATGAAAGGCTGTTTCACTATTTTGCCATAAAAGTTTCACAGTCGAAACAAGCGCATTTTCTTGTACAATTTGATACGATGAAAGCATGACAGTAAGGGAGCGAAAAAAGAAATATGAATACAGGTGTGGATCTAAATATACTATTAGCATTTGGTGCGGGTTTTTTAAGCTTTATTTCACCATGTACACTGCCGCTCTATCCAGCATTTTTATCGTACATAACAGGAATGAGCTTGACGGAATTAACAAAAGAAAAAGGCATGATGCAAAAGCAGGCGGTTTTACATACGTTAAGCTTTTTAATCGGTTTTTCGATTATTTTTATTGCCATTGGCTTTGGTACAACATTCGTCAATGAATTTTTCTTGCAATATCAAGAGCTGTTGCGCCAAGTTGGTGCGATTTTAATTGTTTTATTCGGTTTAATGATTGTCGGCTGGCTACAAATTGACTTTTTAGCGAAGGACCATAAATTTCAATTTAAAAATCGTCCAGCGGGTTATTTTGGTTCAGGTGTAATTGGCTTAGCCTTTGCGGCAGGCTGGACACCTTGTACAGGACCGATTTTAGCCTCTATCATTTTATTGGCGAGTACGAAGCCTGATGCTGGGCTATGGTATATGCTTGCCTATTATTTTGGTTTTGCGATTCCGTTCTTTGTGTTATCATTCTTTATAACGAGAATGAATTGGATTCGTAAAAATAGCCAAAAAATCGTTAAAGTTGGCGGATATATTATGATTGCTGTCGGTATTTTACTCTTCTTTAACGGTTTAGAATATATTATTCGTATATTCTCTGGACTGTTTGGCGGTTTCACAGGATTCTAGTTAAAGGGGAGGAGTGCTATGCCAACAGTTATGGTCGTTGATGATGCGCTTTTTATGCGCTCATTTATTAGTAACTTGTTTGAAAACTGGGGTTTTACAGTTGTAGCGCAAGCGGCAAATGGTAAAAAGGCTATAGCACTTTTTCAAGAATTGCAGCCTGATTTAGTGACGATGGATTTAACGATGCCTATCATGACAGGGTTAGAGGCTTCGAAGCATATTATTGAGGAATTTCCAGAGGCCCGTATTATTATGATTACTGCTTTAGGGCAGCAGAGGCATGTGAAGGAAGCGTTAATGTATGGTGTAAAAGATTTTGTCGTTAAGCCATTTAAACCTGAGGAATTAAAACAAATTGTGGATACATTATTTGAAAATAAGAGTTAATTGATTAAAGCAGGAGGGAAACAATGCTTAATACTATCCCCTCTCAATATTTAATAATAGGCTCATCTGTGATGGCGGTTTTAATGGGGACCTTTGTTATGTTTATTCGTATGCGTGCACAGAAGAAACCTGTAAATGCCCGAAAAATCATTATTCCACCAATCGCCATGTCGACAGGGGCACTTATGTTTATTTTTGAGGAATTTCGTGTTGCGCCACTACAAATTGTAGAAGCAGCCGCAATCGGTTTAATTTTTTCGACCGTATTAATTGCTACATCTAAATTCGAAGTGCGTCAAGGGGCGATTTTTTTAAAGCGTTCAAAGGCCTTTTTCTTTATTTTAATTGGCTTGCTTATACTTCGAATCATATTAAAATTAATCTTTTCAAATAGCTTAGATATAGGTGAGCTTGGCGGCATGTTTTGGATTTTAGCGTTTGCAATGATTGTGCCGTGGCGCATTGCGATGCTATGGCAATTTAAAAAGCTAGAAAAAACACTGGATGTATAAATAAATAGCTAAGGCGGGGTCTTATCAATCCCTCCTTAGCTATTTTTCTTTTTAAATGGTTATTCTTACAACAAAAAGCCGTGTGTAAGCACGTTTTTTGAACGCCTCTGTTAAAACAAATGCTCGTATGGTGCTATATCAATCTCCATTTCATCCAGCTTTTTGCGTAAAAACTTATGGTCGCGTTTTGGTGTTGCGATAATATAGCCACGAATAAGTAGGTCTTGATCAATGGCAGTAGCATGCTCCTGCAATGCCAGTTCGCCAATTTTCCCTGCAATTTTCTCCTTCGCTACTTGGCGAAACAGCTCAGGGACTGGGGAAGTAAGTTCATTCAGTAATTTTTTTGCGTCCTCTCCCCATAAATGAATTGTTTTATCTAAATAAAATTCCTGCCAATCTAAATCCGATTTACCATCCTCTTTCGGCATCCGCTTTAAAAACTTACGGAACATGAAAAAGCCGCCAATTGCTAGCAAGCTTATCATGACAATAACCCAAAAAGCGATAAATAATAAAAACCAGCCACTAAGCAAAATAATTCACCTCTTTACAATCTCTTTCTCTATTATAAAAGCTTTTGCCTTATTTAGCATCCGAAATGTTTCAAGTAATTCCTATGATTTGCTAGGAAACTTGTCAAAAAGCGTAGCCATTTTCAAATACTGAAAAATAACTTTTTAAAGCTTGTCCCTTTTTTCCCTTCAAATTGCCATATAAGTTAGTGAAAGGAGGGAGCGAGATGACAGCATATGAATTTGAGCAAGCAACAGTAACGCTTCAATTTGAAGTTGGTACGAATGCAGACGGGAAAGCACTTTATAAAACAGCTTCATACCGCAATATTCAATCTACTGCAACGGCAGAACAGCTTGCAGCTGTAGCAACTGCAATAGCTAGCTTAAGCATTTATCCGTTAGTAACAATTACACGCTCGGATAAACAACGCATTGTAGTAGCTTAGGGGCAGGCTAGAAATTCGTGTAGAAAGGAGGAGGAATGAATGACAAATACATTACAGCTTATTTTTCAACTTGCAGATGAAAAAACACTTACATTGTCTGTAGCACAGCCGAAAGCTAACTTAACGGATGCAGAGGTGGTTGCTGCAATGCAAACAATTATCGAGCAAAATGTGTTTATGCGCGATAATGTAACTATTGTAGCAAAAAAAGCAGCACGTATCGTAAGTCGTACAGTAAAGGAATTTAATGTGTTGTAACAGCAATAAAGTACTGACTATTTAGAAGGTGAGCCGTCTGAAAAGTAATTTAAGGGCGGCTCCCTGCGTCGTAGAGATGAAAAGCACATATTTATTAGGACTGTCCCAAATATACGCCATTTTAAACAGTTTTTTCTTTTCTTTTCTCAAGAAGGAGGGGCTAAAAATAGAGCAATGGGTAACGATGATACAAGATTTAGGATTTCCGATACTTGTCTCTTTTTATTTATTGTATCGTATTGAAAGCAAGCTTGAGGCGATTCATGAAGTGCTGACTTCGATAAAATTGCTCAATCAATAATAGGGAGGGAGCTGTCTGAAAAGAGCAACTAATAAATCTATGGCTAGCATTGTGTTGGGCTAAGCATAGGATGTGACGATTTTAGGTTAACTTCTACTGGTTAGATAGGAAAAACCAAAGCGAGATGCAATTGATAACAGGCATCTTGCTTTTTTAAAGGGCTGTTATTTCAATAAAACGTAAATGAAACGCTTAAAAAGCAGTGCTATGCACGCTTTTAGGACGCCATTGTTTGTGAAATGCTGATTCACAAATTCGTCAGAAAGTCTTCACTGTCAAACCTATTGTATTCGCTTTCTGAATTCGATAAGATAAAGTGAACCTTCAATCAGTGGGGGTTTTCGTACACCCCCCACTGATTGGTAGTTTCACCAGTCGGGGTCTTACAGCCTGTTAATACGGGATAAAATTAACGATTAGAGAGTGGAGCGAGAGATGATGAAGAAAAGAAAACATATTGTGGTGCTATTGTTATTAACGATGATTTTAGCGGCATGTAGTAATTATAAATTTAAGCCAACGACATCATATGAGGTTTCTGATTTTACAGCAACGAATCATCGCGGTGAAGAAGTGACATTGGACAGCTTGAAAGGAAAGCCTTGGCTTGCAATGTTTATTTTCACAAACTGTACGACGATATGTTCACCGATGACAAATAATATGGCTGAAATTCAAGATCGTTTAGTAGAAGAGGGCGTTGAGGATTATAATATCGTAGCATTTTCAGTTGATCCTGAAAATGATTCGCCAGAAGTACTAACGGAGTATTTAAGTCGCTACGGGGTTGCAGATGAGTCAAAATGGCAGCTTGTTACGGGCTATGATCAAAAATTTATTGAGCAATTCGGTTTGAAATCCTTTAAAACCCTTATTAAGAAAGTAGAGGGTGATGATCAAATTATGCATATGAATACTTTTTATTTAGTTGATGAAACAGGAATTGCAGTGAAAAACTATTCTGGCTACTCGGAAACCGTAGACGGTGTTTCCTATGATACAATTGCTATTGATTTAGAGACGTTAATTGAAGAACGTAAGTAAGGGCGTTCAGCAAGCCGTGCGGTGGCAGGCTTGCTGAACGCTTTTTAGGTGTTTGCATGTGGAGAATAGATGGTGCTTACTTTGAAAATATGATGGACACAGGATTTAATGGTGTTATCCTTTAGTAAAAGAGAGGCAATGGAAATGCTAAAATAGGGTTTTCATCTGTATTTTAGTATAGGAGCGTTTGGAAAGCCGTGCAGTGGCAGGCTTTCCAAATGCTTTATTTTTGTGTTTTGATAAAGTGTTTGCTTATGGAGAAGTGGTGCTGGAAAGCTTTTAGCCACAAAAGACATTCATAACGCATCTTTTGTGGCTAATTCCGATGATTTATTTATTTTCAGCTTTTCTTTATTGTGCAGCTTTTTCCAATGCTTGGGCAAAGTCTGCAAGCAAATCTTCTTCATTTTCCAAGCCAACGGAAAAGCGGAGAAGGCCGTCTGTAATGCCACGTTTTAAACGTTCCTCGGGCTCCATTGCCGCATGGCTCATTTTGGCAGGATACGATAAAATTGATTCAACGCCACCGAGGCTTACTGCAAAGACAGGGATTTTCATCGCCTCGACAAATTTCTTTGCTACTTCATAGCTAGGTAGGGTGAATGAAAGAACCGCACCAGCAGAAGTACTTTGTGCCGCATGAACGGCGTAGCCAGGATGTGTTTCTAGACCCGGGTAATATACTTGCTTAACAAGTGGGTGCGCCTGTAAGTAGTGCGCAATTTTCATCGCCACACGACTCGATTCATTGTAGCGGACGGCTGTCGTTTTCATATTTTGGATTAAAGTATAACTATCTTGCACACCTAAAACAGAGCCAAATGAGTTTTGAATAAAGTATAGCTTTTCGCTTAACTCAGCAGTTTTAGTCACCGCAAGCCCTGCAACAATATCGGAGTGCCCTGATAAAAATTTAGTTGCACTGTGTATGACAATATCCACGCCTAAATCTAAAGGTCGCTGATGTAATGGTGTCATAAATGTATTATCTAAAAAGGATAATGCCCCATGCTCCTTGGCAATTTCTACAACCGCCCGAATATCGGTAATGCCGAGTGTTGGATTGGAAGGTGTTTCAATATAAAGGAGCTTTGTTTCGGGCTTTACAGCAGCTCGCACAGCCTCTAAATCTGTGAAATCAACGAATGTGTGTGTAATGCCAAAGCGCGGCAGCACCTTTGTGACGAAACGGTAAGTGCCCCCATAAACGTCCTCTGTAATAACAATATGGTCACCGCTTGATAACAGCATTAAACTAGCAGTTACCGCCGCCATACCTGTAGCAAAGGCAAATCCTCGGTCGCCGCCCTCTAACTCTGCAATTGCTCGTTCTAAAGCATCACGTGTCGGATTGCCTGAGCGTGCATAGTCAAATTCACCGAATTCATCAATTGATTCTTGATGGAAGGTAGAAGCTAAATAGATTGGCACATTGACAGCACCTTTTTTATCTGCATAGCCTTCTCGAATCGCCCCATGAATAAGCGTCGTCTCAAGATTCGTCATTAAAACCCTCCCTCTCTAAGTAAATCGAATACTTGCTGTAAATCTGCGATTAAATCTTCCGCTTCCTCCACGCCAACGGAGAAGCGTAATAGGCGGTCACAAACGCCGCGTGCTACTCGTTCTTCGTATGGAATATCTGCATGTGTTTGCGTTGCTGGATACGTAATAAAGCTTTCCACACCGCCAAGGCTTTCAGCAAATGTAATAAGCTTAATATTTTGCAAGAATGGATCAATCATTGCAGCATCTTTTACACGGAATGAAAGCATGCCACCTTTCCCTGTGTAAAGCACATCTGTTACTAATGGTTCCTGCTCTAAATAAGCTGCAATTTTCTTGGCATTTGCATCATGCTGCTTTAAACGTAAATGCAATGTTTTTAATCCGCGAATTAATAACCATGCATCCATTGGTCCTAATGTCATACCGACCCCGTTATGGAAAAAGCTAAGGCGTTCACATAGCTCTTGCCCTTTCGCTACAACAAGCCCTGCCAAAACATCATTATGCCCACCGATGTATTTTGTAGCACTATGTAGTACGATATCTGCACCAAGCTCGATTGGACGCTGGAAATAAGGCGTGTAGAACGTATTGTCAACAATTAATAGTAAGTTATGTGCTTTGGCAAGTTCCGCATATGCAATTAAATCAATTTCCTGCATTAATGGGTTTGTAGGTGTTTCAATGAATAAAGCACGTGTGTTTTCGTTAATTAGTGCCTTTACTTCCTCAAGAGAGGTAAATGTAGCATAGACAGGTTTAATATTATAGCTTTCTGAAAACGTTTTTAGCAGACGATATGTACCGCCATATAAATCTTCAGGTAAAATCAATTCATCATTTGGTTTAAATAATGACAAGACGAGTTGAATTGCAGCCATACCAGAGCTACAAGCAAATCCTGCATCGCCACCTTCAAGCTTTGCAATCCCATCTTCTAAAATTGTACGTGTTGGATTTTTTGTACGCGTATAATCGTAGCCAGTAGATTTTCCGATTCCATCATGTTTATATGCTGTTGAGAAATAAAGTGGGGGATTGACAGCTCCTGTTTTCGGGTCGCTATGATTACCTAGTTGCACTAATGTTGTTTCAATACGCTGCTTTGTCATAAACTCACTCTTTCTATCAATAGTATTTCTCGAAACATAAGAATGTTCCGACTATTAAACCAATTTATCATTTATAACGTATCGTATCAATAGCTTTTCTATGAATTTAATTATACAAGAAAATGAGAGCGCCCAAAAAGCCGTGCATAGCTGGCATTTTGGACGCTGTTGCTAAGCGCTTCGTCAAGGAATGTGTTTGTTAAAATAGCAAGACACTTCTTTGAAAACGAGAGAAACTTTAGGGTTAGCGGGATTTCTTTGACATGGTGAGAATCAAGCTTTCATTAAACTTGTAAAACGAAGCCGCCCGATTTGTAAATTTTTTAACTGCTTTCAGCACATTCTTTTTGTAACGAAAACGTCAGACAAGTAGATAATGCACTACTTGTCTGACGCCACCTCATTGCTTTTCTTTTAATAAATCGCGGATTTCTTTTAAAAGCTCTTCTTTTGAGTCGACTTCTGGTGCTGCTTCTACAGCCGCCTCTTCTTTTTTACGGCTTAATTTATTCATTAAGCGTATTGCGATAAAGATGGCAAAGGCGATTAATGTGAAGTCGATAATGGATTGTAAAAATGCACCGATTTTTACTTGTGCATCTCCACTACCAAATGCAAAGCTTTCTGAAAAATTGATGCCACCTGTTAATACACCAATCAATGGCATAATAATATCGTCTACTAATGATGAGACGATTTTACCGAATGCAGCACCTATCACAACCGCTACTGCTAAATCGATCACATTACCGCGCATAGCAAATTCTTTAAAGTCCTTCCACATGACACAACACTCCTCTTATGTATTATCCAAAAAAGTATTTTAGATGCTTTTATTTTATTTCGCAACCTAAATAAATGAAATAGTAGAATATAATTAAATTACCACTTAAAATGAAATTAAACAAATTTCATATTTTATCGATAATAAGCTTGTAACAAAATTAAGCGATAAGCTCGCTGTTGTTAAAATGGGGGATAAGAAAAATGGGGAAAAAGAAGAAGGGGAAGAAGGACCCGCTACTTTCTCAAAAAATTCAAATATGGATTATCGTGCTGTTAGTACCTGTTGCGATAACAGTTTATTTTTTTGTCTATTTAGCATGGAAGGAATTGCAGCCAATACCAGCTTTTGAAGCAGCTATTGAAGAGGAAAAACCCCCCCAGTTGCAAGTGAGTTTTGATTTAGAAATACCTATTGAGTATATTCCCATTTATATGGCTGCTGGTGAAAAATATAGTGTTCCTTGGACGTTGTTGGCAGCACATCATCGAGTAGAAACACGCTTTTCCACGATGTCGACACTTGAATCCCCCGTTGGAGCAGAAGGGCATATGCAATTTATGCCATGCACATTTGTTGGGTGGCAGCATCCAACATGTACGGGCTTAGGACAAGGTAATATAAAGCAGGAGGAAAAAACAAATCCTAAAATAATAAAGAAATACGGTGGCTATGGTGTGGATGCGAATGATGACGGCATTGCGGACCCTTACGACTTAGAAGATGCCGTATACTCAGCCGCTAATTTTTTATCGAAAGCAGGTGTGGCAAAAGGCGAGCTGAAAAAGGCTATCTATCAATATAATCATAGTCAAAAATATGTGGAAGATATTTTATTTTATTATAAGCAATATCGTGCACATAGCGAGGAGCTAGAGCGCGTGGCTCTTCAGCAGGCAAGCGCACAAAAATAAACGAAAACTCATAGCCATATTGCGAAAGGCGCTGAGTTTTCGTTTCTATAAAGGGTTGCTTTGCTGTGTAAACTAGACAATTTACATTGCTTTGCGCATCGATTTCATGATGAAGCTTACAATGAATATTAAAACAATGGCTCCAATTAGTGCTGGGAAGACGTAAAAGTCAGAAACTCTCCAGCCCCAATTCCCAAGAATCATACTGCCAATCCAAGAGCCGATAATACCTGCGATAATATTACCGATAACGCCCCCAGGGACATCCTTACCTAAAATTACCCCAGCTAACCAACCTAAAAGACCGCCAATAATAAGATACCAAATAAAGCTAATCATAGATGTTCATCTCCTTTGTGATCATTAAAGTTATAATAGCGCTTAATTAGTTATAACCAAATTAAACGGAATTTAAACATCTATTTTTTTCTTCATTATATGCTGTACAAAATTCGTTGAATTAAAATGAGTTTTTTTAGCTCTCCTTGGACACAACCCTTGCCCCGAGTGAGCCTGTAAAATGCTTTAGTGCCCATGTATGCCCTTCAGGATTAAAGCTCGCCACGGCATCTTCATGAACGACGATATCAAAGCCTAAATTGTAAGCATCCATCGCCGTATGCAGTACGCAAATATCAGTACAGACCCCCGTTAAATGAACTTCTTGAATTTTACGTTCTCGCAATAAAATGGCTAAATTAGTGCCAGCGAAAGCACTGTAGCGCGTTTTGTCGAAGGAAATGCAATTTTTCTTATTCGCTTCATAAATTGTTTTTACAGCACCGTAAAGCTCACGTCCATTAGTACCTTCTATATTATGAGGTGGGAATAATTTTGTTTCTGGATGGAAAGTATCACCTTCATAATGAATATCATTGGCGAAAATTACCACATCGCTATTTTTTAAAAAGCTGTCAATCAACTCGACCATTCTGCCTTCAATTTGCTGTCCTGGCTCGCCGCATGTTAATTTGCCATCAGCTGCTACGAAATCATGCGTATAATCAATAATGAGTAATGCTTTTGTCAATTTTATTAGCCTCCTTTAATGCTATAACTAATATTATGCCATGTGTCATGACAACTGTAAAATAAGGAGGACGGGTTTGCTCGAAATGGTGTCTTTCTCTTACGGTGCAATGGAAATTCAGATTACATCTATTTACTTTCATTCTGAGGAAAGTCCACTAAACCTTGTGTTCCCCCGTTTTCAAGGAATTTTTTGATGGGTGAGTTTTTTGAGAAGCACTACAACAGTATCCAACATGCCGGCCACGCATGAATTTTTGAATTGTTTGTATTTTAATGAATTACGCCAAAGGCTTTAACTTCTTCTTGCAGGAGGGAATATTTTTTCCGACTATTCGAAACATTTTGCTAATTTAATATTTTTACAGTATACTAAAAGAAAAGCAACGGAGTGATGAATATGGATGTACAATTAATGAAGAAACTTGATCGACAAGGCTTGCTATTCGCGTTGGTTCACACCATTGTACTGTTAAACGTTGCTGTTGATTTTATTTTCTTATCATAAAAAATTATAGATGAAAAAGTTGGTGAAAAGTGATTGTTATTGAAGCTTTTCATCAACTTTTTTTGTTGGTAGGATTTTTCTCCATTAAAGTCGAATCTACATTTAAAAGGGGGATGAATTTATTGGAGAAATATGAAAATGTGTTCCAACATATTGAGCGTCCATTTGCTTGGTTAGATTATGATGCACTTGACCAAAATATTGATTTCGTTAATCGATTGGCAACAAAGCCAGTAAGAATTGCAACAAAATCTGTACGTTCCGTTAGCGTTTTAAAATACATTCAGGAGAAATTAGTAAATTATGCAGGTTTAATGACATTTACAGCAGCAGAAAGCGTTTATTTAATTGAACAAGGATTCAATCATTTGTTGCTAGGTTACCCAACCTTTGAAGAAAATAATATAAAAAAATTACTGGCCTACAGTAGAGCTGGAAAAGATATTACCTTTATGGTTGATGCATACGAGCAAGTTCAGCTTTTACAAAATTGTGCTGAGCAGATGCAGACGATGGCAAAAATATGTATTGATATTAATATCTCTACAAATTTTAAATGGATTTATTTTGGGACTAAGCGTTCGCCACTCGATTCACTGCAAAAATTAAAAAATTTTACAGATAAATTAACAGATTATCCGAATATTCGTATTCATGCACTCATGGGTTATGAGGCACAAATAGCCGGTGTGCCAGATTTATCATTGGCAAACTCTCGAAAAATGCGTGCGAAAGGTTTAGTAGTGCGTCAGCTAAAAAAGCAATCAATAGAGAAAATCACTTCTTTTAGGCGGCTTGCTGTTGCACATGTGAAATCAATTGCGCCAGTGGCCTTTGTTAATGGTGGTGGCTCAGGAAGCATTACCTATACCTGCGAGCAGCAGGAAATTACTGAAGCAACAGTCGGCTCTGCCTTTTTTGCACCTGCGTTATTTGATCATTATGATACATTAAATTTGCAACCCGCTGTCGGCTTTGCCTTGCGTGTTACACGCCAATTTGATGCACATACCTTTGTTTGCCAAGGAGGAGGCTATATCGCTTCAGGCGCTATCGGTGAAGATCGTGCACCAGTATTTTTAAATGAAAATTATCAGCTATTGCCATTGGAGGGTGCTGGGGAAGTACAAACACCCTTTATTGATTCAACCGGTTCTTTAACAATTGGTGATACAGTTTATTTAAGACATGCTAAAGCGGGCGAGCTATGTGAACGATTTACTGTTTTGCACGGTACACGTAACATGTGCTATGCAGGACCTATACTGACATATCGAGGTGAGCGACAATGTTTTCTATGAATAATTGGCAGCAGGGAAAAAGATGGACGAATTGGGCGAATAATATCGTTTCATATCCATCTACATATCATGCACCTGCATCAATCGAGGCAATTCAGCAAATTATAAAAAATATGAAGAAACAACAAACATTGCGCGTTACAGGTGCTGCTCATTCCTTCAGCCCTGTCGCAATGCCTGAAGAGACAGCGCTAACATTACATAATTTGCGCGGTTTACTATCTGTTGATACTAAAAATTTAACGGCTACATTTTATGCCGGTACTTATTTATATGAAATAGGACCATTACTAGCAAAGCACCAGCTCGCATTAATTAATATGGGCGACATTCAAGCGCAAACATTAGCAGGTGTAATTGCAACAGGCACACATGGTACAGGTGTAACACTTGGTTCCTTCTCTTCAATGGTAACAAAATGGGGTTTTATCAATGGCTTAGGAGAATATATTGAACATGAGCGAGGTACTGATGATTTATCGGAGGCACTGCATGTATCAATAGGCTTACTCGGTATTTTAGTTACTGTCACAATACAAGTTATGCCACTTTATAGTCTGCATTATGTATCGGAAAAAACGAATTTAGAGGATGCGTTGAAAAATTTTCAACAAACTATTCGAACACATCGTCATGTAGAATGGTTTTATTTCCCCGGCAGCGACCTTATCCAAGTGAAAAAAATGGATAAAGTTGCACCAGTTGAGCAAAATAAGTGGCAGCGCCATCTGAATGAAATGAATTTACAGCTCGTTGAAAATGGCTTATTTTACGTTATATCGGAGCTTTGCAAATGGCAGCCTCGAGCAAGCAGCTCTGTTAGTAAGCTTAGCTCAAAGCTTGTGTCTGAAGGTGTGCGGACAGATTTAAGCTACCGTATGTTTCCTTCCCCGCGTAGCGTCAAATTTACTGAAATGGAGTATGCAATACCATTACAGCATTTTGAAGCTTGTATGGAAGAAATACATGCAGTATTAAAGAAGGGTAAATTTACTGTTCATTTCCCGATTGAGTGTCGCACAACAAAAGGAGAGCAAGGGATGTTAAGCCCCACACAAGGAGAGGAAAGCGCTTTTTTAGCTTTCCATATGTATAAAGGAATGAATGAAACTCCGTATTTTGATTGGGTTCGAGTATTAATGAGAAAATATAACGGTAGACCGCATTGGGGAAAAGTAAATGATTACGACGCAACTAATATACGTGATTACTATCCAAAATTTGCTGCGTTCAATGAGCTAAGAAATGAGCATGACCCAAACAATATTTTTGTCACAAGTTATTTCCGCCGCATTTTTAATTAAATATCTCCGTATTAAGAACATATTAACGAATGTTGGGAAATGTAGTAGTAGCCTACTTTTTCCCAACATCTCCAAAAGCAATCAGACCCAACAAACAATTGTCTTTATTTTGTCATAATTACGAAAAAATTATTGGAATACAATAAAACGCATCGTTATCACAATGAAAACGCTTACTAGTTATTTGATTTTTTTGAATTGTTTAAAAAATTAAAAAAAGCCTGTTGACGTCCCTATTTTTTCGTACTATGATAGCGACAATCAAATAAATCAATAACATTTGAATCAAAATAACCAAATGGAAAAACGTGAGGGGCGTTTCAAAAATGAGAAGTGATATGATTAAGCTAGGAGTAGACCGTGCTCCTCATCGTAGTTTGCTTTATGCTACGGGGAAAGTGAAGGCGAAAGATTTAGATAAGCCTTTTATCGGTGTTTGTAATTCCTATATTGATATCATTCCAGGACATGTGCATCTACGTGAATTTGCTGATGTCGTCAAGGAAGCGATTATCGAGGCAGGCGGCATTCCATTTGAATTTAATACAATTGGTGTTGACGATGGAATTGCGATGGGACATATTGGGATGCGTTATTCGCTACCAAGTCGAGAAATTATCGCAGATGCTGCTGAAACAGTAATAAATGCGCACTGGTTTGATGGAGTATTTTATATTCCAAACTGCGATAAAATTACACCAGGAATGCTAATGGCAGCTGTCCGCACAAATGTACCATCGGTTTTTGTATCAGGTGGTCCGATGGAAGCAGGAACTTCAGCAAGTGGTAAACAGCTTTCGCTAACTTCTGTTTTCGAGGGTGTCGGCGCACATAAGTCTGGCAAAATGTCAGCAGAAGAGTTGCTCGATATCGAAAACAATGCATGTCCAACATGCGGCTCATGCTCAGGCATGTTTACAGCCAATTCGATGAACTGCTTAATGGAAATGCTCGGTGTAGCATTACCAGGCAATGGAACAATCGTCGCAACAAGCGAGGAGCGTCACCGTTTAATTAAAGAAGCAGCGCACCATTTAGTGCGAATGATAAAAGAGGATATAAAGCCACGCGATATTATTACGAAGGAAGCGATTGATGATGCATTTGCATTAGATATGGCAATGGGTGGTTCAACAAATACAGTTTTACACACATTGGCAATTGCAAATGAAGCGGAAATTGACTATAACATCGAGGATATTAACAAAGTGGCAGAGCGTGTACCTTACCTAGCAAAAATTATGCCTGCGAGCGATATTTCGATGGATGATATTAATAAAGCGGGTGGCGTACAAGCGATTATTAATGAGCTAACAAAAATCCCAGGTGCCATTCATCCAAATCGTTTAACAATTACTGGTTTAACGATGGGTGAGCTCGTTAAAAACGACCATATTACGGATGAGCAAGTCATTCGTACAAAGGATAATCCATATTCACCTGTTGGTGGGTTATCTGTCTTATTCGGCAATATTGCACCAGAGGGCTCCGTCATTAAAGTCGGCGCTGTAGACCCTTCCATTAAAGAATTTACTGGTGAAGCAATCGTCTTTGATTCTCAGGAAGAGGCACAAGCTGCTATTGATAGTGGAACAGTGAAGGAAGGGCATGTTGTAGTAATTCGCTATGAAGGGCCGAAGGGTGGTCCGGGTATGCCAGAAATGTTAGCACCGACTTCTGCAATTCAAGGCAGAGGCTTAGGAACAAAAGTGGCACTTATTACAGATGGACGTTTTTCAGGTGCATCACGAGGCATTTCAATCGGTCACATTTCACCAGAGGCTGCAGAAGGCGGGCCAATTGCTTTAGTAGAAAATGGCGATATAATCGTCATTGATTTACCAAACAGAACAATTAATTTACAAGTGTCGGACGAAGTGTTAGCGGAGCGCCGACAAAAGTTACAACCATTTGAACCAAAAATTAAGCGCGGCTGGTTAGCACGTTACTCAGCATTAGTAACAAATGCTTCCCAAGGCGGCGTGATGAAAATATAACAAATCGTTGATGAGGTTAAAGGAATTAGAGACTTGTATCTACCAGAGAGCCGGTGTTGCTGGAAGCCGGCGGTACAACTAATTCCGACATCCCCTCGGAGTGAGCTATTAAACGCAATTTGCCATTAGATAGCTTCGGGCATAGTCAAAGTGCTCGTTATTAATGAATAGTGTCCTGTCATTTAGTTGCACACAATTATTGTGGAATGACAGGAATTAACACTATTCTTGAGGTAGCATGATTTCGTCATGCTATAAATAAGGGTGGTACCATGGAAAGTCTTTTTCATCCCTACGTAAAGAGTAATTCTTTTGCGTGTGGAGAAAGAAGGCTTTTTTATTTATTTAAAAATCATTAGGAGGCGTTTATTATGACGGCAAATGTTTCGCTAAGCGATACGGGGCATGAGGAAACACAAGTTGAAGAAATAAAAAAACCAAAAGATGGTGCAGATATTTTAATTCAAGCATTACATGACCAAGGTGTTGAAATTGTATTTGGCTATCCAGGTGGTGCGGTATTACAAATTTATGATGCGATGTACCGCAATCCTATTCGTCACATTTTAACACGTCATGAGCAAGGGGCTATTCATGCAGCAGAGGGGTATGCGCGTGTAACGAATAAAGCAGGTGTTGTTATTGCAACAAGTGGACCGGGTGCAACAAACCTCGTAACAGGTATTGCAGATGCAATGATTGATTCTTTACCACTCGTTATTTTTACAGGGCAGGTGGCGACATCTGTTATTGGCACTGATGCCTTCCAAGAAGCAGATATTATGGGCATTACGACACCGATTACGAAGCATAACTATCAGGTGCAAGATATTCGTGATATACCACGCATTGTTAAAGAGGCGTTTCATATTGCTAATACAGGGCGCAAAGGACCAGTTGTTATCGATTTCCCAAAAAATGTGTCACAAGCGATTTTCACAGAAGGTGATATGCCAAAGGCTCCTGAAGAAATTTATTTGCCAGGCTACCAGCCAACATATAAGCCGAATTATTTACAAATTCAAAAGGCAATTCAAGCTATTTCCAATGCTAAAAAGCCACTTGTGTTAGCAGGGGCTGGCGTACTTTTTGCAGATGCACGCGAAGAATTAACAGAATTCATTGAAAAGTACCAATTGCCAATCGTTAACACATTGCTAGGCTTAGGCGGCATTCATGGTCAACATGAACTGTTTTACGGTATGGCAGGTATGCATGGGACATTTACAGCGAACGATGCGATTACAAATTGCGACTTACTCATTAATATTGGCGCTCGCTTTGATGATCGTCTAACAGGAAATTTAGCAACATTCGCACCGAATGCGACGGTTGTTCATATCGATATTGATCCTGCTGAAATCGGTAAAAATGTGCCGACAGACATTCCAATTGTGGCGGATGCAAAAGAGGCGCTAAACGCGCTACTGAAAAAAGATTTTGATGCACCGAATACGACAGAATGGATTGCTTATTTAGAAAGCAATAAACAAGCATATCCATTATGGTATGAGGAAGCTGGTGAGGAGGTATTGCCACAGCAAGCAATTGAAATGATTCATCGTATTACGGAGGGCGATGCCATTGTTACGACGGATGTTGGACAGCATCAAATGTGGGCGGCGCAGTACTATGCTTTAAACAATGGGCATAGCTGGATTACATCGGGGGGGCTTGGGACGATGGGCTTCGGCTTCCCGGCAGCAATTGGTGCACAGTTTGCCGAGCCTGATAAAAAGGTTATTGCCATTTGCGGCGATGCAGGCTTCCAAATGACAGCACAGGAGCTTTCTTTATTAAAGGAATTTGAATTACCTGTGAAAATCGTCATTTTAAATAATAGCTGCTTAGGGATGGTGCGACAATGGCAGCAAACATTTTATGAGGAGCGCTATTCCTCATCATTAATGCCTGTTCAGCCAGATTTCGTTAAGTTAGCGGATGCATACGGCATTAAAGGATATCGCATCGACACATTAGAAGAGGCGGAGCGCATTTTTGCAGAAGCAATCAACTCAGACGAACCAGCATTGATTGATTGCCGAGTAAAGCAAATTGAAAATGTGTATCCGATGGTAGCACCGGGCAAAGGGCTGCATGAAATGATTGGAGTGAAAAAAGGATGAGACGTGTTATTACTGTAACCGTAATTAATCAAAGTGGTGTGTTAAACCGCATCACCGGACTTTTAATGAAGCGTCAATTTAATATTGAGTCCATTACAGTTGGCCACACTGAGCAGCCAAATTTTTCAAAAATGACATTTGTCGTACATGTGGAGGATGAAAGTAAAATCGAGCAACTGATTAAGCAAGTATCAAAGCAAATCGATGTGCTAAAGGTTAATGATATTACAGATAAAGCGATTATCGTACGCGAGCTGGCTTTAGTAAAAGTCATCTCACCAGCAAACTTGCGAGCAGAGATGAATGCGATTGTTGAACCATTCCGACCACAAGTAGTTGATACAGCGAAAAATGTGGTGACCTATCAGGTTATTGGTGACCCAGAAAAAATTGATGCCTTTATCGAATTAATTCGACCGTACGGCATTAAGGAGTTAACGCGTACTGGAGCAACTGCTGCTGTACGTGAAATTCAAAAAACAGATATACCGCAGCTCTCTATTTTGAAATAACAAAATAGTTTAGCATATAAAAAACAATTAAATTTCAGGAGGAATTTTCCATGTCAAAAATGTACTATGAACAAAATATCAATGATGCAGTATTAAAAGGTAAAAAAATCGCGATTATCGGCTATGGTTCACAAGGTCATGCGCACGCGTTAAACTTGAAAGAATCGGGCTTTGATGTAGTTGTAGGAGTTCGCCCAGGTAAGTCATTTGACCAAGCAAAAGAAGATGGTGTAGCTGTAACATCTGTTGCAGAAGCAGCGAAGGCGGCAGATATTATCCAAATTCTATTACCAGACGAGCGTCAAAAGGCTGTTTATGAAGCAGAAATCGCACCACACTTAACAGCTGGTAAAGCATTAATGTTTGCACATGGCTTTAACATTCACTTTGAGCAAATTACACCGCCAGCGGATGTCGACGTATTTTTAGTAGCTCCAAAGGGCCCAGGTCATTTAGTGCGTCGTCAATATACAGAAGGAGCAGGCGTACCTGGCTTATTTGCAATCCATCAAGATGCGACAGGTCAAGCGAAGGATTTAGCACTTGCCTATGGTAAAGGCATCGGCTCTGCACGTGGTGGTTTACTAGAAACAACATTTGCTGAAGAAACAGTTACTGATTTATTCGGTGAGCAAGCAGTACTTTGTGGTGGGGCAACAGCATTAGTGCAAGCAGGCTTTGAAACGTTAGTTGAAGCAGGTTACCAACCAGAATTAGCTTATTTCGAAACATTGCATGAGCTAAAGCTAATTGTTGACTTAATGTTTGAAGGCGGAATGGAAACAATGCGCTACTCTGTTTCAGATACTGCGGAATGGGGCGATTATGTGAGTGGCCCACGCATTATTACGGATGAAGTAAAAGCAAGCATGAAAGATGTATTAAAAGATATTCAAGACGGTACATTCGCAAAAGATTGGATTAAAGAAAATGAAACAGGTCGTCCACGCTATACAAAATATAAGGAAGCAGGCGCGAATCATCAAATCGAAGAAGTGGGGCGTAAGCTGCGTGCAATGATGCCATTCATTCAAGCAGGTAAAGAGAAGGTAGTGGTGAAATAGTGCGAAAGATTGATATTTTTGATACAACGCTGCGAGACGGAGAGCAGTCAGCGGGTATTAATTTAAACACAGCAGAAAAAATTGAAATCGCGAAGCAACTAGAGCGGTTAGGTGTCACAATTATTGAAGCAGGGTTTCCTGCTTCTTCACCCGGTGATTTTGATGCCGTTCATCGCATTGCAAGCACTGTGAAAAATTCGATTGTTACAGGTTTAGCTCGCTGCGTTCAAAAGGATATTGACGCTACTTGGGAAGCGATTAAAGTAGCGGAACAACCACATATTCACGTATTTTTAGCAACATCGCCTATTCATATGGAATACAAGCTGAAAAAATCGCCTGAGCAAGTTGTGGAGCAGGCAGTAGAAGCGGTGAAATATGCAAAGAAATTTTTCCCGCTCGTCCAATGGTCAGCAGAGGATGGCTTCCGCTCAGAGCGCGACTTCCTTGTGAAAATTATTAACGAGGTTGTTGCAGCAGGAGCAACGACAATTAATGTACCAGATACTGTTGGCTATGCATCGCCACAGGAATATGGTGAACTATTTAAGTTTTTACGTGAAAATGTGCGGGGGGCGGACAATGTAAAGTTTTCTGCACATTGTCATGATGATTTAGGTATGGCAACCGCAAACTCGATTGCAGCAATTCAAAACGGTGCAGACCAAGTGGAGTGTACAATAAACGGTATCGGTGAACGAGCTGGTAACGCATCGCTTGAGGAAATAGGCGTAGCGTTACATATTCGCAAAGATATTTATCCATTTGAAACAGGCTTAAACTTAAAGGAAATTAAACGAACATCACAAATGGTGAGCCGTTTAACAGGTGTCGTTATCCAGCCAAATAAAGCGGTGGTTGGACGCAATGCTTTCGCGCATGAATCGGGCATTCACCAAGATGGCGTGCTGAAAAACCCTGAAACCTATGAAATCATTTCACCTGCATTAATTGGTGAGGATGAAGTGCCATTAGTATTAGGGAAGCATTCGGGACGTGCAGCCTTCCGCGACCGTGCAGTGAAAATGGGCTATGAGCTATCGGACGAAAAGCTAAACAAAGCATTTGCAGAGTTCAAAAAATTAGCGGACCGTAAAAAAGAGGTTACAGAAGAGGATTTAGTTACTTTATTAACAGAGCAGCAAGTTTTAGTGGAGGATGTTCCGTTATATGTGTTGAAAAGTGTACAAGTGCAATACGGAACAGAAAATATTCCAACCGCAACTGTTGCTGTTGCTACACCAAATGGTGACCTTGCAACAGCCGCTTCAACTGGCTCCGGCTCAGTCGAAGCAATTTTCAACACATTAGAGCAATTAGTAGGTGGCACAGTCAATATTTTAGATTATCGTGTTACATCTGTTGGCAAAGGGCGCGATGCTCTAGGGGAGGCAGTCATTAATTTACGCTATCACGGCTATACAACAATTGGGCGCGATGCTGCTCAGGATGTTTTAGAAGCATCTGCAAAGGCCTACTTAAATGCAATTAATCGACAATTGATTCAGCAAAGTATTCGCGCACACCAACCGACCGTGTAACAAATGCCATGGGGATGCATTTGTAGGAACACGGGTTTGACAAACCATCCCCATGTAACTTCAAAGAATAACGCGACGATATACGCGAGAAGGATAGGTGTTTTTTATGGAAAAGAAAATTACGGTATTACCTGGAGACGGCATTGGACCTGAAGTAATTGCTTCAGCAGTTCGAGTATTACAAGTGATTGGCAAGCGTTTCAATCATACATTTCATTTAGGATACGGCGCAATTGGTGGTGCAGCAATTGATCAGTTTAATAACCCACTGCCAAATGAAACAATTTTAATGTGCGAGCAAAGCGATGCTATTTTATTAGGTGCAGTCGGTGGACCGAAATGGGATAATAATCCACCACATTTACGACCAGAAAAAGGCCTGCTACAAATTCGTAAGCATTTCGACTTATTCGCTAACCTCCGTCCAGTGAAGGCGTTCCCTAGTTTACTAGCTTCTTCTCCATTAAAGCGTGAGGTTGCGGAAAATGTTGATTTAATGATTGTACGGGAGCTAACTGGCGGCATTTATTTCGGTGAACCACGTAAAAAAACAGAGCTAGCTGCTGTTGATACATGCGTGTATTCACGCGGGGAAATTGAACGTATTGTGGAGAATGCGTTTGAGCTAGCGAGATTGCGTCGAGGCAAGCTTTGCTCTGTAGATAAAGCGAATGTATTAGATACTTCACGTTTATGGCGTGAAATTGTAGAAGAAAAGAAGAAAAATTACCCTGATGTGCAAGTGGAGCACAATTTAGTCGACTCCGTAGCGATGAAGCTTATTACAAATCCAAGTCAATATGATGTTGTTGTAACAGAAAATATGTTTGGTGATATTTTAAGCGATGAAGCGTCTGTTATTACAGGTTCTTTAGGTGTATTACCATCCGCTTCGATTCGCGGTGATAATTTTGGTTTATATGAGCCTGTACACGGCTCTGCACCAGAAATTGCAGGGCAAGGAATTGCTAATCCAGCGGCAACTATTTTATCTGTTGCGATGATGCTGCAATATTCTTTCGGCTTAAAAGAAGAGGCTGCAGAAATTGAGCGTGCGGTAAGTGCCGTATTTGATGACGGTTATTTCACAGCCGATTTAGCACAGGATGGTACACGCGTTTTATCTACAGATGAATGGACAGATAAAGTGATTAATGAAATTGATACGAGCTTCGTGTCAGAAAGCATTATGATTTCGTATATTTAAGGATTGGTGACTACAATGGCAAAAAATATTATTGAAAAAATTTGGGAATCACATATCGTACATCGTGAAGAAGGCAAGCCTGATTTACTTTATATTGATTTACATTTAATTCATGAAGTAACAAGCCCGCAGGCATTTGAAGGGCTACGTTTAAATAATCGTCAAGTGCGTCGTACAGATCTATGTTTCGCAACGATGGATCATAATGTACCAACGAAAAATTTGCCGACGATTAACGACCCTATTGCAAAAAAGCAGATTACCACATTAGCGGATAATGCGAAGGAATTTGGTGTACAGCTTGCAGATATGGGGCATCCAGATCAAGGAATTGTCCATGTAATTGGGCCTGAGCTAGGCTTAACACAGCCAGGCAAAACAATTGTTTGTGGAGACTCGCATACATCTACCCATGGAGCATTTGGTGCAATCGCCTTTGGTATAGGGACATCGGAGGTAGAGCATGTCTTGTCGACGCAAACACTGTGGCAGACGAAGCCACCAACAATGGAAATTCGCGTGACAGGTGAGCTTGGTGCTGGTGTAACCGCAAAGGACATTATTTTAGCGATTATTGCGAAATGGGGAATTGGTGTAGGAACAGGGCATATCGTGGAATACACTGGTGAGGCAATTCGTGCATTATCAATGGAAGAGCGCATGACGATTTGTAATATGTCGATTGAAGCCGGTGCAAAAGCGGGCTTAATTTCACCCGATGAAAAGACAGTTGAGTTTTTACGCGGACGTCGTTTTGCACCACAAAAGCAATTTGAGGAGGCAGCAGCCTATTGGCTAAGCCTCGCATCAGATGCGAATTGTAGCTATGATGTTGTATTGGAAATTGATGCGAATGAAATTGAGCCTGTTGTCACTTGGGGAACGAATCCAGCAATGGGAACAGGGGTATCAAAAACTGTACCAACAACTGCTGACTACGCGAGCGAATCCGATAAACAGGCGCTGAAAAAAGCGCTTGCTTATATGGGCTTAGAGGAAGGTCAGCCAATTACATCTATTGCCATCCAGCATGTCTTTATCGGCTCTTGTACGAACTCCCGTCTATCGGACTTACGTGCAGCAGCAAGTATTGTCCAAGGCAATAAGCTTCATCCGAATGTAAAGGGTATTGTCGTTCCAGGCTCCCATTCAACGAAAAAGGCAGCAGAAGCAGAGGGACTGGATAAAATATTTACAGCGGCTGGCTTTGAATGGCGTGAATCAGGTTGCTCCGCATGCTTGGGCATGAATGAAGATATTATTCCGTTTGGCGAGCGCTGTGCTTCTACCTCAAACCGTAACTTTGAAGGGCGTCAAGGCACCGGGGCGCGCACCCATTTAGTAAGCCCTGCAATGGCAGCGGCAGCAGGCATTTATGGACATTTCGTAGATGTGCGACAACTAGAGAAGCAAGAAGCGTAGGGGAGAGAAGACGATGGAACCAATTAATATTGTGAAAAGCGTATATGCACCGCTTGATCGAAAAAATGTAGATACAGACCAAATTATTTCAAAGGAATTTTTAAAGCGCATCGAGCGCACAGGCTTTGGCCAATTTTTGTTTTACCATTGGCGCTTTGACAATGAGGGCAATGAAATAGCCGATTTTGTGTTAAATAAAGCACAATACAAGAATGCAGAAATTTTAGTTGCGCAGGACAACTTCGGCTGTGGTTCCTCACGTGAGCACGCACCTTGGGCAATTTTAGATTATGGTTTCCGTGTTGTCATAGCACCAAGTTTTGCAGATATTTTCCATAATAACTGCTTTAAAAACGGCATTTTACCAATTAAATTAACGGAAGCAGAATGCGATGAGCTACTAGCGCAAGGCTTGCAAGAGGCACAGTCAATCGAAGTGAATTTAGAGGCACAAACTGTCACAACACCTTCAAAAGTATATCGCTTCAATATCGACCCTTACTACAAAGAAATGCTGTTAAATGGCTGGGATGAAATTGCTTTAACATTTAAGTATGAAGATGCAATTGCAGCCTATGAAGCGAAGCGTGTTGTGTTTGAATAATGAGGAAAAAGATGAGCTTAGTGCAATCACTAAGCTCATCTTTTTGCGGGTAAGGCTTTGTCACAGTAAAGTCGCCGATATATTTGAAAAATCGCTGATATATTGCTGAAACCCGCTGATATAATTTGATGTCGCTGATAGAACAAATAAAAGAGCTTATCTCATGAAGATAGCTCTTTTCACTGTATCACAACCGCATGCGCCCCAAGTGCCTCATAGCTTGAAAAGAAGACATTTATATCAATCGTTTCATAGCCGTAGAGCGGATTCATAATTGTCACGCTATTATGGTCATAGCCTGTTAAAACGACAGCGTGTAAATTGCTGTAAATAGGGTGCTTTTCACCTGTTTCTTCAACAATCCAAAAGCGATTTGTTCGCGGTGGTTGCCAATCAATTGTAACCCATGTTAAAACAGGGTAGCCTTGATCTATAAGCGCTAAAATTTCCTTTTTCGTGGCATTAGTAATATTCGCCGCACGTAAATTGGAGGATTGCTCAGCTAATACAATATTAGCTGCTTCTGCAATAGGATTTGCAAAGACATAAAAGCCATCTGTTGCACTAGCTGGGTTACCAGCATATGCAAGCTCTGGGTCGGGTCCGTATCTTATACCATCGCGAATTTCTGTAATTTCTCTTGGCAAGTATTCACGCTTCATCGTCATTTTATCTTTTTCGACACCGAAATAATTGAGCATAGCCGTTAAAGAGGTGATTTCACAGCCATTTGGCAGCTCTGGATTTTGGAACACGGTTGGAACTGCTAAGCCTACCTCAGAATGCGGATAAAATGTTTCGATAATAAGATTAGGTTTACTTTTATCAAAAGTAAAAGCTCGACGTGACTGTTCGCGTCCATTGGGATGATAAACGACAGCCTCAAAGCGTTCATGCTCCTGTAGCTGCTCAAAAGCAGCAACTCCATCTGTAGATGCTACAGTACGCGCAATTTCTTCACCAGTTGACTCACTTTCTATCGCAACTATCACTTCAGGAACAGCTACACGACTATAAAATTCTACCGTATAAACAATTAACTCATCAGAAAAATTTGCTGCCTCATGATTTTTTACAGCTCTAAATAGAGGTTCGGCATTTTGGCAGCTAGCAAGGATGACTAGAGCGAAAAGTAACATCACTAATAATAATCGTTTCAATTCGTAGTCATCCTTTCAAAAGATTATTGCTTTACAAAATATTCGTTATACCAAACAAGGAACATATAAATCGACCAAATTTTGCGCTGGCTATTCGTTGTACCTGTTACATGGGAGTCAAGTAGCGCTAAAATTTTATCACGGTTGAAAAATTGTGCTGCTTCTTCACTGCTAAATAGCGCTCGCACTTGTGCTACATATTTTTCGTCGCGCAGCCAATGGCGAATTGGCACAGGGAAACCGATTTTTTTACGGTTCGCCCATTCTTCAGGTAGCGCCTCACGTGCCGCTTGACGGAATGCATATTTTGTATTTTCTTCATTCACGCGGTAGCGTGTTGGTACAGATGCCGCGACATCCATCATTTCACGGTCAAGAAGCGGTACACGCAGTTCAATTGAATGAGCCATTGCCATTTTATCTGCTTTTAATAAAATATCATCTACTAACCATAAATTTAAGTCTAAAAGCTGCTTTTTCGTTACATCATCATGACCTTGGAACTTTTTGTAGTAAGGACCTACGATATCTGCCACAGAAGGAGCCTTATTAAAGTCAGATGTTAAAATCGCTGTAGATTCGTACTCTTCAAAAATACGAGCTTGACCGATAAATGTTTGCTCAACTGGAAGCTTAGCACGTCTTGCCAAACCACCAATTTTGCTATTTGGCATAATCGTTCCCGCAATATTGGCTAAAGCGCGGATTGGGGAAGGCAGGCTTTTAAACTTCTTCATATTCGGTGTGTCCGTATATTCATCATAGCCACCGAATAATTCATCAGCGCCTTCACCAGAAAGAACGACTGTTACATGCTTGCTCGCGAGACGTGCTAAATAGTAAAGAGGAACAATCGATGGATTTGAATGCGGCTCATCCATCATATATTGAATTTTTCCTAAATCCGCAAAGCATTCATCGGAGTTTAAAATTTCATTAACATTTTCAATGCCGAGCTCCTTTGAAAGCTGCACGGCATTGTCAATTTCAGAGAAATTTTCAGCGCTAAAGCCTACCGTAAATGTTTTATCTGGGCGAAGGACACTTGCTACGTAGCTAGAGTCAACACCACTTGATAAAAATGAGCCTACTTTTACATCGGCAATCGTATGTGCCGCCACAGATTCACGGACAGCATCATCAATATCCTCAATAATTTTTTCGAGCGGACGCTCTTCGGGAGCATATGTTGGCTCCCAGTAACGCTCAATTGTTAAATGACCATTTTCATACGTCATATGATGTGCTGCAGGCAATTTAAAAATGCCTTTAAAAAATGTTTCATTTAATACAGGGTATTGAAATGTTAAATAAGGCTTTAATGCTTCCTTATTTAGCTCCTTCACAAAATGCGGATGCGGTAAAAAGCTTTTAATTTCCGACCCGAAAAATAGCGTACCATTCATTTGTCCGTAATAGAATGGCTTAATGCCAAAATGGTCGCGTGCCGCAAATAATTTTTGGTTTTCACGATCCCAAATGATGAAGGCAAACATCCCACGTAGCTTTTGCACAAGCTTTGAACCATATTCCTCATAGCCATGGAGTAAAATTTCGCTATCCGTTTGGGTTTTAAACACATGTCCCTTAGCAATTAAATCTTCACGAATCATTTGGTAATTATAAATTTCCCCATTAAAAATTAAAACGAGTGACTCGTCCTCATTAAATAAAGGCTGTGAGCCATGCTCTAAATCGATAATGCTTAGACGGCGAAAGCCAAGGTGAGCTATGCCTTCATTAAATTGACCACCGCTATCAGGACCGCGATGGATAATTTGATTCATCATATTTTCTAAAACGGCTGAGGCTCCTTCAACCTCACCGATAAATCCAGTAAATCCACACATAAATACTAATTCTCCCTTAATGTTTATTGTTGTCAGTCATCGTATATTGCAAGCCGTATCGTTTCAAACAAATTTTCGCAATCTATAAAAATAATCGTTCCAAGTTAATTTTGAAATTTTATAGTTTAATCAATTTTTTATTTTTAAAAGCTTACTTTAAGTATTATGCCTAAAAACTATGCTATTGGTCAACTGCTTGATATGTAAGGGTTTTATTATGCATTAGTCCCACTTTCCATTTAGAACAAGTGTGAAAGCATTTACAATGGCATCTTTAGTTTTTTAGTACCGTGTGAATCATTTCAGATGTATTACCTAATCGCTCTGCAGTAGCTTTCTCTGGAAAGCTATTATTCATTAGTATTGTTGCGTGAGTATTTCTTAACTAATGGATTATACAGTAAAGTATTGGCTCTCCGGAAAATAGAGAGGAGTTGTCCGAAAAGTCCATTTTGTTTTGACACCGTATTGAAATAAATGTTTTCATCGCTTCCCTTTTACTGAAGGATAACGCTGCTAAAGCCAATGTTCATCCCATTTTTAAAAGAGGCGTTCCCTGCTTATATGAATCAACATTTTACGAAACATCATCGCTACTGTCCAAAATGCCGGCTATGCACTGCTTTTTGGACAGCCCTATGCTTTTTATTTTTTTGTGAAATAACAATATACTTTTGGATTCTTATTTGATTTAAAAATCTTCATTTTCCCATTTTTTCTTTCAAGCTTGGTGCTATGTAATAGGAAAAAAATAGTTTTATGAAGTTTGGCAACAACCATTTTAGATATGTTGTTACTTAGTATTATAGATAAAAGAGTGCGTATAAGAAATGGTTTTCTTATAACAAGTAGGAATTAAAAGATTTAATGACAATGTTAAATCGTTGAGATAAAGCTAAAAAGTTTTTATCAGAAAAATTACTTAGAAAATATATCTAGATATGCTAAAGCTCATCTTGTTGTTGATGCCAACTTTGTAGTTTGCAATATCCTCAAAACACTGCCATGGCTGAGAAATCAACTTGCGCTAGTGTTCCATATACCTTTTCAAACCAAATCCACGGAAAAAAAGTTATTTAATTTTAAATGCTTCCTTTTAAATAAGCGGGGCAGGTTAATTCAATAAGATATTTATGGATTTAATACACATTGAAATATTTGGATGAATCCTAAAAAAGTGTATAATATAATAATAATCTATAGAAAGTGAGTGATTTAATATGATAGTCAGCTCTTTACCTACATCAAAAAACAAACTTGAGGTGCGGAAGCTTTAATAATCTCAATAAAATTCTTCCGCATATACTATTGGAGGAAATGAAATGTTTAGTTATTATGGTGCATTAAGTACGGAAGTATATGATTTTACCAAACCTGTGGGGTATTCAATTGGCGGTGACATTGAATATTATCTTGAAAGATTAAAAGGAACGAAAGGGAAAATACTTGAAGCTGCTGTCGGTTCAGGCCGATTCTTAATTCCCCTACTTGAAAATGGATTTATTGTTGATGGTATTGATTATTCAACTGAAATGTTAGATTCTTGTCGAAAACGATGCAAAGAAAGAGGCTTAAATCCGAAGCTATATGAAGGGAACTTACGTAGTTTTTCTTTGGAATCAAAATATGAGGCGATCGTTATACCTACTGGCTCCTTTTGTTTAATCGACAATTTTACGGATGCTAAAAACGCTCTGAAATGCTTTTATAATCATCTAATGCCCGAAGGACGTCTAATAGTTGATTTGCTATTACCAAGTAATTGGCGTACAGAAGAAATTACTACTGCAACCTTTCCTCTTTCTAATGAAGAAGGCATTACATTAGAAAGCAGGTCAATTGAAATCAACTGGATTGACCAATATACCTTATCTTATTTAAAATACGAGAAATGGAGAGATGGTAAGCTCGTAGACACAGAATTACAGAAATTTGCAATGAGATGGTATGGAATGGAAGAATTCAAACTGATTTTAGAAAGCGTTGGTTTTTCTGATATTACATGTTCTGCCGATTATTCTTTCAAAAAGCAACCATCAAAAGATTGCCAACTCATTACATTTGAGGCTGTACGAAAATAATCTAATCGTACATTTCTGAAATGGGATGTTTGCAAAAGAACTGAGCGTTATTTTTTCGTTCTGTGAACTAGATGAGAATAATAAAATGAGGGACTCACCAAAGATGATGAGTCCCTTTTAATATTCTAAGGAGAGTGAAAAATTGATTTTAAAGAACGTGAATGATTACACAAACTTATTTGAAGATGTACGTACTCATGTGATGGAAAGTGCTGAAAAGTTGGGTGCTAGCGGTGGTGCTCTATTTATTATTCAGAACGATAAAATCGCAAAAGAATCTTATTTTGGTAAGCAGTCTAATGCAAAACTTGCTCGAGATGTTCAAGTAGACACTCAATTCCATATTGCATCTGTAAGAAAAGCTTATATTGGTTTTGCTGCAGCTTATGCTATATACAATGGTTACTTTTCCATGGATGATACAGTTCAGCAGTTTGTTGAAGATTCGAATTTAGCTGCATATGAGGGGGTAACTATTCGTCACTTATTAACCCATACACATGGATTAAAAATTGTTGACGGCAATAAACTAGTAAGTGAATATAAACCTGGTGAATCATGGGCATATAGAGGTCCAAGCATTGATTTATTGACAATGATTATCCGAAAAACAACGGGACAGTCTGTTGCTGAAATTATTAAATCACAGGTTATTGAACCACTAGGCTTTCAATCAACAGAATGGATTAAGATGAGTAAGCCTCATTCAAAAATTGCAAACGCTATTCGAGATGCAGATAACCCATTTTGGACGAAGACGGATGTAGTAGATGGTTCTGGAATGAATATGTATGTGTCTGCACAGGAGCTTGCTTTATGGGGTTACATTCATTTAACAGAAGGGAAATGGGGAGGAAAACAGATTATTCCTAGAGAAATCATTCAAATGGCTACATCCATTCAAACTCCCAACCCAACACTTCCTATTCAAAAGAATGGATTTTTATGGTTTGTAAAAGACACAAACCTTAGTTTTAACCAAATAGGCGACACAGTTCCACAAGGATCCTATCAATTACTTGGCTACACCAATGTAGCTTTGCTCGTCATTCCAGAGGAAAACGTAGTAGCAGTAAGAATGCTCAACCGTTACGGCTCACCTAAAGGATACGATTATTTAAGCGACATTCGGTCTTTTGGAGATACTGTTTATAAATGTTCTATAAAATTAACAATGCAATAGCATTATAATTAAAAGGTGTTGCAGAGATACTCAAATGCATATGAAATTCCACAAAGAGGAACGATTGCTAAGCAACACCATTACGAAATAATTCAACTTTTTTTGTAAAAACAAAACTAAGATTTACTGAGAAAGAATCCATTTTGATTAATCTTTTTTTCAAGCTGTATTCTTTCTGTTTATTGTTAAATACTAGATTGTAGGATTTTTTTAATCAAACTTTAGCATAAGTAATTATCGAAATATTCGGATTTCATAATGGTTAAGTCCAAGCTTCTTTTAAAAGCCGAATACCTAACTGAATTTCTTCACACGAGAGATTGCTAAATCCAAGCTTTATAGCTGGTTCAACTATATGATTTTGTACTGAATAAATGGAAGTAGGATACACTTTCACCCCTAGTAAAGATGCGCGGTTAATTAAACATTCTTCAGTAAGGTTTAAGTGTATTTTCACTAATACAAACAAACCAGATTGCTCTCCTATAATTGAAATCGTATCTTTGAAATGTTTTCTTAATTCCGTAGTAATGCATTGCATTTTTCGCTTATAAACGAGGCGCATTCGCTTAATATGTCGATTCCATTCACCTTCCTGCATAAAATTAGCCATCGCAAGTTGGTGTAGAAGGGAGGCAGTGCATTCGAAAGCTGACCACTGTTTTTTATAGTTCGATAGCAGCATTTCTGGAAGTACCATATAACTAATACGTATTCCAGGAAGAAATGATTTAGAAAAATTACCTAAATAAATAACTCTTGTTGAATCAATAGAGGCAAGAGCCGGAAATGGTTGCTGCGTATAGCGAAATTCACTATCATAATCATCCTCTATTACATAACCTTCTTTACTATTAGCCCACTGGATGAGCTCTAACCTTTCCTTTATCGACATACTAACACCAAGAGGGCTTTGATGGGAGGGAGTAACATAAATGAGGCGAGACAACAGTTCATTTAATTTTGAGAAATCGACACCTGATTTAAAGACGGGGATTGTTTCAATGGACAAATTATGGAATTTAAAAGCTTCTCTTGCACCATCATAGCCTGGGTCTTCGACAATAATACTAGAAAATTCCCTTTTTAAAATTTCGATGAGATTGATTAACATTTGTTGTGTTCCACTACCAATAATTATTGAATCAACACTTGTCCTTACACCACGAGATTGAAATAAATAGGTGGCAATTTGTTCACGTAAACAATGTTCACCAAAAGGGTTTCCATAATAATAGCTTTGCTGTGTATATAAAACTTGATTCGTCATTCTTCGCCAAATTTTCAAGGGGAAATGCTGTTGGTCTACTGTTCCCGCACGAAAATCAATCAGAATATGTTTACTTTCTTTTAATTCAAGCTCTTTATTATTGATGTTCATCAAATTATTTTGAAACAAAGATGAATCTACTTTATTTACAAAATACCCTTTGCGACCTTCGCTGCGAATATAGCCTTCAGCCATAAGCTGTTCATAGGCTGTAAGTGTAGTATTCCTACTTACTGAAAGTGAATTTGCGAGTTCACGAATAGAAGGTAGCTGGTCATTAATTGAAATGTCACCATTCTCAATATACAACTTGAACTGCTCATAAATTTGTTTATATTTAGGTGAAGTATTATTAAAGATAAATATAGTATTTTTCATTTATATAATAACCCCTGACATGCATATTTGTTTATAATTGTACCTTTTTTTATGTCAGCGAACAATGTATGATTTTTTTAATAGCTTAGATTAAATAGATAAAGGGGATAATAAAACATGTTTATACCAAAGTATTATAAGGTTACGGATTTTAAAGAAATTACAAATTTTATTAATGAAAATTCATTTGGAACTTTAGTTACAATAAAAAATGAAATACCAATAGCGACACATATTCCTTTATTGCTAAATCAGGAAGAGGAAGATTATTTTATTACTGGCCATATGGCTTATGGAAATCCCGCGTGGAGAACTTTTGAAGCATGCAAGGAAGTGCTTGTTATGTTCCAAGGGCCTCATGCGTATATTTCTTCCTCTTGGTATGGACATGAAAATGTTCCTACTTGGAATTACCAAGCGGTCCATGTATATGGAAAGGCGAGTATTTTAGACAAAGAAGAGCTAGTACAGGACTTAACATTATTGCTTGAAAAATACGAGGCTAATCGAGAAAATCCGATTTTATGGGATACACTTTCCCCTGAGTTATTAGCAGCTGAACTTAAGGGGATTGTTGGCTTTAAAATTAAAATAAGAGAAATTCAAGCTTCGTATAAAATGAGCCAGAATCGCAATGAAGTGGATTATCGAAATATTGTAGCGCAACTACAAAATGAGCCGAATGCTGATTCGCACCGTATGGCAGAAGCAATGAAGAAAAGAGAGGAATTTAGAGGCAATAAAAATGCTGCTCAGAAAGAGCAGTGAAAACTAATATGTCATATAGGGGCTGTCAGAAAAGGAATACCCTTTCTGACAGCCCCTACTCAATGTAAGTTTTTTGAATATAAAAAGTGAATTTGGGGAAAATAGAATAGGTAAAATTTTTTAACTTCTATCAGCACTATTTTTGTGCTAATAGCAAAGTGGCAGGTATAGGAAGTACGCTCACTGTTATAGGGTCTTTTGACGTAGGGGAGGCGTTGTTTATCGGGTTTTTAGCCAAATTTTTCGTTTCAAAACATGAGGAGGAGCAAGCAATGACAGCATTAAATATTGGTATTATTATTGGTTCAACACGTGAAGGACGTGTAAGCCCACAGGTAGCACAATGGGTAAAGGAAATTGCAAATCAAAGAAATGATGCAAACTATACAGTAATCGATATTGCTAATTACAAATTGCCTTTATTAGGTGAGCCTGGTCAGGATGCATCTGGAGCAAAGGGCTGGTCAGAAATTATTGCAAAACAAGATGGGTTTGTATTTATCGTTCAAGAGTACAATCATTCTATTACAGGCGCTTTGAAAAATGCGATTGATTATTTAAGAGTAGAATGGAATAACAAGGCAGCAGGAATTGTCTCCTATGGCTCTGTAGGTGGTGCTCGTGCTGCGGAGCATTTGCGCGGTATTATGGGAGAGCTGTTAGTAGCAGATGTGCGTGTTCATCCAGCTCTTTCATTATTTACAGATTTCGAAAACGGAACTGATTTCAAACCGAAAGATGTTCAGGCAGATTCAGTAAATCAGATGTTAGACCAATTAATTTCATGGTCAAAAGCATTATCTACAATTCGGTAGGTCTACTATGAGGGGAACGTTAGCGTAATACATTGTTGTTTTTTGAAATATAATCTTTTTATAGAGAAGCGCATACATTTTCTTCGACTAAAAACATTTTTTAAATCTTTCTTTTAATATTTCATAAAATAAAAAACGTTTCTTTTGATAGACTAGATTTTTTGCATTATTGCTGTATAATTAAAGCCAGCATAAATATCACCTTCGGGGTCGGGTGCAAATCCCAATCGGCGGTATAGCCCGCGAGCTTTATTAAGCAGGATTCGGTGAAATTCCGAAGCCGACAGTAACAGTCTGGATGAGAGAAGGTAGGCAAAAAAGCGACATTCGTGTGGCTTTATTTGAAAATGCCTTTTAACGACCCCACATTTCTAAGTGGGGTCTTTTTAATTGAATAAATTCCTTCGGGGTCGGGTGCAAGTCCCAATCGGCGGTATAGCCCGCGAGCTTTTTTTAAGCAGGATTCGGTGAAATTCCGGAGCCGACAGTAACAGTCTGGATGAGAGAAGGTAGGCAAAAAAAGCGACATTCGTGTGGCTTTATTTGAAGATGCCTTTTAACGACTCCACATTTCTAAGTGGGGTCTTTTTAATTGAATAAATTCCTTCGGGGTCGGGTGCAAGTCCCAATCGGCGGTATAGCCCGCGAGCTTTATTAAGCAGGATTCGGTGAAATTCCGGAGCCGACAGTAACAGTCTGGATGAGAGAAGGTAGGCAAAAAAAGCGACATTCGTGTGGCTTTATTTGAAGATGCCTCTTAACGACCCCGCATTTCTAAGTGGGGTCTTTTTAATTGAATAAATTCCTTCGGGGTCGGGTGCAAGTCCCAATCGGCGGTATAGCCCGCGAGCTTTATTAAGCAGGATTCGGTGAAATTCCGAAGCCGACAGTAACAGTCTGGATGAGAGAAGGTAGGCGAAAAAAATTAGCTATGGTGCTAGTTTATTTAGTGACGCCTTCTTCGTAAAAGCCCCCTATTTAAGGTGGCTTTTTATTTTTCAAAGGGAGGTGACTGAATGAGTGATGAACAAGTTATGCAATTCGCTTTGAGCTTGGCAAAATCAGGTAGTAATCAAACTTCTCCTAATCCACTTGTTGGGTGTGTTATTACAAAAAATGAGGAGATTATAGGTTTTGGTGCTCATCTTAAATTCGGAGAGGCACACGCGGAAATTAATGCCTTAAAAATTGCAGGTGAGAGAGCGGAGGGTTCGAAGGTTTACGTTACACTTGAGCCATGTAGCCATGTTGGGCAAACAGGTCCATGTGTTGAGGCACTAATTAGAGCGCAGGTTGCACATGTTTTTATTGCGACGCTGGATCCGAACCCACTTGTAGCTGGACGGGGAGTTCGAAGGTTGGAGGAGGCGGGCATTACGGTAAGTATAGGATTATGTGAAGAAGAGGCAAAAGTATTAAATGAAGCATTTTTTTATTATATTTCACATCGTTTACCTTACGTTACATTAAAGCAAGCCATTTCGTTGGACGGTAAAATTACTGCTGAAATAGGGAAGCAAACTGCAATCACGGGTAGGCTTGTTCAAAAGGATGTGCATTATACAAGGTCAACACATGATGCTATTTTAGTAGGCTCAAATACGATTTGCATCGATGACCCAAGCTTAACGAATCGTTGTAGTACCTCAAACAAACAACCGATTCGAATTGTTATTGATCGTGATGGAAAAGTACCAAATTCAGCGAAAGTTTTTAATGATAAAACGGCTCTAACTTGGCTTTTTACAACAAAATCTCGTAAATTAGCAGGTGTTCGTACGTTTGTGATAGAGGATTGTTCCTTGCGAAATGTATTAAGAAAGCTAGCAGACGAAGGGATTATGACTTTATATGTTGAGGCTGGCTGTAAAATGGCGGATGCCTTTTTACAACAACAATTCGTACAAAAAATGATTATATACATTGCGCCTAAGCTATTAGGAACAAATGCGCTTTCAATGACAACAATTGCTTTGCAAGAAGCGTTTACTTTTACTAAAGTTGAAAAAATCGGTGAAGATATTAAATTAACAATGATGATGATGAAATGAGGTGTACAGTTGTTTACTGGAATTATTGAAGAGCTCGGTACGATTGAGAAAATGGCAAAAGGGCAGGAATCAATCGCTCTTACAATTGGCGCTAAAAAAGTTATAGCAGATTTGAAAGTTGGCGATAGCATTGCTGTAAATGGAGTATGTTTAACTGTAACAAGCTTTACAAATACGAAATTCACGACAGATGTTATGCCTGAGACGGTCCGTGCAACCTCACTATCGCAATTGCAAATAGGTTCCGTTGTTAACTTAGAGCGTGCTATGGCTGCTAATGGGCGTTTTGGAGGGCATTTCGTATCGGGTCATATTGATGAGGTAGGGTCTATTTTACGTAAACGTTCGTTCGCGAATGCAGTTTATTTTGATATAAAAACATCTCATGAATCAACTGCACTTTGTATACCACGTGGGTCAATCGCAATTGATGGTATTAGTTTAACAATATTTGATTTACAAAAAGAAATGGTTACGATTTCGATTATTCCACATACATTTAATGAGACAACACTTGGATTTAAACGTGAAGGTGACCTAGTTAATATAGAAACAGATTTATTAGGAAAATACATTGCCAAGCAGCTACAAACAAAATCAACAACGTTAACGGAGGATTTTTTACAACAAAATGGATTTTAAAGGCGGGATAATATTATGTTTAATACGATAGAAGAGGCAATTGCTGACTTAAAGCAGGGGAAAGTGATTATTGTTGTAGATGATGAGAATCGTGAGAATGAAGGCGATTTTGTTGCATTAGCTGAATATGCCACGCCCGATGTGGTTAATTTTATGGCAACGTATGGAAAAGGATTAATTTGTACACCGATTGATTTACAAATAGCGCAAACTCTTCAGCTTGAGCCAATGGTTACAAATAATACGGATAAGCATCAAACGGCATTTACTGTAAGTATTGATTATATTGATACTACAACAGGAATTAGTGCTTTTCAAAGAGCATTAACTATCGAAAAAATGCTTGATGATAAGACGGAGCCACAGCACTTCCGTCGTCCCGGGCATGTTTTTCCTTTAATCGCAAAAAAGAATGGGGTACTCGAAAGACCTGGACATACAGAGGCAGCGGTAGATTTAGCAATACTTAGTGAAAGTAAAAAGGCTGCGGTTATCTGTGAAATAATGAATGAGGATGGCACGATGGCTCGTCTACCCCAATTAAAAAAAATGGCCTTAGATTTTAATATGAAGCTTATTACGATAG
Organism: Metasolibacillus fluoroglycofenilyticus; assembly: GCF_003049645.1. Lineage (GTDB taxonomy): Bacteria > Bacillota > Bacilli > Bacillales_A > Planococcaceae > Metasolibacillus > Metasolibacillus fluoroglycofenilyticus. The sequence goes on from NZ_PYWK01000001.1 coordinate 1,644,179, forward strand.
AAAGCTTAATTCAATACCGTCTTAAAAAAGAGCTAATTATCTCACGTGAAGCAGCAATTCAACTGCCATCACATTATGGTGATTTTACAATGATTGGCTATGCTAATCCAATTGATTTTAAGGAGCATGTTGCTGTTGTTAAAGGGGATTTGTCCAATGTAGAAGCACCGCTAATACGTGTTCACTCTGAATGTTTAACAGGCGATATTTTTAATTCAAAACGCTGTGATTGCGGAGCTCAGTTACAACAGGCACTTGCTAAAATCGAGCAGGAAGGAGTAGGGGCCATCCTTTATATGCGGCAAGAGGGGCGAGGAATAGGGTTATTAAATAAATTAAAAGCATACGAATTACAAGAAAAAGGCTTTGACACAGTAGAAGCTAATGAAATGCTTGGCTTTGCTTGTGAACTACGCAATTACAGTTTATGTGCGCAAATGCTAATAGAATTGGGGGTAACACAAATTCGTTTATTAACGAATAATCCAGATAAAGTAGCGCAGCTGGAGCGATACGGTATAAAAGTAGTAGAACGTGTACCCCTTATTACGGGGTTAGTAGAAGAAAATGCTAATTATCTAAATACAAAAAAAGAGAAGATGGCACATTTATTATAAAAGGAGGAATTATTGATGGTAAAAACATTTGAAGCACAGCTTGTAGGTACAGGATTAAAGATAGGTATTGTTGTTGGACGCTTTAACGAATTTATTAATGATAAACTATTAGCCGGTGCAATTGACGGTTTAAAACGCCATGGCGTAGAGGAAGATGCTATTGATGTGGCTTGGGTACCGGGAGCGTTTGAAGTACCCTTTATAGCAAAAAAGATGGCAGAATCTCAAAAATATGATGCTGTCATCGGACTTGGTACAGTTATTCGTGGAGCTACAACGCACTATGATTACGTTTGCAACGAGTCCGCAAAAGGAATTGCTAGTGTAGGTCTGCAAACGGGTGTTCCAACTATTTTTGGAATTGTTACAACCGAAACAATCGAACAAGCAATTGAGAGAGCTGGAACGAAAGCTGGTAATAAAGGCTATGATGCTGCAGTTGCTGCAATTGAGATGGCTAATTTATCAAAAATGTTTTAAGCTGGGATAACTTCAATATGTAAGCGTTGTGTCTCTAATTCTCTGAATTACCAAGCGGTAAGGCTGTCTAAAAAGTAAGTTAGGACACTACTTTTTAGACAGCCTAATAAATTTCATTTTAATCTGTTTTTAAGAGCGAGTAAATATTGATGTCTATAAAGCTTGCTTTAGATTTTTCGTATTGTCTAAGCGTTCCTTCAAATGTGAAATTAAGTTTTTGTAGTACTTTGATTGAATTGGCATTGCTAGGCTCTACCTTTGCTTCGATTCTGTTCAACCCTAAGTTTTCAAAAGCATAATGAACCAATGCTTTAATACCTTCAGGAGCATAACCCATGCCCCAATAGGCTTTAGCAATATCATAACCGATTTCTGCTTTCGAGTTTTCGAAGTCTATTGAATTAAATCCGCAAGTACCAATTATTTCATGGGATTTAATTTCAATCATACTGAAGCGAATTGCTTTATTAGCCTGAGCTAAATTTTCTAGGAGCTCAATCATTTCTTTTGCTTGTGTTTCGTCTGTGAAATTAGAAATGTTCATAAATTTAGTTACATCCGGGTCAGACCAAATTTTAAATAAGCTGTGTGAGTCTGAAACTTGCATTCTTCTTAAATGCAGTCTTTTGGTGTTTAATTCTTTTATCAATACTTTTACCTCCAATATTTTTTATAGGTTGAATAAAAAATATTGTCATCCGCGCATAGTTCAGTCCCTTCAAATTGGAATAACTGTATTATAGCAAAAAATAAATTTTTTTTTAGCCTTTAATTAAAATTGCTTTTGCTGCATTCTTTTTAAGCTGGCAAACAATGAATGATTATCAAAATTTGTACATTTATGCGTATTGTCCTACTAAAATTTTATTATTATCATTTACGTGGTTCATATTTAGGTCTTTTTGCTTTTCATCTTTAAGCAAATTAGACTTATCATTAAAAGTAGCCATAAATAATAGTAACTAGAGGGGCTACGTCACCGCACTAAAAAGAGATGGGAGAGTGGAGCGAAATATGGAAACAAATTCATTACATCAACTTATTGAGCGCATGAAGCCACTGCATGTTATGTTAGAGCAAAATACATATATAACTGATACAACGAAGCGCCTAAAGCTAATTATTGAGGACGCTCGCGAGAAAGAAGCATTGCTTTTTTTAGGAAAAGAGCGTGTTGGAAAGACGACACTTATTAATGCTTTATTAGGGAGAGAATTACTGTCTGTAAGTACGAAAAATCCAACTAGTGTTAATACATTGATTAAGTACGGTGAGCGTGAATGTGTCAAGGCATATTTTTATGATGGCATGATTGCGACATTCGATATTGATAAAATCCAGCTACTAACAACAGGTGACACTTTTAGTGCTCAAATTATTCGAGAGCATTTAGATTATATTGAAGTTTATATTCAGCATGAGTTATTGCAGCATGCAACAATTGTGGATACGGTTGCGTTGCAAGTAGGCGCGGATAATACTGCTTATTTTTCCAACGTCATGTTGGAGCGGGTGCAAGAAGTATTTTGGGTATTGCGCAATGGCTCTGCTGCAACCTTAGATGAATATAATTTATTAGTTAAAATGAATGAACAAAATATAAAGCCATACTTTATTGTTAATGCTGTCGATGAGCGTGCGGCGACCACTAGCAATTTTATGAAAGAGGAGCTAGCGCGATACGGAGAGCTGTGTAAGGAAATGCTTAGTGTTTCTGCTTTGCAGGCAATTGAGGCGAAAAAAACGAATAATACACAGCTTCTTATTGATTCAAATATTACACAGCTTGCTCAACTAGTGAAAGAGGTTGCTCACAATCCTGCAAAAAAAATGCAGCATACGGCAGAGCGCTTTAGTAGATGGTTAACTCGATTGTATAGTGAATTCGCAATGATTCCAGAGCGGGAGCCTTATTTATCTGCATTTGAAAGCATAAAGAAATACGTAGAGGAAGCGAATGTAGAGTTTTCATTGCAACAGCGAGATATGGCGATTTTAGCTGAATTTGAAGAGGAGTACAAGCAAGCTAGTCAAGTGTTAAAATCAGTCCAAACTTTATATCAGTTATTACAAGTTTTAGCAACTGAATTGTATTTACGTGATGACAGGATTGAACAATTTGAGGGGCAGGCTATTGCTTATCAAGAGGCGGTTCGTGATTATCGAAAATGCCATGCAGAATATGCGCAGTTACTTGCACAGGTCGATAAGCAATTTGAAAAAACATACAGTGTACCTCTTGTAGAAGGGCTGCATAACGCTAATAGTCTAACTGATTATTTTACAGAGCAGATTGGCCGACTTGATGAGCTACAGCAGCAATGTGCCACGCTATTTGAAATAATTAAAGAAAAGGAAAAGGATATTTTCCGTCAATTATACACAGTGCAAAATCATATTACTGCACTAGCAGGTGGGCGATTACAAGCAATTTTGCAGCAAGTGAATGATTTAAGCAGGCAACAGCTAAGAGAGCGCACATTTATGCAGTCCTATTCCGATAAATTAAATGAATTTACTTGCATTGTTGAGGCACAAAACTTTGTGCGCGATGCGATTCGTCCATTTTTACAGAGCGAGGATATTTTGCTATCAGCAGAGCAGCTTGAAAGCACACTAGCAACAATTGATGCCATTGCGGCACTATCATTACCTCATCAGCAGCTTAACGAGCAAATGCCAACATTATTGAATGAGCATACAATTATAAAATGTGATTTTGATTCAAAGTATAAATTGCAGCCATTGCATTTAACGGAGGCGGATGTCGTATCAGCGGAGCTACCAGAGCTTCCCGAAAAACTACTATAAGGCGTAATTGATAAACTCCCTAAACTATGCGAAAATCGTATATGTAGAAAGGGAGTTTTTTATGAATACATTGTATAAACCTCATGATCAATGGGAGAGTTATCATGATATTGATCGCTATGGCAAATTAACCTTATCAAATATTGAGTTCACAACGACGAACTTATGCAATATGCGCTGTGCTCATTGTGCTGTTGGCTACACGCTACAAACAAAGGAAGCACCTGCAATTCCTAGTGAGATTATTATTAAACAACTTGACCGTGTTGAAACACTACGTGTGATGAGCTTTACAGGTGGTGAACCTCTTTTAACAAAACGAGGCATTCGAGATAATTTATTACCGCTTCTAAAATATGCCAAAAACCGCGGCATCAAAACGCAAATCAATTCTAATTTAACATTACCGATGTCGCATTATGAGCTAGTAGCACCTTATTTGGATGTGATGCACATTTCACATAATTGGTGCGATGAAAAGGAATTTGTAGAAACAGGCTTTGCGATGATGCAACAAAAGCCACCTGTTGAAAAAAGAGCCGAGCTATATCGTAATATTTTTGATAATGCCCGTGAATTATCAAAGGGCGGGTTATTCGTATCAGCAGAAACGATGCTAAATCGCAATACATTACCATTTATCGAGAAAATTCATGATGAAGTGGCAAATGAAATGCTTTGTAAGCGCCACGAAATACATCCAATGTATGCAAGCGATTTTGCAAGCGCACTCGATGTGATTAATTTGAATGAGTACCGGGCTGCTGTCAATCAAATTCTAGATTTCCGCAATGAAGATATTTGGATTTTATTTGGCACATTGCCGTTTTATCCATGTAGTACAGATGAGCTTGACCAAGCTTTGCTGGCACGTATCCGCAATGCGTCAAATATTACGATTCGTAATGATGTAGACGGTCGTTCACGTATGAATTTGAACATTTTCACAGGTGATGTATCGGTATCAGACTTTGCTGATGATGGCTCCGCATTAGGCAATATTCAAACTGCCTCATTGGAAGATATTTATGAGAAATGGCTAAGCACGAATATTTCATCCAGTATTAATTGCCATTGCCCAGCAGTAAAATGCTTAGGGCCAAATATTATTGTGAAAAATATGTACTATCCAACAAAAGAATTTACAAGTGGAACAGTGCGAGCTGTAGGTGTTGGTCACTAATAAATTTCAACGCTATTGAAGGGAGAGAATTGTATGCATGAAAAATTTATGGCACAAGCGATTCAGCTTGCAGAAGACAATGCCGCACAAGGCAAGCAACCTTATGGGGCGGTGCTTGTCAAGGATGGAGAAGTAATTGCAGTAGGGGTAAATGAGGTAGAAGCAACATTTGATCCGACAGCACATGCAGAAACATTGGCAGTGAAGGAGGCTTGCCAAAAGCTAAAAACATTCGACTTATCGGGCTATATTATGTATGCGAGCGGGGAGCCTTGCCCAATGTGTCTTGGTACAATGTACTTAACAAATATTTCAGAAGTATATTATGCAACTCCTTGCGTTCCAGGTGGCCTATCTGCTGCTATTTATGAGGAGCTAAAGCTTCCCCAAGCAAAGCGGACAATGATGCAAATTCGTAAGCTATAGGGCTAAGAGGCAAGTCGCACATAGCTAGTTTTTGACCACCAATTTAGCTTATTGAAATAGAGAAGACTAGGCGCTGTCCAATGGAGTTGTCCGAAAAGTCCATTTTGTTTTGCCACCGCATTGAAATGAATGTTTTCATTGCTTCCCTTTTACTGAAGGATAACACTGCTAAAGCCAATGTTCATCCCATTTTTAAAAGAGGCGTTTTCTGTTTATATCAATCTCCATTTTGCGAAACATCATCGCTACTATCCAAAATGCCAGGTATGCACGGCTTTTTGGACAGTAGCGATAGTGTTGTAGCAAAAAGAAAGAAATAAAAAACCTTACCGTCAATACACTGTCAAAACAAAGATTTCCTTTTTAGTTTACGAAAGCTGGAAATCCGCATATACATCCTGCAATGTAAAAAATCGCTGTTAGCGTTTTTTTTATCTTTCCTCTTTCATTTTCTCCTTAAAATTGTTAATGTATGACATGCAGGAAAGGTAAAGGTGACAAAATGAATAAAGTATTTATCGCATTGCTACTCGTAACAGCATTAGCTGCAATTGAAGGAACAATTGTTAGTACAGCCATTCCGAGTATAACCGCTGATTTATTAGGCGTTGATTTAATAAGTTGGATTTATTCTGCCTATTTATTAGCTTCAGCAATTGCAGCAATTATATTTGGTAAGCTGGCCGATTTATTTGGACGTAAACGAATGATTATTATCGGTATTATTATTTTCTTAGTTGGCTCCATTTTATGTGGATTAGCGCAAACGATGGAGCAATTAATTGTTTTCCGCGCCGTTCAAGGGATTGGGGCCGGCTCCATTTTACCAATTACATTAACGATGGTTGGGGAGTTATTTAAAACGGAAAAAGAGCGCGCTAAAGGGCAAAGCTATTTAAGCATGGTATGGGGCGTATCTGGGGTTATCGGTCCTTTATGTGGAGGCTTTATCGTCGATCAAGTTTCATGGCATTTTATTTTCTTCATCAATGTGCCGTTTGGGTTAGCTTCTATTTATTTAATTGCCAAGCATTACAGTGAGCAATTGGAGGTAGTGAAGCGGAAAATTGATTATTTAGGTGCTGTCTTATTTACAATTGGGATGGTTGCGCTTTTATATGTGATTATCGACAACAGTAAAACGCAGGCTTGGTTCGAGAGTAGCTCACTTATTATGTATGCAGTAGCACTTGGATTTTTAGCCGCTTTTATAAGAGTGGAGCTGAAGGCAGAGGAGCCAATCATTCCATTAACATTGTTTAAAAATGGGCGTTTAATGGTTATTAACGGTTTAACGCTCTGTGCGATGTCAATTGTGATTGGAGTTACAGTATATATTCCGATATTCGCCCAAAGTGTACTCGGTAAAAATGCCACACAGGCTGGTTTATTATTAACGCCGATGTCAATATTCTGGACCGTCAATTCGATTATGGCAGGTCATTTAATCGGGCGCTTAACGAATAAACGTATTATCCAAATGGGAACGATATTGCTTACTATTGGTACAATATTACTTGCCAGATTAACTGCCGGCTCTAGCGATTTGAGCGTTTATATCGGCTCCTCATTAGTCGGACTTGGGATGGGCTTTATTATGCCTATGCTAATGATTTCCATTCAAAAAGTGGCTGATCCGAGGCAGCTTGGTACATCAATTGGATTGAATTCTTTTACAAATACATTTAGCCAAGCTATCGGTGCAGCTTTTTTCGGGATGATTTTTAACCTGATTACAAGTGATAAGATGGCCTCGTTAGGAAAAGGGGAAATTCAATTAAATGGTGAATTTGCAAAGGGCGGCTTTAGTGCAGATGAAGTTAGCTTTTTACAGCAAACAATTGCTGGGGGGGTTAGCTATATTTATATAGCGGCTCTATTATTCGCCGTATGCGCATTTATTTTCTCGTTCTTTATTGCGACAAAGTCAAAAATGCGGATTTAAAATAAAGGCTGTTCAGAAAATGTATTATTTTTCTGGCAGCCATTTTTAATTTCTTTCAGTAATTTTTTCTGAGACGGGTAACCGCAGGAGCACATTGTTTTCGTACCGATAGCAAGGAGACAGGTATAGAACCCCCTCCCTCATATAGATGACAAGACCTCTAATAAATGCATACGGTGAAAGAAAATCCATCAACTATTAACCTAGCCACAGAATGTGTACCTAAAGCTAAATTTAGAAAAGGGTTAGATAAGGCGTAGCTGATGAATAAATACAGAACGAATATTCATATTTAATTTCCACTAGCTTCATCAATGAAAAGATGCTGACTATCTTTATTGTTAATCCTTGAATGCTGAATGGTCATTTCAGAAAAATGTCTTGCTTGCACATTTGCCAATTGCTTATTATTCGTTATCTTGCAGTGCTCAATAGAAGCTTTAGAATAGTGAGAAATAGCTATATTTATTGTATTTTGGTTTAACAGCTGTGTTTGCAGCAGCTTAATCTTAGTGTGTAGCGTCGCGATAATTTGTGTGTCTTTATGCTCTGTAATTTGACAATTTTCAATGCGAGCATCGCAAGAATCCGTAAGCGTAAGTGCATTTCGGAGCCCCTTTTCAATGGTACTATCAAGCATGACAAGTGAGCTATGATGAAGCACAATTTGTTGCAAAAGGTGCGCGGATATGATGCTACGTGTAATGTGGACGAAGCAATTATTAGCCGCTTTAATGGCTTCAAAACGTCCATTTTTAAGCTTGGAGTCGACAATATAAATTTTTGTCGAATTATTTCCTGTAATTTGTGTATGATTTTCGTCATAAACTGTACTTTTTGTCATATATAATAGAGAGGAATCTGCGATATACATACCTTTACCACGAATGAATTTACTTTTATGAATAGTAATACTTGATTTTTGCGTTGCATTAATATGTGATAGGTTGTTATCTGAAAAGTGGTTATTTTCAATCATAACCGCCGCTTCTTGCTGCGCTGTTAAGCCATGGCCGTCATTTCTTATGAATTGATTGTCGAATGCAATAAGCTCGCTATTGTCAATTGTTATGGCTGATTGAATATGACCGCTGACAACGCTACGTAGCAAAGTGCAATGTGAATGTTGCTGTGCTACGATACCTAGCTGTCCGGTGCAAAATGTACATTGTTCAACGGAAACGCTTGACCGTTCTGACAATAATAATTGGATAAGCTCGTTATGTTTAAACGCTGTACGAGAAAAATGAGCAACAGCTTGTTTATGTAGCTCCACACCAATTTTTGAAGAACCATGTAAAGTACTCGTTTGAATGAATAATGCAGATTGGTCATTACCATAAATATGCGCATTATAATTTTGTGAAAAATGACAATTATAAATAGCGGCCTCAGAAAACAAAGCGAGTTGTATGCCGTACTTTTGACCGTATTGGATTTTACAATTGTCCATATGCAATACACTGCCCTGTAACCCAATTTGTGAAGCGCGATGATGTTGTATGGTTGTATTTTGTAGCTTTATTTGACAGCAATCCTTAGCATCTATAGCGCTGTTTCCACCATGCTCAATCGTACTATCATTTATAATAAGCTCACTCGTGCTTTCAATAAGTAACTGTGTACAGCGCTGTTTCGTAAAATGACTGTGTTGAATACTCGCCTTGGCACTTTCTTTTAGTACAATTGCATGTTGCGCATCTTTAAGCTGACATGAGACAAGCTCTAGATGGGCGTTTGTTGCAGTAATATGTGTGGCAGGACATGCTGTTAAGTGACAGTGACTCAAACTCGCTTCACTGCCCTTTTTTAATAAAATAGGCGTATTTGCTAAAGTGCATTCCGTCATTTTCAACAATCCATGACAGACGATTATAGCTTCGTTAAGTGTGTCTCCTTCAAAGTAGCATTGTTGAAACAGAACAGCGCCCTCAACGATAATTTTAATATCATGTCGAAAGGTTAACTTTTCAAAGTGAACGATAACCCCTTTAGGAATGTTTATAGTTCCTGATAGAATGGCGGTCGCATCTTTTTTTCCTTTTAAAGTTAATGACTGGTCAATCCATAGCGGCGTATTATATTGACCGGGCATTAAAATTAAACTATCGTTATGTTGTGCCTTTTTTAAAGTAGTGGATAGTGATTTAAAAAAAGCAAATTTTGAAGCAGACACTTTATGTATCATTGTAACGAAACCTCATTTCATCTAATTGTCTTGTCAGTATGACCAAAAATAGTAAAGAATTTTCAAGTGAATAATGAAAAGTTTCAAGTGTGATTAGTCAAAAAACAAAAAATCTAAAAATTCTTAAAAAACAAACTTTTATTTGATTAATGCTATGAAAATAATTGGGCATCTATTACAATAGAAGTAGATATACACGGAGGCGCAAGTATGACAACGATTTACGAACCATTGCTGCAAATGGATTACGAGCAAAGAAAACAATATATGCAACAGCATAGTGAGAAAGTATTAAGCGAGTTATTGCAGCATATAGGCTATGCAAATGAAGAGCATCACGATAAAATCGTGTATCGGCTTTTTGGGGAGCTGTTAACCGAGCGACTTTGGTCGAAAGAACAGCTAGTGAGGACGGCACTTATATTGCCAACAAATGATTATTTATTTAAAAACATGACAAATAGCGATCAGGAGAGCGTTTTTACACGTTCATTTTCAGCACTTTGGCTCGTTTATTTATTATATTTTGATCGCGAGCGTTCATTTTTAACAAAAGAGGAAGCGCAGTTTGTTATGGTGGAAGCGAGCCGTTATTTAGAGCAGGAGCAAGATGTTCGAGGCTTTGTCCAAGGCAAGGGCTGGGCACATAGCGTGGCGCATGGCGCTGATTTACTTGCTACGATGCTGACACACCCACATTTTCCACCTCATTTAGTTCCTGTAATTTTACAAGGGATTAAGGCAACATTTTGGAAAGGGACAGCTTTTCTTGATGATGAGGAAGAGCGCCTAGCGCAAGTTTTTGAGCAATTAATCACAACTGATTTTCCAGAAGAAGTATGTATTGAATGGGTGGAACAAGTATTTGATAAATTAGCTTTTCAACGTAATAACGAAGGCTATACTGCACAGTTTTTCCATGCAAGAACAAATATTTTACGCTTTATGCGTACATTGTACTTCACATTGAAATTTTCGCATAAAATGCCCCAATTACAAGGCGTTGTCTCAATTTTCATCGGTAAGTGGACGAAATTGTGATGCAAAAGAAAAGCATATTTCGAAAGAGAAAGGGTGTGCCAAATGAAACGTAATTCTATTCAAAATTATCATACAATTTTTTCAATCGAAGAAGGACAAATCGATGAGTTTTTTCAAGTATATGATACCTTTCAATATTTATTACCATTAATAGAACATCAGCCTACAGAAAATGTGGAATGGCGCATGGTGTTCAGTAATTGGCTATTTCTCTCTACTGAAAATACAGAGCTGCGTATTTGCCCTTCAAAAAGCAATATCTATCATCCAACAAGTGCGCTATTCAGGGAGCTACTGAAACGTCCGCTAATGCAAAATTGCAAGGAGGAAGTAATGCATAGCGAACAGTATACGTATATTGCCGCAATTACAATAGCGATGGAAGTACTAAACTGGTACAAGCAAAGCCTTCATATTAAAAAAGATGAATTTCAAATGATTTCAATGTTGCTGACGAACTGTACTGCAGGTATACAAAAGGGACAAGAGTATATGCTATTAAAAATGTCCTCAGATTTAGTGGAGCAAATGACGAATGGCTCAAATTTATCATTGGAGCTTGACTACTGTTTAATGAATGCAATGCAAAAAGCTAAAAAATTGTATGAGCTGTTTTATGAGCAAGAAGAAATATACTATTGCAAAGAGCTGTATTATAGCAAGCTTTGCTAATGCCGGTATTACTTTCTAATGGGGGCTCTAAAATAGTAAACTAGCGCAAGTATGTTGATTATGTGAAGCTTGCCCATTTATTGGCATGTTTTAATAGGGAGAATATTTTTTATTAGGCAAATGCTCGTTGATGGCAGTGAAGGAGGCGACTCCATTGGGATTAAAGGTAGGGAGGCTAAGGTCGCCATGTCCTGTGGCAACGCCTACTTAACCAACATCGTATAGGCTTCAAACTGAGAATCCATTTATTTCGGCGTTCAGCGAAATAAATTAGTTGAGGCTGCACCCCAAGGAAAGCATTCTCCGTAACGGAAATCAATAAATTTTAGGTGTTCTTTTTAAAATAAAGGATAATCAATACACTTGACGCTATTGCATAGGGTCATAAAAAAAACTTATCGCAAAACATAATATTAATGTATTTTACTTATGTATAAAAATAAGTTATTATAAGAACTGGAGAAAAGAAGCTTTATAAATATCTTTTCAAATAAGAAAATATAGGGGGAACAACAATGGCACAAGAGAATTTACACAACAGCCGCGCTTCGTTCGAAGTAAATGGTAAAACATATAATTACTACCGTTTATCTGCAATTGAAGAAGCGGGTATTGCAAACGTTTCACGCCTACCTTATTCAATTAAAGTATTATTAGAATCTGTTTTACGTCAATATGACAACTATGTAATCAAAGAAGAGCATGTTAATGAGTTAGCAAAATGGGGCAAAGATGTTAATACGGAAGCTGAAGTTCCATTCAAGCCATCGCGTGTAGTTTTACAGGACTTCACTGGTGTACCAGTAGTTGTTGACCTTGCATCATTGCGTTCAGCAATGAAAGAAATGGGCGGTGACCCTGCAAAGATTAACCCTGCAATTCCAGTTGATCTTGTAATCGACCACTCTGTACAAGTTGACAAATACGGAAATGCTAACGCTTTAAAAGCGAATATGGACTTAGAATTCGAGCGTAACGCTGAGCGTTATAACTTCTTGAAATGGGCACAAACTGCCTATGACAACTTCCGTGCTGTACCACCAGCAACAGGGATTGTTCACCAAGTAAACTTAGAATACTTAGCACCAGTTGTACACGTAAAAGAAAATACAGATGGTACATTTGAAACTTACCCAGACTCAGTAGTAGGTACTGACTCTCATACAACAATGATTAACGGTCTTGGCGTTCTTGGATGGGGTGTTGGTGGTATCGAGGCAGAAGCAGGTATGCTAGGCCAACCTTCATACTTCCCAATTCCAGAAGTTATTGGTGTGAAATTAATTGGTGAATTACCAAACGGTGCAACAGCAACTGACTTAGCATTAAAAGTAACACAAGTCTTACGTCAACGTGGCGTTGTAGGTAAATTTGTAGAATTCTTCGGTTCAGGTATTACAAAATTACCATTAGCTGACCGTGCAACAATTTCAAACATGGCGCCAGAATACGGTGCAACATGTGGATTCTTCGCAATTGATGAAGAATCATTAAACTATATGCGTTTAACTGGTCGTGATGAAGAGCATATCGCTGTAGTTGAAGCTTACTTAAAAGCAAACGATATGTGGTTCAACCCTGAGCTTGACCCAGTTTACACAGATGTAATTGAGTTAAACTTGGCGGACATCGAACCAAACTTATCAGGTCCAAAACGTCCACAAGACTTAATTCCTTTATCAAAAATGAAGGAAACTTACCGTAGCTCTGTAGTAGCACCACAAGGTACTCAAGGCTTCGGCTTAACTGAAGATGAGTTTGCTAAAACTTCTGTAGCGAAATTTGCAGAAGGTGATGTTGAAATTCCAACAGGTGCGGTAGCAATCGCAGCTATTACATCTTGTACAAATACATCTAACCCATACGTTTTAATCGCAGCTGGTTTAGTAGCGAAAAAAGCAGTAGAGCGCGGTATCAAACCTGCAAAATGGGTTAAAACATCTTTAGCACCAGGTTCTAAAGTAGTAACAGGCTATTTAGAAGCATCTGGCTTACAAAAATACTTTGACGAAATCGGCTTTAACACAGTTGGATACGGCTGTACAACATGTATCGGTAACTCAGGTCCATTATTACCTGAAATTGAAGATGCAATTAAAGATAATGACTTATTTGTTACTTCTGTACTTTCTGGTAACCGTAACTTTGAAGGACGCGTTCACCCATTAGTAAAAGCAAACTTCTTAGCTTCACCACCATTAGTAGTAGCTTATGCATTAGCTGGTACAGTTGATATCGACTTACAAAAAGATGCAATCGCAAAAGATAAAGATGGCAACGATGTATTCTTCGCAGATATTTGGCCATCAACTGAAGAAGTAAATGCAGTATTAGGCGAAGTTGTAACACGTGAGCTATTCCAAAAAGAATACGAAACTGTGTTTACAGCGAACGAAGCTTGGAATGCAATTGAAACTTCTACTGAATCATTATATACATTTGATGAAAAATCAACTTATATCCAAAACCCACCATTCTTCACGGGTCTATCAAAAGAACCTGGTGCAATCCAAGGTCTTAATGACTTACGTGTAATGGCGAAATTTGGCGATTCAATTACGACTGACCATATTTCTCCAGCTGGTGCAATCGGTAAAGATACACCTGCAGGTAAATATTTAATCGAAAATGGTGTGGCAATTCGCGACTTCAACTCTTACGGTTCTCGTCGTGGTAACCATGAAGTAATGATGCGCGGTACATTCGCGAACATCCGTATTCGCAACCAAATCGCTCCAGGTACAGAAGGTGGTTTCACTACGTACTGGCCAACAGGTGAAGTAGAGTACATTTATGATGCATGTATGAAATACCAAGAGCAAGGCACTGGCTTAGTGGTTCTTGCTGGTAACGACTACGGTATGGGCTCTTCTCGTGACTGGGCAGCGAAAGGTACATTCCTACTTGGTATTAAAACAGTTATCGCACAAAGCTATGAGCGTATTCACCGTTCTAACTTAGTAATGATGGGTGTGTTACCATTACAATTCTTAAATGGTGATTCTGCTGATTCATTAGGCTTAACTGGTGAAGAAACAATTTCTGTAAACATTACAGATGCAGTGAAGCCACGTGATATTTTAACAGTTACAGCTACATCTCCAGATGGTACTGTTAAAACATTCGATGCATTAGCTCGCTTCGACTCAGAAGTAGAAGTAGATTACTACCGTCATGGTGGTATCCTACAAATGGTACTACGCGCAAAAGCAGCTGAGTAATAAAATGAAACATTAAGAAAGCTGTCTGAAATGCATGCGAAAGCACTGCTTTTCAGACAGCTTTTATGATTTTATAAAAATGCCTCCTAGTTAAAGAGGGAGCATATAACGTTTTCGATTGTGTGTGGGAAAAAATCAATTGTGCTTTGATTATTTTTATAAAGTTTTATGTTAAAATAAATAGGATGAATTAGTGCTTTTTTGCAAATAAAACTAAAAAGATTTAAGGAGGGACTGTTATAATTTATTGGTTTCGGCACTTACCACAAACAGATATGAATTTTTCAGATTGGACTCCGTTCATACAAAATAATTGGTATCGTAAACATTATATGAAGTTTGTATATCTACTTCAGCTCATCATTTTTCTAATACCTTTTTTCTTCGAAACAGGTTTCACTCAGATTAATATTTTTACTCTCATTATAATCGGTATTTTTGTCTTCATCATTCACGAATGTCTTCATATTATTACAATAAACAAAAAGGGCGATATTAGTTTAACTTTTAGTGGGATATTTTTTTGGCTCAATACAAACGCAATTCTATCCAAAACGAGGTTTTGGCTCTTTATGAGTTTGCCTTTTATTGTATTAACAGTAATTCCAGCCATTATGTCATTATATGTCCCAAGTAATATCAAATCAATCGTATTATTTGTAAGCTGGATAAACGCATGGATTTCCTCCTCAGATATAATTAATTCTTTTTTGATTACAATTAAGCCGAAAAACGCTATTTTTTGCAGAGGCTATTATCGAGTTAAAGAGTATTAAAATCGTTACATAAATATAAACCCATGAAACAAAAAAATAAAAACCTTAAACCTATCCATATATTAAGACAGGCTTGAAGTTTCTTAATTAAGCTAATCTGCTAACTCAGTTAAAGAAGGGCTTTAAACAGTATATTTTTATAAAATTATATTTCTGATTAATAGTTGGAGCTGTCCAAAAAGCCGTGCATAGCCGGCATTTTGGACAGTAGCGATGATGGTTCACAAAATGTTGATTCATATAAACAGAAAACACCTCTTTTAAAAATGGGATGAACATTGGCTTTAGCAGTGTTATCTTTCAGTAAAAGGGAAGCGATGAAAACATTGATTTCAATGCGGCGGCAAAACAAAATGGACTTTTCGGACACCTCCGTTTCAAGGCATCAGCTATGAATGGATACACTTTCTCACTAAATCAAATTCTGTCGAAACGAGCCATAATTTTAAGAAATTTGTCGAAATTGTAAAAAACAATTCCAAACTTCTGGATTTATGCACAATATTTATGTAAAATGAAAGTTATACGATTTAATTAATAAATAGCTTTGTACAGTGAAATTGTACTACTAAGTACATATGAAACACCTTCATCTAATAATTTAATAGATGAAAGCTTATTTTGTTTCTTATTCAGTAGCCGTGTCAAACAGCTACTAAATTAAGATATAGACTTTGGCGACTTTATGTATAATCTATGTAAGGTTAGCTAAGGTAGAATTGATTTGAGGAGGATATATTAGAATGAAAAAGAAGTTTTACACAGTAGCGGTTGCTTCATTAGCAGCGACAGCAGTGGCAGTAGCACCAGCTTCAGCAGCGGGGTCTTTTACAGATGTTGCTAAAGATAATGCACATTTCGAGGCGATTACAGCATTGCAAACGGCTGGAGTTATTAGCGGTTATCCAGACGGTACATTCAAACCAGCACAGGACGTGACACGTGGACAAGCAGCAAAAATGCTTGCTGGAGCACTTGGTCTTGATACAAAAAATGTAGAAAACCCTAACTTTGCAGATATTCCAGTATCACATCAATACTACGGTCCTATCGCAGCATTAGCAGCGCTTGGTGGTATCGAATATTATGAAGATAATACAGTAGAGCCGAATGAAGCGATTACACGTGAAGAATTTGTGTTTATGTTAGCAGCAGGGCTTGGTGTTGATGCAGAGGACGAAATTGAAAATGCAGAAAACACAATTACACGTGGTGAAGTTGCAACATTGATTTATGAAGTGTTAAGCCATGACGTAGATGAAGAAGAGCAAACAACGACTGAAGATACAGCTACTGTTGAGCAAACAACGGCTGATACAGCGCTACTAGAAACTGTTTTCACAAAAGCGATTGAGAAACAACAAGCTACAACTAGCATGAAAGCAACAATGACAATGACACAATCGATGGATATTCAAGAAGGTGAAGAACGAGTAAAAGTCGATGCTACTGGAAAAATGAATATGTCAATTGTTAACAAACCTATGCAGTTCTTCGTTGAAGGAACGATGTCTATGGTTGAGCCAACAACAGGTGAAACAATTGATATGCCATTAAAGATGTACATGACTGAAAAAGATGGCATGTATATGTATGAAGGCATGACAGGAACTTGGATTAAATATCCATCTGACATGTTTGAAGAAATCTTGGCACAAGCTGGTACGCAAATCAATGCTGCTGAGCAATTAGAAATGTTACAACAATTTGCAACTGATTTCACAATTAAAGAAGCTGATGATTACTATGTTTTATCATTAACAGGTACTGGTGATAAGTTTACTGAGCTAGTTCAAGAGCAAATGTCAGCAATGAACTTAGGGCTAGATGAGGAAGTACTGGCTGAAATGCAAAACTTAAAGTTCGATAAATTCTCTTATGAAATCAAAATTAATAAAGAAACTTTTGATATTGAAGAAATGGTAATGGACTTCGGTATCGGCATGAATATTGAAGGTGTTGTAATGAATATTAAAAACAAATCAACAATGAAATATTCAGATTTCAATGCAGTAACAACAATTACAATTCCTAGTGAAGCATTAGAAAATGCAAAGTCATTGGATGAATTAGATTTATCTGCGGTTGAAGAAGCAGAATAATACATCTAAAAGAAGCGTAGGAGATTTCCTATGCTTCTTTTTTACGTTGTCATTTCTCCTCTATAAATATTAAAATAAAGAAGTCACAGTCCACTATTTTGACAAAAAATCTTAATTATTGTAAGGAGTGTTTTCTATGAAAAACAAAATGTTTTTAGCTATAATGATAGCAGCAGCTATTTCAATTGCAGCACCTGCATCAGCAGCAAATGCGTTCCTAGATGTTTCAGAAAAACATACCCATTACATTTCAATTAAAACACTTGCTAAAGCAAAAATTATTGGCGGTTATCCGGACGGCACGTTTAAGCCAGCTCATTATATAACACGTGGTCAAGCGGCAAATATAATTACAAAAGTACTTGCTATTGATACCAAAAACGTAAAAGAACCATTCTTTTCTGATTTACCAAAAACACATCAATATTATGGAGCGATTGCGGCACTTGCGGAGCGCAAAGCTATTAAACTAGAAGATTTTTTGTTCTATACAGTAAAGCCAAATGAAACAATCACACGTGGTGAAGTCGCGTTCATGCTTGCACAAGCGTTAGAATTGGAAGCACAAGGTACAAGTCCATTTACTGATGATAAATACATCAATATTACATACGACGACTTTGAAGACATATCGCTTGAGCAATGCATTGCAGCCATTTATGAAAATAATATCGCTAAAGGCATTTCATCAAAGGAATTTGGTGTCGAGCAAAATGTAACACGCGGTCAATTCTCAACAATGATTTACAATGTTACGATACTACTTGATAAAGAAAAATAAAGAGATGTTGAAAGCTTAGCTGTAGTAATAACTACAAACGCCATTAAATTAATGTAAAAATACATTTATACAACATGCTAATATGACGGGCATGTTGTTTTTTTGTTAAGAATACTGTGAATTATCTAGTATTCTACAACGCTTTCATGTAAAATTTAAATGTACTGATTATTTAGTAATCTAAAAATGGAGGTAGTTTGCCCAATGAAAAACAAACGAAACAAATTTTATGCAGCAACGGCAGCCGTTGCGGTTACAGCTACTGTTGTCGCTGTAACACCAGCACTAGCAGCGAGTACTTTTTCTGATGTAAAAGCAGGAGATGCTCATTATGAAGGAATTACAGCATTGCATGGAGCAGGTATCATTAGCGGTTATCCTGACGGTACATTTAAGCCGAATCAAAATGTAACACGTGGACAAGCTGCAAAAATTATTGCGGGTGTATTAGGTCTTGATACGAAAAACGTAGAAAACCCTAACTTTGCAGATATTCCAACATCACACCAATATTACGGTCCTGTTGCAGCATTGGCAGCGCTTGATGCTATGGAAATCTATGAAGACAGCACAATCGAACCAAATGAGGCAATTACACGTGGTGAATTGGCTTACATGATTGCACAAGCATTAGGTTTAGAAGCAGAAGGCGATAGCCCATTTACAGATGTACCAGCAGACAATGATTACGCATATTTTGTCACAGCATTATATGAAGCAGGCATTGCACAAGGTATTTCTGAAACGGAATTCGGTGTTGACAGCAATGTAAAACGTGGTCAGCTGGCAACATTTATTTTAAATGCAGTAGGCACTTTGACTGAAGCACCTGAGGAAACACCAGAAGTAACAACAGGTGATACTTTTAATTTATCAATTTTACATGTTAACGATACACATTCTCATACAGATAAACTACCTAAATTAGCAACAGCAGTAAAAGAACAACGTGCGAAGAAGGAAAATGTTTTAACATTGCATGCGGGTGATGCGTTAACAGGCACTTTATACTTTAGCGAATTTAAAGGGAAGGCTGATATTGATTTATTAAATGAAATTGGCTTCGATGCAATGGTTCTTGGTAACCATGAATTTGATTTAGGGGCATCGCCGGAAGGACATCAAGCATTAGTTGATTTTATTAAAGCTGCGAAGTTCCCGATTGTCGATGCCAATGTTGACTTCTCTAATGATGATAAGTTTACTGGTTTGTTTACAGATTTAATCTCAAGTGAGCCTGAAAACGGTAAAATATATCATGGAATTGTAAAAGAAATCAATGGTGAAAAAATTGGGATTTTTGGTCTTACGACAGAAGAGACAAAAGGAATCTCTTCACCGGATGAAGTAACATTCTCAAACTATATTGAAGAGGCAAAGAAAGCAGTAGCTGCATTTGAAGGTATGGGCATAAACAAAATTATTGCCTTAACACATATTGGGTATAGAGACAGTGCTTTGATTGATAATGATATTGTATTAGCGCAAAATGTACCTGGTATCGATATTATTGTAGGGGCACATGATCATACAGAATTATTAACTCCAGATGCTGAGCATTCTGCAAGTGATGCACCGACATTAATTGTTCAAGCACATGAATACGTAAATTATTTAGGAACGCTTGACGTAACTTTCGATGAAAACGGTGTAATTACAAAATATGACGGTGAGTTAATTAAGCTTGGTGAAGTTGCCGATGACGAGAAATTAGTTGAATTATTAGCACCATATAAAGCTAAAGTCGATGAAGTAATGAATGATAAAATTGGTGTATCAATTACAGAAGATTTAGTAGGGGAGCGCGAAGTAACACGTACTAGTGAAACAGCGCTTGGCAATATTATTACAGACGGTATGCTGGCAAAGGCACAACAATACACAGATAAAACGGTTGTAATGGCATTACAAAATAGCGGTGGTATTCGTGCAACAATTCCAGCAGGTGACATTAGTGTAGGTCATGTTATTGAAGTGTTACCTTTTGGGAATACATTGGCGATTATGGATTTAACAGGTGCTGAATTGAAAGAGGCATTTGAATGGTCTGTCAAGGATATACCAGGTGCAAATGGTGCTTTCTTACACATTGCAGGTGCGAAATTACAATATGATTCATCAAAAGAAGCGGGTTCACGTGTTGTATCAATTGAGTACTTCGATCAAGCAACAGGCGAATATGTCGCACTAGAAGATGATAAAACATATACTATCGCAACAAACGCATACACTGCCAAAGGTGGAGATAGCTATGCGGTATTTGAGAAAGCGTACAATGAAGGGCGTGCGACAGAGCTAGGTTTATCCGACTGGGAAAACTTCCGCGAGCAATTACTTTCATTAAAAGAAGTTAAAACAACAACTGAGGGACGCATTATTGACCTTGGGAAACCAGTTGAAGAATAATTAAAATATAAATAAAAAATTGTCTGAGAAGTGTGCGAAGGCACTGCTTTTCAGACAATTTTTTTATTTGCCCTATTTAAGAGAGCAAATCATGAATTCAATGTTTTATTCAAACAAGTAAAACTACAATTTCAATCGCATCAAAAATTGTTCCATCTTCTTAACTATTAGATACCTTTATTGATTTTTCTTAATTGTCGATAAAATTATCAGAATTCTATATTTCGAACTATTATAAAGAGTATAAAGTCATATAATTTTCGAAATGGTTACATGTCCATATTGCTAGAAAATTTACAACTTTCGAATAGCAACATTGACATAGTATAAAAGAAATGAATATAATGGTATTGTGCGCAAAAAGGGGGTATTTTTGTTTGAGTATTGGGAAAAAATTATACATATCTTTAGGTACATTAATCGTAATTATATTTGGTATTTCGGTGTTTAGCTATTTACAAATATCGAATGTAAACAATAGATATAATGAACTAATAGATAGTCGTTTAGAGCAAATCTATTTGGCAGCAGAGGTCGAATCAAGCGTTGGCGGCCAAGGTGCTTTTTTACGACAATATGTATTAGCGAAGGGCTCGGATGCGTTATCAAGCTTGGAAAAAGAGCAGGCCGCAATTGCAACTTCTTTACAAAGATTAGAAGAGATTGCCTCGCCAGGGACGATGCAAGATTTACTAGCTGAGCTAATTGAAGCAAATGCTAATTATAGTGATGCAGTTGCACGTGTAATAAGCTTAGTTGACGATGGAAAAGTTGATAGTGCAATTCCAATACTAAATATTGAGGTTCGTAATGTTCATAATAAACTAAGTACAGCAGCGAATGAAATGCTTGTTTATAATAAGGAACGATTTACAGAAACTCAACTCGAAACTGGTAAGCAAGTAGAGCAAGTGACAATTATTTTAATGGCAATTTCAATTATTAGTATAGTAATAGGTATTGTAAGTGTTATTATTATTATTCGAGTAGTAATTATGCCGTTAAAGAAATTAGCGGGCGCTGTTGACCAAATTGCAACAGGTGATTTAACTGTTGATGATGTCGTAGTTAAATCAAAAGATGAGGTAGCGACGATTGCCACATCCTTTAATGTGATGAAATCCTCATTGCGTGAATTAATTTCTGTAGCCAATCAAAACGCTGAGCAGCTTTCCGTTATTTCGAGAGAACTGACAACAAGTACAGCACAAGTATCATCAACATCGACAACTGTTGCCAGCAGTATTGAACAGATTACAGAAAGCACACAAGGATCATCACAAATTGCAATAGATACTTCTGTAGCAATGGATGAAACAGCGTTTGGAATTCAGAATATTGCTGAATCTACGCAAACTGTACACAATGAAGCACAAAATACACAAGCGGTTGCAAGCAAGGGGCTTGTAACAATTGCAGATGCGAAGGAGCAAATGCAAGATATTTATAGCTCAACAAAGCTGACGACAGAATTGATTTCTAAATTAATTGCACATTCTGAGCAAATTCAAAGTATTTCGAATGTAATAACAGATATTACAGATCAAACGAACTTATTAGCATTAAATGCAGCAATTGAAGCGGCTCGAGCTGGAGAGCATGGAAAAGGTTTTGCAGTCGTTGCAGACGAGGTGCGTAAACTAGCAGAGCAATCCAAATCCTCTGCTAATTTAATTGTTAATTTAACATCTGAAATTTTACATGAAACGAAAAATGTAGAGGGCGCTGTTGCGGAAAGTTTGCAGCGCGTTGAAGCAGGGGTGAAAGTAATTGAAGTAGCCGGTGATTCGTTTAATCAAATTACAGGTGCTGTAGAAAATATGACAATGCGTATTGCAGATGCATCTGCTGTCACAGAGCAAATTTCTGCCGCGACTGAGGAAGTATCGGCATCTGTATCAGAGCTAGCATCAAATGTAAGTGGCGTGGCTGGAAATACGGAAGAAATCGCGCAGCAAATCGGTGAGCAGGTAGCGTCAATTCAGGAGATTAATGCTGTATCGACAGAGCTTGAAATTAAAGCTGAGGAACTTGCGCAAGCAATTGCGAAATTCAAAATATAAAAAATTAAAGTGAAAATTGTTTGAAAAGTGTGCAAAGACACTGCTTTTCAAACAATTTTTGCTTTTTATTGATAATATCAGCATTTTTTAGTAAAGAAGAAATTATCCTTGAAACAATAGGAATATGATTTTTATTTATTCATTTTAAAACAGGATAAATATAAAAGAACGGCTGAAAAGCATTGCTTTTCAGACGTTCTCTATAAGATTACCATGAAACGTTAGCAATCATACCTTCTTCTTCGTCAATATCGAGGGTAATTCTAGCGCTGATTGAATCGCGTTGTAGCTCCTCGTCAATATAGAGGCGCAGTGCGGTAACGAAATTTACTGAATTATAAAGCTCCATTTGTCCGTTGACATAGGCCTCAGCTGTATAGCCTGCTAAATCGTCATACATTAACTCTACTTCTACATTTTCAGGCTGCGTATTTTTAAAGCGTGCATGGAAAAGGCAAATGGCATTGATTAAATCTTGCTCAAACAATGTTAGTTGTTCCATGTTTTTGATGTCTCTTCTTTCTTTTTACGCGTCATTACTTGATAAATTTTAATACATAGAAAAACAATTACTGCAATTGCTGCGGCATTAACCATAAAGCCTAAAATAGAGCCTAAAATACCTAAGTCACCGAATAAACTACCAAATAATAGACCTGCTAAACCACCGATGAATAACCCTTTCATTAAGCCACCAGATGTAAAGCCACCTTTTTTCGTTTGTGTTGTATCATTATTTGAGTTATTTTTATTGTTTTGATTTGTAACTGTTGAGTTATTTTCTTGGTCTTTCTTCTGAATATTTGATTGATTATTATTATTAGTTTTGAAGCCTTTTTTACCTGATTTATAGGACTTTGCTTCTACTTGATGATCCCCACCAAAAAATAATGTTGTGCCTACACTCGAAAAGACAAGTGTAAATGCTAAAAATACTGCTGCAAGTTTTTTCATGTTTTTCCTCCGTTATTCTAACAATAAAATTTTCTACAGAAATAGTATATCAAAATTACGATTAGAAGAAAAATAAATGCGCTAACAATTTCATTCAGCTCTATGCTCACGCTGAAAAATATGGTATCGTTGTACAATATGTCTACCATTTTTAAGGGGGAATTGAGATGTCAGCACAGCAGCAATACAATGGTCTTATACTTTTAACATCCTACATACAACGTATTTATATAGCGGAAAAAATCAACGAACGCATTGGTGTGCAGACAAATCCAAGTCGTTTACAAGCAGCAAAAAACTATTTGGATGAATTGAATATGATAATGCCTTTATTCGAGCAAACACGTGAATTAACAGATACGCAGTTAAAGCGAGTGAAAGAAATAACGATGAGTACAAAGCATTTAATGGATGGATATTTCCCACAACCGCCGTTTAGCTTTGTACAAAAGCTTTCGATTGTCGGCTCTTCTTTATACGGTGAGCAATTAATGAATACCGGAGTACTTCGCCTAGGACAGCTATTTCAAAAAGAAGTTGGAAAGGATTTTGAAATGCGCGTAAAATTTTATAAGGAGCGCACCGAATTCATTGATGCTGTAGTACATACGCTATACAGTAAGGAAGAGATAGAACTGAGCTTGCAGCAAATTATTGCAAATTGGTTTGAAGGCATTATGGCAAATCGTAAAAATGTGTTACAGGATATGGAGAAAATCAATCCTTTTTTTGCTTGACGGATAATTTTTTAGTTGCTAGAATGAATCCT
Source organism: Metasolibacillus fluoroglycofenilyticus (assembly GCF_003049645.1). Lineage (GTDB taxonomy): Bacteria > Bacillota > Bacilli > Bacillales_A > Planococcaceae > Metasolibacillus > Metasolibacillus fluoroglycofenilyticus. The sequence continues at coordinate 1,668,614 of NZ_PYWK01000001.1, forward strand.
AACTTTAATATTCATATTCGATGAAAAAGACAGTAGCTATTTGGCAATGCGAAGCGAGTTAGGGACGGTGTGAGCCTAATGCAAGAAGAATAGCGAAGCGCACTTTGGAGAAATTGCCTGAAAGACTAGTAGGGTAAATCGGGGAGGCTACCCCGTTATTAACAAGAAAGCGGTCACTTCATGTGACAACTAGAGTGGTACCACGGGATTAATAGCTCTCGTCTCTATTTTATAGAGACGAGGGCTTTTTTTATGTAGAAAAGGAGAGACACAAATGAAAGAACAGTTAGCAGCTTTATTAAGTGCAGCATCGCAGGGAGATTTATCTGTGCAGGAGGTAATGACATTACTCGAAAAGCCGAAGCATGAGCATTTAGGTGATATTGCTTTTCCCTGCTTTTCACTAGCAAAAAAATATAAAAAGGCACCGACGCTTATTGCGACGGAGCTGGCTCAGCACATTCAGGCAGACTTTATTCAAGAGGTAAGGGTGGAGGGCGCCTATATAAACTTTTATTTGCAACAACTACCAATTGCACAGCAAATTGTCACACAAATACTTGCAGAGCAGCAAAAATACGGCTCACGCGCAATAAATAACGAAACAATTGCACTTGATTTTTCCTCGCCAAATATAGCTAAGCCATTTTCGATGGGCCATTTACGTTCAACAGTTATTGGTCATGCGCTTGCCAATATTGCTGAAAAAATGGGCTATCAAACAGAGCGCATTAACCACTTAGGCGATTGGGGAACACAATTTGGCAAGCTCATTGTCGCTTATAAGCTATGGGGAAATAAAGCTGCAATTGAGGCCAACCCCATTGAGGAATTATTAAAAATCTATGTCCGTTTCCATCAGGAGGCGGAGCAAAATGAAGCATTAAATGAACAGGCACGCCAGGCATTTAAGGCATTAGAAGATGGTGATGCAAAGACGCATGCATTATGGCGCTGGTTTAGAGAGGCTTCTTTGAAGGAATTCCAATCAATATATGAGTTGCTCGGTGTAGCGTTTGATAGCTATAATGGCGAAGCATTTTATAATGATAAAATGGCAAGTGTTGTTGTCGAGCTCGAAGCAAAGCAGCTATTAATAGAATCGGATGGTGCTATGGTCGTATCGTTAGAAGATATGCCCCCATGCTTGATTACCAAAAATGACGGTGCAACACTTTATGCCACACGTGATTTAGCAGCAGCTATTTATCGTCAGGAAACATATAAGCCAGCGAAGGTTTTTTATGTCGTAGGTAATGAGCAATCATTACATTTTAAACAACTATTTACAGTGTTAAAGAAAATGGGGCATCAGTGGGCAGAAAATTATCAGCATATTCCTTTTGGAATGATGCTCGTTGCTGGTAAAAAGATGTCGACGCGAAAAGGCAAAGTTGTACTGCTCGCCGATGTATTAAAGGAAGCGATGGACGCAGCATTACACAATATCGAGGAGAAAAACCCAACACTTGCAAATAAAGAGCAGGTCGCAAAGCAAGTCGGTATTGGTGCAGTGATTTTTAATGATTTGAAAAATGACCGGATGCATGATATTGATTTTGACATCGAGCACATGGTCACATTTGAAGGAGAAACAGGTCCATATGTACAATATACATATGCGCGTATCCAAACATTATTAAAGAAAGGTGCTTATATAGCGCAACAGCCAACGCTAGGCTATCTAGATGAGACTGCTTGGCCACTAATTAAACAATTGCAAGATTTCCCTGCTTACTTGGAAAAGGCATTCAATGATGCTGATCCATCACAAATTGCCAAATATAGCTTGCTATTAGCTCGCAACTTTAATAAATACTATGCCCAAACGAAATTGCTGAGTGGCGACGATTTGCAGCAAGCCCGCTTAGCCGTTGTAGATTGTGTAGCGATTGTGTTACGCGAAAGCTTGCGTCTACTAGGTATTGAAAGTCCTGAAGAGATGTAAGGAGGCGTGCACCAATGCAATTTGCACTTTTGACAGATATTCATGGCAACGCTCAAGTCTTACAAAATATTGCAGAGCGCGGGATAGAGAAAATTTATTGCACAGGGGACCTCATAGGTATCGGTCATCAAACAAATGAAGTGTTGCAGCTATTATCTATGCTGCCTAAATGTAGGATTGGGATTTTATCGAAGTTGCCTATGATTATGCTCAATATATAGAGGATTTTAAGCAAACAAATATACCTGATAAAGAATTTATTTTACAAGCATTTTATCAGCAGTGATTAATTACTTCATCCGTAAGCTTATAAAAATAAGAAATATCCCACTGAATAGGCAGAGCATTTTCGGAAGTGAAATTTTATCCTGCATGCCAGCTAAGCCAATTCCTGTTGTAATGATGAAAATAATAGGACCAACTAGTGCAAGTGATGTGTTGACAATAAAAGCCTTTTCTAAATTATCAAGCTTGTACATGATAAGTGCGGCAAAGATATCAACGCTACCAGATAAAATGCGTAGCCAAATCATATAGAGTAGTGCCAGTTCCACAGTTGTTCCACCTTTCACTTAGATGCTCTACTATATGATAGAAGATAAGCATTTATCATAATAAGATTTTCAACTTATTAAAAAAGCCTCTGCTATGTATAGAGCACAGCAGGGGCTTTTCACTTAAAAGAAAACTTTTTCTGTATTATATTTAGCACGCAATGTATTAATCGCATACGTTTCGTAAATTTCACGTTCCATCGGATCTTCGATTTCGTACACTTCAATTTTAAAAATTTCATCACGGTGTTTTTTCATCGGTGAAACATTGTCTTCAAAATGCTTTTTAATACGCTGGCGAATTTTACGTGCTTTCCCGACAAATAAAAGCTCATTTTTTTCATTATAGAAAAAGAAAATACCGCCCTTATCGCGTGTGATTTTGTGGAAATCAATGAAGCCATGGAATGGTGTAATTTCTACATCGCCTGGTTTTAATACTTGTTCACGCTGACGAATAACAAGGTCTGGTTTTGGTAATTCAATTTTAATCAAAAAATTCACGTCCCTTACTGTATTGAAGCTTTATTTTATCACTAATTAATGAATTTGACTATTAGAAGATAAATTCATTAGAGTATAAGAGGTGATATGCCATTATTAATCTACATATTATACGACACTGTATAGAAGAATTTACTTTTTTACTCACGTCTATTATTCATACAAAAACGATATTTATTTCTCGCAGAATTAATAATAATAAATGAGAGTTAATATAATTGCAAACAATATTCGTCTACGAGTATACTAAAACTATCACGTGATAGTTTGGAGGGGATTTATTTGGGATCGAGATGCTGAAAATTGGTGAGCTAGCTGAAATGACAGGAATTACAAAACGTACAATTGATTACTATACGAATTTAGGCTTACTAAAGGCCCATCGTTCGAGCTCCAATTATCGCTATTACAATGAAAATTCGATTGCACAATTAAAATTCATTGAGTTAAAGAAAAGAGAAGGGCTTTCATTAGAGCAAATTAAAGCACTAGTTCAAACAGAAATGGCTGACGCTGACATTGCCAATCTATGTATGCATATTCAGCAGCTTGAAAAGGAAGTAACGTTACTTGTTACACGATTATCAAAAGAAAATCCATTAATATGGCAGCATATTAAAAAGAATATGCAGGATGATAGCAAGGCGTTAATTGAATCTTTACAATTTTTAATTACGTAGGAGGTGAAGTCTTACGCTACACTGCGTAGGACAATTTATTGACGACAGGTGTTAATTTAACCATTTTCATTATTTTACTAGCACTAACCGCATTTTTCGTTGCAACTGAATTTGCGATTGTTAAAGTACGCCAATCACGCATTGACCAGCTCGTTGCTGAAGGTGTGAAAAGCGCTCAATCTGCAAAACAAGTAACCACTCATTTAGACGAATATTTATCAGCTTGTCAATTAGGTATTACAGTGACAGCACTTGGTATCGGTATGGTTGGAGAAAAAACATTCGAATTTTTCTTACATCCTTTTTTCGAGTTTCTTGGCATTGGTACAAATTATATTCAAGCGTTTACAATTGGAGGCGCTTTCGTAATTGCAACATTTTTACACGTAGTCGTAGGAGAGTTAGCACCAAAAACGATGGCTATTCAAAAGGCAGAGCAAATTACGCTACTTTGCGCCAAACCTATTATGCTTTTTTATAAAATTTTATATCCATTCATTTGGTTCTTAAATGGCTCCGCTCGTATTTTAGTTAGCCTGTTTGGCATGAAGCCCGCAAGCGAGCATGAGCTGTCACATACTGAAGAGGAGCTACGATTACTGCTAGCGGAAAGCTTTAAAAGTGGTGAAATTAATAAAAACGAACTGAAATATGTAAATAACGTTTTTGAATTTGACGATACAATTGCCCGCGAAATTATGGTTCCTCGTACAGAAATCATTGGCTTTGATATTTCTGCCAATTTACAGGAGGTCATTACCCGAATTTCAGAGGAACGTTACACACGTTATCCTGTCTTTGATGGCGATCGAGATAATATTATTGGCTTTTTCAATATTAAAGAAATTTTAACATTAGGCATTAACAATCGTATTAGAGAAGAAACATTTAAAATTGAGGATTTCGTTAACCCTATCATTAAAACGATTGAAACAATTCCTATTCAAGATTTATTAACAAAAATGCAAAAAGAGCGCATTCATATGGCTGTTTTATTAGATGAATATGGAGGTACATCTGGCTTAGTAACTGTCGAAGATATTTTAGAGCAGCTTGTTGGTGAAATACGCGATGAATTTGACGGAGATGAAGTTCCTAATATTCGGAAAATAGGAGAGAATCATTACATTTTATATGCAAAAATGCTATTAGACGACGTCGCAAATCTATTACATATCGAGCTGGAAAACCCAGATATTGATACAATTGGTGGTTGGTATTTTTCGCAAAATACAGATTTAATCGATGATATCGTAATCGAATACGAAAATTATGCCTTTTCCATCTATGAAAAAGAAGATATTTATTTACGCTATATCGAAGTGAAAAAATTAGAAAATGAGCAACCTGCTGAAGATGTAATAGAATAATTGCAAATTATCACGCAGTAACGAGCAGTAAGATACCCACTTCAAGAAAAATAAAGGTGCGAGATTTACTGCCCGTAAAAGCCCTGATTGGTTCAAATTCAATCTGAGGGAAACTGAAGTTTCACTTTATGAGAAAATCCTTTTAAACAAGCTGTTTAAAGGGATTTTTTTTGGCTACACTCCATAGCAAGGAGGTAGATATTATGTTATTGTTAGAAACGGCAATTGTAGGACGTGAAGCGAAGTACGGCTTACTACGCAACCAAATTTGCAAATATGGCTTTTCGATTGGTGGCAATTGGGATTATGACCGCGGGAGTTTTGATGTAGCGCTATGGCGTGGAGGAGGTACAACAATTTATTTACGTGCCCCATTCGTTGTAGTAGAAGGTGAAATGGATTGTTATGATTGCATCATTCGCTTTCAGAAGCCATTTATTATTAAACATATTGTAAATGTGGGACTCGATTATGATGAAAGCTCCTGGTTAGATGCAACGGGTGCGAGCCAATTTCAATCACCGGTCGAAAAAGATGCAGAAATCTTTCAAAAAGGAAGATGGATTGCCACAGGACAGGAAGTTGTTCAAAATCATATAATGCCGTATATTCATTAATATTGTTTAGTTTTTGTCTAGGGCTGTTATGCTACATTATAAAAGAACGCGCATAATGTTTTTTCTAAAGGAAGGCTGTCCGAAAAGTGTGTATCTTTTCGGACAGCCTTTTGTTGCATTATTATGCCAAAGTCCAATGCGTGCGAGACAATGAAAATTCAATTTTCGGTTTCATTCGGAACTCAGTGTTTCTCGCTTTTTCAAAGACTTTTGAAGGAGCATCACCGACAATGAAGTTATCCGAAAAGTCCATTTTGTTTTGTCACCGCATTGAAATCAATGTTTTCATCGCTTCCTTTTTACTGAAGGATAACACTGTTAAAGCCAATGTTCATCAGATTGTTAAAAAAGACGTTTTCTGTTTTTATGAATCAACATTTTGCGAAACATCATCGCTACTGTCCAAAATGCTGGCTATGCTCGGCTTTTTGGACTTTTCTATTTTCTAATATAATTCGCACAATTAACAGTGAAGATACAGCATAAAAATAGAAAGAAAGAAGGTGATATGAATGAGTGTAGAAGCAACAATTAGAGATTTAACCGAGCTACTGCCAGTAGGGCAAACCGCATGCCGACTGTTATTTCAGGAGTGCTACAAAGCAGGTATTCGAAATATTTTCATCACCGAAACATACCGCTCACAGGAACGCCAAAATTATCTTTACGCACAAGGACGTACAAGACCTGGTCCCATTATCACTTGGACGTTAAATAGTAACCATACATCACGTCTGGCATGGGATATTGCTGTTAGTCCACCTAATGTTTTATATGATGCAGCAATATTAAATAAAGTAGGTGCGATTGCTCGAAAGTTGAACATTACGTGGGGTGGCGATTGGCTAGGAAGTGTGGATAGAGTACATTTTGAAATCAAGTCTACGTGGCAAATGCCCTCTGGCTATAAACTAGAAGGTACTGTCATTGTTCCATCGAATAGTAAGCTACAAGTTCAGTTAATTGTAGCGGATCCAAAGGAGGGAATACCAATGTCTCAAATATGGAATCCGGGAAGTCCAGCCATGCAAACAGCTGCAGAAGCCTTTTTAGCCCAAGCAGCCGAAGATGGCATCATCCAAGACTCGCATTTAAAAGATTTGCAAAATAAGCAAATGACAACAGACCGTTTATTAGGGCTATACGTAACGATTGAGCAGCGACGCAGTGCAACGAAATAAATTTGAGCCCAGCTAGTAAAGTGGGCTTTTAAACTTACTTATTAAATTTAAGTCTTTATCATCTTTCAGCAGGTGCAGGATTCACGCTGAAATCCAAGCGATTAAATAGCCTTGTCCCAACCTCCAACGGATATTTCTAGACAAAAGCAAGCGTGGATATATCGCTATTTTTTTACAAAATTCATAGTAGTATGTCTTTAAATTATGTATAGTAATAGATAAGGAGGAGAACTTATGAAAAAAATATTGCCATTCCTATTAGCGTTATCTTTTATTTTAGTAGCTTGTAATCAAAATGTGGAAATCAAGTTACCTGCATCTTTTCTAGAAGGTCAAAATGTAGAGGATGTAATTGCAAATGCTAAGGAAGAAGGAATCAGTGAAGTAACGAAAAATGAGGACGGCTCATTGACATATAAAATGTCAAAGGACAAGCATAAAGAAATGATGCAAGAATTGGAGGATGGGATACTAGAATCAATTGAAGAAATTAAAAGTACGGATAACTTCCCATCAATCAAAGATGTAGACTACGATAAAAAATATACTGAATTTACACTAACAGTTGAAAAAGAAAAGTTTGAAGGAAGCTTTGATGCTATTGCTTCATTTGGACTAGCGATTGCAGGCATGTACCACCAAATCTTTAGCGGTGCAAATGCGGAAGATTATAAAGTAACAATCCATTATAAAGACGAAGTGAACGGCGAAATTTTTGATACAACTGTTTATCCAGATGATTTGAATGAGTAGCCAGTAGAGGAGGATATGTCTGAAAAGCGTGTGAGGATATTGCTTTTCAGACATATTTTTTGCTCTCTATCTGAAATAATCAACATTAAGAAAGATGTATATCATTTTGAAAAGGTTGATGAATAGTCGTTATAAAGTTTTTTCAACTTAAAGATGAACAAGTAGAATTACATTTTTAGTTGCGTTAAAGATGCTTTGCTTTTTCAAACTACACTGTTTTAATTATCATAATCATTCGATACTAACTCATTTGATATAAAAGATACTACTTCGTTTACAGTTTTTATATTATTTAACTCAATCCAACGCAAAATATAATCATGTCCTTTAATTGCTATCTAGCTGTGAATGTATGTGGCAACTAAAGGAATTATTTTGTCACTATGATTAATCAAATCTATTGGTTGATTGAATTCAATAATCGTACGTTCTTTATCGGTAGAAGCATCATTTAACATGATATAGTTTCTGCTTTTTTCAAAGAATACTCGAATAATCCATCTACGAATATTGTTATCAATAATAATATTGAAATAGCTTCGATTGTCACGATAATAAAGGCGATCAGGTGAAATAGCATCCTTTAATACTACCTTTACAATAGAGTAGGTTTCAAGTTCTTCAGGTGTCGTTATAATGCCATCGTCTTCTGATTTTTCAGGTGGTGTTACTAGTTCCTCTTCAGCGGGATCAGGCAGTGTAACACGAACCTTACTATCACCTGTAGATTTTAATGCAGCATTAAGCTTATCATTAACTTTTTCATTGACAATTTGTTTCAGCCCTTTTGAAATTATAGGAGTGAACTTCTCCAATGCATTTTTTGTTTTAACTCCATCATAAATCTGATGCACTAGAAACTTTACAAATTCATCATTCGGTGTATCGAATTGCGTGGATAAATAATCTTTTAGTGCATTTAAGTATTTCAAATCAGAGGCTGTACTTGAAATATTTTCAAGATCAAATGTTTCTTTACGGAATTTTGCGATTTCGTGAATATGTATATCGCGTAATTCCAAAATATTGAACGTGAAAAATGGGGTAGTGTCCATTTTATTAGGTTCTTCAAGGTCTGTGAAAAGCTTATACTCAATTCCATTCGTTAAAATGCCAAATTTGGCTGATGTAGTTCCAAAGTAACGAAACAATTGTGAATCATGTTTTGTCAGATTTTCAGTAACACCTTTACATTCAATTAGTATCACGGGAGCGCCATCGTTTAAAATGGCATAGTCAACTTTCTCACCTTTTTTAATGCCTACATCAGCAGTGAATTCAGGACTAAATTCTAATGGATTAAACACGTCATAGCCCAATGTTTGGAAGAAGGGCATAACAATTGCCGTTTTTGTTGCTTCCTCTGTAGCAATGGAACCTTTCAAACTATCAATTCGTGTTGCTAGATTTTTTAATTGTTCAATGAATTTTTCCATGAATATCCCCCTAATCAATTAGTTAATATTACTCGTGAAAATATACCTATGAAGATGATAAAAAAATAATATAAAACATAAATACTTATTCTTACCAATAATGGTGCATTTAAAGGACATGCTACACACATGTCCTATCAAATATTATGATGATATAAGTCTTTAACAATTTTCATATCTGTTTCAAGTTCTGCAATAGCATTGTCAAATGAGGGTTGTAGCTCAGAATTTTGAGCTGTTTGAGTAACTAAGATATCTGCCGTTGCACGTAAATATGTAAGATCCTCACTATTTTTAACGACTTGATGTGTCACTGTATCAATCTTCGAATCAATTGATTCAACTTTTTTTAGTATAGCTTCAAGAAATTCACGGTCTGTCAAATATTACACCTTCTTTCGTAGGTTCGACTATTTCTCAAGGAGAGGATTGTACAAAAGCTTGTGATTCTAATTCGGTTTTTTCTTGTGCAATCTCTTATGATAAAAGCACAATAATATTTATTATATCATATAGCAGATTGCTTAGGAAGAAAGCAACAATTAACAGAAATGAAAGTCAAAAAGAAAAAACCACTAAAAAATTCCCCCAAAAACAACCTTCCTAAAATAACACTTCCCAACTGACAAACCCCCACCAATCGCGGTATGATAGTAGCCGAGGTGACGAAAATGTATATATCAGAAAAACAAATTGAAATCCGCTATGCGGAGACCGACCAGATGGGTGTCGTGTACCATGCGAATTATGTCATTTGGTTGGAAATTGGACGGGCACAATTAATTAAAGATTTAGGTTTTGAATATGCAAAATTAGAGCAGGATGGCTTTTTATCGCCTGTTTTAGATGTTTCGATTCAATATAAGGCAGCGCTTCGCTATGGGCAAGTAGCTACAGTTCGTACATGGATTGAATCGCATTCTCGTTTACGAACAACGTATGGCTACGAAATACTTCATGAGGATGGTACATTAGCAGCAACTGCAACGTCTGTACATACATTAGTGCGTAAAGAAAACTTCCGACCGATTGCTTTAAGTAAAGTAAATCCTAAATGGGAAGCGGCGTATATTGAGCATATGCGAATGAAGAAGTAATTAACTTCTATATTTTATGATTCGCTAAAACCATGTGTTCCTGTCGCTTTGCTTTCAGCATAAAAGAGCCGTCTCTTAGACTGCTCTTTTTTCGCGTATAGGAGCTATCGGCATACGCTGTTTCTTGGTATAATTATTTTTGTGTCAAATTTGCATGGGAGGTATGTTCATGGTACAGAAGGTTGCCATTGAAACGGTTCGTTGTCATATATTATTAACGAATACGGCACGTGAAGCCATTCAGCAGCATGTTCAAGATGAACAGGCCTTTTTTCGTTTGCAAAAAAACTTTATTGTTTATATTGAAAAACTCGCAATAGAGCAAACACAGCTTGCACTTACACTTTATTTTGATAATGAGAAAAACCGCGCCTTAAAGGATAAGTTTCAGGAGCGCGTTGTCATAATGGATTGCGTTTTTGATTTGAAAAATGGACTTGTCGCAAAAAGCTTTCGTACAAGAGGAAAAGGAACCCCTGTTGCTACAAATCGTCGTGAAAGGCTACTCATTCATTTTGTGCCGTCGCGAATTAGCGGTCATACATATCCGGATAAATTTATTGAAACGCTAGCCGCGCTACCTGTTGCTCAGGAGCGTTTTGATTATGTAAACAAGCGCATCACCTCGTGGGAAGGTTATTTGAAGGTGCTCAATCAAAATGCTGACATTGAAGATATTGAAGCAAAATTCACAACGCACACATTGAATAGCGATTTTACCCATATTACGTTTACTTGTAGTGAAATACCTGATAAAGCTTGGAAGCAATTAAAGGGGCTGAGTGCACGAGTACGTGGTTTTAAAATGGACTTAGGTGAGGTTGTAAAGGTGAATCGCAGTGCTCACATAATCGAAATCGCCTTAAAGCCTGAAGCAATCCGGTTAGCAAGAAATAATGAGCTTCATTTTGAAATGGGCTTTATAGATTTCAGTAATGCTTCTACCAAATCACAGCTTAATCGTTTGCTAAAAGGCTTTGAGCGTTTAAAGGAAGGGCTTGCGGCAAACGCTAATTTAGAAAATATTTTATTTGAGGATAAGCCTGTTATCGCGACTCACACAACAGCTATTGAACCCGATTTTTATAATCAATTAAATGAATTTCAGCGTAAAGCTGTGGCAGGGGCTATGAGCGCCGAGGATTTATATGTGATACAAGGTCCTCCAGGCACAGGCAAAACAACTGTTATTTCCGAAATATGCTATCAAAATGCAAAAGCGGGCTTAAAAACACTTGTTGCCTCACAGTCTAATTTAGCTGTTGATAATGCTTTGAGCCGCTTATTATCGAATAAGGATATTCGAATTTTGCGCTATGGGCGTACTGAAAGTATTGAAGAGGAAGGCAAAAAGTTTATTGAGGAGAATGTAGGCACGTATTGGCAGGAGCAAACATTTGAGGCAATTACCCATGAAGTTTCACAGCAGGATAAAAAGCAGCAGCTACTTGAACAGGAAATCGCAACAACCGAAAAGCAGCTTGAACAATTGCAAGAAGAAAAAAACGAGCTTCAGCAGGCAATTGCGAGAAAAAAGCAAGCTGAAGAACAACTAAAAATAGTAATTGAAAAAATAGCAGCACTGAAAAAACAGCTGGCGCCATTAAAAAAAGAGCTTGAGCAAACTGAGCAACAGCTAGAGCAGCTTGAGGCAAAGAAAGTGGAGCTTGTTGAGGTTATTGCAATAAGTGAACAACAACTTGTTGCGCTTCCTACAAAGGAGGAAATCAGTGCCCAAGAGGTCACAAATCAGCAGCAGCTCGTACAGCTTACTGCTGCCATACAAGCAGCTACTATAAAAGCAGAAGAACTGCTGTTAGAACAACAGTTAATGAATATAACGGCACAGCTACAGCGTATCTCGCCAGAGGGCAATGTAATTGAGCAATTAACAACAAAAATTACGGAGCTAAAAAAAGTACAGGATGTTGAAGATTTTATCGTAGCACATAATATACGGCGCAGCTTCGTCATCGACCGATTGCTTGCCTCATTAGCAAAATTGCAGCCTGAAATTGTCGCTTACAAACCGCTAAAGGAATTAAGTGAAAGGCTAGAAAAAGCACTTGCCTATAGTGAAAAAACGCTGCAAATCCATGTAACAGCGCCAGCTTTACCAGTGAATCATACGTATTCGCTAGCGGAGGTCAATGAATTTTTAACAAAGCTAAGCCGCGCTTTTGCTGAGAAAAAAATCAATGTAGAAAATGGTACACGCTCTATTCAAGGTGTGCTACTACGTATTGCATACATTGAACAGTTACAGGTGAAATATCAAGATTTAATGCGCGAGGTTATGCTAATTTTCACGAAACTTAAGGAGGAGTTAGTTGATTTATATAAAGAGCAGCTTGGACATAGTGAAGTGCAGCTACAGCAATTGCGCAGTACAGAGCAGCAATATCAACAGAAGCTTCAAGCTATTCAGCTAGAGTTGCAAAGTTTGCCAGAAATAACTGCAACTGCTGAGCAATTACAGCAGCAGCGTACTGAGTTAGAGCAAAGCCAACAGAAGCTTGAACAACAAAAGATAACTCGTATAAACTTAACAGCAGCTTATGAAACAACAACAGCAGACTTGCAGCAACTTAATGAGCAGTTAACAAATGGTAACGAGAAATTGCAATTATTGAAAGAGCAGCTAAAAGAAATTAATAGCACAGGCTTAGCATTAGAAAAAGAGCGTGAAGAGCTTGAACAACTAACAAGGCAAAATCTCGAGGCAGCTTTAAATGCAATAGAGGGGCGTATAGCAGTCAACCGAGCCACGATTGAAAAAATCGAGCAGCAGCTTGAACTTCTGCCAATCACACAACAATTACAAAGCGAATGGCAAACGATGCTAGCGAAGGCAAGTGAGCATGACTTAGAGGAAATTCGTAAGCTCTATGTTAAGCATGCAAACGTCATTGGGACAACCTGTGTGGCCTCTGCGAATAAAGAGTTTATGGATAATTATCCAATATTTGATGTTGTGATTATTGATGAAGTATCGAAGGCTACACCGCCAGAGCTACTGCTACCGATGTTAAAAGGCAAGAAAATTATTTTAGTTGGTGACCATCATCAGCTTCCACCACTAATTGGGGATGAAACATTTGAAGAGACGCTAGAGCAGGTAATCAAAAATAGCGACACATTTGAGGAAAAGCGAGAGCTTGAAAAGCTACTTGAGGAATCATTGTTTGAGCGCTTATACAAAAATCTGCCCCAGTCTAATAAAACAATGCTAGCAATCCAATATCGAATGCATACCAATATTATGGAAACGATTGTGCCGTTTTATCAAAACGAGCAAGATACCTTGCAATGCGGTTTAATTGATTCTGACGCAGCACGCGATCATCTTTTGGAAACGCCATTATTCAATCGTCAGCATCATTTATTATGGCTCGATATCCCTCATACAACAAGCTGTTTTGAAGAACGGATGAAAGAGGGGGCTAGCTTATTTAATCGGGCTGAATTAGATAAGGTGAAGGAGCTCCTTATATCGCTAAATGATGCAACAGCGCAAGCAAAGGAACAGGGCTTGATAGCACAGGATGCGCAAAAATCAGTTGGTGTTATTAGCTTTTATGCGGAGCAAGTGAAGCGTATTAATGATATGACACAATATCAATTCCCACATTTGCATATTCGCACAGGCTCGGTCGATAAGTTTCAAGGAATGGAGATGGATGTCATTATTGTCAGCATGGTGCGAAACAATGACGGGCATGGTAGCATTGGCTTTGCACAGGATTATCGCCGCTTAAATGTCGCACTATCACGTGCCCGTGAATTATTAATTATGGTTGGCAGCACGGAAATGTTTACGCAGCGTCCGAAAAAACAGGAAACGCGCCGTATGTATCAGCATGTGCTGGATGTAGTGAAAGCACAGGACGGCTACCGCACATAGGAGTGAATTATGGAATTACAACAGCTTGAAAGACAAATAAAACAGCAACTGCCGCTTCCTAGTTCAGTGGAAATTGTTAGCACGAAGCATTTTTCAATACCGATTCATACGCTCTTAACGAAATACACACCAATTCGTCGCATACCGATGGATATTTTAATGAAAATGATGTTGCGTGCCTTTCAAACAGGGCGTTTTCAAGATGCTGAAACGGTGGCAGATGTCCTGCTGGTCGAATCATTATTTATTGAGGATTTACTGCAAAAAATGAAGAAAACAGGACTGCTAACAATGGAGGAAGCGATTCAATTAACTGAAAAAGGGGAGGCACAGCTGGCTGCAGGTATTTTTGAGGAACAGCTTGAGGAAATGGAGCAGGAATTATTTTATAGTCCTTTGCACGCAAGCTTTTTACAAGGTGAACTAGAGGAATTCGATGAATTTCCTGACGAGCTACAATATATAGAGCAACTATCCGTGATGTGGAATGAGCAACAAATTGTGGATGCATTGCAAAATGGCGCGACTAATGACCACGCAGAGCCAACATTTATTACCTCAATAAATAGCGTCGAAGAGCTACAAATCCATGATGTACCATGCTTGCAATTTGTATTACATAATACAAGCAAAGATAGTTTTGATATACGTGTCTTTAATACATTGACCAACGCTTGGGATGCACATTTAGAGCAGGTGATAAAGGAGCGGGAGCAAGCATGACAAATACAAGCTCAATACTAGAGGCTGGGACATTTCGCCCAATCCATACCATCGGCTTGTTAGATGCCCTTTAGAGCATGAGCTACATCTAGTGCTATTAATGTAACGAAGCAAAAAGAGCGTATTTTGCGTGCTTTTACGAAGTTTCGTCATGATAATTGAAAGAAATTAAATGAAAAGCATATTGCAAGCATCTTTTTTCCACTTTCGTTATAGTAACTAGTGAGGTGATAATCATGTTGAAAAATATACCGATCTCTGTGTTAGATTTAGTGTCTGTGAGTGAAGGTCAAACTACAACCCAAGCATTTGAACGCTCTCGTCGTTTAGCTATTTTAGCCGAGCAGTTAGGCTATAAACGTTTTTGGGTGGCTGAGCATCATAATAGCCGTTCCATCGCAAGCTCAGCCACTTCTGTTGTCATGAGTTATTTGGCTAGTGCAACAAAGGAAATTCGAATCGGTTCCGGTGGAATTATGCTACCTAACCATGCACCATTAATTATTGCCGAGCAATTTGGAACACTTGATGCAATGTTCCCAGGTCGAATCGATTTAGGCTTAGGTCGTGCCCCCGGTACAGACCATTTTACAGCAAGGGCACTACGCCGCCGTGATGCTGAGGACTTTGAAGATAATATTGAGGAGCTAGAGCGCTTTTTAGCAAAAGCACAGGAATCAGATTACATTAAGGCTTATCCTGGATTTGGTGCAAATGTGCCAATGTGGGTGTTAGGCTCAAGTTTATTTAGTGCAGAACTAGCTGCTCGCCGTGGTATGCCATATGCCTTTGCAAGTCATTTTGCCCCTGACTATTTAATGCAGGCAATTGATATTTATCGTACACAATTCCAGCCTTCTGAGCATTTACAGAAGCCGAAAATGCTAGCCTGTGTCAATGTGATGATTGCCGATACTGATGAAGAAGCTCAAAAATTGGCAACAACTTACTATCAGCTTTTCTTAAGCATTATTCGTCGCACACATGATTTACTTCAGCCACCTGTAGACAATATGGATGAAATATGGACACCATTTGAAAAGCAGGCAATTATGCAGCAACGTCAATATATGTTCGTTGGTGACCAGCAATCAGTCAAAGCACAATTAGAAAAATTCGTTGCAGACACAAAAATAGATGAATTAATGGTAACTGCTTCTATTTATGATGAAGAGGCTCGGACAAAGTCATTTACATTGTTGAAGGAGCTTTTTTAAACCTATTGTCAAACCGCAACACACATGCTACAATATATGAAAATTAATAAATCTTATCAAGAGAAGCCGAGGGATATGGCCCGTTGACGCTTCAGCAACCTCTAATATTTATTAGAAAGGTGCTAATTCCAGCGGGGATTGTCCCCGAGAGATAAGAGTGAACGGATTTGATTACGAAAACCCTCTCATTCTCTTTACTGGAATGAGAGGGTTTTTGCATTGCCTTCTCTAGCTGATTCAACCATGCTTCAAAAGATAATTGATTTGTTAATTCAAGAAATGGGGGAAGCGAAGTGCCAATTAATATTCCGAAGCAATTGCCAGCAGGCGAGCTATTAAGACAAGAGAAAATTTTCGTAATGGAGGAGGACCGTGCGAGAACACAGCAAATCCGTCCGTTAAATATTTTAGTTTGTAACCTAATGCCAGAAAAAGAGAAAACGGAGTTGCAATTATTACGTTTGTTAGGAAATACACCATTACAAGTGAATGTGACATTTTTAAATACAGCGACATATGAGTCAAAAAATGTTTCAAAATCGCATTTACAATCGTTTTATACGACATTTAACGAAATCAAACACCGCCGATTTGATGGGATGATAATTACAGGCGCACCAATTGAACGAATGGAGTTTGAGGACGTTATTTATTGGAAAGAAATAACGGATATTATGGAATGGGCAAAATTAAACGTCACATCGATTATGAATATATGTTGGGGCGCTCAGGCTGCCCTCTACCATCATTATGGCATTGGAAAATTCGAGTTACCGAAAAAATGCTCTGGTGTCTATTCGCACGTCATTACAGATTTAACTGTCGATTTAGTGCGTGGCTTTAGTGACGAATACGTAGCACCACATTCAAGACATACATCGGTATCGATAGAGGAAGTTCGCGCGCATCCAGATTTACGCTTACTTAGCTATTCTGATGATGCTGGTGTCTTCATTGTACAGTCTAAAGACAACAAGCAAATTATGATTACAGGTCATTTAGAATATGACGCGACAACGCTTGCAGATGAGTATGAGCGAGATGTGGCAAAGGGAGATAATGTAGAAGTACCGATTAATTACTTCCCAAATGATGACCCTGCTAAAGCGCCGAAAAACACGTGGCGTGCACATTCACATTTATTGTTCTACAATTGGCTGAACTATTACGTATACCAAGAAACACCATATAAATGGGATTTTGTTGAGGAAGAAATCGAATATCATATTTAACAAGCTAGTTGAATGCTAGAGGACGTAATTTAATTTAGCATTTATATTCTTGCACATAATGTAATCAACAAAGCGATGGAGCTGTCTCAAAATGAATTTTCAGACGGATTCCATCGCTATTTATCTTGATTTAGGCTTTTTTATACTCATAAGCTAATTCATCGAGCTGTTCATCCACACTTACATATAAATCATGCTCATTGAAAAACCATTCATCATTGCGTTCGATATAATAATGAATACCTTCAACAACTGTGTCTACGCCAATTTCATGAGGGAATTCGCGGTTCATACCGAGTGAAAAGCCTTCATGAAAAGGGGAAGAACCACCGTATCTTGCATAAAATCGTACATAATCTCCTTGTTGTACTTCCATTTCTTTTTGAAACCAATTAATCGCTGCATCTGTTAATACTATTTTCATGACAATAGCCTCCGACATACATTTATACTTATATTTTAGCGGATTTCACAGGGTAGTAACAGTAAATTGCTTTGAGAGTCATTGCAAGCGAAGATTAATTACATGCATGAGAAGTGGACTAAGGCATCTTTAGCACAATATTTTACTCGTTCGTTTTAAAAACAAAAATTGTCTGAAAGCAACACGTTATTCCGCTTTCAGACAACTCTATTGTAGTTTAAATCCATTTCACTTTCGGCTCTGTACCTGCCTTAATCCGTTTAATATTTTCTCTGTGACGATAAACGATAAACGTAAATAAAATGGCAATTAAAATAAATAAGGCAAAATCACCTGTTAATACTAGGTAAACTATGCTATAAATAAGGGCGATGAGTGCAACAATCATAGATGTGAGGCTGACCATTTTTGTAAGCTTTAGCGTAATGAAAAATACGACAAAAAGTAGTAAAAATAATGGCCATGCATAGCCTAGCACAACACCTGCAGAAGTTGCTACGGCTTTGCCACCACGGAAACGCGCAAAAATAGGGAAGATATGACCTAGTACAGCGGCAACACCTAAAATTAATATGTGAATTTGCACGTCTTGGAAAAATGGCAATAAAGGTAATAGAACAGCAGCTGTGCCCTTTAAAACATCAATAATTGTCACGATTAAGCCTGCTTTTTTACCGAGAACACGAAAAGTATTCGTTGCACCTAAATTTCCGCTTCCTTGCTTTCTAATATCTGTATTATAAAAAAGCTTACCAATCCATAATGCCGAAGGGATGGAGCCAATTAAATAAGCACAAATCAATATAATGGCAGTTGACATACATGTGCTCCTTTCAAAATTGATAGTTGGTACTAATATGTTGTAATAATGATTATACACTGATTGCCTAGCAATTGAATAGTAGATTGACGATTTTTTTTGTTTTTGCAAGAATAGGCGTGTCAAAAACGATTTTGAGACATACCTATTGAAATAAGGATAGTGACCATTTATCCCGTATTAACGGTCAGTAAGCCTCCTACTTCAAGACTTTAGTAAAATTGGGCAAAGGATAAGTGGGAGACCAACTGCCCGTAAAAGCCCGAATGGTTCAACTAACTTTCAGTGGGAAAGAGCGTCCACTGAATGAAGTTTCACTTTATTGTAACCGCCGGAGAAGCAAGCCTTATTTGTAACGAAAGCAAAGAGACAGGTTCAGATTTTCTTGGCAAATATTTAATATAAAAGCTGAGATTATCCTGAAGATATAGGCTCTGAAATAAAGCATTCATTGAAAAATAGCTTGCTTAAATGGTACAATGACTATCTGTGTAGAGGTTTAGCGCCTTGACAGCTAAACTTATTCTTTGTACGATAAAAGAAAAGAACGTATGTTTGTTTTAGGGGGTATTTGTTTGGTGAAGGAACAACCAATCGCATATAATGATGATGCGATTCAAGTGTTAGAGGGCTTAGATGCAGTTCGTAAACGACCAGGTATGTATATCGGTTCAACAGACGGACGAGGGCTTCATCACTTAGTTTATGAAATAGTGGATAATGCGGTGGACGAAGCGCTCGCAGGCTTTGGTACACACATTATCGTGAGAATACACGAAGATAACAGTATTAGCGTGCGTGACTTTGGGCGAGGTATGCCAACAGGTATGCATAAAATGGGGAAACCAACATCGGAAATTATTTTCACTGTTTTACATGCCGGTGGAAAATTTGGACAAGGTGGCTATAAAACAAGCGGTGGCTTACATGGCGTAGGTTCATCTGTTGTGAATGCGTTAAGCAGCTTTTTAGAGGTGACGATTCATCGAGATGGGCAAGTGTATCGTCAACGCTTTGAAAATGGTGGCAAGCCAGTCACATCCCTTGAGATTATCGGAAAATCAAAAGAAACAGGGACACTCGTTCATTTCTTACCAGATGCAACGATTTTTTCTGTGACGAAATTTAATTACGATACGTTAGCTGAGCGTTTACGTGAATCCGCTTTTTTATTAAAAAATTTGAAAATTGAATTAATCGATGAACGCCCAGAAGGACAGCACGAAGTATTTCATTATGAAAACGGTATAGAAGCATTTGTTGCTTACCTAAACGAAGAAAAAGATGTTTTGCATCCTGTTAAATATGTGGAGGGCATGCAGCAAGAAATTGAGGTTGAGTTTGCTCTGCAATTTAATGATGGTTATTCGGAAACAGTCCTATCCTTCGTTAATAATGTGCGTACACGTGATGGTGGGACGCACGAAACTGGGGCAAAGGCAGCAATGACAAGAGTTTTTAATGATTATGCACGAAAAATCGGTTTATTAAAGGAAAAGGATAAAAACCTAGATGGTGCAGATGTTCGAGAAGGCTTGACAGCAATTGTTTCCGTTCGTATTCCCGAGCACTTGTTGCAATTCGAGGGGCAAACGAAAGGCAAGCTTGGTACAAGTGAAGCGCGCTCTGCAGTAGATGCTGTTGTATCAGAGCAGCTTCTTTATGTACTAGAGGAAAATGCTGAATTGTCAGCATCGCTCGTGCGTAAAGCGATTCGTGCGCAGCAGGTGCGAGAGGCAGCAAGAAAAGCGCGTGAAGATGCAAGAAACGGCAAAAAAAGCAAAAAGGGCAGCACGCTTTTATCAGGTAAATTAACACCTGCACAGTCACGTAACGCGGCGAGAAATGAGCTTTATTTAGTCGAAGGTGACTCGGCAGGTGGCTCAGCAAAGCAAGGACGCGATCGCTCCTTCCAAGCCATTTTACCACTTAGAGGGAAAGTGATTAATACAGAAAAGGCGAAGCTTCAGGACATTATGAAAAATGAGGAAATCGCTACGATTATTCATGCGATTGGTGCAGGTGTTGGTGCTGACTTCTCTGTAGAGGATGCAGCATATGATAAAGTTGTTATTATGACGGATGCTGATACAGATGGTGCACATATTCAAGTACTGTTATTAACATTTTTCTATCGTTATATGAAGCCACTTGTAGAGGCAGGAAAAGTATATATTGCATTACCACCGCTTTATAAAGTTTCAAGAGGGGCGGGCAAAAAAGAAGTAATTGAGTACGCTTGGACAGAAAATGAATTGGATGCTGCTATAAAAAAAGTAGGTAAGGGTTATATTATTCAACGTTATAAAGGGCTAGGAGAAATGAACGCGGACCAACTTTGGGATACAACAATGAATCCAGAAACGCGCACATTAATTCGCGTAACAATAGAGGACGGAGCACGTGCTGAGCGTCGTGTGACAACATTGATGGGTGATAAAGTAGAGCCTCGTCGTAAATGGATTGAAACACATGTCGACTTCGGGATGGAGGATGAGGTAAATATTTTAGAAAATGAATTCATCCATCAAGAGGGGGACTAATTAATGACAACAGAAAGATTTCAAGATTTACCTTTAGAAGAAGTAATGGGAGACCGCTTTGGTCGCTATTCAAAATATATCATTCAAGACCGCGCATTACCTGATGCACGCGACGGGTTGAAACCCGTACAGCGCCGTATTTTATATGCAATGTTTAATGAAGGCAATACACATGATAAACCATTCCGAAAATCAGCAAAAACGGTCGGGAATGTAATTGGTAACTTCCATCCGCATGGGGATTCCTCTGTTTATGATGCAATGGTTCGTATGAGTCAAGATTGGAAAGCTCGCCATATGCTCATTGAAATGCATGGTAATAACGGCTCTGTTGATGGTGACCCTGCTGCTGCGATGCGTTATACAGAGGCACGTTTATCAAAGGTGGCGGCTGAAATGCTGCGTGATATTGGTAAACGTACAGTAGATTTCGTCCCGAATTTTGATGATCAAGACATGGAGCCGACTGTTTTACCAGCGCGCTTCCCAAACTTGCTCGTAAATGGCTCTACAGGGATTTCAGCAGGTTACGCAACCGATATTCCACCGCATAACTTGCAGGAGTCGCTTGATGCGGTTTTAATGCGCTTAGACAAGCCTGAATGTACAATAGATGATTTAATGACGGTTATAAAAGGACCTGATTTCCCAACAGGTGGCATTATTCAAGGTGTAGATGGTATAAAAAAGGCATATGAAACAGGTAAAGGTAAAATTATTATTCGGGCAGCTTCTGAAATAGAGGCAATTAAGGGAAACAAAGAGCAAATTGTTATTACCGAGCTACCATACGATGTCAATAAAGCAAACTTAATAAAAAAAATAGATGAGCAGCGTTCTGATAAGCGTTTAGAAGGCATTGCCGATGTACGCGACGAATCAGACCGCAATGGTTTGCGCATCGTTATCGAAATGAAAAAAGATGTGCAAGCACAAGGTATTTTAAACTATTTATTAAAATCAACGGATTTACAAATTACGTATAGCTTTAATATGATTGCTATCCATAACAGACGTCCAACATTAATGACGCTACCGCTTATGCTTGATGCCTATATTACCCATCAAAAGGAAATTGTGAGTAAACGTACAGCCTTTGATTTGGAAAAAGCGAAAGACCGCCTACATATTGTGGAAGGCTTAATGAAGGCGTTGTCAATTTTAGATGAAGTCATTCAAACTATTCGTTCTTCAGCAGATAAGCGTGACGCAAAAATGAATTTACAGCAAAAATTCAATTTCACTGAGATACAATCAGAAGCAATCGTTAGCTTACAGCTATATCGTTTAACGAACACAGATATTACCGAGTTACGAGCAGAGCAAGAAGAGTTAACACAGCTTATTGAAAAACTGACAGATATTTTAAATGATGATAAAAAGCTAGCACGCGTTATTAAAAATGAGCTACTTGATGTACGTAAACGCTTTGCAGAGCCACGTCGCTCTGTTATCCAAGCAGAAATTGAGGAAATCAAGTTAACTTTGGATGTGCTTGTCCCAAGTGAGGAAGTGGTCGTAACTGTAACGAAGGATGGTTATATCAAGCGTACAAGCCTTCGCTCACACAGTGCATCCAATGGTCTGGATTTCGCAATGAAGGAATCCGATTATTTATTGTATGAAGAAATTTTAAATACACAGCACCATTTATTGTTGTTCACGAATAAGGGGAACTATATTTATCAGCCGATACATGAGCTGCCAGACATTCGTTGGAAGGACCTCGGTCAGCATATTTCAAGCATTGTACCGCTTGATGTAGAGGAATTTATTATTGAAGTAATTGGTATCGAGTCATTCCAACAAGAAGATGTATATGTATTTACAGCTACAAAAGACGGACAAATTAAGCGTTCAGCACTTGCTGATTATGTTGTCACACGTTATTCAAAGCCTGTAAAAACGATGAACTTAAAAAATGGTGATGAAATGATTTACGCATCGCTTCAAAAGCCTGGGCAGGAAATTTTATTAACGAGCAATACGAGCTACACAATTCGCTTTGCTGCGGAAGAGCTGCCGATTACTGGTGTGAGAACGGGCGGTGTAAAAGGGATTGTATTAAAGGATGGAGAATGCTTAGCGGCTGCAAATTTACTGGAAGGCAATCAAGAGCTCGTCATCGTGACACAGCGTGGCGCAATAAAGCGCATGGCCATTCACGAAGTAGAAATTGGCAATCGTGCAAAGCGTGGCGTTGTTATTTTAAAAGAGCTAAAAGCAAATCCACATCGTATTTATGCTGTCTTGCCTGTCACTTCACAGGACGAGATATTGCTTGAAACGGAACGCGGCGTCCAAGAAACAATTCAAGTAGCAAGCTTATCGCGAGCGGATCGTTACTCAAATGGGTCATTAAGAATTGACACAGTAGGCGACGGGGCTTTAGTAAGAGCGACAATCATAAAAAAAGAGGCGCAATAAAGTGAATGGGGACGTCTTAGTCCCTTGTTAAAAAACCATCATCGCAAACGAATGCGGTGGTGGTTTTATCTTGATTCAAATTTTTTCAGCGTGTAAAACCAAAAGCAGGGCAATGCCCTGCTTTTAAGACATTTTCAATGATGTTTTATCAAAGAAATACCTCGATAAAATAGGAAGGAGTTTCTTTAAAATTTGATAACACTAGATTTAGTAACTTATTCTTGAATTTAAAATAAAATATAGGACAAGATTTTTCCTTTTTAAACTGTCATTACTTTAAGAAAACTTGACGCTTTGCCCTCTCGCAAACTCTATTGACTTTTCCTCTAGATTGCTATATCATTCAATTTATTTCGGTTTTCGTTATATTGTGGAAAGGACGATAATAAATGTGGAAAAATAAAAATGTATGGATTGTGCTAATTGGCGAATTTGTCGTTGGCTTAGGCCTTTGGGCAGGAATTATCGGCAACTTAGCATTTATGCAGGACACAGTGCCCTCTGATTTTCATAAATCGCTCATATTAGCAATCGGTATGATTGCTGGCGTTGCAGTTGGTCCATTAGCAGGTCGTCTTATTGATTCAACTAGCAAAAAGAAAGTATTAATTATTGCGAGTGCAGGACGAGTTGTCGCTGTTATATTTATGTTTATTGCACTTGCTACAAACTCGGTCATATGGATGCTGTTCTTTTTAATTAGCTTGCAATTGGCAGCGGCATTTTATATGCCGGCATTACAAGCCGTGATACCGATGATAGTTAAGGATAAAGATTTAATTACCTTAAACGGCTGGCATATGAATGCACGCACAATATCAAGAATTATAGGAACGGCCGCTGCTGGTTTAATGTTAAGCTATTTAGACGTTAAATGGCTGTATATCGCCTCAATGGTTATGTATGTAGTTATGCTAGCCATTACGTTTACATTTGATTTACAGGAGCAGAACAAAGCCTTACAGGCGAAAGACAAGAGCAAGGGTAGCTTTAAAGAAGTATACCCGATGCTAAAGGAACATCCAGTTGTGTTAATGACACTTGTATTAATGGTTATTCCGATATTATTTTTAGGCTCCTTTAATTTGGTCATTATGAAAATTACAGAAATACACCAGTCGCAAAGTTTGTCAGGAATGATTTATGCAGTGGAAGGCACAGCTTTCATGCTAGGTGCTGTATTTATTAAACATTTAACAAAAATCGCGAAAACTGGCACAATTTTATTTCTTTCAGTTTTTATAATCGGACTTATGGAGCTTATGCTATTTTTATCTGATATAAAACTATTTGCTTTATTAACATTTGCTTTATTCGGCTTTACAGTAGGGTGCTTCTTCCCGACAACGATGACTATTTTCCAACGACAAGTACCAAAAGATTATCACGGTCGTTTCTTCTCCTTCCGTAATATGATTGACCAAGTGCTATTTCAGGTTGTCTTGCTGTCAACAGGGGCGCTACTTGATTTAATTGGCCTTCAGTGGATGGGGATTACATTTGGTGTATTTAGCTTACTATTAAGCTCTTATTTCCTTATTGTGATTCGTAATAAAAAGATTGAAATGGCTATGTAAAGCACAGTAAAAAGCTTATACTTATAATACATGTAAAATCGTTAGAGGAGAAATGGCATTATGGCATTAGAAAACCGCGGGAAGGGAATTGCACTTGTTCTCCTCGCCGCATTATTTTGGGGCATTTCTGGAACTGTATCTCAGTATTTATTCCAAACGCTACATATGAGTACAGAATGGCTTACAACAATACGTTTACTATGTGGAGGTATTATTTTATTAACGGTAGCTTATCGCCAGCAAGGAACTCGTATTTTTCATATTTGGCGGCAAAAAGCAGATATTCTTGCATTAATTATTTTCGGTGTTATAGGCATGATTGGTGTGCAGTATACATATTTAGCAGCCATTAATTATGGAAATGCAGCAACTGCCACAGTGTTACAATATTTGGGTCCAGCAATTGTCACAGCCTATTTCATCGCTCTGGCAAAACGCCTTCCGACAATAAAGGAGCTTTTAGCTGTCGGTTTTGCATTATTCGGTACATTTTTGCTTGTTACACATGGCAATATTCATTCTTTATCTATTTCTAAGGACGCATTTATTTGGGGAATATTATCTGCATTTGGCCTAGCGTTTTATACGATTCAGCCAATTCAAGTATTGCGTCGTTGGGGCTCTATGCTCGTAGTAGGGTGGGGGATGATTATTGGTGGCATTGCATTTAGCTTCGTTCATCCACCTTGGCATTTTGAAGGGGAATGGCAATTCTCAGCACCTTTTGCTCTATTATTTGTTATTGTATGTGGAACCGTCATAGCTTTTTATAGCTATTTAGAAAGCATGAAATATTTAACACCTACAGAAACAAGCCTACTTGCTTGTGCAGAACCACTATCAGCAGCAGTAACATCTGTGCTATTTTTAGGTGTTGCATTTGGCTGGATTGATTGGTTAGGAACATTTTTCATTTTAGGCACAATTGCGATACTCGCTATACAAAAGAAGAAAACCATTTCCTAGAGATTACTCATGGAAATGGTTTTTATATTTTTTATAAGATTGATCAATTGTTTCTTGCCTTGTTTTTGTTTTGCGTTCATGCGTGGAGAAGGCGGTAATGCCACGCTGCTTCGTCACATCCGTAGCACCTGCACGCTGCTTTGCTAAGCGCTTCTTTTTCGCTTTTGATTGTGTCATGTTATCACCTCATTTAACTTCTTTCAGCGGGTGTCACAGATTTTGAAAAATCGGACGCAATTACACCTCGACGTAATTGATTTATCACCTTAAATAAAAAGTTGATAGGGAACAGCACCAAATATAAAAAATGTGTAATGAGCTAGCTTATTTCATTTTTTATATTAATTTGGAAAAAGCTACTAAAAGCCATTTTCAAATAGTATACCACTAATTTCAGCAATTTAATAAAACAAAAAAACTGCCTGAAAAGCGGCGTTTTCGCATACTTTTCAGACAACTTCATTGTTTTTAGTGAGAAACATCCTGCACAGAAATACCAGTGTTTGCTTTTACATCAACTTCGCGGTATTTCGCTTCGTCTGCTTTTTCTTTCGATAGAAGTGTACCAATCCAACCACCGATGAAGCCTAATGGAACAGAAATTAATGCAGGGTTTGATAACATAATTAATGGTTCACCTACAAAAATAGCTTTACCTTCTGGACCCCAAACGTTTGGTGATACAGCTACTAATACAAGTGCAGAAATTAAACCTGTTAACATCGCTGTAACCGCACCTGTCGTATTAAAGCGTTTCCAATAAATTGTGTAAATAATTACTGGTAAGTTTGCAGAAGCTGCAATACAGAACGCTAACGATACTAAGAATGCTACGTTTAATGTTTGTGCACCTAAAGCTAAAACAATTGATACGATAGAAATTGTAATCGAACCGATACGAGCAGCAAGAACTTGCTCTTTTTCAGTAATTTTACCTTTTTTAATAATTTGACCATAAATATCATGTGACAGGGCAGATGCACCTGAAAGTACTAAACCAGCAACTACCGCTAAAATTGTCGCGAATGCTACCGCGCAGACAAATGAGAATAAAATATCGCCACCTAATGCTTCCGCAAGAAGTGGAGCAGCCATATTACCTGCTGCGTTTGCTGCAACGATTTTCTCTTTACCTACGAATGCTGCCGCACCGAATCCTAAGAAAATTGTTAAAACATAGAAAAGTCCAACAATCCAAGTAGCCCAAATTACTGAAGAACGTGCTGTTTGAGCATCTTTTACTGTGAAGAAACGCATTAAAATATGAGGAAGACCTGCTGTACCTAATACTAACGCAATCATCATAGAAATAGTATCAAGACCATCTGTGTAACGTAAACCTGGGTTTAAGTATGCTTCGCCATGCTCTGTAGCAGTAGCCATATCTGAGAACATCTTAGCAATACTGAAATCGAATTTCGCTAATACTAAGAATGAAATAATTACCGTACCAAGCATTAATAAACAAGCTTTAATAATTTGTACCCAGCTTGTTGCTGTCATACCACCGAATAATACGTAGATTGTCATCATGAAACCTACTAAAAGAACTGCTACCCAGTAATCAATACCAAGTAATAATTGAATAAGTGCCCCTGCACCAACAAGCTGTGCAATCATATAGAATAATACAATTGTAATTGTACTTAGTGCAGCCGTTCCACGAACTTTTGATTGATTGAAACGAGCTGTAATCATATCAGCTAATGTGAATCGACCTAAGTTACGTAAAGGCTCTGCCACGATATAAAGTACTACTAAGTAAGCAACTAAATAGCCTAGAGAGAAGAAGAAGCCGTCAAAGCCGAAAAGGGCAACTGACCCAGCAATTCCTAAGAATGATGCAGCCGATAAATAGTCACCAGCAATAGCTAGTCCATTTTGCCAGCCTGTTAAACCTCCACCAGCTGTATAGAAATCACTTGCTGAAGAAGTACGTTTTGAAGCCCACCAAGTAATAACTAATGTTAAACCTACAATACCTACGAAAAACGAAATGGCCGTTAAGCTCATACCCTCCATCAGCTATTCCCCCTTTCATATTCCTCAATGATTGCCTTCGCATCTTTATCAAATTTCGATGCTTTAGAGATATATAAGTGTGCTAGACCCCATGTCATAATGAAGAGGCCTGCTGAGTATACCCATACCCATGTAATGTCTCCAATCGCTTTTGCGTGTAAGATTTTTGTGTACGAAGTTAGCACTGGTAATGTCATATACGCAATTAAGAAAATGACTGCTAATGTCCATACGAATGAATTCTTTTTCTTTACTAGTTGTTTAAAAGAGTCAAGTTGCGCAATTTTGTCATAGTCAATGTGCTTTTGTTGATTTCCCATAAATCTTATCCCCCCAATTTCGTCTAAAATTACTGCTTATTGTATGTAAATTTCTCTATCAAGAATTTACAATTTTCATTCTATTTTACCGTTCACAAAATTGCAATAGTTTTTGAAAAAATTATGTGAAAAAAATTTTTAGAAAAATAACTTGAGCGAGAAAATTTATAAAGTGAGGGGAGAAAAAAATGAATTTCCGAGGAAGACATTATTTTAAAAATGTTGATATATCAAGGTTAATATAGAACTTGACAAACAATATCTTTTCGTAAAAGAGAATATTTTTGTGTTTTCGACCGATTTTTAACCCTTTTAAAAAGGTGATTTTCGAAAGCGATTTACCTAAAATTAATATAGTCTAATAAGTTTTTTTGTCAATTTATATACTAAAAAAACAACAAGTCATCTTTTAATAAAAAAAGATGACTTGACAAATTAATGTGTCACATCTGACACAGATATTCCTGTATTTGCCTTAACTCGTATTTCCTTGAAAATAATTTCTGACTCTTTCTGTTTTTGCTTAGTCGTTGATAAAATTGTCCCTAAATAACCCGCAAGAAAACCTAATGGAATCGTAATAATAGCTGGTACAGCTAAATTAACTAAAGGTTTCCCAACAAAAATCGCCGTACCTGCCTCACTCCAAACATTCGGACCTAATGCACCAAGTATTAAGCAAGAAACCAAACCTGTTACAATGGATGCTACTGCACCTGTAGAATTAAACTTCTTCCAGTAAATTGTGTACAAAATCACAGGTAAATTTGCCGAAGCACCAATGCAGAAGGCAAATGACACTAAGAAGGAAACATTCAAGCTTTGCGCGAACAGCGCTAGAATAATTGAAACAATTGCGATTGAAATAGAACCAAGACGAGCTGCAATGACTTGTTGCTTTTCTGTTAGCTTACCATCTTTAATAATTTCACCATAAATATCGTGTGAAATAGCGGAAGCACCTGTTAATACTAGCCCTGATACAACCGCTAAAATTGTAGCAAATGCTACAGCACTAATAAATGATAATAAAATATTGCCACCTAAAAACTCTGCAAGTAGCGGAGCAGCGGTATTTCCAGCAGCGCTAGCAGCCTTAATTGCGTCAAAACCGACAAAATGCATCGCACCAAAGCCTAAGAAAATTGTCAGCGAGAAGAAAATCGCTGTAATCCAAGTAGCAAATGAAATAGAAGTTCTTGCTGTTCTTGCATCTTTTACTGTAAAGAAGCGCATTAAAATATGCGGTAAGCCAGATGTTCCTAATACAAGGGCCATCATCATCGATACAGAATCAATTGTTGATGTATATTTTATACCTGGCACTAAATATTCCTTCCCATGATCCTGTGCAATCGTATCAAACATTTTTACTAGATTAAAATCAAACTTATAGAATACTAAAATTGCAAGAAGGGCAGTACCGAATAGCAATAAGCCAGCTTTAATAATTTGCACCCAGCTTGTTGCCGTCATGCCACCAAACAATACGTATGTTGTCATCATCACACCAACAATTAACACAGCAATCCAATATTCGATACCAAATAATAGCTTGATTAATGCACCAGCACCTACAAGCTGGGCAATCATATAGAAAATAACGATAATAATCGTTCCCGTTGCTGCAACTCCACGCACTCGTTTTTCATTAAAGCGGGCTGTAAGCATATCTGCTAATGTATAGCGTCCTAAATTACGCATTGGCTCTGCGATGACATATAGCAATACTAGATTTGCCACAACATAACCGACAGAAAAGAAGAAGCCATCAAAGCCAGTTAAAGCAATCGCACCAGATACGCCTAAAAACGCTGCAGCGGATAAATAGTCACCTGCAATTGCAAAGCCATTTTGCCAGCCAGTTAGACCGCCACCAGCCGTATAAAAATCACTAGCAGAGGAAGTTCTTTTCGCCGCAATATACGTAATAATTAATGTTAATCCAACAATCCCAAGAAAAAAGCCGGTTGATACTAAATTCATGATTATTTTCCTCCTTTATATTCAGCTAATACTGCCTGTGCTTGACGATCAAACTTTGCAGCGATTTTTCCATAAACCGTGCATAGCACAACAGTCATAATAAAGAGGGCAGCAGAGTATACCCATACCCAAGTAATTGAGCCAACCGCATTCTGTTGTAGAACAGTAGTGAAGGCTAATATCGGTAAAAAGATATAAATTGTTAAAAATACTGCAGTAATCGTGAATAACAGCTTATTCTTTTTCTTCACAAACGTGTTAAAGGACTCCATTTGATTAATTTTCTCATAGTTAATCTCATTGCTTTTGTTACTTTTTGTTGCTAAAACAGTGCTCATAAATATCCCCCTAATTTTTAATTTCACTAAGCTGGCATAAGCCAAATTCATGTTAGAAGTTATTTTAGGAGAAATTTATTTTGTTTGCAATACCATTTTTCTAATATTCAGAAATTAAAGTAATTGAAATAACCATAGAATTATCAAGGTTTATAGACTAAAACACAAATGAGTAAATCTTTAAAAATATTTTATAATGCTATAATAAAGACAATATTATTTATTTAAGCGCAGAAAATTTATACATAAAGCACAAAATAATATTTCGTTATGCTAAAGGTCGAAAGCAGAACTGAAATTACATTTGTTATATAACACCAATGAAAATGATAAAAATTTGCTATGAAAAAATTTTTATTTTTTAGGAAAAAAGAAGCTATTCGATTTATTTGTATGAGTAGACTAAAATAAAGGTAGGAGTGCCTATAATACAATCAAAAAATGTGGAACGTAGGAGGATGCGTTATGTTTTATTACGAGATAACATGCTCTAGCTGTAAAAATAAATTCAAAGTATATGAAGATTCATTAAGGTTTCGACAGTTAAAAGAAAGAACGCATAGCATTTTTCGCTGCGATGAATGCTACAGCAAAATACGGATGGATGCGATTAAAAACTTCTTTAGGTAGCAGCTATAAAATAAATGGCTCACTAAAAGACATTAGTAATTAAAATTGAAATTTTTTGTTTCATCTCAATATTCAAAGTATACTTTATACTGACACGTAACTTCCTATAATTTATATTATGTAAACTAAAAACTGAGTTAAAAGGACTGCTAGCTTTCACTAACAGTCAATGAATCAACAACATGAATTTAGTTTATCAGCTAGCATTTAACTAGACGTAACGATGAAATGCTGCTTAGTTTTGTTCCTCCACCACAAATCGCTCGATGCGTTTTCCAATAGCATCACGTACAGTTTGGAATACAGCCCACTTTTCTTCGTCTGTACCTGTCGCTTTTGCTGGGTCTTCAAAGCCCCAATGCTCTTGACGAACATGTGAAGGCGCAATCGGACATTTATCGGCGGCATCTCCACATAGAGTCACCACTAATGTTGCTGTATTTAATGTTTCCGTATCAACTAAGTCCGATGTATGGCTTGATATATCAATATCTACCTCCGCCATCGCTTGAACAGCCTTCAGATTGACCCCATGTGCTTCAATGCCAGCGCTTTTTACCGTCCAATCGGAGGGCAATAATTTTCTAGCCCAGCCTTCCGCCATTTGGCTACGGCAAGAATTCCCTGTACATAAGAAATAAAGTGTTTTTGTCATGTTCATTGCTCCTTATCAATTATTAGTTTTAAAGTATTTTTTCTGCCAACGTAAGGCAACCCATACAAGCCCGATGAGAACAGGTACTTCAACAAGCGGTCCAATAACTGTCGCAAACGCCACACCACTGTGAAGCCCAAACACACCTACGGCTACGGCAATTGCTAGTTCAAAGTTGTTACTTGCAGCTGTAAATGAAAGCGCTGCTGTAACAGGATAGGATGCGCCAGCTTTGCGTGAAGAAAAGAATGAAACAATAAACATAATGACAAAATAAATGAATAATGGAATTGCGATACGCACTACATCAAATGGGAGCTCGACTAGTTTCTCACCTTTTAAAGCAAACATCATCACAATCGTAAATAGCAGTGCAATTAAAGTAAGTGGTGAAATCTTTGGTAAGAACTTTTCCTCATACCACTCTTTCCCTTTTGTTTTGATACCAATCCAACGTGTGAGGAAACCTGCAGCAAACGGAAGCCCTAAATAAATCAACACGCTCTTTGTAATTTCCCACATGGAAATGGATACGTGGAAGTTTTTTAAACCAAACCAACCAGGCAATACATTTAAGAAAAAGTACGCAAATATCGAATAGGTTACGATTTGGAAAATAGAATTAAAGGCAACTAGACCAGCGACGTATTCGCGATCCCCTCGTGCTAAATCATTCCACACAATGACCATCGCAATACATCGTGCTAGCCCAATCATAATGAGTCCAGCCATATACTCTGGATAATCATGCAAGAAAATAATCGCCAAAAAGAACATTAAGAATGGGCCAAGTAACCAATTCTGAAAAAGCGATAGTAAAAGCACTTTCCAGTCTTTAAATACACGCCACATTTCCTCATATTTTACTTTTGCTAATGGTGGATACATCATCACAATAAGTCCTAGAGCAATCGGTATTGATGTTGTACCAATCGACATAGCTTCTAGTGCTTCCCCAATATCGGGTATTGTCACACTTAATACAACACCTATGCCCATCGCAACAAATATCCAAAGAGTAAGGTAACGATCAAGAAAGGACAATTGTTTTACTAAAGAATCATTACTCATTAATATTTCCTCCTACATGACAACAATCAGAAATACAATTGCAGCTAGTTAAAGGTTGGATTTGTTCTAAAATGCCTCTCATCAATGGCGTTTGTTCCTCCACTAAACGATAATGTTTCCAAGTCCCCACTTTTCGTTCCGTAATAATGCCTGCCTCCTTTAATTTCCGTAAATGTTGACTCACAGCAGGTTGCGAAATCTCTAAAATATCCACAAAATCACATACACATACCTCCCCATTCTTCATGCATGCAAGCAATTTGATACGATTCAAGTCGGCTGCTGCTTTTAATTGTTTTTCAATTAATGTGTTTTCCATGAATTTGCCCTCCCTATATAAGTATTTACTTATATATAATTTTAAATAAAATCACCCAGATGAATGGTGATTACATTTGTATATAACTATATACTTATATTATGCGAACTCAAAAATAAATACAAGGACTATTTCCTATTTATGCAGTTACTCCAAAGTTTTTCGTATGATGCTTGTATTCATCTTGCCTCCTATAGAGGTAGAAGATTTCTGTATCTGTTGCTACGTTTTCGAAACAAAAAGCGATTAAAACAATGAAACTACAGAAGTGACACCTTCACATTTTATTTTGTATAAAAAAACTTGAAGGAAACGTCCCTCCAAATTTTTTTACTAGCACAAGCATTGAAATTTTGTAATTTCAGCATAAAAATAGCTTAGTTCGTCAAATAAAACTAAGCCATTTTATCATTTTCTTCATTTTAAAATTTTCAACAAAAGCAACCACCAACACAATAATATTTAACTAATCCAAATCATTTTCACATCTTTAAATAGCCACTTATTATCTTTATAATGAACTGTAAGTTTTATTCCAACAGCCCCAAGACCCGAGCGATATTTGGAACCTTCAAAAAGGATTTCGTTGTTTGCTTTAAAATCAACTTTTTCGATTTTTAGAAGTACACCGTTCAAAGCAAGTGTATCCGCATCATATAATCCTTGTTCTTTTAGTTGCTCAAAGGTAGCATCCATTACTTCAACTTTGTATTTTTTCTTAAAATAACTTAAAATTGCTTCTTTATCACTTTCACCCACTTCATCAAAGTTGCTCATATCAATCGCTATATATTTTATCGCATCGCTTAATGCTGCATCGTGCTCCATAATGGTGTCCAGTGCAATGCTATATATTTCTGCTAGATGCTCTATTGGCTTTACCTCATTGCTACAAGCAGAAAGAAATAATGTTAGGGCAAACAAAATGCTACAATATTTTAACTTCAACTCCCCCTCTTTTTTGTTATAATTTCCCCTATTTCAATATAAATGATAACTCATTACAATCAGCTCGCCCTTTTCCCCCATTTTTCGGACACCTTCATCAACAAAGCCACATTTTTTGTACAGTTCCTGTGCCGGTATATTTTTAAGATTAACAGCTAATACGATTTCATTTACTTCACCAAAGTTCTTTTTAATAAATTCAGGTAAAAGTATTAATGCATTTTTCGCATAGCCTTTTCCTTGGTGGCGGAAATCAGTTGAAAATGCCCTGACTAATATTGCATGATGATTATTGGAATAGGGTTTTACGCCTTCATTTTTATGTAAATCGAAAAAAGTGACAAGTTCTTTATCTTCTATCGCTAAGATTGAATATCTATCGGAATCTTCATTGGATAATTTGATGCATTCTTTAGGATGACTAGTGTAATGAAGCTGTTCCTCAGTCAATTCATAGTGGTCGATATTATTTTTGAATCTGTCCTCGTAAAAATAAAGTTGCATTGCTATATCCCCCTTTCAGAACGTTTGTTTCTATACTTTAGCACTTTTATTTGTATTGTTCAATTAAAGGATTTGCTTTTAATCTAAATCAAAAAAACTTTCCCCATTCGATTTTGTACAGTTTCTACATAATGTACTGCCTCTTTTACATTTATTAAATTAAACTCGGCTACTGCTGGCATTAAAGTTAGTTGTTGTCGCTCTATTAACGCGGTAATTTGCTGAAAAGTGTTTTGCCAATGTGCGACGGATATGCTTTTATTCCAATGACGCAAATGGAATATTTTGGCGTTCACCTGTGCTTCCTTAGCAATTTTTGCCCAATCAACTTGAATGCCTGATAGCAAACCAATCGTTAAAAATTGACTTTGAGGTCGCAAGCAAAACGCAAGCTCTGTTCCGGGACTACCACCGATGGAATCGATAGCAGCATTTGCTCCCGCACCATTTGTCAACGTCATAACAGTTTCCTGTAAGCTATTTTCTGTTGTATTAATAACATGAGATGCACCTAATTTTAATAACTGCTCTGTGTACGTATTACTACGAGTAATGGCAATTAAGCGAAAACCTAATACCTTTGATAATTGTGCAAAAATATGACCAATTGCAGAGCCGCAAGCATTAACGAGCAGCACGTCTGTTGGCTTCAGCATTAATATTTCTGTACAAATAACCCATGCTGTTATTGGATTTATATACATTTGAGCAGCTGTAAAATTGTCTATCGTATGTGGTACTGGAATAGCAAGGTTTGCGGGTGCTTTCACATATTCCTGCCATGTGCCTTCTCCTCTTAAAGGTAAAACCCGTTTACCAATAAGACTTTTGCAGGCGGAAGCTCCAACCTTCTCTACGATTCCAACACCTTCATAGCCTGGTATCGCGGGTAAAGAAATTCGATGCGCATAAGACCCTCTAATCGGTATTAAATCAGAGGGATTAATGGGTCTAGCTAACATACGTACTAACACTTCATCACTTGCCAGTGGTTGAATCATTGTTTCGTCAACTACTAATACATCTTCAGGACTGCCAAATTTCTTGAAAGAAATATATTTTCTATTCATAACTGTTCCTCCTTTGTTAAAAGCGTAGCATTTTTATCTTTTCTAGTAAATTTTCAAAAAATAAATTGGATCTAAGCAAGAAACTGTCTTAAAACCGAAGACACCTTACTTTTCCAATTGATTCTTTAAAGACTAAAATTGTATAATTTTAAATGCATTCTAAATTAACCATATATGGGAAGGTGAATAATAAATGAATCACCTTATAAACATACAAGGATTATTGGAAGCTATTTTTCATACCTATTTTAATATTTTTTCTATTACTATAAATTAAAGCAATTTCTCAAACGAATTTAAAAAGGCTCATTAATAGCGAAAATTTTATATAGTCGCTTTGGTATTGCTCAAAACCACTGCTATGCGGCGCTTTCCTACACATTTAGATTATTACGGTATATAATAGCTTAGGGGGTTCGATATGCTAAAAATTAAACAAATTGATTTTATAAAAGCTGTTTATGATGACTCGATGTCACATAATATTTTTTCTATCGCTAATATTACTTTTTCAAATTATGAGCCTATTCATGGTGCATTGTTATATTGGTGTCGCAATTCGACAAACGGCGAGTACACTGCGGAAGGCGACTATAAATTTTTTTATGATATGGCCAACGTCACGTACTTTGCTTCAGTAAAGTTTCCAAAGCATGTACGCTTGACGAGAGACCAAAAACAGGAGCTTGCTTATATATTATTAGAGGAACGAGGCTCAATTGGTTCATATAGCTTCCCTACTCATATAAACCGTCGTAAATATGATATTGAAAAGGAATATAATGCACTAACTTTCCCGGAAAATTTTAATCCGGCAACGATTGAACCGATACTTAAGCAAGTATCGATGAAGCAGGTGCTCGAAATTCAACAACAGCACCCACATTTGAGTAAACGCTTTATTAGACAATATATTAGCTGGCGCTCGCGTGCAGCGCAAATGCATATCAATGATTTAGAGCCGTACTTACACATGATAAGCTTTGAGCATCTCTGCTTAACAAATCCATATTTAACAGAGCAGTATTTAATCGAGCATTTAGAGCAGCTTGCACCAACTTTGCAATATAATTATCCTGTGCTAAATCGTTTGTCTAGCTCATTTAAGCAGTATTTGATTGATTTTTTACAGCAGCAACAAATCCCATTTAACGAGGATTTTGCAAATAAACTAGAGCAGTTTATTGCAGACGACCATTTCTATATGGATAAAGAAGTTACGTATTTTGAATTTGAAGAATTTGAAGAGGAAATGGAGCTACAATTTTTTGAATATGATGTAGGACCAAATAAATGGAGTGGTAGTGAGCATTTAGTAAAGGGGATTCCATCATTAGCTTGTCAAAAATATGATCAATATGGCTTTAAAAGAAAGACAAATAAAGAAATGGATACGCTGATTGCTACGGTTAGTCAGACTCAATTAGACTTACTATGTGCGGTTTTAGAGCCACATTGGTTGCATCGTTATCGCAATAAATTAAACTGGACGAAAATTTGCCGCTATAATCGCTATTTGGCTGAGGATTTTATTTTAGCGCATCTCAAGTTTATTGATTTTGAAGCACTTGGCGAGCATACGAGCTGCCAATTGTCCGAGGAATTTATGCTGAAATATATGAAGCGCTTCAACCATAAAAATCCTGTACCAGTTGTGCTGCGAAATTTAACAGTCCCTCTTTATGAGGCTTATAAGGATACGATTAAAATAAACTTGCAACTACTGCATAAATACAGCACCTCTATTGCAAAGGAAGAGCTTATACAGCTTGAAAAATTGCTGTCGGAATAGAACGAAGGCTAACAATCGAGCACATGTCAGTAGTTAATACGGAATAAAATAACTTTACACAGAAAAAGGCTGTTGGGAAATGGAGCTTTCCCAGCAGCCTTTTATTCTACATTACGTGTTTCTTCAATCAATTTCGTTAATTTATCCACAGGCAACGGTTTGCTAAAGAAATAGCCCTGTACAGATTTACAATTATGCTTTTTTAGGACATCTAATTCTTCAGATTGTTCAACGCCTTCAGCAACTACATTTAAGTTCAATGCGTGTGCTAGTGAAATGATAGCAGCGACCATTGATTCACCTGAAGATGTTGTGCGGATGTTTTGAATAAATGTACGATCGATTTTTAATGCATCGAATGGGAATTGGCGTAAATAGCTTAATGATGCATAGCCTGTTCCAAAGTCATCTAGCGATATTTCAATGCCCATTTTTTTCATCTCTTTAATTTTTTCGATTAACTCATCCGTATAGTCCATCATCGACATTTCTGTAATTTCAATTTCTAAATGCTGTGGATTCGCCTGAGTTTCTTCTAATATTTCTTCTAGGCGTGAAATAAAGGTTGTTTCTGCAATATGAATTGGAGAAATATTAACCGCAACACGTAAATCACTATTATATGCCTCATTCCATTTTTTTATTTGAGCCGTCGCTTTGCGTAATACCCACTCCCCAATCGCAGATATTAAACCACATTGCTCTGCGAATGGAATGAATTGATCCGGTGGCATAATACCTAATTCTTGATCATTCCAGCGAATTAATGCCTCCATCCCCGTCATTACATTATCCTGAATATTATATTTAGGCTGATAATGAAGCTCGAAGCTGTCATCTCGTATTGCTTGATGGATTTTTGTCTCAAGATGAAGCAAACGATCATCAATACCTTTCATATTTGCTTCAAATACGACATAACTATTTCTGCTTTTTTGTTTTGCGGCATACATGGCAATATCTGCACAGCGAAGCAGTTTGGATATTGTATTGCCGTGGTCTGGGAATATGCTAATCCCCATGCTGACACTAATATAAAATTCATAGTCGTAAAAATTAAAACTTTCTTTGCATAGATTAATGATATTTTGTGCTGCTGCTTTAATTTGTGAAACGTCCTTTAAAACATAGACAAATTCATCACCATTTAGTCGGAAAACAGCATTTCTTTCATCATCGATACTCATCAAACGTTTGGCAAAGACTTGTAAAAACATATCGCCAACCTTATGCCCAAGGCCATCATTAATATTTTTAAAACGGTTTATATCAATAAAAAACAAGGCAAATTTCGATTGTTTTTTTCGGGCGTTTTCCATTTCCTTTTCCAAGGTATTCAATAGACTTCGGCGGTTTGGTAATCCTGTTAAATCATCATGGAAGGCAAAATGCGTATATTTTTTTATATTTTTTTGGGCCGTTATATCCGTGCGTATAGAAATATATTGAAACGGCTTCCCTTTGTCATTTAAAAATGGAACGATTGTCGTTTGTACCCAATAAAGCGAGCCATCCTTTGCGCGGTTACAAACCTCCCCACTCCATGTTTCCCCTTTGCCAATTGTGCGCCATAGTTCTTTAAAAAAAGCTTTCGAATGATGTCCAGAATTTAAAATGCGGTGATCTTGTCCAATTAATTCAGCACGACTATACTTGGAAATTTGGCAAAATCGGTCATTTACATTTGTAATAATGCCTTTGCCATCTGTAACCGCAAGGATTGCTGATTGATCTAATGCCGCTTTTATATCTTTAAGCTCCTCATAAGTAAGCTCCATATTCGTTAAAATATGAGAGTCATTCGTCATTATAAGTTTCTCCCCGTTCATAAGTTACTCAATAATTGAGATTTAGACAAAAATACACTATATATAAGTATAATCTATTGCCTTTCTACTATTCAATAGTGATTTAAAGACTATCAATATTAATATAGTACTAGACTTCTCAGTTTTGTAACAATTTGTTGATTGTCCATACTGTGATAACAGTTAACCGACCTACGTCACTTCGGCATTTCTTCAAAATTTGTGACATGCACTGAAGCTTAGGCCAACACGACTAAGTTCTTTTTTATTAGCAGGTGTTTGGACACCGACTGAAGTTTATAGAACAATAATTATATTATGTAAACTATTTCAATGTAAGAATTTTCTGAAACAAACTATTGACACGTATCTTTTTCTGTACTATATTAAATACAGATAAATAATACTGTTATAATACAAAGGAGTGTTTTTAATGTCAATGTATCGTGAAGGCTATGAGCATTATTTAGAAAAATGTGAGCAGTTTGGGATTGAGCCTGTTAATTTTCATTTTTACTTAATACAGCTATCTCAAGAGCAGCTAGTATCATTCACAGAACAGGCACGCACATTGCGAGCGGGTATTTAAGCATGAATAATCTCGCCGCCGTCATAGAACGTAAATAAAACAAACTTTATGACTTTGAAATGTCCATAAAGTTTGTTTTTTGCATCAATCATTTAATGGGTGATTTTTCATAACCTCTTGAATTTGTTCATCCTCAATATGCGTATAAATTTGTGTTGTTGCAACACTTGAATGCCCTAATATATGCTGTAGGCTACGAATATCTGCCCCCGCTCGGTACATTAATGTTGCGGATGTATGGCGCAGCTTGTGTGGCGATAGCTTTTCCTTATTCAATGTTGCTGTATTCAATTGCTTTATAATTTTGGCGATGGACTGTCTTGCAAAGCGCGTCCCCTTCTGTGAAACAAAAAGCGGCTCTGCTCCATCTCCTTTATATGTATGGCGCGTCGGTAAATATTGCTGCAACGCATCATAGCAACGCTCATTCATAAAGACTGTTCTTTCCTTATTCCCCTTCCCCATAACTGTAATATGCTGCCCCTGAATCGATTGTAAATTTAGTGAGCATAGCTCGGTTACACGGATGCCGAGGTTTAAGAAAAACATCACAATGCAATAATCACGTTTGCTATAAGGCTGTGTTGTCGTTGCAGCAATAAGTTGCTGAGCCTCTTGTAAACTTAAATATACTGGTGTTTTTTTGCCGATTTTTGGTGTTTCTAGTTCTTCTGCTGGATTTTCCTCAATTAAGCGGCGCTTGCCTTTTAAATATTTGAAAAATGATTTTAATGTCGCTACTTTGCGTGCGCGTGCAGCCGATGAATTTCCTCGCTGTACCTCGCAATACTCCATAAACAAATATAAATCCTCCAGCGTAATTTCCCTAATCGTTTCAATTGTAACATCAGAAATATCTATCTTTTGTAAATTCTTTATCGTAATATCCTGCTCAATTGCCTTTAAAAATCTGAAAAATAATACTAAATCATATTCATATTCTTTGCGTGTTCTCTGTGATTTTCCTGTAATTGTCGTTAAATACACTAAAAAATCCTTTAAAATTTTCGGAAGCACAACATTCACCTCTCCCTTAGTATACAGCACTTCCATTGCCCTTTCGATACTTGATATAATAAGCGCCATATAACAATGTCAGCATCCATAATAAACAAGTACCAAACAGCACGAGTGCGCGTAATGCGAAAATTTGTGTACCTATAGTAAATAGTAGTAATACAGCAATTGTAGTCATTGCCTCAATCAAGCTAAAAATAGCAATAAATCTCCCTAAAATCGCCAATGGCAATGCTTTTTGAATATATGTCGTAAAACCAACATTCACAAAGCTAATAGCAAAGGACAATATAAAAAATCCGACTGCTGCTAGCCACCAATTATTAGCTAATCCATAGAGTAAATAGCCAATACTGCAAAATAACAGACCATAAAACATTGCTGTTATTGGTTTTACTAGCCATTTTATATTACAAATTGAGCCAATAATAAATCCTGCACCAGCTACGCTGACAAGCAATCCATAGGAGCCTTCTGTTAGTTGTAATGTCGCTGTTGCAAAGGCGGCTTCTAGCGAATCAATTGCTGTTAAACATACGATAAAAAAGCCATTCATAATAAAAATCGAGCAAACATAAAGATGCTTCCTTGCATATGAACGTACGTCAATCCAATCTGATTTAATCAACTTAAAAGTAATGCGTTCGCCAATTATTATGTTGCTCGTAATATTATTTGGACATTTGCTAAAGAATAACATCGCAATCATTAAAGCTATTATATTTATAATAATAGCTAGTTTGGCTGTACCAATAAAGAAAAGTAGTCCAGCTATCATAGGACCTAATATAAATCCTGCTGACTGTGTCATGCTTCTCCATCCATTAAAGCGTTGTTGCTCATTTTGGACAATCACTTTTGTTGAATAAACAAATACAGCATTTGTATAAATGGCTGTAAATATTGAAATGAAAAAGGTTAGTAAATAAATGGTGAACAGATGAGTAGTAATTACTAAAATAAGCATCAATACGACTCTTGAAAGATATAAATAAATAATCAGCCTTTTTATATTCACTCGGTCAACAAAAGAGCCTGCCCAACTATTTGTTAATAGCGTGGCGATTGGTACAAACAAATAAAGAATAGTAACGCTTGCTGGCGAATTTGTAATTGCCAGGACAATTAAGTTTAATGCAATAAAGTAAATCCACTCACCAATATTAGCGATGAATAAACTGATGATTAAATAAATTTTTACCCGTGTCATAAAGTCTCCTCCTTATTTGAGCAATAAAAAATCCCATCTCCTAAGATATTTATCTTAGGGACGGAATCGACTTTGCGACACGTGTTGCCACCCTATTTCACATAATTATCGCTAATTATGCCTCTATCAGTACAATCATACTGCGCCTCTATAACGGGAGAGACCCGTCACATCATCATGCACTCAATCCGATGTGCTACTCCAAGCCTTGCTTCAGCTTCCATCCACCTGCCCGCTTGCACCATCCCGAGCTCTCTGTTAAGGCTTCCGAAAACTTACTCTTCTCTTCAATGTATTTTATTGATTTTAGCATAATGGTATTCTGGTTGTCTATATGATTTTCTAAAACCATAATAAAGTTCCCAAATTCATATTTGGGAACTTTATTATTACTCAACATTTAATGATTCTCTTTATTTGTCCCATATGATGCAAATCATGCTCCATTAGCCCCTTAAAATAGCTAGATAAAGTGAGCGTAGATTGATTAATTTTGATTTCAGCAAACCAGAGCTCCCGCGGTATTTCCCTTAGCCATTCCACTAATTGAATACGACCATTTAAAAATGCATCAATAACAAAAATCACTTCTATTTCCCTAGCTGTTAAAGCAGCTTGTTCATTAAAAATAACAACATCAGGCCCAGCAGGAAAAGCATTTCTCCTAAAGAAATATGGGATTCTATCACGTAGCACAAATTCATCCCACGCAGCAAGGTGACCTATAATTTCTACGGAAGACCACTTCCCTTCAGAAATAGGTTTTCGCAATAGCCGCTTATCTAACGTAAGCAAAAAACAGGCAAATTCCATAAAATCAAGATGATGCTTAATAATTTCTGTTTTAACCAACAATACTCCCCCTAAAAGGAACACTTGTTCTCTATTTGCGAAATCGCATTCTAACGAAGTGAGAATCGTTCGAATGTATAATGGTACACTTCACTTCGTCTAAAGGCATTATGAAATATGCTCTCTTCTCCATATTTTACATGATAAATTTGTATGATAAAATAGAAAAAGCTGGACGTTGAAAGGAGCTTTCGGAATGTCAAAACGAAAGATTGTGATTTTGGGTGCTGTCATCATTTTATGTATTGCAACAATACTCGACATTGTATATAAAGGATTATTTTATCAATTCATTACGAAAATTTTTAAGTGAGAAAGCTTGAATCGAAAAAGCCAAACTTCTCAGTAAATTGAGAAGTTTGGCTTTTCCCTTTATTATTCAGAAAGTTATATTTCTCCTTTTGATAATCTCGTACATTCTCTAAAGGCGAAATGCTGGCAGCCGATGCATTTATTTTTATCTAAAAAACCAAGTGCTACATCAATCGCCTGCCCTGTATGCTCAAAAAAGTTTTCACTGCCAATTTCATTAAACAAGCCACTTTTCTTCATTACGGTTGTTAAGCGCGGCTGCAACCCCGTTAAGAGAAGTGTACCTCCTTGTAGCTTAAACTGCTGTACGATTTGACTAAAGTAGGCTTCCCCAGTTGTATCCATAAAGGGAACTTTGCTCATGCGCAAAATTAATACTTTCGGTCTTGTAGTTAAGTTTGTTAAAATCGTTTGTTCAAATTCTTGTGCTGCACCAAAAAATAACGGTCCCTCAATTGTATATATACTAATTTGCGGACAATCACGCTCTCTATTGACAACATGCGGCTGTACTTTAGCATTTTTTCTTGAATGATCGGGCAAAACTTTATAAATTGCAGGTACATCTATCATTTGCTTTGTAAATAGAATAAGAGCTAGCACTAACCCTACCTCAACAGCTATTGTTAAACTCGTAAATACCGTCAATAAAAATGTGACAATTAAAACAAGTGAATCCGCTGATTTTAGCTTCAAAATATGGATAAAATGATGGCGCTCACTCATATTCCATGCTACAACCATTAAAATAGGTGCCATGCTCGCAAGCGGAATATGCGAGGCGTATGGTGCAAATAATAAAAGCACTAACAGTACAAAAATTCCATGCACTACACCCGATATTGGCGAAGTAGCGCCACTTTTAATATTCGTAGCAGTTCGCGCAATCGCCCCCGTCGCAGGTATACCACCAAACAGCGGTGTTACGATATTTGCCAATCCTTGACCTAAAAGCTCCTTATTGCTGTTATGCCTTGTATTTGTCATACCATCTGCAACAACTGCTGATAAAAGTGACTCAATCCCACCTAACATTGCAATGACAAAGGCTGGCCCAATAAGTCGTTCGATGCGCTCCCATGTTATTTCAAGCATTTGAAATTGTGGTAGCGTATTTGGTATTACACCATACGCCGAGCCAATTGTAGGTAATTGCCCTGAAAAAAAGATTAGTGCCACAATTGTCGAAATGATGATACCCGCTAATGAAGCAGGTACTTTCGGCAAAACTTTTGGCGTG
This sequence comes from Metasolibacillus fluoroglycofenilyticus, assembly GCF_003049645.1. Classification (GTDB taxonomy): domain Bacteria; phylum Bacillota; class Bacilli; order Bacillales_A; family Planococcaceae; genus Metasolibacillus; species Metasolibacillus fluoroglycofenilyticus. The sequence goes on from NZ_PYWK01000001.1 coordinate 1,713,270, forward strand.
ATTAAAATGATTGCCAAACAAAGAACAGCGATGACAAGATTATAAATATTGAGCGTATGAATATGGCTGAGTAGCTCCTTCATATTTGCTATAAATTTTTCATGCTTTTCGATGCCTGTCAGCCCTAAAAAGCTGGCAATTTGCCCTGTGAAAATAATAACTGCAATACCCGTGGTAAAGCCGATTGTCACAGGACGCGGAATGAATTGTATTAAAGAACCTAATTTAAGCAGACCCATTAAGCAAAGAAGAATACCTGCCATTAAGCCCGCGAGCAATAAATCCTCATAGCCATAACTAATAACTACTCCTAATAAAATAGGAACAAAAGCACCCGTTGGACCACCAATTTGATATTTAGAACCACCGAACAATGCAATAATAATACCAGCGATACACGTTGTATAAATACCGTATTCTGGCTTTACTCCTGATGCAATCGCAAAGGACATTGCAAGTGGAATCGCCACTATACCTACAATAAGTCCAGATAAAAGATCTTTTCGAAAACGCGCTAACGAATATCCTTTAAACCTTCCTTTTTGCAGCTTCTCCATTTCCAAACCCTTCTTTTCATTTTAATTTATTAGCTTTCGCTATCGGCATCCTCTAATTCTTCTAGCATTGAAATTGTATCAATTAAATGATTATTGAAAATCCTTTTTGTCACGTTGAGTAAATCTAAAATCATTGGGTCTCTAAGAGAATACAAAACTCGTTTGCCATCCTTTGTACCGACAACGATATTTTTCGCTCGCAGTACACTAAGTTGCTGCGAAATAGCCGAGCCTTCTTTATTTAAGGCTTCTTGAATTTCCTGTACACTTTTCTCTCCCTCTGATAAAAGTTCAAGTATATGTATACGTAAAGGATGTGCTAATGCTTTGAAAAAATCTGCTTTAAATTGCTGTAGCTCCCCTCCCATTGTATCCCTCCATTTCATCTCACCAATATACATATTCAAACTTTTGAATATGTATATATGATACCTCTTAATCTCTTAATTTTCAATGTAAAAAGCGCTAAACTCCTTCTTTGTAAGGAAATTTAGCGCTGCAGTTTATATTTTTTTCTTTAAATAAAATGACAGGAATAACGCTGGTACTGTACAAATAATCATTCCTAAAAAGGCAAAGCGCGGTTCTATTTCATATAAATAGCCACCGAGCAATGTTAAAATAGCGGTGCTCCAGCTCATAGCAAAGGCATTGTACATCCCTTGTGCATTCGGAATTTGCTCTCTTCGTAAATGCTGTGTGAAAAATAAAATAACTGCATAATGCGCAAGGGCAAATGATACTGCATGCAATGATTGCGACAAAATAAAAATAGGTATTGATGGGATAAGCGATACCATTAACCAGCGCACCGTTGAACCAATTGCTGCTATAACAAGCAGGTTTGCAGGCTTCCAATGACCGAATAACCGATCAGATTTAGCAAAAAAGATAATTTCGAAAAACACACCGATATTAATAATCAGCCCGATATAATATTTTGAAACACCTAGCTCCTGCAAATAAATATAGCCATAATTATAATAAGAGGCATGTGCTCCTTGTAATAAAATTGCAATAATCAACACAATTAAAAAATTAGGTGTTTGCAATAGTTGCTTGATTGAAAATTTGCTAGCTCGACTTTCATTCGGCTTTTCTAATAATATCATCGGTGCTTGGCGCGTATTTAAAACAACAAAGAGCAGCAATCCTCCAAGCAACAGCCATACAATTGTTGTATCACCAAACTTCCCTGTGAGCAAGCTAACGATTAAAACCATTACAACAAATCCTAGGGAGCCATATGAGCGACTTTTACCATAGTGTAGTTGTCCATGCTGCACTAATACGCCTGCAACGCTATCCAAAGCCGGCATTAAAGCTGGATAAAAGAAACTAAACAATGATGTAACAATAAACAGGCTTGTAAAAGAGTTGGCTGGAACAAAAAGTAAAGCTGCTATCAACGATACAACAGCTAATACATTTAACACTCGTTTACTGCTCCATCTACTTGCAATATAAGGGAAAGCAAACATTGTTGAAAGCCCTCTAATCACTAAGCCAAAGCTCATAATCAAGCTTGCCTCAGGTACAGTTAGCCCCTTTGCTGAAACTAAAAACCCTGTCCAATATGGTAAAAAGATGCCCCATGTCATGTAAAAAGTAAAGAATTTTTGCGACATCCAGCGCTGATTATTCATTTCAAATCCCTCCATCTGTCTTGCATCATAGCACGCTTTCTTTTAAAATAATGTGAGATATCTCATGTTTAGGTGGTTTTCTATGCAAAATTTACAAAATGAAGAGCAAAAATACTATATTAAGCACTTTCCGATTCAACATTTATTTTCTTTTGATATAACAGATTTAGTGGAGGTACATCGTTTTGCACGCGGCGAATGGATTATTAAAGAAGGTCATTTTCCACAATATTTATATTACTTAGTCGAAGGAAAAGCAAAGGTTTATATGACACAGGAAAATGGCAAAGTTGCCTTAATTAGCTTCGCACAGCCAAACGCTTTTATTGGCGAGCTAGAGCTATTGGATGAAAATTATTATTCGAAAGGTGTGCAAACGATGACAACAACAATTTGTTTGGCACTGCCTATAGCAAAATGTAAAGGGGAGCTATTATCTGATGTCGTATTTTTACGCTATTTATGTACTTTTCTTGGTAATAAAACATCACAAATAACTGCCAAATTTTCAAAAAGCCTTGCTTACCCACTTGAAAATCGGCTAGCTGAATTTATTGTCCTTTCTGCAGATGCGGGAATTTATAAGGAAAAGCATACAGAGGTATGCGATTATTTAGGCGTGTCCTATCGCCATTTACTACACGTGCTCTCACAATTTTGTGAACAAGGCTTACTCGAAAAGCATGGACGTAGCTATATAATTACAAATATGAATGAATTACAGAGGCGAGGAATTATATAGAAAGAAGGAACTATGATTCGTCTAATTTGAAAATTAGGCTTCCATTTTGTATTAATAAAGGTTTTCATCGCTACTTTTTGATTGAAGATAAACACCGTTAAAGCAAGTGTTCATCACATTTTTAAAAGATACTCTCGATTTAGTTGCTGTCCAAAATGCTGTGCATAGCCCGCATTTTGGACAGCTCCATTTTCTAAATTTTTCGCTTTAATTAAAAATCTCATGTTCATGCCTTACTAATTTATGCTCAAAAAATTCCAAATCTTGCATAGTAGACATCTGTTCAAAACGAGAAGTAATTTCAGCATGATATTCAGATAAGCGTCTCGTTTGCTCATAAACAATATGCAGTTTTGCCTTCACACCATCTAATCGCTCATTTGTTTTTCTTTGCTCCACTTTGAATTCCCGGCATTTCCCTTTGCATCTCTCCTTGAATACCTTGTATGCTCGTCTGCATACTTGTTACCTTTTGTAGTACTGCCTCAAGAAGTTCCCGTTATGTTATGATGATTCCCTTTTTTGCATTTTTCCCATTTATAGAATACTAGATTTCAGAATTTCTAGCTGTATGTTTTCAATAAAGAGATAATTTACATTAATTTCAATCCGATTGTTGCGCCTAAAATCATGGAAATAAAGACGATACGTCGCCAGTCCTTCGACTCACCAAAAACAATCATGCCAAGGATTGCACCACCAGCTGCGCCAATGCCTGTCCAAATCGCGTAGGCTGTGCCCATTGGTAATGTTTCCATAGCAACTGCCAGTAATATAAAACTAAGCGCAAATGCACCAACCATATAAATAAAGGATGCGACATTACGCTTTTGATACATGCGCCCAATCATAAAGACGCCTAGCATTTCAAAAAGTCCTGCAAAAATTAATACAATCCAAGCCATTACGCATGCTCCTCCTTATCGCTAGATACAAGTTTAAGCCCAATAACACCCGCTAATAAAATGGCGATTAATAGTAGTTTACCTAACTGCACTGGTTCTCCGAATAACGCCATATCAGCTGTTACAGTTCCTGCAGTCCCTAGTCCAACAAATACTGCGTACACTGTCCCAACCGGCAGCTTACTTCCTGCCTGAATCATTAAGTAAAAGCTCACGATAATGCAAATGACTGTTGCAGTCCATTCAAGTGGCGTAGCTGCATGTTTTAATCCAATTACCCAACCTACCTCAAAAGCTGCTGCAATGATTACTTGAAGCCATGTGAAATTCATAATTAACTCCTCCTTAAAATGACAAAAAACCTGAGAGAACGGCTGTCGAAACAGCTAGTTCTCCCAGGCTTTTATCCTTCCGTGTAACACACATATATTGTGTGCGCCTTCTCTCGGACCAGGCTAGCAAATGCTACGGAACCCTAGAAAGCTTTCTGCAATTATTATCTCACAAAATGATGATTTTGCAAGTTTTTTTCAAAATCTGTGGCACCCGTTGAAAGAAGTTAAACAAAAATATTAATTGTCTGCCCTGAACGCTCGATTTTCCAATTAGATGAAACAAGTGCTGCAATTGCTTTCTCTGTTTCCTCATTTGCTGGTACGTTGTAGGCACCGAATTCTTGCAAATCATAGGTATTTTCTTCAATGCCAAAACGCATGCGCAAAATATTTTTCAAGCCATTGATTGTTAAAAATTTAACTTGATAACCTGTCGTGTATGCTTCTTTAAAAAGTTCCTTATTCGTATTGTAAAGCTGCTGTAATAATGAAAAATCCGATTTCATATCAGCAAATAATGTTAAGTCCTTTTTCTCTAGTTGCTCCGCCACTTGCTCATAGCCGTATTTTGGTCGTAAAGCTTCAATTAAATAAGCTTCCATTAATGAAATTGCCATTTCATCGTGCTCCTTTTTTGTATGTATTTTCAATCCATTTTGTAATATTTTCATCATAGTTTGGATAAGGATAGCCAAACGCTTGTGCCACTTTACGAGAAGTTTCGCGAAACATTTCGCAGCAAAGCTCAAAAGCGGTCCATGTTTGCGCTATACTCGCCGTTGCATATGTGCTTAACAATCTTTCATATTGTTGTGCTGGTAAATGTTGATGAATAAATTTGTAGTTTTTTCCTACGCTGAAAGAAAAGCCATTTTGAATGCCGATATCCCATGATAACATGCGTAATAGCTCTTGTCTTATATTATGATGCAAATGGTCAACGGCAAATAGAAATTCATTGCGCGCAAGTCCCTTTGCCACATATGTTGCAACGCTCCAAAACTCATTGCAGCAGTCATCGAAGCTTCGAGCGCTAGGCTTAGTGAGCCAGTATTTTTCGTCCGAAGGGACTATTGCTTGCTCGATGTGTCCATCCTTATCGAGTAATACCTCTATTAAGCCATCTGATTTTTGCAAATAACTTGTTAACTCTGTTAGAGGAATCAAGCTTAAATCCACTTTAATCCCATCAGCAAAATACATAATATAAGTAAAATAATTTTCAAATTCCGCAGGGAAAAGCTCCATGTCCTCTGGCTTTTGGACGAAAATAAGCTCACCAAACGCTCGCAGCCAGTCATCATTTTTCAAATAAGAGCTCATATTCGTTACAAAAAAGCTTACATCATAGTCTTGATAACTATCTTTTGGAATAGTATTGTTTGTTCTTGACCCTTCAAGCATTGAAATTCGAATGCGCTCATCCTCTGTAGCAAAATTCGAAAAAATCTGGAACATTTCTGCCTCTGTACGCAAATTATCTCTCCTTTTTGAAAGCTTATTTTTAATTATAGCATTTTACTTGGGTTTTTCCATCCGTGCTGCTCGTTCCTGCAATACCCCTTTTCGTGCATAGCCATATTTTTCGTATAAATCCTCAATGTCTTGCAGTGTATTGTCCATATCCTGCTTAATGGCTGTGTAACGAACATTTGTCGTTGTAACAGAAAAACCTACTTGCTGTGAGACGTATGAAAATAAACGCTCAATCGTTTTAACAGTAATTGGCTCTCCTAATTTATTGCCTAAGCCAAGCCAAATATAATCTACCTCCTGTCCAATAGGAAGTTGTTTTAGCGTTTCCTCCTTATAAAACTGAAGCACATCTAATAACGCCGGCTGTAATGGCAAATCTCGATAGCTTCGTTTCGTTAAAATACGAATAAAATCATTGTGCACATGCGACCACTTCATCCGCACTATCTCACTTGATTTAATACCAAACTCAGCAATAACACGCATAATTGTATAATTGCGTAATGCCATCCAGCTTATATCCTTCTGCTCCGCTGTTTCATAGGAAGTGAGCCAAACATGTAGCGCTTGTCGAATTTGCCGTGCAGATAATGTTTGTAATTCCTTTTTCTCAAATGGCAAGGGGCTAAATAAATCATCAGCAAATAATGGGATTACTTCCCTAGCTTGTAAAAAGTGTATAAAGCTTTTTAAGCTAGCTAACTTACGATTTACACTTTGAATTGAAGTGTAATGCAGTTGTAGCCACTGCCGATATGCTTCAATAAGCTCTACTGAAATGATTTCATACTTCTGTTCCTTCATAAATTTCACAAACTGTGCACAATCTAAGCTATACTGCTTCACTGTGAAATTGGATTTCGACTGACCTGCTAAAAATGCTTTAAAACGAGGGATATAAATCGAATAATCTCTCATAATCAGCTCTCCTTGTTGGATTTGGCGTAAAGTAGCTGGTGTTTTGTAAATATTTGATGCGTCAAGTATATTATTTTCTATGAAAAGTGTCGTATAATATGCCATTTATGAAACACATAATCTAGACGGAATGTTTGTTCTCATTATATAAAAGGTTGCTTTATTATTCAACCATGCATATGCTACAAGCAATTACGCCATGGCGTAGTGATTTTTGTAGAAGTAGCCTTACTTTTCAGTATAAAAATTATTTGTCCTGCGGTTACTCGTCGCAAAAAAATTCTACAAGACATTAATTGCAAAACCTTCGTTCAATATAACGTGTATTCATGCTTTTATGCGTTATTTCGTACTTTCCTCTTATTTTAAGCTATACTTTCATTAATTCAATATGCAGAAATGGAGGGTTGACCTATGCAAATTCAAACAGTGCGACTACATGAAGAGGACGCAAAAATTATTTATCAGGAAACAGCTGGTTTGGCTATTATTACAATCCACCGACCACAGGCCAAAAATGCACTAACAGCAAAAATGTGGCGAGAGCTAGCCTCCCTTGCCTCACAATCATTACAAAACCCTAAAAATAAAGTGCTTATATTGCGTGGGGCTGGAGAAAATTTTTCCGCTGGCTCAGACATTAAAGAATTTCATACGATGTCACTTGATGAGGCGGAGCAAGCCTTTGTCGAAATGGAGAAAACGATTTCGACTGTGGAACGTCTGCCTCTTCCCGTGCTTGGTGTTATTAATGGCCCTGCGATGGGCGCAGGCTTAGAGCTAGCACTTGCCTGTGATATCCGTATCGGCTCTGATAAGGCGAAAATGGGTATTCCTGTTGGAAAATTAGGCATTACGTTAAATAATCGCTTTGCCAAACGCCTTGTAGACTTAGTAGGTCCTTCTGCCACGAAGGATTTTGTTTTCACAGGACGTACCTATAAAGCGGAAGAAGCATTTCAGTCAGGCATGCTTAATTATTTAGTGGCTGAAAAAGATTTGACAAAATTTATGATTCGCGTAGGTAAGCTTGTTGCTGGCATGTCACCCGACTCATTGCTAGCGGTAAAACAAGCCGTTCAGCAATGCACAGAATCTACACCCGCTTTATGGCAGGACTCTACCCCATTCGTTTCCCCAAATGATTTTGCTGAAGGTGTACGCGCCTTCGTGGAAAAACGTCAACCCCAATTTACACGCTAATTCTAATGTGAGGCTGTCTATTTCTAGACAGCCCCAGCACCTTTTATCCCTTTTACAGCTAAAAAGATTCGCTCAGGCTCTAGCTCAAATGTTCGTTGAAAGGCTTCAACAATTTCTTGTTGCAAGCCGCGCAGCTCGGTAATGACATCATAATGAATGGGCCCCTTTAAAACGAGTGTTGCGCTAATTTTAGGAATTGACGCTATATTAAATTGAATTTTTTCCACATGTGCCACTATCGGACTTTTCCCTATAATATGCTGCAATACATCGCGATACACTTGCTTATGAATAGTTAGTGTTTCATAATGAAAATCAGGCTGAACAATCGTCGTTTCACCAACCTTAACAAGATTCCCTACAAAAATCGCACGACCTTTACGTACAAGGCGTTTAAAAAAGTTTTGCTCCACTTGCTCATACGGAATTGGCATAACATGTTGTCCTTTCGTTTGGCGAATAAAGCGGGCGATTTGAATTTCACGAGCAGACCGAATATTTTCTACATAGTAAAAATGAACAATCTGTCCAAGCTGTAATTGCTTAGCGATTTTTTTTGTCATTTTATCTGATGTACCGATAATTAACACCGATGAAAGCTTGGCATCTTTTATCGCAGCTTGTACTTCCTGTCGATGTGCTTCATCTTCAAAAATAGCCCGTCGCACTGCTGTTATTGTATTTTTTTCGAATTTTGCACTCGTTCCTGCTCGCCTTTTGCCATTTATAATAAGCAGGCCATCATCTATAATGCCTTCAATCCCTTTTGTATATGCAAAATGCAAGGCAGATGTACTTTTCCCCGTACCACTTGGTCCGCTTAAAGAGTAAACCTTCATTCGCTCTCCCCCTCCTTTAAAGAATTCTATTTCACATGAACTAAGTTCAAAACCCCCATTTCACTTTATAAAAAATATACACTATTTTTTACGATAATCAATTGCGGCTTAGCTAACTCTAGTCTGGATTCAATCGGTAGCGGGACACTTGCTGAAAGAAGCTAAAATCAATAGATGATAGGATTTGTAGAAAAAAAGAAAAAAAGCGTTTATTATAAATGTATTGGGCTTCTTCAACTCATATAGAAAATTACCATTTCTATCGCAGTATTTCATCTATCATTTCAATGAAGAGAGGTAATTGATTATGAAAAAAATAAACTTATTTATCAGTGCTACTATTGCAGCTACTATTGTGACAGCGCCAATACAAACAGAAGCAGCTACTAAAAAGTTTAGCGATGTTTCACCGAAAAATGATTATTATGACATCATTACAGAGATGACCGCTAAAGAAGTAATTACTGGCTATCCAGACGGAACATTCAAACCAAATGAATTGATGACGCGCAAGCATGCGGCAGCTTTAATAAGCCGTGCATTTCCTACACTTCCAGTATATTACAAAGGGATTTCTTTAACCGATGTAAGCAAGGACAATCCTTACTACAAAGATATTAGACGCGTATTAGAAGCAGATATTATTCAACATGTCGATAATTTTGATTTTAGACCGAATGATATTATTACACGAGGCGAAATGGCACGTGCATTAGCGCTAGCCTACAATCTAACAAGCAATGATAAGAAAAGCCCATTAACGGATGTTTCGCCGCAGCTCGCTTCATATGTGGATGCCTTATATGCTAATAATATTACAACAGGCTTTGAGGACAAAACATTCCGTGAAGATAAAGGGCTGACACGTGTACATTTCACTGTTTTTATGTACCGCGCAGCAGATGCCATTGAAACGAGTGAGGCAATTACTTTTGCGGATTCTAGCAAATTTTCTAGTATGCAAGAAGCAGATTTTCAATATCCTGCAAAATATAAAAATGCGACAGAAGCAACGACAGCCTCTAAAAATTCAGCAGAAAAACTATTTGCCAAAGACAAAAGCTATGAAACAGCCTCAGTTATGCTACAAAATGCCAAGGAATATAATGCGTTTATAGAACTTGCTCAAAAGTCATTCAATAAAACTGCGCAACAATTAGATGAAATACTTTATCAAGTTTATTATACTGGCATAGCCGAAAATCTTGAAACGCAAGACAATCAGCAATGGGTGTTATGGTATGATTATAATGAGAATAAACTAATAAGAGCATTTGTAAAAGAATAACAAAGCGCTGGGCGTGCCTAATAATTCATTTTGGGGCACGCCCAGTGTTCTTCCCTTTAGCGATATATTCTCGTTTAGAAGTATATATACTATTTTCTGAATTCTCGAAATACAAAATGTCTTGTTTGTGCTACAATGAATTGAAGTTTTTAACAGGTTAAAGGAGTGTTCTTTTTGAATATTGAGCCATCATTAAAAATGTCGCTATTTACAGAGGCGATTTTTGGGAAATTAAAAGCATTTGCAGCACAGCAGCAGCAAAAAGGTATGGAAATTATCGATTTAAGCTTAGGCAGTCCAGATATTCCCCCTGCTCCTATGCTGCTTGAACATATGGCACAGCTAGTAGCCAAACCACAATCGTATCGTTACACATTAACAGGTGTACAGGCTTTCAACGAGGCTGTTTGTCGCTACTATGAAAGAGTAAACGGTGTTACGCTTGATGCACAAACAGAAGTTGTACAAACGATGGGCTCACAGGAAGGATTAGTCCATTTACCAATTGCCTTTTGCAACCCTGGTGATATCGTCTTAACAACGAACCCAGCGTATGTCGCATACGATGCGGGCATTCATCTAGCAGGTGCAACGCCCTATTATATGCCACTTACAAAGGACAATGGGTATTTGCCAGACTTAGCTAGTATTCCAAACGACATTGCAGACAAAGCTAAGCTACTTATTTTAAACTTACCGGGCAACCCTGTACCGGCAATGCCTTCTGAGCAATATTTTGAGCAAGTTGTGGCATTTGCTAAAAAGCACAATATCATCGTTTTACACGATGCGGCTTACTCTGAATTTTATTTCACTGGGAATGCTGCGAGAAGCTTTTTAGCAACACCGGGTGCAAAAGAGGTCGGCTTAGAAATTAATTCTTTATCAAAAAGCTTTAGCCTTGCAGGTGCACGCATTGCTTATATTGTAGGCAATGCAAATATGATTGGCATTGTTAAGCAGCTTAAATCAAATTTAGATTTTGGTATTTTCGAGCCGATTCAGCTAACTGCTGCACTCGCCCTAGACCATGCAGAGGAAATTACGGCAAGCTTACGCACGACATTTGCAGAGCGACATCGTGTATTAATGACTGGGCTTCAGCAAATTGGCTGGGAGGTAGCACCTTCCAATGGCGGAATGTTCGTCTGGGCAAAGCACCCATATAAGATGACAAGCGAGGAATTCGCCTTTAAAGCCATTGAAGATACTGGTGTTGTGATGGTTCCTGGCACCGTATTCGGTAATGCTGGCGAGGGGTATATGCGCCTAGCACTTGTACAAGATGTAGAATTACTAGCGCAAGCTGTTGAAAAGCTTCGCGCTATCTAATTAGGTCTACCTTAAGCATGTTTTAGCGAATATTTAATATAGAAGACGGGGCTGTTCGAAAAATGTTTATTTTTTCGAACAGCCCCTTTTATGATGAAATTCGCTACTCCTCGTACATATCCTCTTCAGTCGTTTGGAAACGATTGTAGCGCTTTTTAAACACTTGATAAATATGTGTTACTAGCACTTTAATTAACGCATAAGCTGGTATCCCTAAAATAACACCTGGAACGCTGAATAAGGAGCCTGCTGTTAATAACACGAAAATAATAGTAATTGGATGGATGCTCAATGATTTGCCCATAATTTGTGGCGAAATAAACTTCCCTTCAATTAATTGTACAATCGTCCAGACAGCCGCAAGCTTTAAAATCATAAACGGTGAATCAGAGACAATAGCAATAATTGCAGCAGGTGTAATCGCAATAACAGGGCCTAAATATGGTACGACACTCGTCACCATCGCCAGTACCCCTAACAGTAATGCATAGTCTAAGCCGATAATTAGGAAGCCGATTGTTACCATCGCCCCAATGCAAATAGACACTAAAATTTGCCCTTGAATATAGGAGCTGATTTGCTTGTCCATATCGTGTAATACTTCACCTACGAATTTTCGCATGCTCGGCGGAGTAAGACGCACGATAAACTTCGGCATTTTTTCGCCCTCATATAATAAATAAAACAAGATGAATGGCACTATAACAAGTGATAGCACAAGACCTGTCAAAGCAGAAACAAATCCGGTAATTCCCGATGCAACACTTGTAGCAAAGCCTGTTGCCAAATCCTTTACTTGCGTCACGATATCATCCGTCAAGCTTGTAATCATTTGATCGTAATCAAAATTAATTCTCGCAAAGTATTCATCTAGCCGTGAATTATTCAGCCATGAAACAATATTTTCAACAAATGCCATAAAATACGCTGGAAACTCATTCATTAAATTTGTGAACTGGTCGCGTAAAAATGGATAAATTAATACGATTGTTAATGCTAAAGCACCGATTGCAACTAAATAAATAATTAAAATCGCCCATATTTTAGAAATATTCCATCGCATTAATAAACGTAAAAATGGTCGTGTTAAATAATACAGTATAACGCCAAGCACCCCTGGCAAAATAACGACCTCAAATAATACACGAAGTGGCTGGAAAATAAATGAGATTTTATCATAAATAAAAATAACACAGCCGACAATTAACAAGATAAGAAGTAAGAACAATAAGTTTTTTCCGCCTAAAAAGCGGATGAAACGTGTCGAAAAAAAATTCGAAGTTTCTTGCGGTAGCTGCTTATTTTGAATATTTGTTTTTCCCTGCTCCAAAAAACCACCCCTGCTAATTGTCAAATTTTAAGAAAATTGCTACAGCACAAGCTTATCCTAGATGCTGTTCAAACATTAAACATACACTTTCTTATTTTTCAAAAAAGATATCTGTGCAGCTATTCTAGCATGAATTAGCTGCTTATTTCATCTGTAAAAACTCATGTAGCAAAGCTTGATTTTGCTGCTGATCGATTTCTAAAACAGAGCCTGCATGCTGATACGAGTTAAATGTATATGTTCCCTCGACAGGAATCGTCATTTTTTCGATTTCTACGCCACCACCTGCTGCTATAGATAGCGCTATTTTTAACTCCTGTGCAGATGTTAAATCGGTAGTCATATAGCCTTGTGCTGCACCGATAAATTTCGGTAAATTTTTGGCATTTGCTGGTGATAATAGCTCACTCTTTAATGCATCCATCACCTTTTGTTGACGAGCAACACGCCCAAAATCACCTTCTGCATCTTGTCTAAAGCGTGCATAGCCTAACAATTCCTTGCCATTTAGCTGCTGCGTACCTTGCTTTAATGAAACTCCAATATATGCCGACATATCCTTTTCGACATCCATCGTAATACCATTTGGCGCTAAAATATCAATTAGCGCTTCAAAACTTTTAAAATCAATGACTGCATAATGATGAATAGGCACTTCAAACATTGCATTCAACGTATCTTTTAATAATTGCACACCGCCTAAGTAGTAGGCTGTATTCAGCTTATAGGATTGATAGCCCGGAATGTCTGCATAAATATCACGCATAAATGAGACAAGCTTTATATCATTCGTGTCGTGATTCCATGATAATAGCATCATCGTATCTGTACGCGACTTCTCCTCTCCTCGACTATCGACACCTAAAATTAAAAAATTTTCAATCTCTCCTTTTTTTGCATCCGCTACAAAGTCTTGCTCAGGCAGCTTTGTTTCACTTGCAAGATTTTGTCCACTGCGATATTGCTGAACACTATAAGCAACTGCTCCTAATAGCAATGCGATAATTATTAGAAAAATAAACCTTCCTGTACGAAATTTTTTTCGTTTATGTCGTGTTTGTCGTCGTTCAAGCTGCTCCATAAAATTCTCCTTTAGTGTCGTCCGAAAGGCGGATACTTCGCACTGCTTTTTGGACGTTTTATTAATATTTCATTAGAATCACTCACTATTTAAAAAGTAAGTAACTCGTTTTAAAAACTATAAACTCTTAAACTAACAGCATTCTTTTAAATTTAAAATAAATGAAAGCTTTTTTCACTGAACCAAAGATGCGTTAGTCTATTCGGACAGTCCTCCCTTATTATACTGTTTCCGTACAAATTTTAACATCTTTCAGCAATCTTTTCTGCGACGAGTAAACGCAGGAGCACATCTTTTTTGCGACGAGTAACCGCAGGATAAGGAGGCAAGTACAAAATTTAAAATTTTTTGAAAAAGTTGCTAGGTTTGCTGTTTTCAATCATTTCAAACAATCTATTTTCCTTTTTGAAATGGTCATATTTTTAATAAAACAAAACGAATCTTCTGAAAAGAAATTTACTGTCCTCCTTTACAGACGTCCTACCAGTTCAAAAGGTTGTCGATAGTTTTTCACGCATGATACAATACAGGCTATGAGAAGGAGGAATATAGATGGAAAAAGCAACATTTGCCGGCGGCTGTTTTTGGTGCATGGTTAAGCCTTTTGAAGAGTGGGACGGCATACATAAAGTAACAAGCGGCTATATGGGTGGTCATATTGATAATCCAACATATGAAGATGTGAAGGCTGGACAATCTGGTCATTTAGAGGTTGTTCAAATCGAATTTGATCCAAGCATATTTAGCTATGAACGACTGCTTGAAATTTACTGGATGCAAATTGATCCGACAGATGCAGGCGGGCAGTTTCATGACCGAGGTGAATCTTATTCAACAGCGATTTTTACACATAGCAAAGAGCAGCGTGAGCAGGCAGAAAATTCGAAGGCGGCTCTTGCGGCAAGCAGCCGCTTCAGCAAACCAATCGTCACAGCCATTCGAGACGCAGCAACTTTCTATGAAGCTGAGGATTATCACCAAGATTACTATAAAAAAGAATCGCAGCATTACAAGGAAGACCGCGCAAAATCAGGGCGCGATGAATTTATTAACACACATTGGCAAAAGTAAAGGATGTGGCTACTTTGAACAGCACAAACGCAACACGTGCTGCGCTAAAATTCGCGTTTCCCCAAACGGTTCCCATTTTAGCGGGCTTTTTATTTTTAGGCATCGCCTATGGAATTTTTATGAATTCTCTAGGCTTCCATGCCATTTATCCGATTTTAATGAGCCTCTTTATTTTCGCAGGCTCAATGGAGTTTGTGGCAGCGAATCTACTGCTTATTTCCTTTAATCCACTTAGCGCCTTTTTCTTAACGCTAATGGTCAATGCAAGACATTTATTTTACGGTATTTCAATGTTAGATAAATATGGTCAGTCTGGTCATAAAAAATGGTATCTCATATACGGTATGTGTGATGAATCTTTTGCTATCAATAGCACGCTGAATATTCCGAATAATCTTGATAAGGGAAAGGTCATGCTATTCGTCACACTGTTAAATCAAATTTATTGGGTGGCTGGTGCAACAATTGGAGGTGTTTTCGGTTCGTTCATTACCTTTAATACAGAGGGCTTGGAATTTGTAATGACCGCTCTATTCGTCGTTATTTTTTTAGAACATTGGTTAAATACAAAGCAGCACTATAGTGCAATGCTAGGACTCTTGCTATCGGCGATTTCGCTAGCCGTTTTCGGTGGTGAACGCTTTATCATCCCTGCAATGCTGGCGATTTTAGGTGTTTTAACACTACTTCGTCCAACATTACAAAAGGAAAAGAGGACTGCCCTATGACAATTACACAGCAAATTATAACAGTAGGGGTCGTTGTAATTGGTACGATGCTCACACGTTTTTTACCCTTTTTCATTTTCCCAGCTAATAAACCGACTCCCGTCTACATCCAATATCTTGGCAAAGTGTTACCTGCTGCCGTTATCGGTATGCTCGTTATTTATTGCTTTAAAGATGTCAGCTTTTTTTCTAATCGTCATGGATTGCCTGAAATTTTAGCGGTAATTCTTGTCGTCTCCCTGCATCTTTGGAAAAGAAGCATGCTATTATCTATCGCAGCAGGCACATGCTTCTATATGGTACTTGTGCAGTATGTCTTTTAGGAGGCAGAAATCTGAAAAAGCTACAAACAGGGGAAACATTTAAAATCACTGATAGCAAGGAGCTGTCCCAAAATGACTTTTCAGACGGCTCCTTGCACTAAGAATAGTGACAGCTCTTGGTTACTACCACAAATTTAGCGAAAAGCGCTAATGTGGTAGGTACATATTAACCATAGTTGCCAGCAGTCAATTGAAGGACATTGATTGATGGCATTTTTGATAAGGAGATTCTTTCATAATGAAGCTTATTAACCCTCATACCGAGCTTATGTTGAGTGCACAGAGAGCTCTATTTTTAGCCATTACCAAAAATACAAAAGCCATTTACGCTAAAATCGAGAATAACCATTTAATATGGAAAGTCTTTTTTGATGAAGAGCCTTCAGAAAATGAAAAAGACTTATTAAGTATTGCAGCGACAGAAGTAATAGCAGATTTCCCAGATATTATTTCATGTGAGGAGCATTTTCTTCATCACCCTGCACCGATTAGTTTCAAAAATGAAGTCTACTATCATTGGCCCTATGCAAGACTAAATGATTAAAATTAAAACCATATGACAGCGAATTTTCACTCGCGTCATATGGTTTTCAGTTAACATAATAATATTATTTATATAAATTTGTAATTGCAGCTGGATATGATGTTCTTATTTTAGCAGGCGTTTGGACACTAGCAGCAGCCTAAAGAAACTAAACATTCGCCGTCTCAAACATGATAATCGCTTCAATAAATTGTGCACCGTATTTTTTAAGTTTGCTCTCCCCTACGCCACTAATCGCTAAAAATTCCACTTCATTTTGCGGGCGTTTTGCACACATATCATGCAATGTTTTATCTGAAAAGACAACAAACGGTGGCACGCCTTCTTCTTTAGCAATCACCATACGTACGGCTCGAAGCTCTTCAAATAGCGGGTCTTTATCATGGGCAACTTGCACAGAGGATGCTTGTCTGCGATAAACGCGTTGCTTGCCTAGCAATACCTCTTTGCCTCGTTCTGCGACAAAAATTGTCGGAAATTGCCCGTTACTAACAGCGATTAATTGCTCTGCAATTAAAAACTCGATAAAGTTAGCCACATCCTTTGCTGACATTGCCTTTAAAATACCATATGTCGGCAATCTATCAAAGCGCAGCTCACTTACCTTTTTATTACGGGAGCCTGCTAGCACCTGTGCTGTAATTGTTTTACCAAATTTTTGCCCCATACGCACAATACAAGATAAGACCTTTTGCGCATCCTCTGTTACATCTTCTTTCGGTCGTGTATCTGCACAATTGCTACATTGCCCACAAGCTTCAGCATCTTTCTCCCCAAAATACTCGATAATATAGCCCTGTAGGCAGCTTTCTGTGTGACAATAATCGACCATTTGCTGCAGCTTTGTGAGCTCCATCGGGATGCGAGTTCTGTCCTGAGCTTGATCAATTAAAAAGCGCTGTGTCTGCTCATCACTAGAGGCATATAATAAAATGCATTCACTTGGCAAGCCATCCCGTCCTGCCCGTCCTGCCTCTTGATAATAGCTTTCCATATTTCGTGGCATTTGGTAATGTAACACGAAGCGCACATTTGTTTTATTAATCCCCATTCCAAATGCATTTGTCGCCACCATCACTTGTGCCTCATCACGTAAAAAGCGATTTTGCTCCTGCGCGCGTGAAACCTCATCCATGCCACCGTGATATTTTGCTACCCGCACGCCCATTTTTACAAGCTGCTCGTACAATGAATCAACGGATTTTCTTGTTGCGGCATAAATAATACCAGCTTCATTCCTTGCATTTTTTAAAAACTCTTTCACATACGCATCCCTGCTAATAGCAGACTGCACAGAAAAACGCAGATTATCTCTGGCAAAGCCTGTAATAAAGGTATGCTCATCCTGAATCGATAGCGTCCCTCGAATATCCTCACAAACTGCTGGCGTTGCAGTAGCAGTTAAGGCAATAACGGTTGGGCGCTCTGGCCAAAGCTGTAAAATGTTGTGGATATTGCGATAGCTCGGACGAAAATCATGCCCCCATTGCGAAATACAGTGTGCTTCATCGACAGCGATGAGCGGCACTTTAATCGTCGCTAATGTTTGACAAAAATAATCATTGTCTAGGCGCTCTGGTGCAATATAAAGCATTTTTATTCGACCATTGCGCACATCGCGTAAAACATCTTGCACTTCCTCCATCGATTGGGAGCTATTTAAAAAGGCTGCAGGTACACCACTTGCGACTAGCATATCGACCTGGTCTTTCATAAGCGAAATAAGCGGCGAGATAACGATAGTCGTTCCTTCTAAAGAAAGTGCTGGAATCTGGTAGCAAAGTGATTTTCCACCCCCTGTCGGCATCACAACGAGCGTGTCTATCCCATCCAACACTTGTGCGATTGCCTGCTCCTGACCTATGCGAAAGGATGCATAGCCAAAATATGTTTGTAAATGCTTTTTTGCTTCTTGCATCTTCAAAACTTTCAACAAACCTCCCTTAGTTTACATAATAATTTTATGTGCATATTTGCTTGTAGCAAGTAATTTCTCTTCATCAATGCCTGTTGCAATGCCCATTTTATGCATGAGCTCTACTAGCTTATTTGTCGATATATTGCCTGTTGCACCTGGAGAAAACGGACAGCCACCTAACCCACCAACTGAGCTATCAAAAGCTGTAATTCCTGCCTGCAGCGCGGCAATGGTGTTGGCGTAAGCGAAGCCATTTGTATCATGGAAATGAGCGATAAATTTAGTATTCGGATAATCCTCTCGCAATCTAGTAAAGCGCTCATAGACAATTTTTGGCGTTGCTTGACCATTTGTGTCCCCAATGGAAATCTCATCAACACCATGCTGGACAAAATGGCTTACAACACGTGCTACTTGCTCGTATGAAATGGCGCCTTCATACGGACAGCTAAAGCACATCGATACATAGCCACGCACGAATAAACCTTGCTCTTTAGCTATGCGAAACATTTCTTCACATTCCTGCAAAGAATCAGCAATAGAGCGTCTAATATTGCGCTCATTAAAAGTTTCACTCGCTCCGACAAAAACGGCAATTTGCTGTACCCCTGCTGCCAATGCCATTTCTAACGCTTTCATATTCGGTGTCAATACGAGAAAATCAAGACCCAAGCTTTTCGAGAAAGCAACAATTTCTTGCGCATCCGCCATTTGTGGTACAGCCCTTGGATGTACAAACGAAGCCGTTTCAATGCGTCTTACCCCTGTTTTAACAAGCTGTTCAATTAGTTTCTTTTTTTGCTCTGTCGGCACAAATTGCGCTTCATTTTGCAAGCCGTCTCTCGGTCCTACCTCAGTTATTTCTACCATTTTCGGAAAATGCATAGTTTCCCCACCCCTTATTCACATATACTATAACCTTAACCGAAAATAGGCTTTATGAAAAGTGGTGCAGCAGTTCACTTTTCATAAAGAGATTTGCCCTTATATTAGGAGGGATTTTTAAACAATTGATTTAGAGCCTTTTCGGTGTAGTAGTATCTTAATTCGCCGGATACTTTAGCCAAGCATCGTATTGGTTACGAGCGATTTATGGCGTTCTTAGAATAAAATTAAGCTTTATTGTTTCTTTTGTTTATTGCAAAAACAGTAAGTAATAATGCAGCGATTAAAATGATATAAATGGCTTTCGTATACAAATGACTTCGTGTTATATCGTAAATGAAGCCGATTAATAAAGGGATGATTGCACTCATCATAAAGCCCCCTGACATTACCATCGAGCTCCATGCATTTGCCTCCTCATTATTACGCGCTTCATTTAATGGAAGTGTTAATGCGAGTGGAAATAAACCACCTAGTGTCACTCCTAACAGCATCGCCCCTCCCCAAATCGCACTATTTGTACTGATAAATAAGCAGCTAGCCCCAATACCACCGACTGCTAGTAATATAAATAGCCAAAAAATCGTGCTTGGATATTTCGCGAGTGCGCTCGGCAATAGCGCATTGGTTGTTAGTTGAACGAGTGACATCACTGTTAAAACGGCCCCTGCTGTGACAATTGAAAATCCATGTGCTATCGCAACAGGCGCTAGCCAAGTTGTTAGTGAAAAGAATAGTGATGCTTGCAAACCAAAAAATAATAATAAAAGCCACGCTTTTTTTGTCTTCCACGGATTACGAATTTCTAACGACAGTGCAGCAAATAACGTTGCTCCCTCATCCCGCTTTATCGCAAATAACCAAAAAACGATTGCGATAATAGCAAGGATGCCCCAAATACCTAAAGCGATTGGCCATTCCTCGAAATATTTATAAAAAACAGCAGTAAAGCCTGCGCTTAATGCTGCCCCTGCCCCCATCGCCAAGGAATAAATGCTCACAACTGCAGCTACCTTATGCGGAAAGTATAATTTAATAAAGGTATTGAGCATCGGGCTAATAATGGCAATGGCGAAGCCGACTAGCAAGCTTGTTATAAGTAACATGCTGTAGCTTGCTGCAAACATACGAATAAATGTCGCAACACCAATTAAGGCAACGAGCATAGTAACCGCTAAACGATAGTCAAAGCGCCTTTGCATAGGTACGGCAAGCGGTGCAAATAATCCCATACAGAAAATAGGAATTGCCGTTAATAAGCTTACCTGTGTGCTTGAAATAGATAAATCCGTGCGAATGCTATTCAATACTGGTCCAATTGATGTAATCGAAGGGCGCAAATTTAATGCTACGATAAAAATCGCAATGATAATCAAAACATCTTTCCACTTCACTCAAATTCCTCATTTCCTTAACGACTCTCTTAGTAAGTTAAGCATAAACTTTACGTCATTTCTACTCGCTATCATTTTTACTTCTTCATTTCTTTTATTTCTAAGTTGCGTTATAATAGAAAGTATTGTGTACAAATAAGAGCATTATGCTCGCTGTTTAATTTGAAGGAGGAAGCTTACATGATTCAAGTAAGTGGTGTTGGTTTACGTTATGGCGATCGTAAACTATTTGAAGACGTAAATATTAAATTCACACCTGGGAACTGTTACGGTTTGATTGGTGCGAATGGTGCTGGAAAATCAACGTTTATAAAAATTTTAGCTGGTGATATCGAGCCGCAAGAAGGCCATGTATCAATGGGCAAGGACGAGCGTTTATCGGTATTAAAGCAAAATCATTTTGAATACGATGAATATACAGTTTTAGATACTGTCATTATGGGTAATAAACGCCTTTATGAAGTAATGAAGGAAAAAGACGCTATTTATGCAAAGGAAGAGTTTTCAGATGAAGATGGCATGCGTGCTGCGGAACTTGAAGGTGAATTTGCAGAAATGAATGGTTGGGTAGCGGAATCAGATGCGGCAACGCTATTAAATGGCTTAGGCATCGGTGACGATATTCACTATTCAAAAATGGCTGACTTAGAAGGTGCTGAAAAGGTCAAAGTGTTACTTGCACAAGCATTGTTCGGTGAGCCAGATGTATTATTACTTGACGAGCCGACCAACCACCTTGACTTAAAGGCAATTCAATGGCTAGAGGAATTTTTAATTAACTTTGAGCATACAGTTATCGTCGTCTCGCATGACCGTCATTTCTTAAATAAAGTATGTACGCATATTGCAGACCTTGACTTTGGTAAAATCCAATTATACGTTGGTAACTATGATTTCTGGTATGAATCAAGTCAACTAGCTCAAAAAATGATGTCCGATCAAAATGCGAAAAAAGAAGAAAAAATTAAAGAATTAAAAGAGTTTATCGCTCGTTTCTCTGCAAACGCATCGAAATCGAAGCAAGCAACTTCACGTAAAAAAATGTTAGATAAAATCGAGTTAGATGATATTCGTCCATCTAGCCGAAAATATCCATTTATCAACTTCCAAATCGGACGCGACATCGGCAATGATGTGCTAACGGTTGAAGGGCTTTCTGCTTCCTTGGACGGTGAAATATTATTCAAAGACCTTCGTTTCTCAATGAATAAAGAGGACAAAATTGTCTTCCTAGGTAGCCCAAATGCCAAAACGGCATTATTTGATATTTTAACAGAAAATGCGGAGCCAGAAAGCGGTACATTCAAATGGGGTGTCACAACATCTCAAAGCTATTTTGAAAACGACCATGATAAATACTTCACTGGTACTGAAAAAACATTGGTTGATTGGTTACGCCAATACTCACCAGAGGACGAAACGGAAAGCTTCTTACGCGGCTTCCTAGGTCGTATGCTATTCTCAGGTGAAGAAGTGAAAAAATCCCCTTCTGTTTTATCAGGAGGCGAAAAAGTTCGTTGTATGCTATCAAAAATGATGCTAGCTAACTCTAATGTATTAATTTTAGATGAGCCGACGAACCATTTAGACCTTGAGTCTATTCAAGCGCTAAACGAAGGTTTAATTCGCTTTAAAGGGGCTATGTTATTCACATCACATGACCACCAATTCATCCAAACAATTGCCAACCGCGTAATTGAAATTCGCGAAGATGGGTCAATTTTAGATAAGCAATTAACATACGACGAATTCCTTGAATGGAAAGATAGCCAAGGTTTAAACTAGTCCATCTATTCATATGATAATCGCTCAAAACATTGATATAACGGCTTTTTTAAACAATTGATAATTTATTTACTATCCAAACACCTCTATATAAAATCGTTCTATTTGGGGACGAATTGGGGAGATTTTAGGGCATATCAAACGGGCAGTTATAAGGTAAAAAAGGCTTCTCTCTCAATGGAGAAGTCTTTTTTCATGACAACAATTTCAAAAGATATCTTCCATCGTCATATTGGGTATTCGCCATTATAGTTGGGAAACCTCCCCTTCAATCTCCTTTTTAGCCAATTATAAGCATCTATAAATTCTGGATAGATAAACTCGGGCTTCCCTATCAAACAACTTTCATCCGGTATTTCCTTCCATTTATCCTCTGAATGTTGATTAGTGTTAACCTAAAATTATCACGTCCTGTGAGAACGGTTAACTGACCTGCATCACGTAGGCTTCCTTCTAAATTTGTGACATCCACCGAAAGCTTTCGATGTGGGCCACTCAGTCGTTATCTCAGATTGCGATGTTCTTAGACTGAGTTCCTATGATTCATTCTGACACCTATAGAGACGGGAGTCTTCTGTACCTGTCGCCTTACTATCGGTACAAATAAAATTTATCGCTACGCTTGCCGCACAAAAAACATTGCTGAAAGAAGCTAAAAAACCAAAATGTTGGGCAATGTCCTACATAAATGAAACTGTAGAAGTGACACCACCAGAAGTCTTGCATTGTATTTTGCCCAAAAAAACTTGAAAGAAACATCCTTTCAAGTTTTTTCTTTTTACTGTTTTTGCATAATCCGATATAAAAATGCGACAAACTGCGCTCTTGTGACAGGCTCGTTTGGTCTGAAATAGCCGCTATCACCGAGTGTAATTCCTTCGCGCTCTAGCGTCGCAATATAACCAGCACTCCAATGGGAGCTAGCCACATCTGCAAAGGAACTTGTGCCTTCTGGTGTTAGGTCAAGCACGCCAACAAGCACTTTGGCTAATTGCGCTCTCGTCATTTTCTCTGCTGGGAGAAACGCACCATTTGCCCCGTCTATAATGCCTGCTTGTTGCAATGTTTGGATTGCCTCATAATAAGGGTGTGTGGACGGTACATCCGAGAAACCATCTGCTTCTCTCACTGCATCTAGTGAAAATACTCTTGTTAGTAACACTGCCACATGCATACGACTAATCGGAGCATTCGGACGGAAAGTACCATCTTCAAAGCCTTGGATAATACCAATGGCTGTCAGTTCCTCAATCATCTCTTTTGCCCAATGTCTTTCTACATCATGAAATGGCACGATTGACTTTGGTGGCTGTGAGGGTTCAGGTTCCTCTATAGGTATTGCTGTCCATTTTGCATAGAGCGAAATATTTTCTCGCAAAATCGTTTCCTCTACCCATCGTTTTGTCAATGCCTCATCTTGATACCAACCTTCAAAGCGATAGCCCTCCCTTATTGGCACAGGTAAATCGCCAACTTTTGTATGAGAGCTTATGTCGATTGGTGCTATCGCTGTGCCACCGTTCGTATGCAATGTAATAGTTAACGCATTGACTGCTGTTCCTGTTGAACCTGGTACATCAATAGTCGAATTATTACCATGCACCATTTTTATAGTAACTGTAATTACTTCCTCATCTGTTAATGAGCCATCACTCACCTTTACTGTAAAGGTATACTCTTTCAAGCTTTGAGTTGTTGATGGTGTCCATGTAAACACACCTGTCGTTGCGTCAATGCTTGCTCCTGTTGGTGCACCTACTAAGCTGTAGGTTAATGAATTTTCGGGTAAATCAACATCCGTTGCGCTTGCTGTAAACGTAAGCAAGCTTCCTTCATCTACTGTTTTATTGCCGATAGCTGCTAGCACGGGCGCTGTGTTTACTTCATTAACTGTAACAGTAATACTTTCTTCGTCTGTTAACGCTCCATCACTTACTCGTACTGTGAATGTGTAACTGGCTGGACCTTGTGCTTCTGTCGGTGCCCATGTAAACACACCTGTCATTGCATTGATGCTTGCTCCCGTTGGTGCACCTACTAAGCTGTAGGTTAATGAATTTTCGGGTAAATCAGCATCCGTTGCGCTTGCCGTAAACGTAAGCAAGCTTTCTTCATCTACGGTTTTATTGCTGATTGCCGCTAGTAAGGGCGCTGTGTTTACTTCATTAACTGTAACAATAATACTTTCTTCGTCTGTTAACGCTCCATCATTTACTACTACAGTAAATGTATAGCTTCCCGGACCTTGTGCTTCTGTTGGTGTCCATGTAAACATACCTGTCATTGCGTTGATAATTGCTCCCGTTGGTGCAGCCACTAAGCTGTAGGTCAATACAGCAGAATCTGAATCTGTTGCTGTCGCTGTAAAAGTAAGAGAAGTTCCTTCGTTGACCGTTTTATTGCCAATTGAGGCTAGTACGGGCGCTGCGTTTACTTCATTCACTGTAACAGTAATAGTTTCTGAATCTGTTAACGTCCCATCACTTACTCGTACTGCAAAGGTATAGCTTCCTGGACCTTGTGCTTCTGTCGGTGTCCATGTAAACATACCTGTCATTGCATTGATGCTTGCTCCTGCTGGTGCACCTACTAAGCTGTAGGTTAATGAATTTTCGGGTAAATCAACATCCATCGCGCTTGCCGTAAACGTAAGCATGCTTTCTTCATCTACCGTTTTATTGCCAATTGCAGCTAGTATGGGCGCTGCGTTTACTTCATTCACTGTAACAGTAATACTTTCTGAATCTGTTAACGTCCCATCACTTACTCGTACTGCAAAGGTATAGCTTCCTGGACCTTGTGCTTCTGTCGGTGTCCATGTAAACACACCTGTCATTGCATTGATGCTTGCTCCTGTTGGTGCACCTAGTAAGCTGTACGTTAATGAATTTTCCGGTAAATCAACATCCGTTGCGCTTGCTGTAAACGTAAGCAAGCTTCCTTCATCTACTGTTTTATTGCCGATAGCTGCTAGCACGGGCGCTGTGTTTACTTCATTCACTGTAACAGTAATACTTTCTTCGTCTGTTAGCATCCCATCACTTACTCGTACTGCAAAGGTATAGCTTCCTGGACCTTGTGCTTCTGTCGGTGTCCATGTAAACACACCTGTCGTTGCGTCGATGCTTGCTCCCATTGGTGCACCCACTAAACTGTAGGTTAATACAGCAGAATCTAAATCTGTTGCTGTCGCTGTAAAAGTAAGAGGAGTTCCTTCGTTGACCGTTTTATTGCCGATTGCGGCTAGCATGGGCGCTGTATTCACTGGCACTGCGGCGTATTCGATTTCAAGCTTTGGATTAATTAGAGCTAATTGTCCTACTATAGGATTTTTCATCATTTTTCCCTCATAATAAGATTGATTAGCAAAATTTTCAATTGCCCTTGCTGGTAAACTACCAAATAACGTTTGCATAAACAAGACTGCAATCGCTATAGGAACGAGGGTTGGCTTTGTTTTTCGTTGCATACGTGTTGTTCCTTTCGATTGATTTTGTTTTTACATGGATAGATTATACAGAGCAAAGGTTAAAATTAGGTTAAAAAAGTTTAATTTTTTATTTCGGAAAAATGATTGTGGAAGGTTATGAGAAGGAAATAATGGCTATTTCTTTTTCGTTTACACTTGATTTATATTTTGACAAAAATACTTCTGTTGGAAAACGCAGCTCAAGCGGATTTTGTTTCCTTTTCATAAAAATGTGCCTCCCTAATTCGATCTATTTGTTGAATGGCAAGACTAACCTGTGTAAATGACTTTATTAGCTATCTAAACAACTTTATTATTTAAAAACAGTTTTTCCCCTTTTAAAATACTCCCTTCTCAAATGTCTAGCTCATGTTTCAGAAGCTTGATTAATTTTTTCATTCACATTAAAATTCATTGAATGGAGTCCTCTCTGTAGATGTGCAAGTCAATTTTCCGATTGACACTTAGGCATCATACAGGAGGGGTTTTTTTCAAGTCCCCGAAAATATTTCTAACAAGAATGCTCCTTTTTATTCGTATGTCTAGTTTGTCCCAATAATGGACAATATAAAATTACTTACTAGAAAGGAGTTATATGATGACTAAACAAAACGATTCGAAACATCAGCAAGATACAACTTTAACAAATCGGCAAGGGCATCCTATTACGAACAATCAAAATTTACGAACTGTTGGTAATCGTGGTCCTGCTACACTTGAAAATTACGATTTTTTAGAGAAACTTAGTCATTTTGACCGCGAAAAAATTCCAGAACGTGTAGTGCATGCTCGTGGTGCTGGCGCACATGGTTATTTTGAAACATATGGTGTCGTTGGTGATGAGCCCATTTCTAAATATACACGTGCAAAAGTCTTTCAAGACAAGGGGAAGAAAACACCAGTATTTGTTCGTTTCTCAACTGTAATTCATGGAGGTCATTCCCCTGAAACATTGCGAGACCCAAGAGGCTTTGCGGTAAAATTTTATACGGAGGATGGCAACTGGGATTTAGTCGGTAATAATTTAAAAATCTTCTTTATTCGTGATGCCATCAAGTTTCCAGATATGATTCATGCCTTTAAGCCTGACCCTATTACAAATATTCAAAGTGTGGAACGCTTTTTTGATTTTTGTGCGAGCTCTCCAGAGACCTTCCATATGGTTACATTGGTATACTCACCTTGGGGCATTCCAGCGAATTATCGAATGATGCAAGGCTCTGGTGTAAACACTTATAAATGGGTAAATAGTGAAGGAAATGCTGTGCTTGTGAAATATCATTGGGAGCCACTTCAAGGCATTAAAAATTTAACACAAAAAGAGGCAGAAGAAATTCAAAAGAATAATTTCAATCATGCGACACAGGATTTATATGATGCGATAGAACGCGGAGAATATCCTGAATGGGAGCTCTATATTCAAATTATGGAGGACGGTCCACACCCCGAGCTTGATTTTGATCCATTGGACGATACTAAACTTTGGCCAAATGACCAATTCCCGTGGCATCTCGTTGGCAAAATGGTATTAAATAAAAATCCTGAAGATTATTTTGCTGAGGTAGAGCAGGCCACTTTTGGCACTGGTGTACTTGTCGACGGCTTAGATTTTTCTGATGATAAAATGTTGCAAGGTCGCACATTCTCCTATTCTGATACACAGCGCCATCGCGTAGGGGCAAACTATTTACAACTTCCGATTAATGCACCGAAAAAGCATGTTGCAACAAATCAAGCCGGGGGGCAAATGATGTATAAACGCGATTTAGCACCTGGGCAAAATCCACATATTAATTATGAGCCTTCTATGTTAAATGGCTTAAAGGAAGCAACACAAAACGGTAAAGAGTATACGCCATATATCGAAGGAAATCTTGTTCGTGAATCAATTGACCGTCAAAACAATACAAAGCAAGCTGGTGAAACCTATCGCAACTTTGAGCAATGGGAACGCGATGAGCTGCTTGCAAATTTAATACGTGATTTATCGGTCTGTCATATTGATATTCAAAATGCCATGATTGCCTTAGCAGAGGAAGCTGATGAGGAATACGGTCGTTTGCTGAAAGATGGCTTGCATAATGCACAAAACAATTCTAGTTCTTCAAAACCGCTTGGCAATATAGCAGGCACTAAAGCCCCAGAAGATGCGATTGATAAAGGTCATAATGCAGCGCCTTATTAAACCCTGCCTATCGAGCTAAGGTTGATATTATCCGTTTTAGTAGTCTAAGCTTACAAACCCTTATTTTATTTGTCTAACTTAGTGTAGACTAATCAATACTTTGATACTTTGCATAACAAACCAGCATAATAGGAGCTGTCCAAAAAGCCGTGCATAGCCGGCATTTTGGACAGTAGCGATGATGTTTCATAAAATATTGATTCATATAAACAGAGAACGCCTCCTTTAAAAATGGGATGAACATTGGCTTTAGCAGTGTTATCCCTCAGTAAAAGGGAAGCGATGAAAACATTGATTTCAATGTGGTGTCAAAACAAAATGGACTTTTCGGTCAGCTCCTTTTCAGCTTGTATACAGGAATGTGTTACGGCTTCAATTCACATATTTCCCTTCATTCGGTAAGGCAATTTCCTCAAAATTATTTACAAGCTTTTTAAGATTTTCTGTAAGCTCCATACCTTTCATCGGCAAACCATGACCTGTAATCGCTACAGCAGGCTTTAATGCCTCTAGCTTTTCAATAGATGCCCGAGCAGCTTGCCAATCCGTTGTTAAATAACGCGGTGGGCCACTAATTTCTTTTTGCTGTGTCAAAACTTTATAAAGCGACTCTTGCTTAACTGTTACAAATGCATCGCCAGCTAATAAAGCTCTGTCGCTCTCTCGAAACAATGATATATGCCCTGGTGCATGCCCTGGCGTATGAATCCAGCGAAAATCTGGCATAAATGGAATCGTGCCGTCAGCAGGAATAGCTTGAATATAGTTCCCTAATTGAATGGCTTCAGTCGGAAAAATAGGCGACATTTTTGCAACTAGCCCACTATCGACAGTAGGGTCAGGTGCTGGATAATTCTGCTTTCCAGTTAAATAAGGCATTTCCAATGGATGTGCATAGACGGGAACATCCCAATGCTTAACTAATTCGATAATTCCCCCAACATGA
Organism: Metasolibacillus fluoroglycofenilyticus; assembly: GCF_003049645.1. Taxonomy (GTDB): domain Bacteria; phylum Bacillota; class Bacilli; order Bacillales_A; family Planococcaceae; genus Metasolibacillus; species Metasolibacillus fluoroglycofenilyticus. The sequence goes on from NZ_PYWK01000001.1 coordinate 1,742,170, forward strand.
TCAAAATGTCCATGTGTTAAAATGATTGCTTTCGGTCGGGCATTAAAGCCAAAGCGATTTTCAACAACAGAAATTATTTCATCGGCACTTTTAGGCATCCCCGCATCAATTAACACAAACTCATTTGTACTTGGATTGCTATAAAGCACAATATTAACAATTTGAATCGTATACTGATATAAATCAGCCAATACTTCAATACCTATACCACTCCCAACAGAAGTCGCAGGAATAAATTGATAATCCTCACCATACCTTAAATTTTTATCCATAAAATCCCCCCTTTAATTTGTAGGAATCAGCCTCTTACATATCATCTTTTTCATTCACTTAAATATTAAATTATCCTGTTTATAATCATTTATACTTAGAAGCATTTTAATATTTAGGATATAAATGAAATAAAAAAATCCGAGCTATTACGAAACCTTAACTTAAAGTTTCGCATCATAGTTCGGATTTTTATTTAGCTAGAACGTTTTGGTTCTAGCCTATTTTCGCAATTAAAGTTTTACGATGTTAGCAGCTTGTGGTCCGCGTTGACCTTCTTCTACTGTGAATTCAACTTTTTGACCTTCTTCAAGTGATTTGAAGCCTTCACCTTGAATAGCTGAGAAGTGAGCGAATACGTCTTGACCGCCTTCTACTTCGATGAATCCAAAACCTTTTTCTGCGTTAAACCATTTTACTGTACCTTGTGTCATTTAGATGACCTCCATTAATTGTATTCAATAAAATCTTATTACTCGAAAAAAAATCACATATTACAAAAAGTAACTATCAAAACACGATTACCCTTTGTAATATGTGATTTCATATCTTCTTTTACAATTGACTTTATTAATTATTAGTATACAATAAAAAAAATCATTTATCAAGTGTAAAACAGAATTTATTTCTAATATGTTTACATCAAACATAAAAATGGTAAAGTATAAAAAAATCCAAAAGGAAGTGAAAAAAATGCGTTACTTCTTTTTGCTATGTACGGTGTTGTTTTTAGCAAGCTGTACGAATGATTTACCAACGTCTGAAAATCCACCTGCGGAAGATCAAGCAAATGAATTACAGTTATTTTTTAAAGAGGATGGCTCAACAGCCTTTTTCGAAGGCGAGGGCAATGAATTTGCTAGCTATACAGAGCAAACCTTTTGGCTCAACTCGAACTATGTGCATGTTCGCGTTGATAATGGCGGTGCAATTATGAATAAAGTTTATCGCATAACTAACGAGGCCATTGAATTAGTTTTTCGTGAGGTAGAGGGTGTAGCACAATTTGACCTTGCTGCACTTGATACGTACCCTGTTTTAGCGACAATTTTAAAAGTGCCAATTGAGGTAGGACAATCTGAGGACAAATGGACGATTAGAGCCATCGATGCACAGGTTGATACACCGTATAAAATGTTCGACAATGCAATTATTATTATTACAGAGGATGAAAACTCAACTGAAACAAATTATTATATCCGCGGATATGGATTAGTAAAGAGCGTAACAGAAATGATGAATGGAGACGAGGTGTATACTGTTTCTTCAACTTTAAGGCAGCTAAAAATGGAATGAAAAATGAGCAGTTGTGCGAAAAAGCTGAAAGAATTAGGAGTCAATAGAAATACGGCTTTCGCTTATTCATTATAAACTTGAAAGGGTAACAGATGTTCAAATCGAGCAAACATTATATTTCGGTTTTGCGAAATTGTTGCAAGCATTGGTTATCCCTTTCTTTTATCATACTTTACAGGTTGAAAAAAGCACTTCCTGTTATAGGAAGTGCTTTGGATTAACGAGTTTAAGTTTAATTCTAAGAATTAAAGTTTAGTTACGTTAGCAGCTTGTGGTCCGCGGTTGCCATCTACAACTTCGAATTCCACTTTTTGACCTTCGTCAAGAGTTTTAAAACCTTCGCCTTGGATTGCTGAGAAGTGTACGAATACATCGTTTTCGCCTTCTACTTCGATGAATCCGAAGCCTTTTTCTGAGTTAAACCATTTTACTGTACCTTGTTTCATTTGAGAAAACCTCCAAAAAATAAAGTGAACAATATGGAATTGTTTACCGAAATAAAAATTCACATATTACAAAGAGTACCGTCATTTACACCGATCACTCTTTGTAATATGTGAATCCATTGTATCCGGTCAAACAATTTTATTGTTATTTAAAGTATACCATGATTTTACACTATGTCAATTTATTTTCTTAAATTTTTTTAAAATTTTCCTTTATTTCTGTCAATTGCTTAAAACCTTTATATTTCAGGCTTTATTTTTATTAAACCGTGGTAAATTTGCGCATCTTCATCGCATGCCTCGCAATATTCGCATTCATTCTCAGTCCAAAAAGCGAAGTATTTTCCATTTTTTTGCCTTTCATTTTCAAATTGCGCTCGAAATGCCGTAAGCATTTCTTGAAAAGCTTTTTCTAACGCCTCTTCTGTGTCGTAAAAGTATGTCTCCTGAATTGTCTCTTCCCAGCCTTCAAATTGCCACCATGGCTCAAAATCGGCCTTCATATAAATAATATTATACAGCTTAGACACCCTTTCATGCATTCCGATAACTGTTATTTTAATGGTATTCTGCCATGTTGTCTAATAAAAAGGTTGGTCCACTTTCTTTTCCTATCTAAAAACCATAACATGATTTGTATTGAGCTGAAATTTCGCAATTAACTATATTTTTTAATTACTAAATAGTTCCAATTGAATTTATTTAATCCATTCCTTCACTAAATATTCGAATGACTCAAATTGCAGCCGTATGTTACGAGTAAAACTTCTTTTCTTAGCTCCTTAATTGTTAAATAATTTGATTTTCTTCGTTGCAATTGCATTCATATAATGCTCATTATGGTCAATCCCAATCATCGTTGGCCCATATTTCTGTATTGCAGCAATTAATTGCTCGATTGCAAGCATATCAAGATGATTCGTTACTTCATCCCAGGCAAATAGCTCATTTTGTCCTAACAATGCCTTCGCTAATAATGCTTTTTTCTCTTGCCCTGCACTCCATGTTTCGCTTGATTTATCTGTAAATTTTGAGCGCTCAATGCCTAGTTGGTGTAGTATATGCCAATATTCTTCCTTCTCTATTTTCGTTAGCTGGTCAACCGTACATAAATAATTTTCATTATCAGCATTTTTCTGATGAAAAATCGATATATTTTTAGGTAAATGGATGCTAAAGTTACCAGTTGTTTCAAATTGTTTTACACCTAGAATAAACTTTAATAAAGAGGATTTTCCTGCACCATTTCCTCCTTCGATAAAAAATCGGTCATTTGGATAAACGTCTATCGTAATGGGCTGAAACAGTGGTAGTCCATCCTGTATAAGCGTAAAATCTCTAAAATACAAAATCTGTTTTCTTGGCTGCAAAACATGCATTTTTAATACAGAGAGCTTTTCAATATTATCGATTAATTCTCTCTTTTCCTCAATTAAAGCTTCGCTTCGTTTCTTAATCGCCTTTGACCTTTTCATATGTTTAGCAGCAATTCGTCTTGCAGAAGCATCATTCGTACTGTTTTGTTTCTTTATCCCCCAGTCACTTACACGTCTTGCCACATTGTCTAATCTATTTATTTCATTTTTTAATTTTCCATTCATTTCCTCCGTTAGTAAATCAGCATTTGCTTTTTCGTATTTCCACGTTGCAATATTGCCTTTATATAAATCTATCGATTGCTTATTAATAGCGAGTACATGGTCTACAAATTCATTTAAAAAACTTTCATCATGGCTAATAACAATAAAGCCTTTCTTTCTTTTTAAATACTGTCCAACGATTTTTCTACCTTGCAAATCTAAATTATTTGTAGGTTCATCAATTAATGGAAAGGTTTGCTCATTTAAAAATAACGCTATTAATAATATTTTCGTTTGCTCGCCACCGCTTAAGACAGCAAATTGTTTATTTAAAATAGCCACTGGTAAATTCATCAAGGCTAACTCTTGCTCAATTTTCCAAATTTCCGCATCTTTAAAAAGCGTTGAAACAGTTACCTGCTCCTCTGGATACGAAGGAAAATAGTGAAACCGCAAATTTGTTTGAATGTTGCCCTCATATTCTAGCTCATTTAGCAATAGCCTGAAAAAGGTCGTTTTCCCTCGCCCATTTCTACCTACAAGCCCTAATCTCCAATGTTCATGCATATTGAAATTCAAATTTTTGAAAATTGGCTTCGTCATCGAGTCGTATTGAAATGTTAGATTTTTTATAAGTATTTGATTTGTCATTATTCTGTCCACCTTTGTTGAAATTGGTGTACACGCATAAACAAAAAATCCTTCTGAAAAAAATTCAGAAGGATTAGAATTTATATTTTATCAATTACGCCTCATTTTAACCTTAATCTAGAGTTTCGAACTACGTAGAGGAAGTCGTTAACGGTTATACGACCTCAATTTACGGGCTTTCAAGCGATTTTAGACTAAGGTCCCTTTTATCAGCAAGTATTTGAACAACTACATTCATCTCTCAAATACGCTCCTACGGTTACTCGTCGCAGTAATAATTGCTGAATCAGGATAAACCTATTTTCATGTTTGATAAATGGGCATACTAATCCTATTTAAAATTGAAAATGCGTATACATTTTATCTTTAAAAATAGAATTATTTGCTCATGCTCCATCCATCATCCTTTCGAAAATACTTAAATCAATATATCATTATCAGTATGGGATTTCAAGGGGCAATAACAATTAAATTCCTATCAATATATAGCTAGAAATATTTTTAATGACTGTTGAAAAAATCTGCAATTTTCTTTATTCTAAATCAGCTTCATTTATACTCGTTACGATATGAAGCTGGCTTCTTCCATATCCTGTTGTGTAGCTAAAGCCATTGCCCCCACTTTGGAAATTTGTTTTATAATAATATTTCGCAAAAAATTGTGGTGATTCATTATGAATAATTAAATTGAAGTTTGTTTGCTGCAATTCATTGGAATAAAGGTGATGGATTGTTTTTGCAAATGTTTCAGATATATGCTGTACACCGTAATGTTTATCAATCGTAATTGTTTCTTTCAATTGAATTTTAGGACTGTAGAGCTGGCGACCTTGTGAAATGAAGTAATTACGATTTTTAATTAAGTATACATCCATTTTTTCAAGCGTTTCTTTTGGAAAATGCCAAACAAAAACGATGGAGCTTGGATCTTTTGAGTCAAGTTGCCAGCCATATATAAACTCGTTAGTCCCTATATCAATATAAGTTATTCGCCATTTTCCTTTTACCCATTGATAGTATAGGGAAAGCCGTTGTCCATCTTCAGCAGAAGCAGGAACAAAATAATGCTTGCCATCGACTTGAATTATATCCTCAATCGTTTGAACAACTATATTCGGTTCAAATTCCTTTAATTGACGTATGATTTCATTCTCATGAATAAATGCTTTCGGCTTTAAAATAGAAAGCTTATATACGACAAATAATATGGAGAGTAAAAAAATAATTACTATAAAGATTCGTTTTTTAGTCATACCCATTCACCTCACGAATAATGGAATCCTTTAAAGAGAAGTAAAATTGCTTCCCTTGAGTTGTTATGAGTAAGCCTTTTCCATTTTCCTCAACATAAATTGTAGGTCTCAAACCGCTGCCAGGCTTTGCTTGCGTATTAATTAGTAAATAAGGAAATCTCTCGTTAGTTATTGAGGATTCATTCAATACAATATCGATATACCAAACATGAACATCATACGTATCATGAGGCATCGCTTTTACTTTGCTTAAATCGTCTGGAATATCAAGCTCAATATGTTGCTTGCCTGTTGGGTGAATAGCGATTAATTCAGCATTTTCAACATCGTTTAAATAAGTTGCAAGCTCATTTTTTGGATAAAAGAAATGATTAAGTAATAGACCAATAAAAAATAGGAGGAAAAATAAATAATTTGCTAAAAAGCCGAGCCATGCAAAGCGTCGATATGTATCCCAACTCCCACGTCGATTTAAAATTGCAAATAAAACCCAAACCCCGAGCGGTAAAATCGCAAATTGTACAGACCTATCGAAAATAGTTAGCGTGATTGAAAATGAAAACAAACCAACAAAAGCTGCCACAATAATTTTCCAAATAAGCCCCTTTTTTTCTTGCCTTCGATAAATAATTACCACAGCAGAAATAACAATAAGCCAGCTAATAATTGTGAGCAATGACTCAACGATATTCACTTGCAACAAAAGCGCTCACCCCATTTATTCGTAAAATTACATTGATTATACTAAACTTTAAATGAGATTAGTATATATAGAGATGTAGAAAATGGAATTATTGACTTGTTTTTAGTAAACTATAGAGTGAAACTTCAATCAGTGGGAGCTTTTCCCCCCTGATTGTATAGGGCTTTTACGGATAGTTGATTTCCCACTTATCCTTAGGCCGATTTTCACTCAAGTCTTGAAGCGGGTGCCTTACTGCCCGTTAATGCGGGATAAACTAAGCTAATATTCCAAATTATCTAAACTAATCGTAGAGGAGTGTTCGAGATGATGAAAAAATTAAACACTAACTTCAATATAAATAAGAAACATGCTTATAACAGGAGGATTTTTTTATGTTAGATAAATTAGGCTTTGACCATTGGGCAGATTATTATGAAAAAACGGTGTCGGAGGCAGAATCCAGCAACCGCTATCCGTTTGCTGGCTACGAAAAGCTGCTCGAAAAAATTTGTAGAGGCATCACATCTAATCAAAATATTTTAGACATTGGCGTTGGTACAGGGTCACTTGCGAAAAGATTATATGATGCAGATAACAAAGTTACAGCTTTTGACTTTTCGCCTAAAATGGTCGCTGCTGCAAAGGAGAAAATGCCGAATGCTCATATTTTTGAATGGGATTTAACAAAAGGCATTCCGACAGAACAGCTCAACATCCAATTTGATGCTATTACTTGCACATATGTGCTACATCATTTCAATAATCAGGAAAAAATAGTTTTAATTGAAAATATGTTAAAAAAATAACTACATCTGGAAAGTTATACATCGGTGATATTTCCTTTACAACAGAGGAGCATCTTGAAGCGTGCAAGCTCACACATTCAAATAGCTGGGACGATGATGAATTTTACTTTGTTGATAATACAATTCGACCGATATTAGATGAAAAATATAATGTACAATATGAACAAATATCCCATTGTGGTGGACTTTATATTATTTCATTGAGATAGGCAAACTATCCAAAAATTCAGTTTTGCTTTGACAAAGCATTGAGAAAAACTTCATCGATTCTCTTTTATTTAAAGTAAACACGGCTAAAATCCAGTGTCTAGCACCTCTTCAAAGATAGTCTTCTCTCTTTTATTTAGCTACTATTTTGTCAAAAATATTATCACTACTGTCCAAAAGCCGGCTACTGTACGGCTTGTTGGACAGCCTCTTCTTATTGAACAGAAGTAAGTAAGGGTTCATTCCAAATATTCCACGGATGCTTGTTAGGTGGTTCAGATTTAACAGTAATGCGCTCCTTTGTTACAGGGTGAATAAAGGATAATGTATGTGCCCATAAGGCTATCTGTTGTCCTTTTTTATTTACTTCTGGTCCATATTTTTGATCTCCATAAAGCGGGTGGTCGATTTGCTGAAATTGTACCCGTATTTGATGGGAACGCCCTGTCTCTAGTTTTACTTTTACTAGTGTTAAATCGCTTTGTCTAGCAACGACATGATAATGAAGAATCGCCTTTTTTGCTTCCTTATCATTTGCTTTTTTTGCAAAAACCATATTTTTCTTTTGATCCTTCCATAAATAATGGACAAGGATGTCAGCTTCTTTTTTCACTTGCCTTCGCACAACCGCTAAATAGCCACGCTCAATATCTTTTTTTCTGAATAAATCTGACATTCGTGAGGCTGCCTTAGATGTTTTGGCAAAAACGATGGCTCCACCTACTGGACGATCCAATCGATGAAGTAAGCTTAAATATACATTCCCCGGCTTGTTATAACGAGTTTTAATATCTTGCTTTAATATTGTTAATAAATCAGGATCATTTGTATCATCTTGTTGCACAGGTATATTGATTGGTTTTTCTACAATAATTAAATGATTATCTTCATACAAAATTGGTATATGCATTTCTATCTCCCTCATAAAATATGAAATCATTAACAATTATATAATAAACATTCCATATTCTAAAGGTGAAAAGCAATGATTCATTAGTGAGCTACCAATTTTAAACTCAGTACAATAAGCAATACATGCTATTTTTTTAGCCTGTTCTTCGCTAAATAATAAGCATTTACGGTAAATAACTGTGTTTTAATTTGATTTTTTTCTACTAATCTTTCAAATTCATCAAAATTGAATAAAAAGACTTCTATTTCTTCTGTTATATCTAATTGCTGATTGTTCTCTTGATACGCATCTAAAATTAAAAATGTAGCAATTTTATTTGTCTGTGTTGCAGGGTTTACAAAAAATTCCCCTAGCTTAATTGGGGGAGCACTCGAAGTATAGCCAGTTTCTTCACGTATCTCTCGTAAAATACCTTCTTCTTGCGTTTCGCCTTGTTCGATTTTCCCTGCTGGTACTTCTATGAAAAAGTCATTTGCCGCATGGCGATACTGCTTTACTAGGACGATTTCATTATTCCGCGTAATAACGACGGCATTAACCCAATCCGCATATTCGTTTACATAGTAATCTTTAATAACAAAGCCATTTGGCAGCTCACACTCATCCTTTCGAAGATTGCCAAAATCAGTTTGATAAATATAGGCTTGATTGTGTATTGTCCATTTTTTCATGATTTCTTACCTCCAAATATTAGGGCTATCTCAAAAGCCGAATTTCTTCTCAGCGCAGTGAAAACTAGCCTTCCACTTACTTCAAGTTTAAAGGAATACCACTAATTTCAGTGATTATTTCCTTTTCAAAGAAATATTTTTGCATCTTATCTAGTTTTTTCTTTGTTGAAACTACGCCAAAAGCGTCCTCCAAGCAGGCAATGCACCGCTTTTGGGACGCCCTTCCCTCTAAATTTAAAAGCAAATTTATATTCATGCTATCATATAGCGCATGAAGTCTCCATTTGATAGGCAGACTTATGGTGGACGTTAGTTCTTGAAACTTTTTCTCTCTTTAAGGACTCTAACTATAATAGAATTGAAGACGAGCATTTTTACTTATCTGTTAATATGACAACAGGTTTTATCGAATTTTTAATGGGACCTCGAATTACGATTGCTGATTTAAAAGCATATGAAAGAAGGTCGCTTATTACGAAAGAGCAATTTCAAAGCACACTAAAAAACATCGATATAATTTTAAAATGGGCTCACGAATACGATGAAGTCAAAACCAGCGAGAAGCTCATTTACAGTCTTGCTGAGAAAAAGCCACAAAAGAAAATTGCCTGTATCAATGCCGAAACAGGCGAAATTATTTGCTATTCTTAATATGACTTTCTCTATAAATCATTTACGCCTGCACTAACTTTAATTCAAATTTTATCTAGCAAATTCAAAACCGTCACGACATACGCCTGCGTTACGCAAATTTCTGTTATATCCGCTAGAACTTTAAGCTAACATAATATTGGGCACTCTGTCGTGACGTTCTTAGGAGAAGCTCCTCCATTTTAGCGGGTATTTAGATACCCTTGAAAGAAGTTAAACCTTTTCATTATTCTGTCTATTATTCCTCTACTTGCTATGATAAAATAGCCGTAATGTGACTTCTATCAGAGGGTCTTTTCTCACAAATTGAGTCTGCCTGAGCATGATTAATAAGTGAGAATCTTGCTGAATAAAGTTAACTTCATAAAAAGGCAATAGGAGTGATTTTTTTGTTTACAGCATTCAAACGAAAAGCAAATGTTCATGATTTCTTCATGAGAGGTACGGATTTACAGGTTACAGGACGGTTTTATGACATTCTTGCTTTTAATCATTTCTCACAGCAGGACGAACAAAATCTATTAAAGATATCTCAGCAGATAAAAGATGCTGACCCATCGTTAGAACAATTTTTAATGCGCCACTTAGATGAGATTGCACCAAGTGCTGGACACTCTGTATCTACTCAGCAGATTTCGGCGTACTTACAAAGCTTTTTTAATGATAAACGTGATAATGACTATGTAAATCAGCGGATTAAATTTTTTAATATGCTACGTGAGCAACAATTTGAAATTGGTAAATTAACCGTTACTTGGAGTCAATTATCATTTTATTTACTTTCTCATGTCTTACATAAACAGCCTTCTTCAAATGAATCTTTAAAAACGATTTCTGCCACAATTAATATTGAACTACAGCTATTAACGGAAGTATGTGCAGAACGCTTTATGGAAGATGTCATTACAGAGGTGGCTACAATAACAGATGCGCATGCGCGCATTATGCATATGAAAGATTTAGTAATTAGCTTAAATAACCAAACCGAGGAAATCGCCTCCTCCTCAGCTGCAATTGAGGAGCTCACGGCTTCCATTGCTGAAGTTGCCCGCACTTCCACACGCATCGCTGAGAAAACCAATGAATCCGTTTCCTATGCCGCAAAAGGACAACAGGCGATTGAGCATGCATTACAGGAAATTTTTACAACAGAAGAAACATTTACAGCAATTGTTGAAGGTTTTACGAATTTGCAGAAATATGTTGATGATATCGAGCAAGTCGTAATATTAATTAATCAAATTGCTGACCAAACCAATCTATTAGCACTCAATGCATCGATTGAGGCAGCAAGAGCTGGCGAGCACGGTAAAGGCTTTGCGGTCGTTGCACAGGAAGTACGAAAGCTTGCAGAAGGAACAGTCTCTGCTTTAGAGGAAGTTTCCAATAATGTACATGCGTTAAAATCATATTCTAATTCTGTTTCTCAATCGATTAAAGAAACGACAACAACGATTAAAGAGGCAACATCTGAGGCAAAACAATCTTTACCACTTTTAGCATCAATTGTGGAGGCAATCGAAAGTATTGATGAAGATGTAACAAATACTGCGGCAATTTCTCAGCAACAAGCTGCGGCACTTGATGATATGTCTTCCCGAATTGTCGATATTGCGAGCATTCAGGAAGATATTCAAAGATTAAGCGATGTTACATCTCAAGATATACATTATTTAGGGAAAGAAATTAATCGATTCCGAACAGAACTTACAACTGACAGTAGTGTGACATTATCGAGCATTGCTTTGCTACAACTTTCAAAAGCTGACCATATTTTATGGAAATGGCGAGTTTACAATATGTTTTTAGGTTTAGAAAAATTACAACCAAGCGATGTATCTTCACACAAGGAATGCCGCCTTGGTAAATGGTATTCCAATGAGCAAACACAACGTCGCTTAGGCTCACATCAATCATTTATTGACTTAGACCATTATCATGAGCAAGTGCATGTATTTGCGAAACAAGCTGTAGAGGCGTACAATAATGGTAATATCCAAATTGCTGATGATTGCTTACAAAAAATTAATCACGCGTCTGAACAAGTGCTACGCTATATTAATGATTTAATTGAAATCATTGTCAAAGAGAGACAATCTATCTAAATGATGCTTCGGCTCAACTAATGCGCAGGTCAGTTAAAACTTTTATGCAAAAGGAGTGTCGACTTACGATGAAACGAGCACGTGTAATATTTTCTGGTGATGCTACAGGAACAGGTCATCGATTTTTCATTAAACAAAAAGCGCTCGAGCTTGGCTTAAAAGGACATTGTATATTGAACGAGCAAAATAATATTGAGGCAGAAGTTGAGGGTACAACCCCTGCTGTTGATGAATTTATTCATTTTGTCCAGCAAGGCGTTAGCTTACAAGCACAATCAAATCGTTTTACAATAGAAATCTTTGACGATTTAAAAGGCTTTAAAACAATGAAAACCGACATTATATAAAGTGAAACTAGCAATCAGAGGAAGCTTTCCCCACTGATTGCTAGCTGAACCAATCAGGCTTTTATGGGCAGTTAATCCCCCATTTATCCTTCAGCCGATTTTCACTTAAGTCTTGAGGTAGGGTCTTACTGCCCGCTAATGCAGGATAAAAAAAATCGGTGAACATGTAGGCAAAGTCATTTGGCTTTGTCTATATGTTTTTTTAGCGTAAAATAAAAGAAAAAACATATTGGTGAAACTTTTTTGCAGCTAGCTCGTATTTAGTAGTAACAATCAATATAGGAGGTACGAAAATGCTTAGCACAATGAACTTTATCAATCGCCATGGACTGAGCTTAATCATTAGCTTTGCTGTATTTGTTATTACAGTTATCAATTTTGATTTAGGCATTTTTATCGTGCCACTGTTAACGATCGCAAGCTATTATGCAAGTAATAAAGGAATTTTAGCTTTTCAAAAAGCAAAAAGAAGCAAAATGCTTGGCTTAACACGCTCGGAATATAAACATATTGAACAGCATATCAAACTAGCGAAAAATGACTTAGCCTTACTTATGCAACAATATGTACGTGTACGCTCTGTACGCTCTTTTAAATTAATTAATGAAATGAATAAACTTGCCAAGCGCATCATTGGTATTGTGCAATCAAATCCGCAAAAATTTTATGCGGTTGAGGATTTCTTCTATTCTCACCTCCCTTCTGCTGTGCAGTTAATAGACAAGTACACTTTATTAACAAAAGAGCAGGTAGGCGGTACGGAAATACATTTAGCTTTAGAAGAAGCCCGCAAAACACTGAAGGAGCTATATACAACAATGGAAGACGATTTAAAGTTGGCATTAAGCTCTGATATTGAGCATTTAAAGCTTGAGCTTGATTTTGCAAAGCTTGAAAATCAAAAAAGGAAAGATCGTTTAATCGGTGGTGAATAAGCATGCAACAAAATCCATTTGAAGCATTTAAAAATACAGGGAGTCGCTTTGCTGAAATGGCAGAGGAGGAATTCCAAGTTGCGCAGGAAAGCCAATCTGTAAGTCCTCTTTATGCTGCATTAAGTCAGCAAGATAAAGGTCGAGCACTGGCATTAGCGAGCGAGCTTAAAATTAATATTTATGAAAATGTGCTTGCTTTCGGCTTACAGGCCCAGCAAGCGCTTCGTGATTTTACCGCTAATATGGCTATCCATATCGAGCGAAAGGATCATAGCAAAGTTGGCGAGGTGCTATCACAGCTTATTTCTTATTTAGAGCAAATTAATCCAGATGCGCTTATCGGGCAAGAAAAGGGCTTTTTGAGTAAGCTTTTTTCAAAGCAAAAGCAATCAACACAAGAAGTTATGACACATTATAAAAAACTAAGTAAACAAATTGACCGCCTTGCAATTCAATTAGAACATGCACAAATGGGTTTATTGCGTGATTTTAAGCTATTAAATGATTTATATGCCTTGAATGAGCAATATTTCGCAGAGATTAACATCTTTATTGCAGCTGGCGAGCTTAAGCTTGCTGATGTCAAAAATAAGCTTCCCGCCGTCCAGCCGATTGACCCAATGGAATTGCAGAAATTAAATGATCAAAAAATGGCGATTGAATGGCTTGACCGACGTCTTTATGATATGCAAATTTCGAGGGAAATAGCTATTCAAGCCGCACCACAAATTCGTTTAATGCAACAAACGAATCAATTATTAATCGATAAAATACAGGCATCTGTTATGACAACAATCCCTATGTGGCAAACACAAATTTCTACACTACTGACAATGAATCAACAGCGTCGTGTAGCAGAGGCACAGGATAAATTAATGCGTGCCTCTGATGAATTGGCTCGCAAAAACGGCAAAATGCTGCAAATGAAGTCAAAGCAAGCTGGTATATCACATGCTGACATAGATCAATTCAAACAAACACAGCTAAAATTACTACAGGATATCGAAGAAACACTCCGTGTACACGCGAAAACAACTGATGTATACGAGTCCATTTAAAAGATGAAGAGAGCGTCCAAAAAGCGGTGAAGTTGCCAGCATTTTGGACGCTTTCGTTGATATTTCTTTAAAGAATTCACTGATGATTCTTTAAAAATAGGAGAAAGACAAGGTTTAGCGGATTTTCCTTCGTATGAAAGTAAAAATTGAATTTTGATTGTCTACGCAAGAAGAGATTGCCTCATAAGTCCCCAAAATAAAGTGAAGCTATCCGAAAAGTGTAGATTTTTTCGGATAGCCCCCTGCCCTGCTTCTATATCTAAAAATACTTACCTTTGCGGTGGTAAATTATCACTATCCCAGTGGCAAAGGGAACGTCTCAAAATGACTTTTCAGACGCCCCCCTTCTCTTTTGGCAGTTGTATCATATCCGCCTCTTATACTATATTACTCAAAATAATCTTTATAATAGCCGCCAACTTTTCCTGTGTTGTCAACTACAAAAAGAAATTCCTCTGTTTCATTTTTCACTTCGTATTCTTTGCCAACTGTTAGTACATTCGATACTAAGTATTTTGCGGCATTTGTATGCACACATTTCACTGTACGAATTGTAGGCGCATCTTTCCATTTTAAATGTAACATTTGTGTAACCTCTCTTTTAGCCTGTTTCCTTATATTTTATACGATTTCCCTTAAGAATGGTAGTTTTTCAAAGCATTCAGCAAAAAATTGTTAGATATAGGCGTGCGAAAAGACGTATATTGCCGCCATTTCGCACATTCCTGGTAGTATTTCAGAAAAATGTTTACTTATGAAAATAGAGGGTGCTTTCTTTGATTTAAAAAAAGACGTTACTTTTTCAATCGTTTTTCTTTGAATTCAAAATGAAGAGTAAACCATTGCCGCCCACTTATAGGACATGATAAAATGGCGTGTGAGGTGAAAGTTTATGTCAAGTATACCAAGCTGGTTTTGGGCATTAGCCATCGCTTTTGCTATTATTTTTATTGTCGTTTCTGAATGGAATTCAAGACGTTAGAGGAGCTTTTTTCGTACATATTAAGGTGAAGTTACCTTTACTATTTTAAATGAACGAATTAGGTCATTTATCTAAGCTAAGCAAATCTAGAACAATATTATGCTCTAAATAAAAAAAGATTGTCTGAAAGCGTTGCGTTAGCTTACTTCCAGACAATCTTTTTATTTCAGTGTGCGTTTTAAAAATTCTTTCGTACGCTCATGCTGCGGATTGACTAGCACCTGTTCTGGATGCCCTTCTTCCACAATAACACCTTTATCCATAAAAACAATGCGGTCTGCTACTTCACGAGCAAACTCCATCTCATGTGTTACGATGAGCATCGTATTGCCTTGATTCGCTAAAGTACGCATGACTTTTAATACTTCTCCTACCATTTCAGGGTCTAGTGCTGATGTTGGCTCATCAAATAGCATAACATCCGGATCCATCGCTAATGCGCGCGCAATCGCTACGCGTTGCTTTTGTCCACCAGATAGTTGGCGCGGCTTTGCGTTTTTGTATTTTGCCATTCCGACAATTTCTAAATACTTCATTGCTTTTTCGACAGCTTCTACTTTATTGCGTTTCAACACTTTTTGTTGGCCCACTGTGCAATTTCCGATAACATCTAAATTATTAAATAAATTGAATTGCTGAAACACCATGCCCAAATGTGTTCGATATTGCTCTACATTATGTTTGCCAGTTAAAATATTTTCACCATTATAAATAATGCTGCCGCCTGAAGGTGTTTCTAATAAATTAACACAGCGTAAGAGCGTTGATTTCCCTGAACCTGACGAGCCAATTAAACAAACAACCTCGCCCTTTTTTACTGAAAAATTCACATCGCGCAACACTTCATGAGAGCCAAATGATTTACGTAAGTTTTTAATTTCAATCATTGTTGTCATTGCATTTGCCCCTCTCTCTCCTTATCGACCTGATACGCATCAGGACCATCTAGCTTGCGCTCCATTAAACGTAAAATTCGCGTTGCTGTAAATGTCATTATAAGATACATGATACATGCAATTAAAAATGACTCCGCAAACTTAAAATTTGCCCCCGCAACAGATTTTGTTTGGAAGAATAGCTCTGTTACACTAATTACACTCAATACTGCTGAATCTTTAATATTCATTACAAGCTGATTTCCTGTTGCTGGTAAAATATTACGTGCTACTTGTGGTAAAACAACAAAAATCATCGTTTGTAAATGATTCATACCAACTGCTTGTGCCGCCTCATATTGCCCTTTATCAACCGATACAATACCACCGCGCACAATTTCAGCCATATAAGCACCTGTATTTAAACCGACAACTACTAACGCCGCTACAAATCGATCTAGCTCAAGACCGTATGCGTACAAACCATAATACACAACCATTGCCTGTACAATCATTGGTGTACCACGGAAAATTTCTACATAGCAAGTAAGCAAGAAGTTTACTATTTTTAATAAAATACTTTTAAAAGATTTTGTTTTAACAGGAATCGTATGCATGATACCGATGAAAAATCCGATAAACGCACCAATAATTGTACTAATAATTGCAATTGCAAGCGTCATATATGCGCCACGTAAAAACATCGGCCAGTTGTTTTCCAAAATTGCCATGATTGTTTCGAAACTCATAAAAATCCCCCTAACAGCAGGCTGTCTTTATCTTATAAAGGGAGCCAGCCATTTTGAGATGGCTCCTTGTGCCAAGGATTATTCCTTGAAAATATAGAAGCTAGGGCTGTCCGAGAAAGTTCGGACAGCCCCTTACTTTATCAACTACTCAGCAGATGCTGGTTGATTTGCAATCGCTTCTTCCATTAACTTTTGGCGATCATCCTCTGAAATTCCCTCTAAAATCTCACTCATTTTATCAGTAAGTTCATAGTCTTTACGTACACCAATTGCAACTGCTGTATCACCAGGATCTGTATCAAAGCCGTCCTCCAACACTGCGTAGGCAAAATTATTATTGGCCATTGCTGCTGAAATTGCTTCTGGACGCTCGGCAACATAGCCATCAATTGCGCCTGATTCAATTGCAACTCGCATTGCTGGGAAGCTATCCATTGCTACTTCCTTTTTCACACCGGGAATTTGATCAATTACTAAATAGTTTGACGTATTTAGCTGTGATGTAATTTTTGCACCAGAAAAATCTGCTAACGTTTTGGCACTTTCATATGGGCTACCTTTTTTCACAACGATGACGAAATCAGATGTATAGTAATTTGATGTGAAATCAATTGATTTTTTACGTTCTTCCGTTGGACTCATCCCTGCGATAATAGCATCTACCACACCAGATTGTAATGCAGGTACTAAACCATCCCATTCAATTTTCACGACTTCGAGCTCCATACCAAGTCCATCAGCAATTTTTTTCGCTATTTGTACATCGTAGCCACCTGCATATTCAGCAGAGCCACTAATTTTCACAGCACCATTTGCATCTGTTTGCTGCGTCCAGTTAAACGGTGCATAGCCCGCTTCCATACCAACCTTTAATACTTTTTTTCCTTCGCCATCTTCCGTGGAGGATGAACCCTGTTTTTCTCCAGTGCCACATGCTGCCAACATAATAACGGTTAACATAGTAACTAACATAAACAGCCATTTTTTCTTCATGTAAAATTTCCCCTTTTCTTATTTATTTTGGGCTTTATCTTATACAAAAAAGCGACCTAAAGAATTTTAGGTCGCTGCCATTTAATAAAATAAAAGCCCAAATCCTCTAAGTTCCATTGATGAGATAGCACAACTTGAGTAAGCTGGAAAGAAATACTCAAGACAGTCCTGCAATTATTCACTGCAAGCCCAGCATATCGAATTACGAGCTTTCCGATACACTTCGGCGATATTTCCTTCTTCTTCATTTCACTGTTGCTCAAAACTCCATGAAAAACTATTAAATATCGCGCCTCTACCCCACTAGAACGTGAGGTATTTCTTATAAAGTTATTTAGCTAAATCATATACTACCAAATGCTCATTGTCAAGTGGCCTCCAAAAAATAGTGGCTATAGGGCGATTTACTCGTATTTGATTAAAAAAACATTTAAAAAGAGAAATAGCCCATTTTAAAAGCTTGTAAACAATTAATTTATCATTTTTTTCTGCGAGCTGAAAGTAGAGAACGAAGACAGGCACTGCCTTTTAGATAGCTCTTTGAACTAGATTAAATCAACAGCCATTATTTTTCCTTTATCATTGCTTTAGAATGTGCATCCACTTTTAACAATTTATAAATTTGTGATAAATGATTTTCCACTGTACGTTCTACTACATTCATTACTATTATTACCTTATTAACCAAGGGAGAAATGGGCTCTGTGTCCCCACAACAACAGATACCTACAGCTAAAACCGCGGTGTTTCATAACATAATTTGGGGAAATTCACACTTCTAATTTCATTGCGAGGCATGATAAAGGGAATTTAACCAAAGAAAGCGTCCAGAAAATAGTGCGTTAGCACGCTTTCTGGACGCTCATTCAATTAAGAATTTAATAATAAATCTTCTGGATTTTCGATTAGCTCTTTTACTGTTTTTAGGAAGCCTACTGAATCTTTACCATCAATAATACGGTGGTCATATGATAATGCAACGTACATCATTGGACGGATTTCGATTTCACCGTTAATCGCTACTGGACGTTGAACGATTGAGTGCATACCTAGAATACCAGCTTGTGTACCATTCATAATTGGTGTAGACATTAATGAACCGAACACACCACCATTCGTAATTGTGAATGAACCGCCTGCCATATCATTTAAGCCTAATTTTTTGTCACGTGCTTTTTTTGCTAATTCAGCGATATCTTTTTCGATTTCTGCAAAGTTTTTGCTATTTGCATCGCGTACTACAGGTACAACTAAACCTTCTTCAGTAGACACGGCAATACCGATATCAAAGAAGTTATTTAAGTGAATTTCATCACCGCTGATTTGTGCATTCACATAAGGATATTTCTTAAGTGCTGCTACAACTGCTTTTGTGAAGAATGACATAAAGCCTAGTTTAATATCGTTATCTTTAACGAATTGCTCTTGCTTACGTTTACGCAATGCCATAATATTTGTCATATCAATTTCGTTAAATGTTGTTAACATAGCTGTTGATTGCTTCACTTCTAATAGGCGCTTAGCAATTGTTTGACGGCGACGAGACATTTTCTCGATTGTTACACGATCAGTTTCTGCAGCAGGAGCAAATACAACAGGACCGTTTGTTGTTGCAATTGGCGCTACTGCAACTGGTGCTGTACCGTGAGCTGCTACGTCTTGAACACGAACGCGACCTTGTGGGTCCATTGGAGATACTGCCGCTAAATCGATACCTTTTTCACGTGCTAATTTGCGTGCTGCTGGGCTTGCTACTACACGCTCATTTGAAGTTGTTTCAGCAACTGGCGCTGGAGCTGCAGGAGCCTTTGGGACTTCCTGTGCTGGTGCTGCTTGTGCCGGTGCTGCTTCCTCAGTCGCTGGTGCTGGCGCTGCGCCTTCCCCAGCCTCCACTACTGCGATTACTTGTCCAACAAGTACAGTATCGCCTTCTGCAGCCAGTATTTGTGTTAATACGCCTGCCTCTTCAGAAATAATTTCTGCATTTACTTTATCTGTTTCTAACTCAACGATAAACTCGCCTTTTTCAACTTGGTCTCCAACTTTTTTCACCCACTGGGCAATTGTTCCTTCTGTAATCGATTCTGCTAATTCAGGGACTTTAATTTCAGCCACTTTCATTTCCTCCTTTAAATTAAACAACATATAGAAAGGCTACTGCACATAAGGCTGGTAGCCTTTTCATGCATCCAACAACATTATACTATTATTTTACTTTAACTGCCTCTGTTACGGCTTCCGCTATAATTGCTGCTTGCGCTTCCTTATGAGCATCCGCATCACCTTCAGATGTTGAACTCATTGAAGGGCGACCTACATAACGTAGTTTTTTACCTTCTGAAAGCTCGTATAAGCTTTCAAGCGCGTAATTCCATACACCTTGGTTTTTCGGCTCCTCTTGCACCCAAACAACTTCCTTAGCATTTGGATACTTCGCAATAATATTAGCGATTTGCGCACTTGGGAATGGATATAATTGCTCTACACGAATGATGTGTAAGTGGTCAAAGCCTTCACCATCTTTCACGCGATCCGCTAAATCAATCATTACTTTCCCTGTACCTAATACGATGCGCTCTACCGCCTCCGCCTTAGTACCTAGACCAGGTTGTTCAATGATTTCTTGGAATGAGCCCTCTGCCAGTTGCTCTGCATTTGCAGCGGCCAATGGGTGACGTAATAAATACTTCGGTGAAGCCACGACTAATGGACGTACACCCTCTGTTCCTAACATTGCTGCTTGACGACGCAATAAATGGTAATAGTTTCCTGCGTTTGAGCAGTTCGCAATAAACCAGTTATTTTCCGCAGCCATTTGTAAATAACGCTCAATTCGGCTTGATGAATGCTCAGGGCCTTGACCTTCATAGCCATGAGGTAATAGAATAACTAAGCCTGATTTTTGTCCCCACTTTGCACGAGCGCCTGAAATGAAGTTATCAAACATTGCTTGTGCCATATTGGCAAAGTCACCAAATTGTGCTTCCCAAATCGTTAAAACATTCTCATTTTCCAAAGTATAGCCGTATTCAAAGCCAACTACCCCTGCCTCTGTTAGTGGCGAGTTATAAACTGTGAATGATGCATTTGCATTTTGAATATGATGTAATGGCGTATATTCGCTGCCATTATTTTTATCGTGCAGTACTAAATGTCGCTGAGCAAACGTACCACGCTGTGCATCTTGACCAGTGAAGCGAATTGGCGTGCCATCTTGAAGCATTGTAGCAAATGCTAATGTTTCTGCATGTCCCCAATCGATTTTACCTGTAGCGAATGCATCACGGCGTTTTTCCAGAATTTTACCAAGCTTGTTTTGCGGCTCAAAACCTTCTGTAAATACTAATAAATCTTCATTAATTGCCTGCAAACGCTCTACACTTGTCGTTGTATCAATTTGTGGAAAATCCACTTTTAATTCTTCTGGCATTTCAAGTTGCTTATGCTCATCTTTTTCTGCCATTTCCTTCACATGATCATACGCAGCTTGCATTTCTGCATATGCAGCGCTATCAAGTGCCTTCACTTGTTCTTCCGTTACAAGACCTTCAGCAACTAATTTTGCACCATAAAGCACACGTACTGGGTCGTGTTTCGATACTATTTTATAAGTTTCAGGGTTTGTCACTGTTGGGTCGTCTGTTTCATTATGACCGTGACGACGGTAACCAACTAAATCGATAATAATATCTTTGCCGAATTTTTGACGATATTCTGTTGCAAAGCGCCCAACTTGCACTACTGCCTCTGGGTGGTCTGCATTGACATGGATAACAGGAATATCATAGCCTTTCGCAGGGTCTGATGAATAAGTTGATGAACGAGAATCATACAGTTCTGTTGTGAAGCCAATCATATTATTTGCGATAATATGAATTGTCCCTCCAGTTGTAAATCCTTCTGTTTTTGCAAAGTTCATCACTTCTGTCACGATACCTTGCCCCGGGAATGCCGCATCACCATGCACCAAAATACCTAAACCTAAAGTAGCGTCATGCTGAGCATACCCATTTACTGATACATTGTCTTGCGCCGCGCGAGTCGAACCTAGCACTACAGGGTTACCAATTTCCAAGTGAGACGGGTTGTAAGCAAGTTTTACGTTCATACCTGATTCGCGCACATACGTCGCACCCATATGGTATTTTACATCACCAGTCCAACCTTTTGTAATTTGTAAACGCCCATGCTCCGGTATAAATAAATCGTTTGAAACATGTGCAAAATCAGAGAACATCATATCATATGGCTTATTTAAAATATGCGTTAACACGTTTAAACGCCCACGGTGTGCCATACCGATTCGTACATTTTTCACATTTCTTGCTTCAGCAGTTTTTAAAATTTCATCAAATAAGACAATTTGTGTGTCTAACCCTTCTCCCGAGAAGCGCTTTTGACCTACGAATGTTTTATGAATAAATTTTTCAAAGTTTTCAACATGTGTTAAGCGGTCTAATAGCGCTTTCTTTTCATCTGTAGAAACAGCTACTGATAACGCCCCTGATTCGATTTGAGATTGGAACCATTCACGCTCCTCAACTGTGCCTACATGGTTGTATTCAAACGCAATCTTATCCGTATAAACAGCTTTTAAATAAGCAATTGCATCGCGACCGTTTTGGATACCCGCCGGTACATTTTTGAAGAATACTGTAGCCGGAATTTCAGCTAAATCAGCTTGACTCAAGCCAAATGCGCTTTCTTCGACTTTCGCAGTAGCAAGTGCACGGTTTTTTAACGGGTAAATATCGGCAGCTAAATGACCATAAACCCGGATTGATTCTGCTAATTTTACAGCTGCTAACACTTTGCTAAAATCAACTTGTGAAGTAACTGTGCCTCCAGTTACAGCAACTTCACCTTCAACAGGCGCTCCAAATTGTTGGAACAATTCAACTAAAGCTGGTTCTACTTCTTCGGGAGATTGTAGAAATAAGTCGTATTGCTCCATGACGTAACCTAAGTTAGGGCCTGCAAACGCTGACCAAGGTGAACCATGTAATACATTGTTCGACATGAAAATAACCTCCAAATTTTGCCTGCATGGCAGTTCCATTTTAAAATAAACATTTTTGAGCTCTCTACTATGTATCTTGGCTAACTTTAGTCCAGATTTTGAGGTGCTGTTAGAAGTTAATCACGACACATGCCCTTAGAGTTAACCGACCTGCTTCAAGCAAGCCTCACTCCAAATTCCGCGACATCCGCCTAGGTCTTTATTTTGATATAATGTGCTTCTAAACACAAACCGCATCAAGATAACATAGCTGAGCCTATTTATTTTTTGTATACTCATATTCTCTATTATTGAACAGAGAACATTTTTCCACTTCAATCTTACTACTCTCTACAAAAAATACAACTATTTTTCAATAAATAAGTCAAATTTTTAGCTAACTATAGAAAAACAAAACCTTCCGACCGAAATTCCTCACTTTTTCAAAGGGATTTTTAACAAAAATGTTGTTCCTTGTTGGATTTTGCTTTGTACTTCGAGCACAACATGATATTTCGTTGCAAGCATTTTTGTAATACTTAAACCGAGTCCAGTTCCCCCTCCATTTTGCTGACGTGATTCATCCACTCGGTAAAAACGGTCAAAAATAAAAGGCAAGTGCTCCTCAGCAATCCCTATACCATTATCCTTCAATTCAATATAAAAGCAATCATCCAATCGAGCTGTTGAAATTGTAATTTCAGGAACAGCTTTATTATATCTTATTCCGTTTTCAATAATGTTGCGCAATATTTGTGCAAGTGCTTCAGGTGAAATTGGAAGTAAATCGGTTTGCTTAATTTCCTCTATTTGAAATATAGCATGCGGGTATACCGCTTTTAATTCATTTATTACTTGACTGATTACTAAAACAACATCAGCTTGTGCGGCTCCCCCTTGCTCTCGTCTTGCAAGCTGCAATAACTCTTCAATCATTTTTTTCATTCTTTTCACTTCATTAAGCGAGCTTTCGATAGATTCATTTAGGATTTGTGGGTCGTCCTTCCCCCAGCGTGCTAACAAGGATAGATGCCCTTCGACAGCTTGAATGGGTGTGCGTAGTTCATGAGAGGCATCTGCAACAAATTGCTGTTGCTGTGTAAAAGAAATCTTTAGCTCCTCTAACATCGAATCGTACATTTTTAGCAAATCGCCAATTTCATCGTCTGCATGATAAGTAAAAGCCTCGCGCTCTGTTAAACCTTTATCTCGTACTAATCGCATTGAATCCCTAAGCTGTTGAAGTGGTCGAACTAAACGATTTGCTAAATAATAACTAATAAAAGCGACAAGTAATAATGCACCTATTCCTACAATCGTCATTGTTGTTAAAACATATTGCATCATTTTTTCGAAGGTTGTAAGTGGGTGAATTAATTGCATATAACCTTGAAATGACCCAATTTGTACAATGCGCTCGATGATATAGGCATCTGTCCCTTGAATATCTGACTTGCGAACGACCGTTCTTAAAAGCTCCTCA
Source organism: Metasolibacillus fluoroglycofenilyticus (assembly GCF_003049645.1). GTDB lineage: Bacteria > Bacillota > Bacilli > Bacillales_A > Planococcaceae > Metasolibacillus > Metasolibacillus fluoroglycofenilyticus. The sequence continues at coordinate 1,766,125 of NZ_PYWK01000001.1, forward strand.
TAGGTCGTCGCTGTTGGTGCTGCGGGCAATACGTCATTGCCAAAATGAAGAAGCTCTATCCCATCAAAATTCATAATCCGCACTGTTTGCTCTTGATGAATAATTGATTTTAAGTCTGGATCACGTTGCAATAGCTGGATTGTAATTGCCGGCGTTTCAAAAAACACGCTAATATCATCCGCTGTTCTTAGAGCATTGCGCTCCTCATTATTTAAGAGCCACGTGTGCAATGATATATATAAAATCACACAAATAACCGCATAACTAATAAAAATGGTGACAGCGGTTGAAAGCATCCATTTCTCTTTTAGTGACAATTGATTATATAGTTGTTTCATTGCTTAGCCTCTCATTACATAGCCGACGCCGCGTACCGTTTCTATATAGGGCTGCTCCTCCGTCTTCAACTTGGTGCGCAAATGGCGTATATAAACATCTACGACATTCGTCTCCACCTCACTATCAAAGCCCCAAACAGCTTCCAAAATGCGTTCACGCGTACAGACTTTATTTATATTTTGTGCTAAAAACACTAATAAATCATATTCTGTCTTTGTCAAATCTAGTTTTTTATTTTCAAAAGCTACTTCGTAAGCTTCTAAATCAATTTCTAAACTGCGGCATACGAGCAAATTTTCTGTAGCTTGCTTGCTAACACGTCGCATAATAGAACGAATGCGAGCTAGTAGCTCCTCAATCGCAAATGGCTTGACGATATAATCATCCGCCCCTGCATCCAGTCCAGCAACACGGTCCATTACCGCGTCACGAGCCGTCAGCAAAATAATCGGGACATTAGACTGCTGACGAACCCGTCTACATACTTCAATCCCATTTAATTGTGGTAACATTACATCTAGCAATAGACAATCATAATTATCCGTAAGTGCCTCTGATAAGCCTTCTCGTCCATCGAATACACACTTTACGTCAAATTGCTCATGCCTCAATTCTAATTCAATAAATCGTGAAATGTTTTTTTCGTCTTCCACTAACAGTATTTTTTTCATCTGTATCACCATCTTATTTATTTCTACAGAAATATATATTCATGCTCGACTGTTCTCACTTCGGAGACCTTAAAAATGCTCTAATAACTTTACAAAAGTTTTTAAAGCGGTTGTATTTTCATCCAATGAGATAAATATAGCCTCTGGCAGAAGCCGTAGTTAACGACAATTCATTTTTAGTAAATAGCTAGGGCTGTCCAAAAAGGGCTACCCCTTTTCGGACAGCCCCGAATCAACCTCTAACCTTATTGTACGTCATCATAAATTTTGAAGCCATTTTTTTCTACCATTTTCGCCTTGTATAATGCCTTATCAGCATTTTCTAATAACGTTTCTAATGTTGTAGCATGGTCAGGGTAATAGCTAGCACCAATTGATACGGTTGGCTTAAAATGATTCCCTTGAATAATTGCACCGAGCAGCAGGTTTTCTTGAATGCGGGCGATAATGTCATTAATCACCTTTTTCCGCTCATTTTCTATAATAGATAGATCCGCTAAAATTACAACAAATTCATCCCCACCCACTCGCACAGCAAAATCACTAGCTCTAATACTTGCTGCAATGCGCTCACCTGTCAATTTAATAAATTCATCCCCAACATCATGACCGTATCGATCATTAATCGCCTTAAAATTATCACCATCAATATATAAAACTGCGATGGAGCGGGCATTTTCCTTTGCAAAATTAAGAACACGTGGAAATTCCTCTTCTAAATACCTTCTATTCGGAAGCTGTGTTAGATTATCATGATAGGCCATAAAACGCAGAGAATTTTCAAGCTTTTTACGTTCTGTAATTTCGCGTGATACCATAATGATTTGATAGGCATTTTCTTTTCGCTCGTCTTTTGCAGCCTTATATTTCCCTTCCGTCCAAATAATACGACCTTTTTTTGTCTGCAATGCTAGCTCAATTGTCATTTCATTGCATTCCACATTCTTCAATTCTGATAGCCATGTTGCTTCACTTTCTCTTGTTAAAAAGGAAGAATAGCTTTTGCCAATTAACTCTTCCTCTACATATTCAAAAGTGTGAGCATATGATGGTGAAGCGTATTCAATAACGCCCTTTTCATCCATTATGACAATGAAATCATTCATATTTTCAGTAATCATACGGAAAGTCCGCTCAATGTTTTGGAGCTCTGCCATCAAGCGCCTTTTATCAGACGAATCATAATTAACCGAAAAATAGCTATCAATCTCACCATCTGCATTTACTAAAGGAATAATGGTTGTTTCTACCCAATATAATTCACCTTGCTTTGAACGATTGCATATTTCACCTTGCCATATATCACCTTGGCGTAGCGTATCCCACATTTTTTCACCAAATTCGGGTGGGTGATAGCCAGAATCTAATACATCATGTGTTTGACCAATTAACTCCTCTCTTGTATAGCCAGTACGAGCAATAAAGCGGTCGTTTAAATCAATAATTTTTTTATCGCTATCAATAATGGATAATTCTACAGCATTATTAATAGCATTTTTTATTATTGCTAAGCCATGTGATGTTTCGCGTAGTTCTTTTTGCTGCTCAATAAAATCTGTAATTTCTTGCAAAATTAAAAATATCGCAATAACGCTACCGTTTTCATTTGCTAGCGGTGAAAATGTCGCAGTAAAGCTTCGTATTTTATTTTCTTTATCTATGAATTTAACAATCTTTGAAGTAAAATTATCGCCGCTTTGCGCATCTGTTAAGTAGCTCTGCCACTCAGCTACGTAAGGCTCTCTAATTAGAGGTAGACTTAGAAATGGTTGACCTTGCATGCTTTTTGCACAAATGCCAAAATCATCAATAAAACGCTCATTTGCCTCTAAAAACATCAAATCATTCGATATTAAAACAGTTGATAAAAATGTTTTAAAGAACACCGAGCGCATAAATAAGTATTTATCTTGCAAATCACGATCAAAGGCGATTTCCTTTGATATTGCTAAAATGAAGATTTCATCATGAACAAAGACCGGAAAAACCGTCGTTTCATGCTTCCTCACTTCGTTCGTGTAATAATCATAGTCCTGAAAATTTTGCTGTACTTTTGTTTCAACAGCTAAATGATAATAATGCAAAATTGTTTTTGCTAAGTGTTTGGGCATGATTTCAGCAACTGTTTTTCCGCATGGAGCAACATCAAAAAGACGACTTGCAGCAGTATTTGTATATACGTACTCAAAATCCTCGTCCTTTTTCTTCATAAAAAAGACCATATCTTTGCTATCTTTAAACATTATATTAAATTGCACTTCTGAAAGAAATGGTTGCACCATCATTCGTGACACCTGCCCTATATCCATTATGCTATAGAAAATTCAAGCTTTAATTTTCTAAGCGAGTTTATGAAATTTTATTTTCAATTAAGCCTTGGCTAACTCTAGTCCAGAGCTTTTCAAAATCTGTGACATCAGCCAGAGCTTAGACCAACATAATATTGGTCACCGAGTCGTTCCCCACATATGTGGTATTCTTCGACTAAGTTCCTCTTTGTCAGCGGTTATTTTGATGTTCACCGAATTGAGCCTAATATACGACCGCCTATTGAGGGAGACTTTTTCTAAAGGAAGTTAAACTAGAATGAATATATCATATTCCTATTTACCCACGCCTTTTTTACTAAAATTTACATTTAAAAAAATGTTTGAAAATCGATAAAAAAGGCAATAAGTATAAATATAAAATGCATTTTTGTTATATATTATAGCAATTTTCATCGCCTTAATAAAATAATTATTTATGGAAAAAACAGTGTGAATTTACTGTTATTTAATATTAACAATTCCCACATATCTGAATATTCAGAGTAGAAAATCTCACTTAAGTTATTTTTATTTTTTCGAGAAAAATGCTTGCAGAAACAACCTATAGTATTATATGATATTTTCACGAAAATATCTCTTTTGTTAGCAAGTATACATATGCTTGCAGCAGCAAAAGATAGCCTTTGGCACATATTTTGGATGTCCATAACCGTTGGTGATTTTATAACGGTTATTTTTCAACTTTTTTTAACATTGAAAATTCTGCCGCGGCAACATTAATCGTAATTTCATATGCAAAGTAGCGAGTAACTAAAGGTTGTAACATAGTACGATGTCTAGGTTATATAGGAGTTAAGTTCGAAATGCATGCCTTGTGATTTTTTACCTATCCCCTATTAAAGGAGGCGTTTCGCATGTTGAAACCCCGTGATGTACATGAAGCAACTGAACTCTATCAACTATTAAGCCATCCGTCTGTTTTTCCTTATGTCCGCCAAAAAGCAGCATCGGCTGAGGAATATTTGTTTATGACAAAGCAGCTTATCGAGGAAGAACAGAATGGTATTACGATTTCCCGAACAATAGTAGATGATTGGGGGCAGCCAATCGGAACAATTAGCGTTTATGATATTCAAGACGGTGCGGGCTTCCTAGGCACTTGGATTGGGCAGCCATTTCAAGGAATGGGCTACAATCAAAAAGCCAAATTATTTTTTTTACAAGAGCTTTTTTTCCAATATGATTTCCATACAGTTTTTTTACGTATTCGGAAAGAAAACAGCCGTTCAAAGGCGGCGGCACTTAAGCTACCATATGTAGCCTGTGCAGAGGAATCACACCCTGCACTTTTTGAGCAAATTAATCGCGGTGAAGCTCAATTCGATTTATTTAAAATTCCAAAAGATTTATTTTATTTAACAACTGCCCATGCACAAATTGATTCTGAAGAGCAAGCAATGTGAATATAAGGCTGACATAGTTTGCAAAACTTGTCAGCTTTTTTAATTTATATTTCCCCAACAGTGTGTAATAATCTCATACAATTAGGATAAGCAAATGGCTGTAGAAAAAGCAGGCTTGTGCCTGCGTCTCTACAGCCTTTGCATTATTTTTCATACTGTGTAATCAGCACAACCATTTCATCTGGTGTTTTAGGTCGCTCAGCATCAGCCATCGCATCAATCATTTCACTTTCATGCTCGACTACATAGTTTAGTGCATCGATAAATGATTGCTTCGTTAAAGCCTCTTCCTCCAACACATGGGCAAATTTTTGTTTTTTAAATAAATTTGCATTTAATATTTGGTCACCACGACTTTTACTTGCGGATAACGGAATAAGTAACATCGGCTTTTGTAGTGCTAGAAATTCAAAAATAGAGTTTGAACCTGCACGAGAAACAACATAGTCTGCTGCATGCAATAAATTAGGCAACTCCGTTGTCACATATTCGAATTGCTTATAGCCTTTTAGAGATGTTAATGATACATCAATATTTCCCTTACCACATAAATGTATAATATGATAGCGCTCTAGTAGATTGGATAAATTCATGCGCAATGCATCATTCAAAACAACTGAGCCTAAGCTTCCTCCCATAACGAGCAATACTTTTTTCGCTGTTTGCTCGAATTGACAGAGCTCTAACCCTTTTTCTCTAGACCCTTCAAACAATTGCTGTCTAATAATTGAACCTGTGCATGTAGCTTTATCGCTTGGTAAATGCTGCATCGTTTCTTTAAATACAGTAAAAACATGTGAGGCAAACGGTAAAGCTAGCTTATTTGCTAAACCTGGTGTTACATCAGATTCATGTACAACGACAGGAATGTTTGCTAATTTCGCTGCCATTACGACCGGAACAGAAACAAAGCCTCCTTTTGAAAAAATAACAGTAGGTTTTACTTTTCGAATAATCGAAAAGGCTTGCGTGATACCATATAAAACACGAAATGGGTCTGTAAAGTTTTTGACGGAAAAATAGCGACGCAATTTCCCACTTGAAATGCTATGATACTTTATTTCAGGGAAATTACTGCCAATTAACTCTTTTTCTATACCGTCGTAAGAACCAATATAATGAACTTCATATCCCTCTTTCATTAACGAAGGAATAATTGCTTCATTAAGCGACACATGCCCCGCGGTCCCTCCACCTGTTAAAATAATTGTTTGTTGTTTCACATCAATTCCCCTATTCTTTCAAACTTATATTGAATCAATTATACCTTGGCTAGCTCTATTCTGAATTCAGCTTTAGACATGCGTTATAGGTCAATCAGTCATTATTACACGATATGACACTTTTAGACTTTTTAAGAGCTCCTCACTGAATTCCTGCCATCTGCCAGAGGCTTTAACTTCACTTTTCATCCAGTACAATGATTTACAACACCTTATTGTACTATATGCAGAGGAAAAGATATAGATGATATAGGAAATTCAAGGAGTAAATACGGTCAACAAAAGTAAAACAAGAGCCTCTATAGCCATCAAATTTAAAGAAAATCTGTGATTTTTAGATTTGTTCAAATGGCTATGCCCCCTAACTGAAACAATAAGACCGCCTAGAATAAATTATCTTCTAGGCGGCCTTATAATGTAAAACATATTGCGTTAATTTAAAGTTATTTCTAATTTGCGAACATTAGCTAATCGGCGTTGAACAAGTGCCGGCTAAAATTCCTACTAATTTAAGCTTCGCTTTATTTTTGAATAAATTGTTGTGTCCAATAGTTACCATTTTCAACATAACCGACGCCGATATGTGTAAATTGAGCATTTAAAATATTCGCACGGTGCCCTGGTGAATCCATCCATGCTTGAACGACCTCTTGTGGTGTACGCTGACCTTGTGCAATATTCTCCCCTGCACTTTTATACGTAATACCTAGTGCTTTCATACGCTCAAATGGTGAACCAAGTGTTGGGCTTGTATGTGAAAAGTATTTATTGCTTTGCATATCCTGTGATTTTTCACGTGCTGCTGCCATAAGCTTTTCATCCATTTCAAATGGTTTTAAACCAGCGTTTACACGTTCTACATTCGTTAATTTTACAACCTCTTGCTCAAAAGCACTGACTGTTTGGCTTGTCGATGTAGATGGTTTCTCCGTAGTTGGATTTGTATTAGATGGTTTCTCCGTAACCGGTGTTGACGGTACAGTTGGTTTTTCTGTCACCGTATTAGAATCTGCTGGCTTTTCTGTAGACGGTGTTGTCGGTTTTTCTGTAGCCTCGTTTGAATTTGATGGTTTTTCTGTAGTCGGTGCTGTTGGCACAGTGTTCGACCACTTATTCCCTGTTTGCTTGTCCTTCAATGGCATAACTATTTGCCATTTATGATCTGACCATTTATATATTACTTTACAATTTGTTACTTGCTTTACTTGTACTTGCTGCCCATCAGAAACATTTGCTGAAGCAGACGCCATTTGGATTGGTGCTGCTAATAAAAAAGTGGCAAAAACGGCTGTTAATGTTTTTTTCATTTTGCAATTCCTCCTTTACGCTAGTAAGCATACAAGAAAAATTTACGCCATTTTTGACCAAACTTTACCAATGAAACCATAGAGAGCAAAAATTATTGAAAAATCAATGTTTGTTCTTCCGTTTATCAGGTACGATTTGCCATTCTATGAAACAGTTACACTTTAAAAGCTGTTGACACTTTTTAAAATTAGTAGATTTTTAATTACCGATTATTGATATCTCGTTAATATTTTCTCCAATAATAACGAGCTTCGGCTCCATTTTTACGTATTCAGGTAGCCATTGCACCATCCCATATGCATATTGGAATAGCATCGGGTTACGTGCACCGGCAATTGGCACATAGCCTTTCATGCGATAAACGGTTTCAGGCAATGAGCGTACCCACACCTCAAACTCCTCCTCGCTAAAGCTTGTCGTAAACTGCACTAAACGTGAGCCCAAATTAAAGCTTTTGCTGATTTTTGCTGGTGTAACCTCATCTTTAGATGGCTGAATCATCGACTGCATTTGCTGTAAAAATTGAATTGGTACTCGACCATTTGTTGTTTGTAATAGCGCGGCATGCGCATTAAAGCTTTGTAACTCGTAAACTACTTGCGCTTGTTCTTCTTCCGACAATAAATCAATTTTATTGGCAAGTAGTATATGTGCATGACGAATTTGTTCCATAAATAGAGAGCGTGCCTGTGGTGATAATGTGGAACGATTTAGCCATAGCTTGCTATCTGCTACAGTTACAATTCCTTTAATATTCAATTGCTCCGCGAATAAAGGAGAAAACACTGCATCTAATGCCTCCACAGGATGAGCTGCTCCTGTCGTTTCAATTAACAATACATCGAATTGCTGATCAAATAATAATGATTGAATTTGTGCCTCCGTCTTTTCGGCCCCTGTACAGCAAATGCAGCCCTCTAGCATTTCCTTTAATGGAACATCTTTCTCCACCGCCTGTGAATCGAAAGGCAGTTTGCCAAGCTCGTTCATAATCACTGCTGGCTTCAAGCCCTGCTCCTTAAACTGTCGAATCACATCTATTAATAGCGATGTTTTACCGCTTCCTAAAAATCCACTTAATAAATAGACATCTTTCATTATTTCTCACCTCTAGAAAGGGGCTGTCAGAAAAGGTTTTATCCTTCCTAACAGCCCGTTATTTACAAAGAGCGTGTCTCAAAATGACTTTTCAGACACGCTCTTTCTTATTCATCACTTGCTTCTGTCTCTGGCTCCTCACCAATTAGAAGCTTTTTCGCTTCCAATAATTGCGGGTCATCCGTACGAAGTTTCTCGCGTAATGCATCCATTAATGCATATGTTGTTTCTCCAGATAAAACACCTGTATCCTCTAGATTATTCGCTACTTGGAATTGCTTTACTGCTTCTTCAGTTTCTTCATCAAACAGATTGTCGACATTTCCTACCTCGTAGCCTAACACTTCAAGCATTTGCTCGGCTGCATTGACAAGCTTTGAATTCGTTTCTAACTTTAACTCTTGCTTCGGATCAATATAAGGTAATGACGCGTAAGTTGCTGTATCTACATCAATATCCGGTACAATTCCTTTTTCATTAATCCAATTACCATTTGGTGTTAGCCATTTACTAGTTGTAAATTTCAAGTTTGCGCCGTCTGGTAAATCGGTTACTGTTTGCACTGTTCCTTTACCAAACGATGGTTTACCGACGATTTTTGCTCCTGCAGACTCTTGTAATGCGCCTGCTAAAATCTCAGAGGCAGATGCACTGCCCTCATCTATTAGCACTGTGACAGGAATATCATATTTTTTCCCACCTTCTGCAACCATTGCTTCAGGTTCTCCTGTACGACTTTGAATAAGTAGAATTGGCTTGCCCTCTTCTACAAAGAAGTTTGAAATTTCTAATGCAGCCGTTAAATAGCCACCTGGGTTTTGCCGTACATCAAGCACAAGCCCCTTCATTCCTTGCTTCTCAAATGCAGCTAAATTTTGAGCTACCTCTTTCGCTGTTTGCTCACTAAATGATGATATTGAAATATGGGCGATTTTATCCTCTCCCATTTCACCATGCACAGTTTCAATCGGAATATCATCACGCACAATCTTCATTTCAATAGGCTCTTCTCCATCACCACGTTGAATCATTAATGTAACAGATGTACCTTTTTCACCTCGAATACGTAAAACTGCCTCTGAGGCACTTAAACCTTTCAAGCTCTCACCATCAACAGACAAAATTAAATCCTTTGGTAAAATACCTGCTTTCTCTGCTGGTGAATTTTTAATTGGTGACACGACCATTATATAGCCATCTCGCTCTTGGATTTCCGCGCCAATACCCTGGAAGCTAGACGATAGGCTCTCATTAAAGTGTGCTGCTTCCTCTCGGTTCATATAATCCGAATATGGGTCCTCAAGCGCATCAAACATTCCATTAATTGCACCATGAATTACTTTTTCATCATCTATTTCTACATAGTAATTTTTTTTCAGTTCATCAAAAGCATCATAAAGTTGCTTAAATTCTGTACGCTCCACAGGGACTTTTACTTCTACTACCTTTTGCTCCCCAAATGTTAAAGCGAAAATCGTTAAACCAGCTGTTACTAAAATCGTTAGGAACATCAGCATAATAAATTTAAAAGGTTTTATGCTTATGTATTTACCTGCAGGCTTTATAGGTTGTTGCTGAACCTGTTCCTCAGTTCGTTGTTGTTCATCCATTACTTTCACCACTCTCATTTTCCACTATGTACGGCACACTATTCTTATCTTAACAGTTTATACACACTTCGAAAAGATTAGACGTTCATTTTTTTATTTAGTTTCACAATTATAGCAATTTTTTCTTAACATTTATGATTCTCACTTGTCCCAAATATAAGCCCATTATATAGTTTTAATAGCACTTTAAGGAAATCAATATGGAGGTTTTATTTTGTTCAAAAATTTTCGTGAAGAAATGAAGAAGGAATTGGAAATCGTTCAGGAAGATTTGGCGAAGGATACTTTTAAAGTTTGGCAAATTGACTATAATGGTCACACAATACGCGTTGTTAATGCAATAACAGAAGAAACACTCGCCATCAACAATATCATTGTGGATTGCAAAAAGCGCGACAGCATGTTCAAACAAATCGTTCCATTCGTTAAGCTACAGGGGAACATCGTTGAAGACGATGGTTCTATATCAAAGGTGACAGTAAAACTGGGTGGATTTATGACTTTGAATTGTCTTATTAAAGTAAACGGTTATGTACTACTACAGGAAAAATATAACATACCACTAAAATAGCGTTTGTATCACACGACTGGAGCGCTCTCTCTTGTTATTTTAACAAATGAGCCCATTGCAGAAGCACTACCGTCAGCTTCCAAAATGCTAGCTATGCACTTTATCTTATCATAGTAAGGACAGCAATAATCCAAATTATTAATGTAAAAGAAATGGTTAACCAAAAAGTATTTACAGCTGTCCTATCATCTTGTTTAGTCTTTTTTATAATGCTCACTAGATTTAAACAAAAAACAATACCTAATATCGGCATAAAGTATAAACCTAAAAACGCAAAAAAATAGCATCATTCCCCCTTTATTACTTTAAAAAGGCAAGTGACCTGTTTAAGAACCTTCTACAGTTGGTCACTCGCCTCTTTTTGGTTTACTTTAAACGCCGCTATATCAACTATTCCTGAATCGCAGCCTCAAGTGCTACTTTCATCATGTCATTGAAAGTTGTTTGGCGTTCTTCTGAAGAAGTTGCTTCACCTGTTAAGATGTGGTCTGATACTGTTAAAATAGATAGTGCTTGGCGACCATATTTGGCAGCCAATGTGTAAAGTGCAGCTGTTTCCATTTCAACTGCTAATACACCGTAACGCGCTAATTTTTCATTTTGATTTTCCTCTGAATAGAACATATCTGCTGTCATAATATTCCCTACTTGAAGGTTTAAGCCTGCTGCTTGACCAGCATTGTAAGCTTTTAATAATAAATCAAAATTAGCCGTTGGGGCATAATCGATGCCATTGAAAATAATTTCATTCATTTTAGAGTCTGTCGATGCTGCTTGCGCTAAAATAACGTCACGCACCTTTACATCCTTTTGAATCGCACCGCAAGTACCTACACGAATTAATTTTTGTACGCCATACTCTTCCATTAGCTCATTAATATAAATCGAAATAGATGGTACACCCATGCCTGTCCCTTGAACAGATACACGCTTTCCTTTATAAGTACCTGTATAGCCAAACATATTTCGTACTTCGTTGTAGCATGTAACATCCTCTAAAAAAGTTTCAGCAATATACTTCGCACGTAAAGGGTCCCCGGGAAGTAATACGATGTCAGCAATTTCACCTTGTTTTGCATTAATATGAATACTCATAATTTTGTCCCTCGTTTCATTATTAGTCATTTCACATCATACTTGTTTTACGCTTTTTCCGCAAGGTTAGACGTCTTGCTTTTGTTTTTTTATTCACCATATATCTCCAAATATAAAGACCAAAGCTCATCGAAGGTTGCCGCAGTTAGAATATCATCTCCTTGCATCTCGATATACTGTGATAATTCCTCAAAAGATGTCGACATTTTAGGAAAACTAGTATCACGAAAACATGCCTCCGCAAACTGAGACTTAGCATCATTTGCTAGTCCATCGCGGTATGTTAAAATGTAAGAATAAAAAGACTTTTTCAAAAATTTCTCTCCTTTTCACAAAAATCTACTTCACAAAGCATTAATATATAGGTAAACTTATTAAAGTGATGAATAATTTATCCTATAGAAAGATGGTGACAAATTTGCTATTAAAAAGGAATAAATTGAAAAGGGCTGCACCAATAAAGCTTTTCGCAAAACGAAAAAAAGAAAAGCAGCCAAAAGCACCCGTAGAGAAAAAGAAAAAGGCTAGATTTTATCAGCTTATTCGCGGACGAATATTACTTGTTTTCTCTTTATTATTAGCGATTATTCTCGCCATGGAAGTGCTATCGTATACTAATATTACTAAATTACAAACAAGCTTGCGAGATTTTGCTGATGAAAATTTGCAACAGCAAATTTCAATAAATAATTTAGCAAGCGATATTGCGAAGCTTTCCAGTCATGAGCAGACATTTCTCATTACAGGAAAAGAAGAAACTTTACAACATTACGAGATGGTTAAAGAAAATATTAATACGAATATTGCTGAGCTACAAGTAATTTTGGAGGATTTTGAAGAAGCTTCTAATATTCTAGCTTCAATCAAACAGCTTTATAGCGTTTATTTAACACATTCTCAAAATATGATTGATACACGCACTAAGTATGGCTTTGAAAATGCCCAAAAGCTAATGCACAATGGGGGTGGGCAATCATTAAAAGCATATATTGACGATTATTCGGTCAATTTAATCGATTTATTAGAAAGTAAAAATGAAGAATTGATTAAAGAGCTTGAGCAATATGCAAGCGCCACTAAAATATCATTCTTTACGCTATCAATTATCGCAATGATTTTAACGATTATATCTGGCTACATATTGTTTAAATCAATTCGACGTAACACGCACTCTATCAATACATCTATTTTAGATATTGCGAGTACTGGTGGCGATTTAACACGACGTGTACGTGTTAAAACAAATGATGAATTTGCGCAAATTGCTGACTCAACAAACACATTAATCCATTCAATTTCTACACTTGTAAAGCGCGTTTCTGGCTTAGCAGAAAATGTTTCTGCAAGCTCTCAGGAATTAATGGCAGCAGCAGATGAAAACGCAAGAATGATTGATTCCATTGCGCATTCTACGCAGGATATTGCAAATGATAGCAATACAATTATTAAACGAATGGGACAAGCTGCCCAAGATATGCAATTGCTTGAGCAATCGATGCGTGACTTAAATGAAGGTGCAACAGAGGTTCATCAAGCCTCTGAGGAAATGCGTATTGTAGCAAATAACGGTAGCAAATCTGTTAACCATTCTTCAACAGTGATGATGGACATTGAAGAAACAATGGCGAATACAACAATGACTGTTGAAGCACTTGGAAAAAAATCTGGAGAAATTACTTCTATTATTAGTACGATTACAGGTATTGCAGAGCAAACAAACCTGCTTGCACTAAACGCAGCCATCGAAGCTGCACGAGCTGGTGAGCACGGGAAAGGCTTCGCTGTCGTAGCAGATGAAGTGCGTAAACTAGCGGAACAATCGCAAAAAGCGGCACTTGAAGTAACCGGTATCATTTCTTCCATCCAAACAGAAGTAAAATCAATTATTGCGCAAAATCATGATGGTGTGCAATCTGTTATTAAAGGCGTAGAAGTTGCAAATGAAACGAATGATTCTCTTGATAAAATTTTAAAACAAACAGAACGAACAACAGAAATTATTGCTCGTATGGTAGAGAAAATAAATGTGACATTAGACTATAGCAACGCAGTGAATACTTCCTTTGTTGAAGTAAATGCGATTGCAGAGCACACAGCTTTCAGCACAGAAACGAGCGCTTCTGCAGCAATGCAAGGCTCTGCATCAATGGAGGAAATTAACGCAGCCGCTTCTGAATTAGCGAAGCAGGCAGACGATTTACGCAATGTTGTTGGAGAGTTCAAAGTATAAAAAACGTCCGAAAAGCACTGCTTTTCGGACGTTTTTACCGTCTACTGTCACTACTCAAACAAAGCTTTATATTTACCGTAGCCCTGCTCCTCCAGCTCCGCCATTGGGATAAAACGCAATGCCGCCGAATTTATACAATAGCGCATGCCTCCTAAATCCTTCGGTCCATCTGGGAAAACATGTCCTAAATGGGAATCCGCTGTTTTACTCCGAACTTCTACACGTCGCATGCCATGCGATGTATCAAAATGCTCTGTCACTTCCTGTTCCTCTAACGGTTTTGCAAAGCTTGGCCAACCGCAGCCTGCATCGAACTTATCAAGCGAAGAAAATAGCGGCTCACCCGAAACGATATCAACGTAAATCCCCTGTTCAAAATGCTGGTCATATTCATTGCGATAAGGTGGCTCTGTCCCCTGCTGTTGCGTTACATAATATTGCATTTCATTTAATTCCTTCAATCGCTGCTCTTTATTTATCATGTCCATCACCCCAATGTTTTTCTCTAAATGCGACGCGCCCTGAGCCTACTGCATAGCGCTCATAATGCGCAGGATTTTTCTGATAATAATGCTGGTGGTATGCCTCTGCTGCATAAAAAGGCTTTGCGGGTAAAATTTTCACTGCAATGGGCGCAGCAAACTTGCTAGAGGCTTGCAAGGCGGCCTTAGAGCGCTCAGCTATTTCACGCTGCTCCTCACTATGATAAAAAATCGCAGTTGTGTACGATTCCCCTCGGTCATAAAATTGTCCCCCTGCATCAGTTGGGTCTATAAGCGTCCAATATAGCTCCACAAGCTCTTCATAGGAAAATAACGCTGGATTGAAGGAAATTTGAACCGCTTCTAAATGCCCTGTCGTTTCAGAGCAAACCTGCTCATATGTCGGGTTTTCCACATGTCCACCTGTGTAACCTGAAACTACGGATTCGATTCCTTCTACTTCATCAAATGGTTTTACCATACACCAAAAGCAGCCACCTGCAAACGTTGCATATTCTAACATTTATTTCACCTCTTCTGCTGGAATTATGATTTCTAATAATATTTTATCATTTTTCAAATCAATTTCTTTAGCACGAACTCTCGAGCCAGAAGCAATATTGATTCGCGATAAATCAACGTAAATTTCCTCCTCATTCGGTCTAACAATCATCCAGCTCGGAAATTCAATCGCATCTTTCATGAGCTTTAGCACAGTCGATGGTGGAATATTTAATTTTCCTACATTTACCTCTGTTTGCTTTAGACGTATGTTACCATCGCTGACAATAGGCTCAAAATCCATCGAAATAGGAACTGTAATACCGAAGACAATTAACTCACTAAATAACTGTACTTGCTCGTTTACTTCTATTTCTACAGGTACCGGTGATTTCTCTAACGGCCCTTTTCCCATATATTTTTTAGCGATTGCTTCAAATTCTTTTGCCGTTGTTTGAACCGTTAGCACATGCCCAGTTATTTGTTGCTGTTCTGGAATTGCTTTTCCTTCTACTTTCGAAGTCGCCAAATAAACGATAAAAACAATTGAAAAAATAACCGCTCCTGCGAGTAAAAAAAAGGCGACTTTCCATTTATTCATCTATTGTATCACTCCTCAAATCCAATCAAGCCATCCGTCATTTCTTCAATACCACATGCCGTCATTGCAGATACAATGCGCTCTGTCATTCGCTCATAACCTCTAGAATTAGGATGGAAAAAATCTGTATGGTACACTAAATCCTCATTCGTATGAAACAGGTCTATTACAGGGACAAAGCACGCGTTCCCATCCTCTTCTGCTAACTGAATAATTTCATTATTCCATTCTACAATAATTTCTTCAAATGGAGTGATTTCATCTACGACAATCGAGAAAGGGTTATAAAAACCAATTAAAATGAGGGGGGCTTCTGTATTTTTAGCACGAATTCTTTTAATAATTTGCTCGTAATTATTTTTAAAATTTACCTTTTCCTCATCAAACATCTCTTTCTTTAAAGAAAAGATATCCGTCTTGACTACTTTCATGACATCATTACCACCCATTGTTATCGTAACCAAATTAGCGGTTGCTAATTCCTTATCATAATGCCCTTTTTCAAGAAGTGCCAACAGCTGCTCACTGCGACGCCCTCTTTTCCCTCGATTATCTAATGTTACAGATGCAATTGCAGGCCATTTCTCAAGCCTTTCAATCAAACGTTCAGTAAATCCTTGACGTTTATATTCATCGCCTACGCCGTCCGTTAAAGAGTCTCCTAGTGCAATATACTCTATATCCTTTGCATCTATTTCCTTTCGGCTCAGCCAGTCTAATTGAAAAATTTCACTGAGCTTATCTACAATGCTTTCCCTTTTCATTTGTTCAATATAAAGGGCATCATCTATTGGTAATGGCACATTCGACGTACCAAGCGATTTCTCATACTCTTCCTGCGTTATATCGGACTCATCCACCGTCACTGAGCAAGCAGCTAGTAATAAGCAACAACATAACACACTAACAAACAGCCTCATTCGTTCCTCTTCCCTACCAATCTTTAAATATTAAAACTACTATTTTTAACTTATGTATAATTCATTATAAAGGATATGACGAAAACAAACACGGGAGGGCATCCAACATGCCGTGCGCAGACGTCATATTCGATGCTGTCAGTGGTGTTTCTTCCAAAAATCCACTCGAAGAAAATAGCAAAAGGATTCATTGAATATAGGATAAACAGCCAGTTTAATGGATTTTCTTCTAAGTAGCAGAAATTAAACTTTCACTGTACATACTAAATGGAAACATCCGGTAAGGTCATTTTATGTTGACATTGTATTGAAAGAATGATTTTCTCCTCTTTTTTACTTAGAAGAAACACCACTAAAGTCAGTACTTCTGTCAATTCTAAAAAAAGCTCTCTCTATTGTCATAAGCAAACATTTTATCAAAACACCAACGAAAGCGTCCAAAATGTCGGCTTCTGCACGGCATTTTGGACGCCACTTCTAGTCCTATTCCGCAAAATAAATAAAGCCAATTGCTCCTGGACCTGTATGTGTACTAATAATTGGTGAAGTAAATGCAATTTCTGCATTATCAAAGCCTGTGGATTTAATTAAATCCAACAACGGCTGTCCCATCGTCTGTAACCCACCTGCATGTGAGAGACCTACACCTTTAACTGTTTTACCAGCAGTATCTTCTTGGAACTGTTTAAATAAATAATTGACGACTTGTTTATGACTACGTGCTTTTGATACAGGTGTATATTCTCCGCCCTCTAAGCTAGCGATTGGCTTAATATTTAATAATGAACCAATCATCCCCTTGCCTTTACCGATACGGCCACCTTTAATTAAGTTTTCTAGCGTATCAACAACAACATATAAGTTCGTATTCTCACGCACTACATCTAAGCGCGCTACAATATCCTCCATTGAAGCGCCTTCATCGCGTAAGCGAATCGCTTCACGGATTTGGAATGCTAGACCAAATGCAATAAAGCGTGAATCCACAACTGTCACATCTGAAGTCGTCATTTCAGCAGCTTGTCGAGCAGATTGAACTGTGCCACTCATACCACCTGTCATATGAATTGATAAAACTTGGTCGCCATCTTTTCCAAGCTCGTCGTATAGCTCTTTAAATTTTCCAGGTGCAGGCTGTGAACTTTTTGGGAGCTCAGATGAACGTTTCATTATATCCATAAATGTGATAGGTTCTATATCTATCCCATCTACATATGTATTTTGTCCAATTGAAATTGTTAATGGCACAACATGTATGCCATGTTTCGTAATTTCCTCTTTCGTTAAATCACACGTTGAATCAGTTACAATATGAATTCGTCCCACTAATGACACATCCTTTATATTCTTCTTTCCTATTATAAGTAACTTGAATTACTACTGTAAAGGTGACAAATGTAATCACTATTCATTGATAATTGTCTTTTTTCCATATGACATATTGTAGTTACAACTAATGACAAATATGTCTGTCTAAAAAATATCTATTTTACTATAGTATTTAACAAGGAGTGATTTCAATGCAAAACATCGTTTTCGATTACAAATCAAAAAATGAAGAGCTATGGAATGCAATTACACATGGTATTGGCTTATTTATCAGCATCCCTGTTTGTGTCGTTCTTATTTTACAAGCTATTGCTACAGGCGGCGTTGTCGAAGTCGTCTCATACAGTATTTTTGGGGCATCGCTTATCATATTATTTTTAAACTCTACACTACTACATAGCATGCCTTTACGCTTTAAACGCCTTTTTGCAATTCTTGACCATTCAGCTATCTATATTTTAATCGCTGGAACGTACACACCGTTTTTAGTCGTTATTTTAGATGGCGTTTTAAGCATTACATTATTATGTATTATTTGGGGTATTGCGATATTTGGGGTCGTTTTTAAATGTTTATTTATTCATCGCTTCGAGACATTTTCTTTAGGCCTGTATATCGCAATGGGCTGGCTCATCATTTTTGTGATAAAGCCGGTTTATGCATTTTTACAATTGGAAGGCTTTTTATTGCTGCTAGCAGGTGGACTGTTCTTTACATTCGGCGCTATTTTCTACGCTTGGCATCGACTCCCTTACAATCATGCAATTTGGCATCTTTTCGTTATCGCAGGCTGTGCTTGTATGGTAGGATGTGTGCTATTTTATTTGTAAATAACAGGACTTTTCTATCAAAAAACGGCTTTCTTGAAACTTTTACTAGAAAAAACAGTATAAATAGTATTCAAGTATAAAGGAGCTGTAATACAAATGCAGAAAAAAATGTTGTTAGCATTAACCGGTGTAGCAGTTATTGCTGCCGGCTGTAGCACAACGGCGACACCGAAAGAAAATACGACTGAAAAAAGCGATTTATCACTAGAAGAAGTATTTACAAAGAGTGTTGAGAGACAAAGTGAAATTCAAAGCTTTAATGCAACAATTACAATGACACAAGTAATGGATATTGGAGATGGCTCAAAAGCCGATACAACAGCTAATTTAAAAATGGGTGCAGTAAAAGAACCTATGCAATTTTTTGTTGATGGTTCAATTTCCATGACAGAACAAACAAATGGTGAAAAATTCGATATGCCACTCAAAATGTATATGACTGCCAATGATGGTTTTTATGCTTACGACAGCGCATCAGAAACATGGTTAAAGCTGCAGCAAGAAGCTTCATTAGAGGAATTACTAAATCAAGCAGGGGTACAAGCAGATGTTTCTGAGCAACTAAAATTGTTAGAAAAATATGCTGATGACTTTACATTTGAGCAAACGAATAATGAATATATTTTAACGCTAAATGCTAGCGGCGATAAATTTAAACAATTAATCGAAGAGCAAGTAGCAATGACAATGCCTGATGCGCCTGTTGAACAATTAGAAAATCTATCTTTTGATGACACTACTTATCAATTAACGATTGATAAAAAGACGTATGATATGAAAGAAATGAAGATGGATATGATTATTACAATGGAAGTGGAAGGCATAACAGCGAAGATTGACCAGAAATCAACAACAAAATACGAAGATTTTAATAATACAACGATTACAATTCCTCAAGAAGCACTAGATAACGCGCAGGAAGTACAGTAAAACTACAATTAATAAGACTAATTAATAGCTTTTATTCATTCTTCTTGACTTTTTAAGCCTTGAGAAAAATAATACATTGCGAAAAGTTTCTATTATTTTTCCTAGCTAATGATAACGGCTTAAGCCGTTTTTATTTACACAAATAGAAAGAAGTCGTGTGACAATTTATTTTGGCTAACGCAAAAATATTTAATATAGATACAAAGGGCTGTTCGAAAAGGTATATACTTTTCCAACAGCCCTTTATTTTTTACTCTTCTGTTACTACTGTTTCAGATTTTTCTTCTTTTTGTTGTACCGATGTTGGCACTGCTACAGGCATTTGCTGTGCGTATTGTTTGACAGCGCTTTTGCCCACATATGCTTCAATTAATTCTTTAACATCAATGCCTGATGAAGCTTTTAATGTTTCCTGCAAGGAACCCATTAAATTTGTTGCGTACGAAGTAACTTTATTTGCTCCTCCGCCTTCTCCACCGCCAGTATCAACAACTGTAATTTTGTCGATATTCGCTAATGGACTTGCCACTTGCTTCGCATATTCTGGCATCATGCGTACAATCATATCTAACACAGCCGCTTGACCATACTGCTCAAATGCTTCGGCGATTTTTTGCTTCGCTTCAGCTTCGGCTAAACCGCGCAGGCGAATAATTTCAGCTTCAGCCGTACCTTGTGCACGCTCCGCATCTGCCTTTGCTAAACCGTCAAGACGAATACGCTCTGCTTCCGCTTGAGCTTGTGCTTCAATACGATATTTCTCCGCATCTGCCTGCGTTAGCTGCTTCATTTTCTCTGCTGCTGCTTGCTGCTCAATCGCATAGCGCTCAGCATCCGCCTTTTTCTTCACTTCCGAATCATATTGACGCTCACGACGTAAAATCTCACGTTCCTCAAGCTCAATTTGCTTTTGACGCTCAATAATTTGTACTTGCATTTCCTGCTCTGTAACTTCCTGCTTCGCGCGAGCTGTTTCTAACTCATACGCTTGGTCTGCTCGTGCTCGTGCTATATCTTGCTCGCGGCGATATTCTGCAACCTTTAATTGATTATCCTTTTCCGCTTCGGCGATTTCTGTTGCACGTGCTAGCTCAGCCTTTTGTGCCTCTTGATCCGCTTGTGCACGTTTAATACGTGTTTCTTTATCTGCCTCTGCTGTTGCAATATCCGCATCGCGCTTTACTTGTGCAATACGTGGTTTACCCAGTGATTCAAGGTAACCATTTTTGTCACGTACATCTTTAATTGTAAAAGATACGATAACAAGACCCATTTTCGCTAAGTCCTGTGATGCCACACGTTGTACTTCCTGTGAGAATTTATCACGATTTTTATAGATTTCCTCTACTGTCATCGAGCCTAAAATCGAACGTAAATGTCCTTCTAATACTTCACGTGCTTCCATTTCACGCTCATGCTTTTCCTTGCCTAAAAATTGTTCTGCTGCTGTAGCAATTTCAGAAATGGAACCGCCAATTTTGATAATTGCTGTACCATCTGCCATAACTGGTACACCTTGCTCTGTATACACTTCTGGTGTCGTCACATCTAATTTACTTGATAACAGGCTTAATGGCTCTGCTTGTTGGAATACCGGGAATACGAATGTACCGCCCCCGCGAATAATTTTGATACGGTTTCCAGTCTCATCAGTGTGGACATTTTTTGAACCTAAGTAGCTCCCTGTTACAATTAATGCTTCGTCTGGGCCTGCTGTACGATATTTTGCCACATAAATTCCTAAAAATATAAGAATAATAACTACGACAACCCCAATAATACCTAAAGTTTCAATCATTGTTTTTCCTCCTTTAAACTATGCATTCGTAAAACCTTTGTCATAAGATGTCACAAAAGCTGTTCCTTCTTTTACTTCGATAATCAATACTTTCATGTCATAAGGAATTTCTTCACCTTGGTAGCTTGCTGCTCGCTTTGAAATAATACCATTAACTGATTCGATAACAATTTCACCAAAGCCATCTATTGGTATTGGTACGATAACCTTCGCTGTTTGCCCTTCCAATGAGGCGTCTGTATAAACGAGCGATACCTCCGCTGAGCGCAGTGGCACGAGAAGGAAAAAATACAGTAGCGCTGTTAAAATAGCCGCAATAATTAAGGCGATGATGAAAGCAACAATGCTCGCTAAAGATGTAAAGCGCTCAAGTAAATAACCGCCCGCTGCCGTTACCGAAATAAAGGTAAGAATCACGGCTGGATCAAAATAAGGGATACCTTCAGCTACGCCATCCGCTAAATCAGCAAATACCAAATAGAGCAATGTACAACTCCCGATGACAATTAATACTGTCAAA
Organism: Metasolibacillus fluoroglycofenilyticus; assembly: GCF_003049645.1. Taxonomy (GTDB): domain Bacteria; phylum Bacillota; class Bacilli; order Bacillales_A; family Planococcaceae; genus Metasolibacillus; species Metasolibacillus fluoroglycofenilyticus. The sequence goes on from NZ_PYWK01000001.1 coordinate 1,787,914, forward strand.
TAAACTGCTGTGAGTGAAAATCCAAACAACTAAATTCTCCTCCTTCCTTATGTATTACCTTATTTACGAATAACTTCCATTAAAGTTTCGAAATAATAAAAAAATATGCAGACAATTATGTATGCTCATACTTTAATAAAAAATTAACAACAATGCACCGACAATGAAGCAATAATATGAAAAGTAAGCTAGTTTTCCATTTTTCATAATGCCCATAAACCATCGCATTGCAAAATAAGTCATGAGCATTGTTGCAATAAATGTCGCAACATAAGGAATAATAAGCGCTTGTTCAGCAGGGTGTTCGATAAAATCCTTTACGCCTAATACAACACCGCCTAAGCTAATTGGAATATATAGCATAAATGAAAAACGCAAAGCTGTATCCTGCTTCATCCCTACAGCTAACGAGGAAATAATCGTTGCCCCAGAACGGCTTATTCCTGGCATTAAAGCAACCGCCTGCCCACATCCAACAATAATGGCATCTTTTAATTTTAAATCACCATCGCGCTTAGTTCCACGTAAATTTCGGATTAACCAAAGGGCGATCCCCGTAATAAAAAGCGTAATCGCAATCGTCGTCATGCTCGAATTTTCTGCGATAACATCACTTAAAAGCACACCAAGCACGCCTGCTGGAATCGTACCGACGATAACAAACATTGAAAATTTAAAATCTGATAGGTAACGTTTCTCTTTCGTTTTTAAATACTGCAATGAATGCGTGATAAGACGTGCAATATCTTCACGAAAAATATAACAAATGGCGATGAGTGATGCAGTATTTGTTAAAATCGCAAATGTAAAGCCTTGCTCCCCCATCCCAAGTAGCTCACTAGCAATCATAACATGACCGCTTGATGAAACCGGAATTGGCTCCGTAAATCCTTGTACTAAACCAATAATAATGTGCTTAATCAAAACAATAAAATCGAAATTTTCCATAATACACTCCTTCTCAATCGTTTACATACTTTGTTGCTGGTGCTTGCTAAAATTGATAGGTTCAACTAACACTCTATGTTACACAAAAAAACGATATTCTTAAAGTACAAGCTGTAATGAAATAGAAAAAAGGGCGTGTCTAGAAAGTTATTTTAAGACACGCCCTCGCGATTCAATCTTAGAAAACCGCGTTCTGTAGCAACGGCTGAGTGACTAATATTATGGCGGTACAAAGTCGAAGCTAGGCTAAAGTTAGCCAAGGTATAATTGACTATATTAGCTCTTTTTCAATGCATTTATTTCTTTTGTTAACTCGTTGAAGCGCTTGTCGAGCTCCATATACTGCGTAGAATTCGGTTTAGCAAGACTTAGTTTTCCTAGTATCGCCTGCCGCTCTGTTTCAAGTGCCAATAATGAGACACTCGTATTTTGTTGAATTTCTTGTTTTATTGTATTTTTACTTAGCACGCCATCTTGAATGACTAGCTGCTCGCTCGTAATTTGCTGTAAGAAATAATGGTCATGCGAGACCGCAATAATGGTTCCTGAAAATTGCTGCAATGTTGCTTCTAGCTGTTCTCGCGATTCAATATCTAAATGGTTTGTCGGCTCATCTAATAGTAAAACATCTTTATTTTGCAAAATAAATTGCATGAGCTTGAGTTTGACCCGTTCCCCCATACTCATTGTGGCAATTGGATTTTGCCAGTGCATCGCAGTAAAGCCAAGCTGCTTCATTAAATGCTGGACTTCACTTCTTGCTTCAAATGTTTCACGATAGAAAACTTGTGCAGGTGTTTGCTCTAAAGGTAAATCAAAAACATTTTGTGATAAATAGCCAATAGATGCAGTTGGTGATAACCAAAGCTTGCCCCTATAAGTCTCCTTGCCCATAATCATTTGTAAAAAGGTCGTTTTGCCCGCACCATTCCTGCCAACTAACGCTACTTTTTCACCATGCATAACTGTAAAATGTTGACTGCTAAATAGTAGCTTGTTCGCTAGACATTTTTCGATTCCTGTCACCTCTAAAAATCGCTTACCACGCTTCGCTGTTGCATTTATTTCAAATTGCACCTCATATGGCTTAGCTACCTGCTCCACCTTCGCTACCCTTAGCTCCTGCTCTAAACGCTTTCTTTTCGATTTTATTTGGGCATCTGTACGCTTGGCTTTCACTCGATGATATTCTTTAAAGCCTTCCTGCTTAGTGGATGCAGCATGTGCCTTATTTGACCAATTGGTTAAATTCGTTAATTGCCCTTCAATGCGCTCAATCTTTTTTTGTTGCTGCTCATACGCATGCTGCTGCGCCTTTCGTTCATCTGCTCTCACTTTTTTATAATGCGTATAGTTGCCGTTATAAGTCGTAATTTTAGTATTTTCAATTGCCCAAATTGTTGTTGCCACTTGATCTAAAAATGCACGGTCATGTGAAGCGACTAAAATCGTCCCTTTATATGCCTTTATTTGCTCAATTAATAGCTCGATACTTTCTTTATCTAAATGGTTCGTTGGTTCATCTAATAGCAGCACATCCTTTGCCTTCGAAAAACCATAGGCTAAGCGTAATTTCAGCTTCTCTCCACCGCTTAATGTTGCATACTCATTAGAAGGTACGTGCCATTTTGCTAATAGCTCCGCCTCCCCGCTATACTGTTCATCATACGTTTCTTGCTCCTGCACGATATATACAGGCTCAACAGAGCGTTGCCATTGTAGTACACCTGCACTTTGCCGAAGCTCTCCATTTAATAAATGCAGCAGGGTAGATTTACCAGCACCGTTTTTTCCTACGATGCCGACAATTTCCCCTTCAATAAGTGATAGGCTTACATTTTGCAGTAAAATAGCCTGCTCTAATTCAATCGTTACATCATGTATTTTCAATAGTTCCATAATAGAAACTCCCCCTTTAATATAGGGAGAATCAATTTCGTTGCGATTCCAGCAATCCTAAAATTACTATAGCTGATTTTTCAAAATCAGTCTGAATGTATACGAAAAAAATCCTCCCATAATTTTGGAAGGATTAGTCGCCAATCGCTGATGCTGCCAACATCGCTCTATAGATTTTAAAGCAGGCTTGCATCAAAATCCATAGGGTTGCTCTTGCTTTACATAATTGTAAAGCTAATAAGCTTGTCACCTATGTGAAAACATTAGTTTCCAGCATGTTTATTTGAAAATGGGCAGACTAATCCTGTTTTTTTCATGTTGAATTATTCATCATGATTAAAAAATCAGGTTAGTTTAACATCGGCCACCCATCTTCCTTTCTCATTCAAGTAGTAACAGTATAGCATAATGAAAAACGTTTGTGCACCTAATTTTAACTTCTTTCAGCAATTTTTGCGGCGACGAGTAACCGCAGGAGCAAATTCCTTTTGTACCGATAGCAAGATGACTTCTCGCCACCTCTATAAGTGTTGATTCAGCCTTGATAAAGAGGCACTCAGTCTAAAACAAGTACATGCTAAGATAACAACAGAGTAGCAACATCATGTTCCCCGCGGATGTCATAAATTTTGAAGGGAGGTCTGCGCGACGCAGGTCAATTTGTCGTGACGGCTTTAGGTTAACTTCCAGTAAACAGCTAAAAAAATATGGACACAATTCTTCGCTTGAGCTACAGGCTCTTCTCAACCTTTAAAAACATTTACTCAATCAAAAAAACACTTCGCTAAAAATAGAATGAGTATGTTACTATCAAAATATAAAGCCTAACTTAAAGGAGCGAACTTTTATGCAGCATTGGTCAATTCGTATCAAAATAGGTTTATTATTTTTTATTCCTATCATCATTCTTACTACGATACTCATTCTAAACATGCTTTTAAACCAACAGAACTTTAATGCATTAAAAACACTATTATATGACAAAGTGTATACTGCTGAAACAAGCTTAATTGAGGCAGATCGTGATTTATATCAAGCCCATTTAGCTATTATTCGCATGCTAGAAAGTACAAGCACTCAAAATTATGAGACCGAATATGCTAGCTATGAGGAAAATATTGAGCAAGTATCAAGTCGAGTGCAAACGGCATTCCAGCTTTTACAGGAAACAGAGGCTTTTACTACATTAATACATGAGCAGTCTGGACAAACAATGGAACAGAGCTTTAATGATTTTCATGAAAGCTTCACCCTTTGGCAAAGTCAGCTTGCCCCTTCTATACAGCAAATGCAATCAATGAATAGCTTCGCGCGTAACAGTATATATGCAGCAATTGAGCAAATTGATGTAACTTTTGAAGCAGCACGTAGCAATTTGGATGAAATTGAGCAATTAATAAATATTAACGCACAGCAATCAATGGATAGCTTAAATGCTATGAACAAGCAAAACAATCTAATTATTATCGCTACTTTAGTCATTATAATGGGCGTCATTATTTTCATTGGTATGAATTTAATCTCAAAAATTGTCCATGTTATTTCAACAATTATGCGCGAAACAGAGGAAATTGCGAAGGGTCATCTTTCGGAAGAGACCGTACAGTTTAACCGTCGTGATGAATTAGGCAAGCTTGCCGATTCTGTCAATACAATGAAGGAATATTTACGTACACTCGTACTGTCAGTTGACCGTGCAGCAGAAGATGTTGTCGAAACGTCTAATGTTGTTAGTGCCGTCGTTGAAGAAACAACCGTTTCGATTGAAAATATTTCAAATGCGATTCATGATATGGCAAAGGGGGCTTCTCAGGGGGCTATTGATGCAGAAACGACAAACGAAAAAGTACAAGAGGTTTCCTATCAGGTTGAACTTGTTTCCGACGTGACTAGCAGCATGCTGGAGCAATCACATGAAGCGACGACTGCTAGCGAAGAAGGAATGAAGCAAGTAGCACAGCTACGTGAAACTGCAAACGCTTCCACAAAAGTGTTATCTGAAGTGCATGAGGTAATGAGTGAATTGCTTACAAAGGTAACGAGTATTGATACTGTAATTGATGTCATTTCTAGCATCGCAGACCAAACAAATCTACTTGCATTAAACGCTAGTATTGAAGCGGCTCGTGCTGGTGAGCATGGTAAAGGCTTTGCAGTTGTTGCAGATGAAGTAAGAAAATTAGCTGAAGAATCCGCAAGTGCAGCTACACAAATTCGCGAAACGATTCAGCTTATGCTAAAGGAATCAACAAATGCTTCCAATGCTTTAAAGCAAACTCAAATGATTACAAGCAAACAGGAGCAAGTAACAAGCGAAACAGAACACGCTTTTAAAACAATTTATCAAGCGATTGAAACGATACAGCATTCTATTTCAGAAGTATCACAAGGCATGCGCAATATTTCATCCTTGCAAAATGATACAGCTACTGCTATCGAAAGCATGACAGCCATTACAGAACAAACTGCTGCCACAACAGAGGAAATTTCGGCTTCTGCTGATGAACAAAATAGAGCAATCGAAAGCGTTGCCCACTCTGCGGATGAGCTACAATCATTAAGCAAGGAACTCAAAAATATTTTGAGCAAATTTTCATATTGAAAATCTGATTTCTATTAATGAAAAAAATCGGCTGTTTAAAAAGCACTGCACTCGCCATGCTTTCTAAACAGCCTTCAAATTATATTAAGCTTTTAACAACTTTCGACATTAATGCACCATCAGCTTTTCCTGCTAAAAGTGGCTTAGCAATTTTCATTGCCTCCCCCATATTCATGCCTTTGACAATCCCTGCCGCAGTTAACTCCGCAATGATTTCCTCTTCCGTTAATTGCTTAGGCAAGAAACGTTTTAAAATTTCCAACTTTGTTTGCTCTTTCTCTATTAAGTCTTCTCTACCTGCTGACTTTGCACCTTCTAAAGCTTGATTCGTTTGCTTTATTTCACGGTTAACAATAGCAATTTCCTCTTCTTGTGTTAATTCGTTTCCCTTTTCCTTCTCTGCAAGGTCTAACGCAGATTTAACAAGTGTTAGTACGCCTTTCGCTACTACATCCTTTTCTCTCATTGCTACTTTTAATTGTTCAAAAACAATTGTTTTTAACATCATTAATCGCTCCTTTTCTTTCTACATTTTATGTTAATACATCCAACTTGCGCAAGCTATAAGAGCTTATCAATGGCATTCAGCATTGCGCCAGCCTTGCCTGAAATCATCATATCGAAATGGCCATGCTCAATTTCTAAATTGATATAAACTGTTTTTCCATTTGTCATCAGTGGTAGCTGGCTAACCGGATAAACTTCCAGGCTTGTACCGATAACAATTACAAGCTGTGCTGCCTTCATATGAGATAATGTATTATCCCATGCTCGTTGCGGTAAGCTTTCCCCAAATAGTACGACATTCGGTCGTAGCTTACCACCACATGAACAAATCTCCTTTGCTAAAAAGTGGCTACTCTCAGCAATAGCCGCGCACTTTTGACAGCGTACCGAGCGAATAGAGCCGTGCAACTCATCTACATTAGCGCCCCCTGCCAATGTATGTAAGCCGTCAACATTTTGTGTCGCAATATGCTGAACGAGTCCTCGCTTCTGCCAATCCGCTAAAATATAGTGTCCCTCATGTGGTGCAATTTCATCTAACGCGTTCATTCGCGCTGAATAAAATCGATGAAAAAGGTCATAATTATGTGCCAATGCCTCAGTTGTGGCGACAGTGCGTGGGTCAATCTGCTGCCACCAGCCACTTTTAGAGCGGAAATCTGCTAACCCACTCTCTGTAGACATCCCCGCCCCTGTCAATACGACCGTATGCTGAGATGCCTTTAACCATTCGCTAATTTGCTGTAATCGCTCCATGACAAGCCCCCCTCACTTGAAGTTCATTTATTATTAATTATAGCATCGTTAGCATATATTCGAGCAACGCGAAAAACCCTCTTCCTTTTTCACTTATACAGCAAATGCGTGCGCTTTAGTTCGCAATGATATACTATAGATACAAGCATATAATGAAAGAGGCAAGCTAGATGGAAACAAAAAAATTACAAATTAGAAAGCCAAGATATCAAACAATCGCAGAGGATATTGCGGCAAAAATTGTTGAAAAAAAATATATTATCGGTGAAAAAATTTATGCACGCTCATCGCTTGCATCACAATATGGCGTGTCAGCCGAAACAGCTCGTCGCGCAATCGCAGTGTTACAGGATTTAGAAATTGTTGAAGCGACAAAAGGTAGTGGTGTTGTTATTACCTCCTATGAAAATGCCGTAAAGCTTATACAGCGACTTGAAGGTGTTCAAACGGTTCGTGAGCTGCAAACAGCTTTACAGCAAAGCATTGAAAATCAAATTAATGATTTAGTAGCATTGCAACAAACGGCGAAGGAATTGATAAATCGCACAGAGCGTTTCCGCTCCATCGACCCTTTTGTCCCTTTCCAGCTTGAAATTACATCTTCCTGTCCGTATTTATCTAGAAACTTAAGCGAAATTAATTTTTGGCAAAATACACATGCTACAATTGTAGCGATTCGTAATAATGAAAATCTTATTTTATCACCAGGACCGTATGCAACACTTAATACTGGCAATGTTATCTACTTTATTGGCGACGATGAGGCAATTGTTAAAGTAAAAGATTTTCTACAAATTTAAGCCCTATAAATATTCCTATCAATGTAGTTATACCACTGGATGGTAAGCTATTTTAATAAAAGTCTAACAGGTCGTTTTGCCTGTTAGACTTTTTCAATTTCGTTACATATGTTTGACAAAAGTAACAACTCATTGTTAACATTAGGTTGTCGGTTTTTATATAATCTATTTATCTACTTATTTGGTAAAAGGGGGTAGATAAAGAATTCCCTCGAAAATTTATTTGGAAAGAAGAAGTGAAATGATGGAAAAATTAAAGGTAGAGCATGTCACCAAAATTTTTGGCAAACAGACTACAAATGCATTAAAGCTTGTCGAGCAGCAAAAAAGCAAAACAGAAATTCTTGAAAAAACGGGTGCAACTGTCGGTGTGTATGATGCCAATTTCACCGTTAATGAGGGTGAAATTTTTGTTATTATGGGGCTTTCAGGCAGTGGTAAATCGACTCTTATCCGTTTGTTAAATCGGCTGATTGATCCAACTAGTGGAAAGGTTTATATTGATGGACAAAATATTACCTCTTTAAGTAAAGGTGAACTTCAAAATATTCGCCGTGAAAAAATGAGCATGGTATTTCAAAACTTCGGTCTATTCCCCCACCGTACAATCCTTGAAAATACAGAGTACGGCTTAGAAGTAAGAGGAGTTTCCAAAGAGCAAAGACGATTGAAAGCAGAAAAAGCTTTACAAAATGCAGGCTTATTAGCATATAAGGACCAATTTCCTAGCCAGCTATCAGGAGGTATGCAGCAGCGTGTCGGTCTTGCACGCGCATTAGCAAATGACCCTGAAATTTTATTAATGGATGAAGCCTTTTCTGCACTCGATCCATTAATTCGCAAAGATATGCAGGATGAATTATTAGAGCTTCAGTCAAATGTTCAGAAAACGATTATTTTTATTACCCATGACCTTAATGAAGCATTGCGTATCGGTGACCGCATAGCCATTATGAAAGACGGAAAAATTATGCAAATTGGCACTGGTGAGGAAATTTTAACGAATCCAGCTAATGACTATATCCGTACATTTTTAGAAGATGTTGACCGTTCAAAGGTATTAACAGCAGAAAATGTAATGGTGCGTCCAATGACTATTAATATTGAAAATGATGGACCGAAAGTTGCCCTACAGCGTATGCGTGAGGAAGAAATAAGCGTCTTAATTGCCGTTGATAGGCTACGCCAATTTAAAGGCTATATTACAGCAAATGATGCATTAGAGGCCGCTAAAAACGGGCTGAAAACAGTGCAATCATTTGTCAAAACAGATATGCCTACAGTGGATTCCTCAACTTTAATTCAAGAGATTTTACCGATTATATCGGACTGCCCAACACCTGTTGCGGTTGTCGATGAAGGTAAACTACGCGGCATTTTAATACGTGGTGTCATTATCGAATCACTTGCCTCATCATCACAAGGGGGTGAGTCGAATGAGTAATTTATTAAATAATATCCCAAAAATTCAAGTGGCAGGCGCCGTTGAAAAAACAATGGATTGGCTAACGAGCACATTTTCAGGGTTGTTTAAAATTATACAAGAGAGCGGTAAATCTGTGATGGAAAGTGTGACAGCATTACTTACAGCTGTTCCCCCTGTCCTATTTATTTTACTTGTTGCAATACTTGCCTTTTTTGCTACGAGAAAAAAATTCGGCTTGCCGATTTTCTCTATTATCGGTTTGCTATTTATTTATAATCAAGGGTTATGGGAGCAATTAATGAATACATTTACCCTTGTACTTTTTTCAAGTATTATTGCCATCGTGCTTGGCGTACCCATTGGGATTTTAATGTCTAAAAATAATATTGCAGAAAATAGCATTAAACCGATTCTGGATTTCATGCAAACAATGCCCGGCTTTGTTTACTTAATTCCAGCCGTAGCCTTCTTTGGCATCGGTGTCGTACCGGGTGTTTTCGCCTCTGTTATTTTCGCACTCCCTCCTACTGTACGTTTTACAAACTTAGGTATTCGTCAAGTACCGAAAGAGCTTGTTGAAGCCGCCGATTCATTTGGTAGTACAGGGACACAAAAATTATTCAAAGTGGAATTACCACTTGCTAAATCAACGATAATGGCGGGTATTAACCAAACTGTTTTATTATCTTTATCGATGGTTGTCATCGCTTCAATGATTGGTGCACCGGGTCTAGGTCGTGAAGTACTATCTGCCCTGCAGCGTGCACAGGTAGGAAACGGCTTTGTCGCAGGATTAAGTTTAGTTATTTTTGCGATTATCGTAGACCGTTTAACACAAAGTTTAAACCAAAAGAAATAGGAGTTGTTTAAAACATGAAGAAGAACAAATGGTTTTTAGGATTAACAGCAATAAGTGCAGCGGTAGCATTGGCTGCATGTGGAGATGGTTCATCATCTAGCGATGGTGATAGCTTAGGTAAAATTAATTTAGCCTATGTTGAATGGGACACAGAAGTTGCTTCAACGCATGTTGTTGGGCAAGTGTTAGAGGAAATTGGCTATGATGTTACATTAACACCATTAGACAACGCTATTATGTGGGAGTCTGTCTCAAAAGGTGAAGCAGATGCAATGGTAGCAGGTTGGCTTCCAGCAACGCATGGTGCACAGCTTGAGAAATATGGTGATAATCTTGAGCATCTTGGGGAAAATTTAAAGGGTGCTAAAATTGGCTTAGTCGTGCCAAGCTATATGGAAGTAAGCTCAATTGATGATTTGACAGTTGAAGCAAGCTCTACAATTACAGGTATCGAAGCTGGTGCTGGTGTGATGAGCGCTACAGAAACTGCACTTAGCAGCTATCCTAACTTAGCAGACTGGTCATTGCTTCCATCATCTTCAGGTGCGATGACAGTTGCACTTGACCAAGCAATTTCAAACAATGAGGAAATTATCGTTACAGGCTGGTCACCACACTGGAAATTTGCCTCTTATGACTTAAAATATTTGGAGGACCCAAAAGGTGCCTTTGGTGGCGAGGAAACAATTAATACATTTGCACGAAAAGGTTTAGAGCAAGATGCACCTGAAGCGTATAAGGTACTAGATGCCTTTGAATGGGCTTCAGAAGATATTGAAGAAGTGATGCTTGCCATTAACAATGGAGAAAATCCAAAAGATGCAGCAAACGATTGGATTGAAAAGAACCGCGATAAAGTAGATGCATGGATTAAAGATGTAAAATAATAAATACAGCGGGGGAGCGTCTGAAAAATCATTTTGAGATGCTCCCTTTGCAACGAGTAATCGCAGGTACAAGTAATTTTAGCAATTATTTAATATAGGAAATGGAGCTGTTCGAAAAGATGTACACTTTTCGAACAGCTCCTTTCACTAATATTTCCTCATTAAAATTGAGAGTGCTTTCTTTGAAAACAAGTAAAACAGGAATTTGCTAGCTACTGGCATTTTATTCTGCGTTCACATTTGTATCCAAAGCTCATCCTCTGCATACTCTATTCCTGCCTGCTCGAAAATTTGCTGTGTTGCGAATAAAATATCCTGCTTCACTGCTTGCATCTGTCCCCCGTCATTTGTCGCCACGAAAAAGCGTACGAGTATGCGGTAGGATGTCGGTCGTAGCTCATCCACATAAACATGGATAACTTCCTTTTCCGTATCTTTATGTAAATAAATTTGCTGCTGTAAATGCTCACATACTTCACGCAAAATCGCTTCACTATTTGCAGTAGATACGTATAAATAATATTCGCATTTGCGCTTCTGCCGCTTTGATAAATTGTAAATAGGACGATTGGCTAAATAGGCATTTGGAATATATACTAGCCCCTTATCTCCTGTTTGAATAACCGTACTTCTTAAATTAACATCTTCCACGATGCCCTCAATTTTCTGGTCCTCTGTCGCTACCCAATCACCGATTTGAAATGGTTTATCAAGTGCGACGGACATGCCTCCGAAAAAATGACCGAGCGTATCACGAATACCGAAGGCAATCGCTACCCCCGTCAACCCAATCCCTGTTAAAAAGCCGTTCACATTGAAATTCCATAGTGAAGCAATTGCAAAGAGCGCAACGACATAAATCGTTACTTTGCCAATACGTAGGAAAAATGGCATTAAAATATGCTGTTGCTCTGGCTTTTGCTGTGCATAGACACTTTGTGGATGCTCAATATAATGAGAAATGACATCAGCAATTCCCTTAAACATGAAAAACAGCATAAATGACCAAAATAGATTTGTTGTTTTCGGATGTGTAATTAGCCATTTATCTAAAATAATAGAGGCACTTATAAAAATAATGCAGATGACAAAAGCAAATCGAATAGCACTGCTAAACTGCGTAATAACTCTCGCTTCAAATTCTTTACCACGCTTTTCAAACAATTGCCCTGACCATTTAATAAAAGGCTTAATTATATATTGCTGAACAACTATACCAGCAAATAATAAAGCGATGGCAGCGCCGATACTTGGTAATGTGACATTTTGCAAATCAAGAAAAAACTGATGAAATGTTGCAAACATAAGCTACATCCTTTCTAACTTTGAAAGCATTTGCTGAATCAAGATAATAGCATTATAGGCGCTCATTTGGCAAGGAGCTTTATCTATTTCAAAGGAAA